>NZ_CP157278.1:5444729-6049699 GCF_040026395.1 Pedobacter lusitanus
CCAGGGAATACTTCATCCTGAGTATTTTGATTCAGATGGCTACTGCTTACGTTTGTTTTCATACACAGAATTTATATATCCTGCTGTTTTTCAGATTTCTTCAGGGGATGTCTAATTGTATGACTACCAGTATCTGTATTACGCTCATTTTTGGCAGCCTGCATAGTGAAAGAGCCAGAGAAATTGGTTATTCCATATTTTACTGTCTTTTACTCTGTATTACGCCGATATCAACAATTATTACCGCGCCGATCTTAGATGCCTTTGATTATAATGTACTTTACAAGTTTATCATTTTTACCTATATCCCGGGGGGAGTGCTGCTTTTAGTGATTATGAATAATATAAGGCTGAACAGAAAGATGCCGCTTTATCAGCTCGATGTTTACAGTTTTATCATTTATTCTGCTGTGCTGTGTTTACTGGGATATACGCTGGTTTACGGACAGCAGTATTACTGGCTGCAGGATTCCAGAATTGTCTGGAGTTTATCGGCAACGATATTGCTAATCGGACTGCATGTGCTCAGACAGCTTCACCTGAAACGCCCATACCTGAATTTAGACGTATTTAAACACAGAAATTTCAACGTAGGGATGTTTATGATCTTTGTCCTTTATCTTATTCGCGGAGCTTTGGGAATCGTTTCAGTCTATTTTGCGGTGATTTTAGGTATGGACCCTATACATATAGGTTATATTATGGCGGCAAATATTGCTGGTATAGTAGTGAGTGTACTGATTTCTTCCCGTCTGATTCTGATGAAAAGACCCATCCGTCTGGTCTGGTTATATGGTTTTGTTTTGTTACTGATCTTTCATGTCTGGATGTGGTTTCTTTTTACCACACAGGCTGATCCTTCAACCTACGTGATCCCTTTAATTATTCAAGGGATGGGAGCGGGGATGCTAATGACGCCTATTATTGTTTTTGCGATCTCTTCTGTACCTGAGCATCTGGGAAGTTCAGCATCGGCTACGGGTGTATTCTTTCGTTTTACCGGATTTTGTACCAGTATAGCACTGGTTAACTATTTCCAGCTGCAGCAAAAAAATAACCATATCAATCGTTTCCAGGAACAGCTGAGCGGATTGAATACTGTGGTCTCTGAGCGTTTAACACAATATACGCGCACACTAACCGGTAAAGGCATGGCTCCGGATCTTGCCGCGAAGGCAGCAAGAGGTCTGCTGAACAGAACTGTAGATAACCAGGCACAGCTGAGAGCTATGATGGACTATTATCTGCTGATTAGTATTGTACTGATCGTTGTACTTTTAGTCATTGCTTTATTTCCTAAACTAAACCGTACCAAAATTGATCTGAAGTCTAATCAGCCATCTCCGGCAGTATATTAAGGCGGGCTGATCCTGATCTCTGGTTTACCAGAGATCAGGGGCTTATAATCTTCTCTTTTTCGTCTTCATCCTCATCCCGCTGGCTTCCTCCAGGGTCTGTTTTCTTGTTTTTATCATACAATGAGTCTTTGTTTTTTGTCATTGTATTGTCAGAATGCTTGTTTTTGGCCCCCTCTAGCTCATCTTTTAATCCTTACTGCTGATTTAAATTTTCGATGGCCGGGAGTTCAGATCCTTCCTGGTGTTCGGTAGCACTATGATATGCCTGAAGGCTGTTTTTTTGCGGGTTATTTGTTTTAACTATCTGTAAATCAGTTAATTTATGTTTTTGGTGTTTAGGTTCTTTTTTCATGGCTCCTGTAGCTTTTAAATTGCAGGATCTTTAACAATACCCCATAGAAATGGTTTTAAATAAAGATATGGACATATTAAAACCCAATTATCGTTCGTTATTGATTTGGAAGAAAACAAACAATTATTAACTTTAAACCCAGAAATCAAATTTAATAAACATAATATCATGGAAAAATTCGCAAAATTAAAAGAGTTAATCGCCGGAGTTGAGGCAGATGCAGACAAGTTTTATAACGCTGGTAACGGTGCTGCTGGTACCAGAGTTCGTAAAGCAATGCAAGATTTAAAAACACTTGCTCAGGAGATTCGCACTGAAGTAACTGAAAAGAAAAACAGCGATAAATAATTATATATAGTCTTTGCGTAAGCAGACTTTATAAAAGAAGCCGGTGCATTTAATATGTACCGGCTTCTTCTTTGAATAAGGCAGGTAGTCTTATTTTTTCAGCGTAAGTACATTGTCCTCGCCGGGATGAAATTCATTCTCAGTTTTAGCAATCACAATTGTTGCCACCCCGTTTCCGATAATATTGGTAATCGCACGGGCTTCACTCATAAACTTGTCTACTCCTAACAGGAATGCCAGCCCTTCTACGGGGATTTTATGAATCGCGGTAAGGGTAGAAGCCAATACAATAAAGCCGCTGCCTGTAACCCCGGCTGCCCCTTTGGAAGTCAGCATTAAAATTCCGATAATACTTAACATTTCCGGAAATGTTAAATGAACATTATACAATTGAGCTAAAAAGATAATAGCCATTGATAAATAGATAGATGTTCCATCCAGATTGAAAGAATATCCCGTAGGGATAACCAGACCGACAACAGATTTACTGCAACCCAGCTGCTCCAGTTTTTTCATAATAGAAGGCAGGGCCGATTCGGATGATGAGGTACCCAAAACAAGAAGCAGTTCTTCTTTGATATATTTAAGAAAGCTAACAATGCTTAAATTAAAATATCGCATGATAGAGCCGAGAATTACAAATACAAACAGCGCCATAGTCAGATAGACCGTACCCATCAGTTTACCCAGCGGAATCAGCGTTTGCAGACCGAATTTACCGATAGTATAAGCCATACCACCAAAAGCGCCAAGCGGAGCCAGGTACATGACGTATTTCAAACCTGTGAAAACGATCTTTGAGGCTTTACCCAAAACACCAATAACTGCTTGTCTTCTGGAATAAAAATTAAGTGCAATACCAACGATGATCGCTACAACCAGTACCTGTAAGGTCAGATTGGACAGGAAAAACTTTCCCCAGTCAAAACCAGCACCTGATTCAGCTGCTTTGGTATATTTTGAAGGGTCCTGTATATTCAGACCAGTGCGGTCTATATGTCCGGGTCTGATAATATAGGCTACAAAAATACCGATGGCCAGCGCAAAGGTAGTGACCACCTCAAAATAGAGCAGTGATTTGACACCAATACGTCCAACTTTTTTCAGATCACCCATGCCACTGATACCTAATACAATGGTCAGGAAGATAATCGGAGCGATAAAAAGTTTGATAATATCCACAAAGGTCTTACCAACTATTTCCATTTTTACTGCCAGTGCCGGATTTAAAGTTCCCAGTACTATGCCGGCTATAATTGCAATTAAAACCCAGAAAGTGAGATTAGTAAATAATCTTTTCATCAAACTTCTGTTTTGCGTTTTAACTGATGTGTTTAAAGAGATTTCCATATTGAAGGTTTAAAAATAATATTTATTAATCAATTGAGATGTGATACATCAGCACATACATCATTTTTCTGCTGACAGCTGTAATGTTCCCATCTGGCTGTGCCATAAAGATGGGTCTGCTTTGGGCGTTAAAGACAAATTTTGAAGCATGCCCTTTGAGCAGCAGACTGACCCCGGCATCGTAGGTGATCATCGGATCGGCCAGCCTGTCAAATTTTGAATATTGTATACCTATAGCAGGCAGTAACTGGGCACCCTTTGTTTGCTGATTAAAATAAGGTAACAGAAAACCAGTCTGCATACTCAGACTGTTTCCGGTTCCGATCACAGGGTATCCGTTTCCAGATCCATTAAATGAGGCTTTGGCAGGATCTACACCATTGGCAGGATTACCTATGGCCAGTATCCGGGTATAACGCGGACCAAAATCATGATGATGATAAACCCCATAAAAAGTAAAAGCAGTCCCTTTTTCTTTATTCAGTGGGGTATCGTAAAAAATATCAGCGGCAAATTGTTTAAGATTATCTGTAACTGTGTCTTTAGCAGCGGTTTTATGCCAGAGCGCATCCTTCTGGATTTCAAAACCTGCACCGATATTCAGGACCTTCTTTTTACCCAGATAAGCGCCCTGCGATTGGGCCATAACATTACTCTCTTTATCAAAGAACTGCCATTTGATATAACCTGACCAGTTGGGTTTGATGACTCTCGTATTAAAAACAGCAATATTTTCCAGTGGTGCTGTTCCTCCTGTATTATAAGGAGTGGCATAGGCGAAGCGGTAATCCAGTTTTCCTACAGCGCCTTTGACAAACAGTCCGAGTTTGCGCTGGGTAATATCTGTCTTGTTAATGTCTCCCAGATTGATTAAAGGCGTTTCATAAAGCAGCGTTTTAGTATAACCGGTTGCATAACGTGACAGACCTGTCCAGGATGAACGTCCGCCACCAACAGAAATATAACTGTTGATTTTATAATCGGCATAGCCATCCAGGAAATCCACATAAGTATCCGTTTTTGTCAGGTTATTGACGTTGGTTGGTCCCAGTTGAAGTACCAGCATCAGGTTATCTACCGGCATTGCAGTAACTTTTAATCTTACCCTGCGCAAAGAAACATCCGTAACGGAGTTCACCTGCGAATCGTTGATCTTACTGCCCGGATTTAATTGTGTATTTCTTAACCAGATCTGCATATACCCGCCAAATTTGATGTAACGGGTTTTTTCTTTGTTCAGGA
Organism: Pedobacter lusitanus; assembly: GCF_040026395.1. Lineage (NCBI taxonomy): Bacteria > Pseudomonadati > Bacteroidota > Sphingobacteriia > Sphingobacteriales > Sphingobacteriaceae > Pedobacter > Pedobacter lusitanus. The sequence continues at coordinate 5,449,380 of NZ_CP157278.1, forward strand.
AAATGTTGAGCGGATCGGGAGCAGGAGGCTGGTTCTGTGCCAGGACAATGGAAGGCAGCAAAGACATTAAGCCTAGCAGGTAATAATAAAATCTCATATAGTATATTTGGTTTGTAATTAGCTAAGAGGGAACAGCTAATTTTTTTACCCCAGGTTTTGAAAAAAAAAACAAAAATCAGCACAGCCAAACAGCAGCTGCCGGTAATTTTACAGGAACAAGGCTTGCTAAAATTTTAGACGCAGGCTGGTATAATAAGACATCCCGTTGAATCCGAACTGGTTAGCTGTCCGGCTATAAGGAATCTGACCGCCAAAAGATAAATTGGTGTTTAGGGCATTGATCTCCTTAATCTCATCAGGATAAATGTTAAAGAGATTATTGCAGCCGGCAGTAAAGCTCAGTTTTTTGTTCAGCTGCCACGAACACTGCAAATCCGTAACTACTTTATCCCCAAAAGTCTGATCAAAGACCGGATCATTTTCCCATGCAGCTACCTGTCCGAACCAGGTATTGCGCAGCAGGAAATTGAAAGCATTTAGCTGATATATACAGGAAATGATCATTTTATTGTTGGGCTGGGCTTTTTCAATAATACCAATATCTATACGCGGAAGTAAACTGCTGCCAGGGATATTTCCACCACCGGAAAGTGGCAGATTCGCTATTCTCATCTTCACCCTGGTCTGACTGAAAGAAGCAGTTCCGTTAATTGTCAGTGACTGTTGGCTGCCCGTAACGGTCGTGTAATTGGCTGTGAGTTCAAGTCCTTTGGTATAAGTATTTAAGGCATTAATGAAAAACTGCATATCTGTAACGCCAGCACTGGCCAGTACAGGTTTCAAAGCGGTAACAGAGCTGTCCAGTCTTCCGGAAACAACAATCCGGTTACGGATAGGGATATAGTAGAAGTCTGCAGAAAAAGATAACCATGAATTCACGCTCCCGGCAATCCCGGCGCTCAGATTAAAAGAAGTTTCTGGTTTAAGTTTAGGTACCCCAAGTTGCTGTAATACAGGGCTGTCATTACGGAAATGCTGTACCAGATAAACACCAGACTGGCCGTTTTTCTGGAAGAACTGGAATTGCTGCTGTTCATAATAAACCTGTTGTAAGGATGGAGCTCTGAAATTCCGGCTTATGGAGCTTCTGACAGAGAGCTGATCGCTTAATTTATGTCTGACAGCAATTTTTCCCGACAGGTTTGCACCAAAATCGCTGTAACGCTCATATCTTGCAGCGGCAGAAAGCAGTGTACTGGTCAGTATATCAATATTTGCTTCGGCATATACTCCCAGGTTAGCCCGGTATTTGGTTAACCTCTCTTCGGGCTGAAAGCCAGGTCTTCCGTTAGTTCCTGGTAATTTGAGCAGGGCAGGAGGAGTTCCTGCCGGGTTGGCATCCAGATAAGAAAACTCATCTCCGGCAATAATCCGGTAATTTTCCAGACGGGATTCTGCCCCTGCAGCGAAATTTATTCCAGGTGCCAGTTTCTTTGAAAAATCAAGATTCAAAATCCCTTGTTGTAAAATTGTACCACCGGCTTTAAAGGCTAAAGGAGAAGATGCACTCATAGAAGCATTAACGGTATTGACAGCTTCACTCTTTAGCTGATTAAAACCGTAAACAGCACTGAAATCCATGTTCCATTGCGTTGGGCTGGTTTTTTTTATACCCGCAGCTAAGGATATATTTGATAAAACTGCCGGAAATTCGGGTAAATAACCCTCCGGAAAAAGTACGGATGAGGCAGGATAGAAGTTTGGAAAGCGATAAAATCCGAAGGTTATTGCTCTTCTTCTGGAATAACCCCCAAATGAATAAAACTTCCAGTTGGGATTTACCGGCGTTTCCATATTAAACCAAAGTGCTATATTTTTGACTTCTGCATCACCATAGCGGGCCTGGTTACGGTTGAATCTCTTTTCGCTGACCAGTAAATCATCTCTGCGTTTATTCTCACTGACTTTATCGGCCGGTGCCGGAAAATCAACAGAGCTCAGTGCCGAGGTATCACTAACTGCCCTGTAAACTAATCCGTTATAAGTTCTTGCGCGGTTAGTAGTCTGCTCGTACTGATAATTCATCGAGACATCTATAAATCCCTTGCCCGTAGCCAGTGGAAAACCATAACCTAAACTATGCTGCGTATAAGTTCCATCTCCTTTGGAGGTCTGGCCAAGCTGAGTGGTATAAAAACCTCCCTTGTCTTTTTTTAATACAATATTAATAATACCTGCGATAGCGTCCGATCCGTATTGTGCTGCTGCGCCATCCCTTAAAATTTCTATTCTTTCAATCATGGCCGATGGAATGGCACTTAAGTCTGTTCCTGCGGTACCTTTGCCAATCGTATTGTTCAGATTCAGTACAGCAATATTATGTCTCCTTTTACCATTAATCAGTACCAGAAGCTGATCAGGGCCAAGCCCGCGCAGAGTTGACTGCTCGGCATAAGAAGCTACATTGTTAATGCCATATTTGGAAGAATTGAAAGAGGAAGAACTGTAATGCAGCATCTGAGCCAGTTCCAGCTGACCGGTCTGTGCAATGGTATGCTGATTGAAAATATCTACAGGTAAAGCAGTTTGCAGTTTAGTGCGTGGCATACTGGCATGAGAACCTAAAATTGCCACCTCTTCCAGGCTCAGTGTTACAGGTTTTAGCTCCTTTTTTTTCTGGATGACCCCGGCTTTGATGATATACTGGCTGCCGGAAATCTGTTTGAAAGACAGATTTAACGGAGTTAATAAACGGGTTAGAGTCAGATCCAGGTCGGCCTGTTGAGGACGCTTATACCCGGTTAGCTTTACTTCACTGATTAAACCGGATTCATAAACAAAACTAACCTTATACCTGCCGGAAAGAAAATCAAGTTCACTGCCCAGCGTCTGATTAGTATTTACAACCTGGTGCTGTCCAAACGTATCTTCACTGAAAATATGAAGGAGTGTAAACAGGATAATTCCTGCCAGGTACAGATTAATTCCCGATATAAACTTCCTTGCCATTCTCTTTTACTGTAGTATTCAGCAAGGCTGCCAGCGTCTGAATTAAAACAGCTTCATTTTTAAGTTCCAGCGTACCGGAAATTTCTTTATCAGTGATTGATTTGTCCCTGATCATGTATTTTTTGCCGTAATATGCTGATAGTTTATTGCATACTACTGATAGTGAGGTGTTTTTGAATACATATCTTCCGTCTGTCCACGATGTCAGTCTTTCCAGATGATCAGCCTTTTTTCTGTAAACAGTTTCTCCTTTTTTACAAATGGCATATTCGCCCGGAGACAGGGTTAGTGATTGATTTTTTAGTCTTAATGCTACTTTTCCGCTTATCAGGGTAACCTGTGTACTGTCCGTATGGCTGTCTACATTAAACACGGTGCCTAAAACATTCACATCTGTGAGATTGGCATGTACCGTAAAGGGAACCGGCGATTGATTTTTCTCTTCAATATGTCTGATCTGAAAATGAGCTTCACCGCTTAACCAGACCTCTCTGTTTTGCTTATCCCATTTTTCCGGATACTTTACCGAGCTGTTTGCATTGAGGATTACCGTCGAACTATCAGGTAATAAAAGCGTTTTTGTCTGACCGTAAGGAGCTGAAATGGTCAGTAAAATATTATTTTCGGGCTTCTTTGTGACATAAAATAGCAGCCCCGCACCAATAACCAGGCCTGTAATAATAGCTGCTATCCTGAAAAAAGAGAGTCTTTTTTTAATAACCGGCTGATAGGCTGTTTGCTGCGTGGCAATTGTGTTTTCTATTCTGTTTTTAAGACTCTCGTAAAACTGTTCCTTTAAAGGATCTTTCCCTAAAGAAAGCAGCTCAATGATTTCTTTTGCTTCATTGACTTTTTCCAGGCAAGATGGATGGTCATGAATCCATTTTTCCCAGAATAAAACTGCCTGCACATCAGATGCTTTAACGTAGCAGGTAAAGCTCTCGTCATTAACAAAATCAGCCGTGGTATATTCCTGGTATGACATTTTTATCGTTTATAATTTATAAGAGGCTTTTCATGAAGTAATTACCCCATATACCCAAAGTAAAAATAAAATTAGCAGATGTTTTTGCCGCAATCCGTCTATCGCTCTGCCCATCAGTTTATAACAACCTTTGATACTGATATTTAATAATGAAGCGATCTCTTTAAAACTCATTCCCTGATAATAACGCAAATGTATCAGTTCTTTTTGTTTAGGGGAAAGGGTTTCCAGCATAGCCAGCACTTTCACCGCTGTAGATTTATAGCTTTCTTTTGATATGAATTCAGTTTCAACGGAATTATAAAAAGAGAAATCATTTAATATCTCCTCCTCATTGTCTGCAAAATCAGTATGTACATTTTTTTGCTGTGTTTTTAGTTTATGAATAATAGTTGTTCTTACCGATTTGATCAGATAACTTTTCAGGGAATACCGGATCTCAAATTTGGCCCTGTTTGTCCAGATCCATACAAAAACATCATGAAGACTGTCTTCTATAATTTGTACGTCATCTGTTAAACGCAGACCATAACCTGTAAGTGTTTTGATAAACCTGTTATAAAGTTCATCAAAAGCGTGTTTGTTATGTTGTTTAATCTGATTAACCAATTCGGTATCATCAAGCAGGGATATGGCATTATTCCTGGTATTTGCCTGCATAAAAATTATATAAAGAATTGGTTCGTTATTGTCTGTAAAAATAAGGTTAAAATAGGTTATTCAGGTTGTTTTTAAAGTTTGTTAAGTTTCATGTTCAGTTGATTTGCAGGTTAAGTTGTTTGTAGTAAATATGTTATGATATGTTTTTATTGTAAATTTATTTTTAACTTAAAAGTATTGAATATATTTATTTAATGTCTGATAATAAGTTAATTACAAAACGGGTGATTTAAGTATTAATACAGTTCCGGATGTGCTGGCCGATTTAAATAAAACGTTTTAATAAAGTTGTGATGCCGGTTTTGAATGGAAAGATAAACAAAAACTATAAATCTGAACCTAAGCGCTGACAACGCAGCTGGTTCCGGCGCTCCGGAAGGGGCCTTAAAGCTGATCGATAATAAAGTTAACATGATTTTTTTGTTGCCGGTTATTCTGCGGGCTTCAGGGTATGACTGATTTACGTTTTTTTAACCATGCGGCCTGTAAATATTACCGTCTTTTTAGCACCGCCAACAATGGCAGTCCTGATCTGCAGTTAAACGAATGGGCAATAAACCGGTAAATTAAATAAAGCGTACTGTTTAACAGTACGCTTTATTTATGGTTTTGGACGGTGTGTCCTCATATAATTATCTACAGAATAAGGGCCGGAACCGACTACCCAGAACAGCACAAGCAGCAGTAATACGATAATCGATAACCACAATTCTGAATTTAAAAAAGAGAATCCTTTAGAAATATTGACAAAGAAAATAGCCCCTAAGAGTATGGGAATCTGGATCACAGCAGCAAAACGGGTAACCAGACCAATCAGGATCAGCAAGCCACCAACCAAGTGGGCAAAGGCTACCGTATGTAATACAACAAAAGCCATTAATCCTGAAAATCCGAGTGTGTTATTTTGTATAATCCATTCCTGCTGGACCCCGGTATCACTGATAAATGCAATACCTTTACCTAAAATCAATAAGCCGAGTCCAATCCGGACTACGTCGAGCCATTTGGTATGATGGACATCACCCCAATGCTCAATTTTTTGAACCATGTTCATATAACCTCCTTTTTAAGATAGACTGATTTGGTTATATTAAGTTAAGGATAAAAAATATTTAAACCGCAAATAATTGTATACTAATTATTTGCGGTTTAAAATTCAGGATGTTAATCAGTTGTTTCCGGGATCAATTCCAATTCCCTTACTGAAAGAGTACCAGGCGAAATTTTTAATGTCATTTCTGGCTACTGATCCTGTAGTCGAAGACAGGATTGTGGTCGTGATGATACCGTTTAAAAATAGGCTGATCCACGGAAGTGTGAGATTTGAACTGATTACTTTCTGTTGCTGAAGCTCCAGAATGATGGACATAGTCTGACTAAAAATGTCATCGTACGCATCGTAACCCTCGTCTTTCTTTTGAGACAGATCATCCTGCTGCTGATACAATTTTTGCAGAAAGGAGTATTTTGATCCGCAGTCTATACCTGCGTATAAAACCTGTTCTAACTGCATCAGCGGATCTTCCGAGCTGTTGATTGCTTTCGCAATACTGGTTCCGCAGTTTTCCTGCATTTCGAGCTGGCAGGCTTTAAGCAAATCGCTTCTGTCTGTAAAATATCTGTGAAGTGTTCTCCTGGTAACTTCAGACCGCTCTGCCACTTTTTCAAGTGTGCTGGAATAGTCATCATTGAAGATTTCTATTGCGGTGTCAATGATTTTTTGTTTTGTGTTTTTCATAATAGGTAGCGTAATTATAGGAATAATTGCCCAACCCTGAGACATTCTGCAACGAGAAATTTGAAAAATTCGACTATTGTTAGTTTTGTGTTTTTTGTATCTGTTTGATTATGAGTTTGTTGTTTGGATATTGGGCTGCGCTACCCGGATGCCCCGCTGATAATGCAAAACAGTGTAAGTGTTCGGGGTTGGTATAGGGTTGGTATACCCCGGGGGTATACCAACCCTATACCAACCCCGAACCTCGGGTGACCTGTCACAACTCTCCATGATACGTGTCGGTGCTGAGCAATTTTAAGCTCAGTTTCTTCCGGATCAGCAGTCGGGTAATCACGACCTGAAACTTATACCGGCTGATTGCCGGTATAAGTTTCAGGAACCCTGGTTCCATTGAAAAAAGGTTAAAGAAGATGAAAAAAGAGTTAAGGAAGATAATCGAGGATTTTTTCCAGCAGTTCTTTCTCTTTATAGGGTTTCACCAGGTAGTCATTCAGACCAGAAGAAATATAATTCTGATGAGACTCCGGAGATATCTGGCCGGTTATAGCTATAATCGGTGTTCCGCATTTTTTGCTATCCTGATGTGCCCTGATTTTTTTGGTCAGTTCAACTCCGTCCATTCCTGGCATTTCAATGTCAGTCAGGACCATATCGTAATGTTTTTGATCAAATGCCTTTAAAGCATCTTCGCCATTGGTGGCCGTATCAAAACTAATATCAAGCTTATTGAATATCATTTTAATCACCAGAAGATTCATATTTGCATCATCTACGACCAGTAAATGGATATTTTTGAAACGATCGGCCTGTGAAACCAGACTTTCTGTTTCTGTTAAATCTTCCTGTGTCTGTTCTGTAATAGGGTAAGGTAATTCCAGATAAAACGTAGATCCTTTGCCCAGGGTACTGTTTACTGTAATTTTACCATGATGAAGATCTACCAGTTTTTTACAGATAGGTAAGCCCAGGCCGGAGCCTTTTTGCCAGTCCATGCGTTTGTTGTTCATGACCTGCGAAAATTCATCAAAAATAAACGGCAGTTCTTTTTCTGAAATTCCAATTCCGGTATCGCTAACCTCTATATATAGCTGGATATGACCGGCTTCGGTCTTTTTTGTATTTACTTTTACCAACACTTCGCCCTTGTCGGTGAATTTAATGGCATTGGCAATCAGGTTGACCAGGATCTGTTTCAGACGATAAGGATCTCCGGTTACCAGTAAATCAGGTGCGTCTTTTTGATTCAGAATCAATTTCAGACCCTTCTGATTTGCCAGTACAGCGGTAGCAGCAACGATTTCATGCAGAATAGTCTTATAATGAAAAGGGGTTTTCGAAAGCGATAGTTTTCCGGTTTCCAGACGTGAAAAGTCGAGGATTTCGTTTACCGCAGACAATAACATAGAAGAAGAGGTTTCCAGTAAATTGGCCATAGCTTCCTGTTCTGTGTTTAACGGGGTTGCTTTAAGCTGTTCCGTTGCGCCCAGAATTGCATTCAGGGGCGTACGCATTTCGTGACTTATACTGGTGAAAAATCTGGATTTAACAATTACCTGTTCTGAAGCCAGTTTGCTGGCCTGTACAATTTTATTGTAAGCAATATATAACGAAATCAGCAGGGAGACAATGATTACAATAGCGAATACATTAATCAGGAAGTTGATTTTTACAGAAGTACCGAGAACTTCTAAAGAGTGCTGGGCCTGACTTCTGAATGAAGCTCTTCTATTTTCCTGCAGCTGACGTTCCCTGTCACTGAACTCACTGAACATGACTTTGATATTAGCCAGAATCCGTTCATTCAACTTTAAAATAGAACGCTCATTCTCAGCTAGCAGCTTATGGTTTCCTCTCTGATTTTCAAAAATATTTTTGTAGAATTTTTCGATTTCGTCTATCTGTTTTTTACTGTAAACATTATCGTTTTCAGTAGCTTCGACAGTGACAGTTTCTATCTTACTTGTTTTAGCTGTATCTTTTTTATCTCCTTTATTGAGGATCGCGCTTTTTAAACGTTGAAAGAATTTTGTCTTTTTAACTTCGGGCACCGGGGCGATAACCTCAGTTCTGATAGTCTTTTTAACTACTGGTCTGGGAGATCTTTTAAATACAATCGCCGGAATCGGATTTCTTGAAGTATCTGTTTTTAAGTTGACAGACATCAGGGAATCCGTCATCTTTTTAATGCTGGCGTAAAGCAGAATCTGTTTGTTTCTTTTAGCCAGATCATTTGATATGTCTGTAGAAACATCTTTCATTTCATCTTTGGAAAAGCTCTCCAGCAGGGCAGAAACACGTTGTATTCCTTTACTATACTTTATGAAATATTGTTTATCCCAAAGGGAGGTGTACATTCTAAAGTTGTTTTCGGCTTCCTGAAGTCCCATGTTAATGGTGTCCAGTTTATAGATCTGCTCATTATTAACATCTCTCAGCAGACTGGTAGCCTGAAGTGTTTTTTGTCCGGTATAATGTATATAAGAGGTTCTTAGCAGCAGCACAATAAAGAATGCAATGATTACCAGAATGATTATAAAGGAGACTTGCTTATTCTTCATTTCGTTTTTTAGTTCTTTCTCTCGCTTATCCGCTTTGCAGGTTAATGATGTTTGCAGAAATAGCTTATTAATTTGTAAATGTAGCGGAAAATTTTGTTAGATAAATATATTGTCCGCCAGCATTATAATTTGGATGGCCTGGTTATTTCGTTTATTGCTGTTTTATTAAGACCTTGGCAGTCTATGTCAGACTTTCGTTTAGAGGTTTTTTATACCGTTGCCAGAAGGCTCAGTTTTACCAAAGCTGCGGCCGCATTATTTATTACGCAGCCTGCTGTTACCAAACATATCAATGAACTGGAACAGCAATATGATAATAAATTGTTTGAGCGTAAAGGCAATAAAATACAACTGACCGCTGCAGGAGAACTGTTACTAAGCCATACAGAAGCCTTGTTTGATGTTTACAGGAATATTGATTTTGATATGAACGCGCTGGTTCATAAAAAAGAGGGGATTTTGTATCTCGGTGCCAGTACCACAGTTTCTCAATATATTATAGCACCAATACTTGCCGGATTCAGGAAGAAGTTTAAAGCTATAGAGATCAGACTGATCAATGGCAATACTGAACAGATAGAAAGAGCTTTACTGGAAAAGGAAATTCAGCTGGGGATCATAGAAGGAAGATCTAAACATCAGGAAATCAGTTATACCGAGTTTATCAGGGATGAAATCGTACTGGTTTGTGGCAAAGATCATCCGCTGGCCAGAAAATCTGAACTGAGTAAAGAATCAATTCTGGAAAGTTCTTTTGTAATGCGGGAGCAGGGATCAGGAACGCTTGAAGTCATTGATTATGCTTTAAAAGAGATAGGGATGAGGGTTGCTGATCTTAAGGTGGAAATTCAGCTGGGCAGTACCGAAAGTATCAAATCATATCTGATGCACTCTCATTGTCTGGCTTTTATTTCTGTTCATGCCTTAACAGATGAGCTGCAGCGTGGAACATTAAGGATCATTGACGTAGCCGGATTAAACATAGAACGCTATTTTTATTTCATTCAGCTTCATGGTAAACCGGATGGTTTGTCAGAAGTTTTTCTTCGCCATGCACAATTGGCTCATAACCTGAAGTAATGGGGGATTAGTTTTATCAATTTGACCTGTCTGGCTATTTGGGACATCTTTGCTGCACAAAACACAAAGATTATGCAAATGAGTCTAACCACCCGTAAAATTATATTTATTCTTGCAGCATTATGCTGTCTGCTACCATTCATGTCTCCACCGCTGGCTTTACTGCTGGGGCTGATCGTTGCCCAGATTATGGAACATCCATTTCTGCACCTGAATCATCGGGCTACTAACTGGCTGTTGAAATTAGCGGTAGTCGGACTGGGTTTTGGGATGAATCTTTCATCTGCGCTGGCAGCAGGCAGGGAAGGCTTTTTATTCACGGTAGCTTCTATATTTGGTGTGCTTATACTGGGTTTTATTCTGGGTAAACTATTTAAAACAGAACGTAAAACCTCCTTCCTGATTTCTTCAGGCACAGCAATATGCGGAGGAAGTGCTATTGCTGCGCTATCTCCGGTCATGAAAGCCGGGGAAAAGGAGATCTCAGCTGCGCTTGGAATTGTATTTATACTGAATTCTGCAGCCTTATTTATATTTCCCGGTATTGGCCATATGCTGAATTTAACACAGAACCAGTTTGGAATATGGTGTGCAATAGCTATTCATGATACCAGTTCTGTAGTAGGAGCAGCCAGTAAATACGGGGAACAGGCGTTACAAATCGCTACGACGGTTAAACTGGCGCGTGCATTATGGATTATTCCTGTAGCGCTTGGTACTGCTTTTCTTTTTAAAACTGATCAGAAAAAGATTAAAATCCCTTACTTTATCGGCTTGTTTATTCTGGCAATGCTGGCAAATACCTATCTGCCGGGTGTGAAAACTTTGGCACCTTATCTGGTTTCTCTGGCTAAGGTGGGATTGACTTTAACACTGTTTCTGATCGGGAGCGGGTTATCATTTCAGGTTATCGGCGCTGTTGGGATCAAACCTTTTGCTCAGGGAGTTTTATTATGGGTAGCTATTTCTGTAGCTTCTTTATGGGCAATTATGGTACTGGTCTGAACAGGAATTCCAATCAACAGCCATGCGGCATAAAATTTTGCGCAAACGTTTGATATGGTCATTTGAGCTGTAGTTATCTTTTATCAAATGATAACAGCCCGGATGATCATTAGTTTTCAGGCTGGTTTTGATGGTTTCCGTTTTGAAATTTCTATTAATACCGTGGATTATATTGTTTATTAGGACGTTTTGATGGAAAAAGAGGAGGAAATGCAACAATGTTTTTTCCGTAGAACAAACGTTTGTGTATCATTTATGATGCATGTTTTTTATAGTTATCTATAGATTACAGTTAACTAAAGTGTTGTGCTTTAGTAAGCTATCATACACCTAACCATTTTACTTATGAAAACAAAACTATTACTATTAATTCCGGTACTAATCAGCTTTATGGCTTGTAAGAAAGTCACGGACACCGCAGGACCAGGTGGTGGCAGTGCGAAAGCCGACTCAGTAACTACTGCTGATGGATATAGCAGCGATCATATCCATAACCTTAATCTTGTCTATTTTATACCGAATGATCTGGATACTTTACCGGGTTATCAGAAACGTTTAAGTGATCTGATGCTTTGGGGACAAAAATTCTATAAAGATGAAATGACCCGCAACGGTTATGCAGATAAAACTTTTGGCTTATTTACAAGCCTGACAAAAGGGGTGAAAATTATTGTAATCAGAGGTACTAAACCAAAAAGCGGTTATCCGTATTCTGGTGGAAGTGGTGCGGTTTCACAAGAGATCAATGCATATTTTACCGCACATCCGACAGAAAATACAAGTGCACATACTCTGGTTATTATACCACGTTATGAATTTAAAGCGGATGGAACACCAAGTGGCGGACCATTTTATGGAACAGGAAAATGGTGTTATGCACTGGATTATGAAGGGCTGGATATTAAAAACCTGGGAAAAACTGATGCTGACGGCAAACGTTTCAGCGTTTGGTTTGGTGGAATGATGCATGAATTAGGACATGGTCTTAATTTGCCGCATAACTGCCAGAAAGTATCAGAAAATGCAACGCTGGGTATGGCGCTGATGTGGGCTGGTAATGGTACACTGGGAATCTCTAAAACTTTTTTAACAGCTACAGATGCTGCTATTTTAAATGTAAACCAGATCTTTAATAAAGATGATAAGCCCCGTTATGGAGCTGTTAAAGCATCAATTAGTAAGATTCATGCGAAATACGACGCTGGCAAAGCTGCAATTGTGGTTTCAGGCAGATTTACTTCTGATGTAAAGGTTAACAGTGTGGTTTATTATAATGACCCGAATGTCAACAATGAAGGTACAGGCGTCAATAAAGATTATAATGCAACTACCTGGGAATCCAAGGCGATCGGACTGGATAGTTTTTATGTTGAAATGCCGATTTCCGAGCTTAAATATAAAGACGGTAATCCTTATGAGCTGAAAGTAAAACTGGTTCATGATAATGGAAATGTCACTGAAACAATTTATAACTATGAATTTGTAAATAATATTCCGGTATTGAATTTCAGCAGCAGAGATGAATTCAGTAAAACAGGATGGAGTGTAATCAATGTAAGCTCGCAGGAGACTTCACAGGAGGATGGTAAATCTGCCAACCTGATTGATGGAGTAATCAATACTTACTGGCATTCACAATATTCTGGTACAACAGCTGCTTATCCGCACTCTTTTACTATTGATATGGCGGCTGCTAAACAGGTAACGGGTATTAGTATTACACAGAGAAATGGTTTACAAAGAGCTGTGAAAGATCTTGAGATCTTATATAGCACTGATGGATCTTCGTTTGTTTCTGCGGGATCTTATGTGCTGGCTAATGTTAATGGTGCGCAGTATATTAATCTGCCATCACCGCAAAACTTCCGTTATTATAAAATAATTGCCAAATCTTCTTATGATGGACAGCCATTTGCTGCCCTATCAGAAGTTGGGGCTTATTGATAGTTTGGTTTATTGATTCGAGCCCCTGGTCTGCCTGCATGCAGATCGGGGGCTTTTTTATGAGGTTGATTAAAAGATTCCTTTTTTATGATTTGCCAGTACAGCTGTTTGTGCCGGGGTAATGCCGAAGTGATCCTCTACCAGTTGTGCCGGGTTAGATGCCAGCCAGTCATTGAGTGATATATCCTGATATTCGTCAGAGTTGAAAACAATAATCAATTTGAGGGTTTCAGTACCGGTGTTTTCTATATAGTGGCCAAAACCTTGTTTGATAAACGAAACCATACCCTTTTTGTAGGGCATTGTTTTTACCCGTCCATGTGAACCAAAAATACTCAGATTTCCCTGTCCGCTCATAACATATTGCCATTCGTCAGCATTGGGGTGCCAATGCAATTCACGGATTGCTCCCGGTTCAATGTCCATCCTTAAAGCAGTTAATGTCTTTTGAATAGGGAATTCCTGAACAGATACTTTTCTGGTAGAACCGCCATGGTATTTTTGATAAACACCATCGGTCTCCATGCGGAATTTATGGGCAGCGTAACTCGGTGGTATATTTGGATCTATGTTTTGTGGTTTTGTGGCTGTGGCTATTTTACCTGTACCAATATAAAGCTCTTTATGAGGGGAAGATGCAAATGCACTTGCCGGTAATCCGGAATTGCGTGCCAGTATCTCAGGAGAGAGATGATTTATCCAGTCTGTTGAACTGAACGTTCCAAATTCAGAAAAGTGACCATTGTCAAAGACCAATAAGAACAGGCATGATTTATTACCTATACACTGCAGGCAATGTCCGTGGCCTTTTGGGAAATACCAGATATCACCTTTTTCGAAATCATCTGTTGCTGTAGTTCCATCCGGAGCAACAACGGTTGTACGTACACTTCCTTCCAAAACATAGGCCCATTCTGCTGCGATAGAGTGCCAGTGTAATTCACGGAAACTGCCTGGATTTAACCGCATAATTACTCCTGCAATACTTTGGGATACCGGAAATTCTTCGACGGTGGCTTCCTTAGCTGTACCACCAGGGCCAACCCAACCTTTACTGCCGTTTTCAATGTCGTATACGAAATCTTCCAATTCTGCTTGTGGGCCTTCATAGCCATTTTTTACTGTTGATTTTACTGCTGCCTCAGCCTTTTTGGGAATTAATAAATCTAAGCTTGTTGCTGCTGTTACCAAACCGAAAGTTGATAAAGATGCTGTGGAAATGAATCCGCGTCTTGTAGTTGTCATATCTTTTTAGATTAATATAAGGCAAATATAGAATGCATATTTGAAAATTCATAATAAAACATCATATGTTTGATTTAACATCATATGTTTGTGGTCAATGATCATTTTGCAGTGGTAAACTTGAATTAATGGCTATATCTTGTTGCAGACAAACTAAAAACTATTAATATTTAGGTCTGTTTTTATGATGTTTAAAATAAACATCGTATGTTTGTTGCAAAGCAATTATTTTGAGCAACTCCATCAAACTTTACGAAAAGGTCATCAATCTGATTAAGGAAGATATCTCTCAGGGAAAATATAAAGCAGGGGAGAAGATTCCATCTGAACCTGAGCTGATGAAATTATACAGTGTTGGCCGGTCAAGTATCAGGGAAGCCATTAAAACGCTTGCAATTTCAGGAATTTTGAAAGTACAGCAGGGATCTGGTACTTTTGTCAATAATAGTTTTCAGGAGGTCAGTATTGAACAGCGGTTAAGACGGGCCGATTTTGATGATGTCAACGCAGTCAGAAGATTACTGGAAAAGGAGCTTGTAAAGCTCGCTACGCAAAATCGTACAGATGAACAGCTTTTAGAGATTGAACAATGCCTGGAGAATCGTAAAACAGCTATTCAGGCCGAAGATGCCCAGTCTTGTGCTGATGCAGATATTGCTTTTCATACGGCTATTGCCAGGGCTTCTGCCAATCCGGTATTATCCGATTTATATTATAGTTTTACGCTGATCATGCGTAATTTCTTTAGTGCCAGAGAGAAACAGGGAATCAGCCGTTTTGCTATGAATCATCATTTGCATGAGCAATTATTTAAAGCCATTAAAAGTAAAAAACTAAGCCAGTCACAGGCTGTGTTGCAAAAGATTCTGGATAATAACTATTAAGGCTTTTTTAACGTGTGGTATCAGATCAAAAAAAAAGCCTGCTAATTATTAGCAGGCCGGGTTAAACTGGTAGTTTTATTTTCCTGATGAATACAGTTATTACTGAGCTGCGTCAGCATAGGTTGAGGCAATGCGTATTTTCTTTACCACGTGAGTTACCTTTGAAGAGTCGCCACCATATACACCCCATTTCGGATCGCAGTAGTCGCTATCCAATGTTCTGCATTTTAGTCTTTTACTGCCATTGGTAAAGGTTTGCTGAACTCCATTATACCAGAATTCTATAAAACCAACTGTGTCATCTTCTGATACTTTCATGCGGACAACAAATTGTTGCCAGGTACCGGAAGTTAGCGCAATTGACCATGGAACTGTAGCGGTATGATTTTCATCAAAATGCTGTAATTCTAATCTGCCATTATTTGTGCGCAGCATCAGCGGGTGATTCGCTTTTGCTTTAGAAGTAGGATAGGCTTTCCACTGAAATACAGCTTCAGTTTTTAAAGTGAGCGGAATGTATAATTTGCTGGTCCATCCGATATAAATATCTGATCCTTCAACAGCCTGGAAATTCTTTGCCCCATGCCCTTCTGCACGATGGCTTCCAATTGGTTTATTGAAACTCCAGCATAGTGTTCCTGTTTCGTCATTGACTGTCGTAACAGTTCCGGTTTGTTCCACATTGATGTCTTTCCAGACATTGCTGCTGCCATTGGAGGCATCTCCGTTAAATAATAAGGCTAAGGTGTTTACGGCATTGGTCTGAGTACCTGAAGTTTTTAAATCATTCTGTAAAAGCGGACTTTCGGCCTGTTTTTTACAATTTGTCAGTAAAAAAAGGCTGCTTAGGGCCAGCGTGATTCCTGCAATTTTTGTGTTTTTCATAGTTTATGTTTTGATAGGTTAGATTTTTGATAAATGTTGTTATTGTTTAATTTAATAAACTTTTAATAAATGTAATGAAAAACATATTTATTGTAGAAAAATAAAATACGTGTTATTTGTTCTTGTTTTAATGTAAAATTGAATTATTGGTTTTTAATGCATGATAAAGCCGAATTAGAGATTAAGAGATTTTGATTCAGGAATATTTCAGATATGATTTTGCTTAAATAGCTGTTATCTTTAATAAAAAAGGACAATGAAGAACCTAAGACTATTTTCTACGGCTCTGATTTTTATAATCAGTACCAGTGTTTACGGACAAGCACAGAACGGGGGCAACAAACAGACGGGAGCAAAACCTACGCTGAAAAAACTGGAATGGCTGATCGGGAAATGGAAGCGTACTAATGTTAAACCTGGCCAGACAGCTACAGAAAGCTGGGTGAAAGAGTCTGCTTCCCGGTTTAAAGGGCAGGGGGTAGTGATTAAAGGAAATGACACGACTTTTGTTGAAAAGCTCAGCTTGCTCGTGAAAGATGATCAGATTTTTTATGTCGCCGATGTCAAAGAAAATAAAGGTCTTGTTTATTTTAAGCTGAGCTCAATTACTTCAACTGGTTTTGTCTGCGAGAATGCGGAACATGATTTCCCTAAAAAAATTGTATATCAGGTATCCGGCAAAGATCTGAAAGCAACTATTTCAGGAAATGGTAAAAGCATTGATTATTCTTTTGTGAAATTATAATTGGTTATGAAGATTAATTAATTATTTGTAGACTACTCAATTCTTGCTTAAATGTTTTTCTGTTCTTTACAGTGATTATGATATGCAATGCAACGTATAAATATTCAATCGTAATTATTTGATCTTTGTTTTGGCTATAGCAATTAAAATGCTCTATGGTTTTACAAGAATCCTCGGGGATATATTTAAATTCAATTTTTAATTCTGCTTTAATAATGGCATTGACAATAATGCTATTGTCGATCATTTCATATATGAAAAAATCATCATCATAGGGTTGAATTAATAATGGTTTGAAGATTAATTGTTTGTTCTTTGTTTTTTGTGTGAAATAAGAATAAACAGTTTTTTTATTACTGTTATTCAGGGAATCAAATACATCTGTTTTTAAGACTTCGAAATCTAGATTTTCTGCAAGCCAATCTTCATTTATAAAACTAATTTCAGTTGCGTGTGCAGCAATAAATTCTTCGACAGATTGAAAATAATTTATTCTGATTTGTAATAAATCACATTCGGCTATTAGAGATCTCTCTAATGTTTTCTTATCTGATCCAGCAAAATCACTATGGTTTTTACTAATTAAAGTAACTTGTTTTTGATGAGTATTTTCACAGTATTGTTTAATAGTTAGCCAAATTAATGTATCTCTAGCTTCGTATTTTTCTCCTGCCGGCTTCTGTCTCTTGATACACCTTTTAATAATCTCAGGAAGAAAATCATTATTAATGGGAATGACTTTTTCCTTTTTAATATTAAGACGCCGCTTGATATAAAGCTCATATTTTTCAACCTCTAAATTAATATCAATCGTAGGTGGTGAATTATGTATTGTTTTATCTATTAATGCTAAATTTAATTCATTTATGTTAGTACGAATTTTAGATTGTCGTTGTTGAAGTGCTCTTAAATACAGCTCTTTAGTTTCATCAAGTACTATTTGTGGGAGGACTATTGAGGAATTTGTTTTGATTAAATAATCATTCAGAAGATCAAAATATTTCGATCTAAGTAGAATATCATCTCTATATATATTAGAATCAAGTATCACATCCATTAACCATAAACAATGTGATTGAAGTTATGTTGATGTTTTTTGCAAAATTTCCAGAGGCAAAATTATACTTGTGTCGAATTGAAAATAATCATCAGAACAATATGAACTCTTTAAGCAAAAAAACACCTTGATAAAATGAATTAATCCAAGGTGTTTCTTTTTTGTGATTAGGTCTTGATCTGATTTTTTTTCTAGGTTATCACAGTTGCGATTTTTGATTTTAATGGAATATTGCTGGAATCAAGCCCCGGAGTCTGTCCATGCATATCAAATACCAGTTTGACCTGTGGTCCAAAGAATAGGCAATGAGTAGAACCTCCAAAATGGAACATCCCTAGTTGTTCTCCTTTTTTGACATGCTGACCTTCATAAACTGTAATCTGACAGGAAGAAACCTCGGCCATTCCAACTGGCATGACACACATCAGCCCGATCGCAGGATTATCGGCCTCTATAAATATCAGCGCTCTTGTGGCAAGTTCAGTGATGTAGCCTTGTGAGTCATTCGGACCGGCAGGATCATAGCCTTCTGACAATGCCTCGGCATAATAAGTACCATCCTGTACATAGGCTTTTACAATTTTCCCGCTTACAGGGCTATGCCAGCGATGATAACTTAAAGCGCTTAAAAAAGCCTGATAAACTGTTCCTCCGATAAAATTTTCCAGCAGTGGGTCATTGGCCATCATATGTTCCAGGGAATATGGTTGTGCTTTAATCCAGAATTTGTCATGCTGTTTTACCTGATGGGCGATTCTGTAGGGCGCAGATTCACATGCATTTGCTATAACGGCATCATTATCCGGATCTGCCAGAGGCCGCTGGCCGTCTCTGAATTCTCTGGTAAAGAAGTCATCCCAGGATTTAAATCCGTGATAGGGCAGGGAGGGGTCGCATTTAAATTCTTTATCAAAATCGGGCATTGCTTTTTTAGCATCTGCACCAAACCATCCTGTTTTAGGATCTTCATTCAATACATACTTTGAATCATTGGAGCACAGAAAAATTGACCATTCGGTCAGGATTCTCTTTAATTGCCAGTTGACTTTTTCATTTAAAAAAGCGGCATAACCGGCGGTAGTACCCATAGACCAGTCCAGAATAGCGTTAATAGGAAAACCGACCAATCCTGTTTCATTGAATTCCGGGGCTTTGGTCATTATTCTGTTGATCAGCCTTAACATCAAATGATAGTTTCTGACCTGTGGTTGTCCGGCGGGATTGTTATTAAAAGGCGGTTTGCGCGGAACCTCCTCGAACATGAGATGGAACCACATAAAGATTTCCGGATCATCTTCTATTAATTCCTTAAATTCTTCAATTACAGGGAGCAAAGGATGTTTATCCTTTTCGACTTCAGCAATTAAATCATTTAACCATTTTTCCAGGATAGTCTGATCGGATGGAAGCCATCTGCCGACACGGAAGGCTTGTAACTTTTTGTTAGCTGTTGTTTTCATAAATGCTTGTTTTGCTATATGAAATTAGGCAAACCAATGAAAAACAATAAAGGTTGTTCCCGTTCATTTTCTGTTCATTTTAGTAGAATGTAAAATGTTTGTATTCTGTTTATCAGTGTAATACGTTTTAGATATCGTTACAAAGAACAGGGGATTTGATTTAGATGTGCTGTTTTTATTCCGGTATGCTGAAGAAGAAAAACCCGGGTATTTTTGTTGTATAAAACAAAAACTGCCTATGATAAGTATCATAGGCAGTTTTAATGAAAATCAGCTCAGTTTATTATACAGGATTATTACTTGGCTTCTTGTGTTCGAATTCCAGCTCAGCTTAGTCGGCATCAAACAAATAACCGCTATAAGCCAGTCCTTTTGCAACGCTGGTAAAGTTGTCTCCTGAGTTTACCGGGATGTGAGGGAATTTATTTCTGAACAGGTTTTGTACACCTCCAACCAGTGAGCTTCCACCAGTTAGAAACAAACTGTCGATCTCTTCTGCTTTAATGTTGTTTTTCAGCATGAACTCATCCAGATAGACACTGATTTTATTAATATCTTTTTCGATTACAGCAGCATATTGTTCTTTAGAAACTTCTTCATCGATCTCTATTTCCATATTGGAATAGCTAAACTGAGATACCGGCTCATCTGACAGGGTGATCTTTGTTTTTTCTATAGAACGGAATACGGAATAACCCAGGTTGTTTTCAATAAGGGTGATCAGGTTTTTAAATTTGCGGTCTTTTTTAGAATAATGATAATAATCCTGTAAGTCTTTCTGTATTCTGAGTCCGTTGAAAAAGTTCATTTTGTCCCAGGTACAGATATTGGCAAAAAGTGACATCGGAACGGTCAGGATTTTGCCTGGAGTGGCTTCATATAAAGTGTTTTTACCAAAGTAAGGTGTCCCTTTATCCCACATAAATGCTGAATCAAAACTGTCACCGCCAATATAAATACCACCGGAAGCAATCATATCATTTCTTCTGTCTTTATTGCCTACATTATCCGGGTCGAGAATCAGGTAAGTGAAATCTGTTGTACCTCCACCTAAATCGGCTACAAGTACCTTTTCCTTCTTTTTGATAGTCTTCTCGTAGGCAAATGCAGCTCCGATAGGTTCAAACTGGAAACGTACTTCATTAAAGCCTGCATTTTCTGCTGCTTTACTTAAACGGGTTTGCGCAAGTGTATCTTTTGATGTACTGTCATCATCAAAAAATACAGGTCTTCCGATAACTGCTTTCTGACAATCGTATCCAATAATTTCATCTGCTTTGGTCTTCAGATCCTTAAGAATTAATGCGACAAGATCTGATGCATTGTATCTTTTGTTATGTATCCGTGTTTCTATAAAGCTGCTTCTTGATAAGATTTGCTTGATGGATTTGATAAACCGGCCTTTCATACCATCACTCAGGTAAGCATCAATGGCGTTTTCACCTACTACATAGTTTAATGGCTGTGTTGCACTTTGTTCCTGTTGAAAATACAACAGGGAAGGGACTGTAATTGTACTGATGATTTCATTTTTTTCTTCATCATAAATAGAAAGAGCAGAATTGGTTGTTCCAAAATCAATTCCATATAGAAACTTACTCATTGCGAAAGGGAAATGTTGTTTTATAATATTTTTTCTGTAGGCAATTCTCCGTTCAATCATTTATAAAATGATCCGGGGAGATTTTACAGCTGTATTAAGATTGATATTCTTGTTGATATACGCTGTTTTAGCGCGTGCAAAGGTAGATTATTAGAATAATATCTGGGTTAAATTTGTGCAATTTGATTTAAAAATTAAAAGAAGCTGATTTTTTAAGGTTAGGAGTTGAAAAGAAGGTAGTTGTATTTCAAGATATCTGTTGCTATCTGTTTGCATATTTATCTACATTTGCCAATTGGCATAAATTACCTGAATTGAAATGGATATAATCAAAAAAGTAAACGATATCGCAGTAGAATTTTTTGATGATAATAACTCGAGGTTCGCTTCTAAAATGGGAACGAGTGAAACCAATATCAGGAATTACCGGAGTAAAATTATTCCAAAGGTAGATTTCATAGTCAGATTGTGTAATGAACTCGAAATAAGTCTGGAGTGGATGTTTAATAACTCGGGCCCGATGAGGGTCATTCAAACAGAAACTTTAAAACCTGTTGCGGGACAGCCGGTCATTCAAACAGAGCATAGAAAGGATGAGGGGGTACCACTGTATGATAGTAGTGCACAGTTAAGTCTGGTTGATCTATTTGAAGGGCATGGAAGTATAATAGATTATATCACTATACCTGGCCTTCCTAAAAGTGATGGTGCTCTGCATATCAAAGGGGATAGTATGTATCCTTTGTTGAAAAGCGGAGATATCGCTATTTATAAAAAAGTAAGGAATATTGAAGATGGGATTTTCTATGGTGAAATGTATCTGCTTTCTGTAAATATAGACGGGGATGATGCCACTATGGTAAGATATATTCAGAAATCTGATCTTGGAGTGGAATATGTCAGGTTAGTCAGTCAGCATATCAATCACTCCCCAAAAGATATGCACCTTAAACATATTAAAGCGCTGGCGCTGATTAAGGCGAGTATCCGTATCAATAGCATGCATTAATAGCACGCATTAATTGCATAATTTAATTTAACATACAGGTCTGCACGGTATTTTCTAATGCATCGTACACTAAACAGGAATGTTTTTTAGTTGAATTTAGTAGATCGGATTCCATTATTCAATGGAATAATTGTTTTAGCTTTAATAGACAAAACAACTCAAACCTTAACAAACCAGATTATGCAAACACAAACTATTGCTACCAAAAGAGCTGCACAGGATGTAGGCCAAAGGATTAGTGTGGAGCTGTCGGATTATTTGAAAAGTGGATTTAAGCAGAGATTTCCTGAGGAAAAGACTGCTGTATATCTTTCAAAAGAGACTATTTTGAAGTCTTTTGAGCATTCTGATAAGATTTCCGGAATCAGATTTATGTATGGTTTTGAAAATGCGGATGATCCTGAATCAAGAGTATTGCTGCTGATGCCATGCAATATAACTTCAATGCATCTCTCTATTCCGAATATTATGGTAGAGTATAAGGGTTATCTGACTGATAAGGGTACCTGGGTAAGTCTGGAGAGGAGCTGGGAGCTTTTATACAATCATACTTTACGATTCAGTGCTTACTACCCTCATCATAATTATAATAAAATAATGCGTGGTTCATTTATTGGGATCAGAAGTCTGCTCTCTTTATTGGATACCGAAGGATGTGTGGGTATCAATTTTAATTTTGGTTATGATGATACTATCTCAGATATATCTATCAAAAACAAGCCTGTTTTTGAAGCCGTAAATTCATGGGGGGATGGTCTGGATGTGTTTGATTTCACTATGCCTTGTCCTCCGACATGTTCTCCAACTGATCCAAGATCGGTTGGTCATCATACTGAAAATATAAGCAAAAGCTATTCTCATCCGGATAGTTTAAATCTGAATACTCATTTCCGGGATGAATATCTGTTAAAATACAATGATAACGGCCCGCTCGTTGAAATGTATTATTCTGTCAGCCCTGCTATAAGTGAAAAACTCAATGCTGTTCTGGATAGTAACAGCATTGAAGGGCATGCACACAGGTTACAGATACAAGACTTTAATAACCTGGTTAATACGGGTAATTATGGTGAGGCAAAAATCGTCTTTGAACGTATTGTAAAGGAAATGATGGACATTTATCTATTCCAGTAAGATTATATCTTCAGCATTCTGTATCCTGCAGAATGCTGAATTAAATTGCTTTTGAAGCAATCCACTCTGAAACAGATTGAGCTGCAGGTTTCCATCCCAATAATTTACGGGCATGCACAGCGCGGACACGACTGTTTGAAGCTATGGCAAATCTTGCCCAGTCCCCCAGTTCAGCTATTGCCTCTGCTACCGGCCAGCTGATCGTTTTACCGCCAAATCCCAGTGCATGGCTGACATATCCGGCAATATCGCCGTAAGACTCTTCTCCATTTTCAGCATAGAAATAAGAGGCTGAAGCTGCATTTTCCAGGGCAAGAAGATATAAATTGGCTAAATCTGCTATATGTACATTGGACCAGCGGTTAAGCCCTTTTCCAACATAGATGCCAGCACCCGCTTCTTTTGATTTTCTAAAGATCACTGGCAACTGATCACTCTGGACATCCAGCCCCAAAGCATCACCATATACCATTGTTGGTACAATGACTATGGATCTGACCCAGCTATTAACTCCTGCACGACGCACCAGATCATTGATAGCGACTCTTTCTTCTCTGATATCCATTGGTTTAAATGGGGTTTCTTCAGTGAAGATTTCTGCAGATGTTGAGTCACCGCGGGCATCATCACCCACAACGCTTGATCCGGAAGTATGAATAAAGGCCTTTCCCGTTCCTTTCAGTGCTTCAATAAAAGTTTCAACAGCAATTCTGTGATCAGAGTTGGCTGTGTTAATAACTGCGTCTGCTTTTTTAGCCTGTGTGATTAATATTTCTGTATCATTCAATGTACCAATTACGGGTGTAATTCCCAGTGATAAAACAGCATCTGCTTTTTCTTTGCTGCGCACCACGCCGGTCACCTGATGACCTGCATCGATTAATATTTTTGCTACTGAACCACCTATATAACCTGTAACTCCGGTCAGAAAAACTTTCATATGTTTTAATTTGAAAAATTAGATGTACGAATTTCTGTTATATAACTTTATAATAGAAATAAGGTAATTTATAGAATAGTATCAGGATTGTAATATCACTGGACTATCCATGATAATATTACTGGTCTACAATGATTTTTGACTGGTATGTAAATTTGTATCACAATATAATTTATATGATACAAGACGAGAAAATTGTTATTGATAACCTGTTTGAATTTTGGGATTTCACAGGTAATCTATCTAAGACTATCTTATCTGCAGAGGACTTTAAGGCGGTTTATCCTAAAAATTCAGACTGGCCAAAAAGAATATTCAGCCTGAAAAATGATATGGATCCAAAAACAGATGTGTTTGAAAAAATATCGGCTCAGATAGGTAATGGAAGTTTGCCTAATATGCTCACACTTACTGAATCAATGAGTAATCTATATCAGGAGGATTTATCGGAAGCCGGGTTTATTCCTAAAATGAAGCAAAGGGGGATGAGAATTGATTTGTCCGGATTGGGTTTTATAGAACAGCCATCGGAATATAAGTTTAAGACCGTTAGTGGCGCTGCGGAAGCTGATTTGTTTGCATCTATTGCTTCTGCTTCATTTAAATATCAGGTTGATGGCAGAATTATAGAATTACTTTCAGCTAATGATCACAGCATCAGGTTATTCATTGGGTATTTTAATGAAACACCTGCTGCCTGTGGGCTTGTATTTTATGATCGATATGGGAACGCTGGTTTGCACATGATTGGAACACTACCTGAATTCAGAGGTAAGGGACTGGCATATTATATGACTGTTCATTTGATGACAGCGTGTATTGAAGACGGCAGGATGACCTGTGTGCTACATGCTTCTGAAGCTGGAGAGAAGGTTTATTTAAAGCTTGGTTTTATACCCGTAAAACAGATTATAGGCTATTCTTTGCCTCTTTTGAATTGATTACTAAGGATGATGTTGTCAGAATGCTATTTTGATGCTGTACACCGGTAAAAATACGTGAAACTATTCTTCACACCTGATTTATTCCTGGAATTTTTTTATCAGAGAATAAATCAGGTGTGATAAGCTCTTTTGATGCTGGTTATCTTTTTTGCAGCACATTAACTATGTTAAAGATTTGCTTTACTTCATCAAGCTGGATATCAAAATCCGGATAAGTAGTTTTATCAGGATTTAATGAGTGACAGGTGATAATACCAGTTTCAATATCATGGTTTGATATGCGTTTGGCTATAATTCCCATTTTTCTATGTACAATGATATAATCTTTGAACCGGTGGGTATGGAATTTGGAAGTCCATAAATGCTGCTGAATTTCTCTGCCTGTGGCAATACTACCATCACTGATACTTTCTTTGGTATTGTCATCCATACTGTCTCCAACTATTTCAAATGCTCTGTAACTGCCTTTATGATATTTGTCCACGATAATTGTATGCTTTGGTAATACTTCTAAATACTCTGGATCTTTATAACCGGATAAATAACCTGCATAAGCATATTCATTTACTAATGGTACGACCATCAGGTACTGACCATCTCCCAGATCAATAAAAGGAGAGTCGGTAAACTCAAGTGGATATTGTATCTCCCCAATAGCTCTTGCGTTGGGTTTAACACTATCAGTTGTCATTTCTCCATGGCCGGTTTCCAGCCATTCTATATTTAAAGAAAATTCTTTATTTAATGCGTTTTTGATATCTCCGGATACCTTCACTTTACCTCTTTCGACATCTGCGAAGCTGCCTTGTTTTAGCCCGGTTACTGCTCCAAACTCTATCTGAGTCTTATTGAGTGATTTTCTAAAAATTTTAAGGCGTTGATTTTCAGTATTTTCCATCTTTGTTTAAAGAATATTCTATTTATATATTGCAAATATAGAATATTCTATATTATCTTTGTAGTGTACAACGAAGTAAATGTACAAAAAATAGAATTATACAAGAAATACATAATTGCAAATCATTGATTTTTAGTGTTATGGGATCGGTTGTTCAAAGGGTTATAGGGAAATGTAATTGCTGCTGGTATACTGATGAAAATATAGAATGATTAGCAAATTTTATGAAGTAGAAAAAATAATGGACTTACACTACCTATAAAACTTAACAAAATGGAAGAGCTACAAAACCCACAGGCAGAAACACAGGATATGATTGACAGAAAGGCCGCATGGATTGAAAGAATGTTTGACAGATTGTTTTCTGCCGTGCAGAAGAACCCTTTTGCAACTATGCTTATCCTCTCCGTAGTCTTAAATTTCTGGCAGTATAACGTCGTTAATGAAATGAACAGACTCCGGATTGCGGATATCACCTTATTAAATGAAAAGATCAACAGAGCGGTGGAGAAGGGGGGACAACTGGATTTGTCCGGACAACTTACTCCTTACAATAAAGAGCTGCGGGATAGCAACAACAAAAAATCTGATACAAGTCTGTTTCATCTGAACGGAGCTGTTGAGTCAGTCAGAAAATACTGGAATTTCAAATAATCAATTATATAAAATAAATAAATTATGAATAAAGCAGCAGCAGAGGCGGCGGCAGTAACCGCACAAAATCAAACAGGGTCAATTATTGTCAATGGTCAGGTCATCACCTATGTAGTAGAGGGTAGTAAAATTACCTATTCGGATGGTAAAATTGCAGGACCTTCTATTGCAAGTACTGATTTTGAAAAGGCATATGCAACAGCAGTTGCTTCGCCGGTTATCGTTCCGGTAGATCCTGATTTTGTAAATGTGGGCACAGGTTCGGGGCAACTTATACTGGATCCTCTGGTAAATGCCAGTATCAGGATTGTATCTGGTAATTATAATTATATCTATGTGCAGAAGGCTACAAACGTTAGAATAGATGCAACAGGAGTAGTTTTAAATGGTGGTACCATTGACATCGGCCAGGCTGATAATCTGGAGTTATGGGGAGCGGCAATTATTGATCAGCCATATCGTGCGCTTTCTATCGGAGAGCAGAGCAATGGTATTTATCTGCATGATATAAGTTTCAAAAATGTAGGTAATTATACGATTGCCTACGAAAACAAAACTGTCTATGATGGTACAGATAGTACAGCTTCAAAAGACTGGAAATTTGAGAGATTAACTTTTGAAAACACAGGTACAGGATTCCATAGTGGCGGTGGTTTTACAGATGAAGGAATAGTAAGTCTGATGGTTAATTTTAAGTTCCTGAACTGCAGTGTTAAAAACTGTCCTGATATTGGAAATGTGGTTTATCTGGGATCCGCGGAAAATTATGAAATCGCCGGGAATACAGTGGATAATATTAATACACTGTATGCCGATCCCAATGCGCCTAACGGGTACCATAATGGTATATTCCAGGCAAGAGGAAATGGTTCATTCCATGATAATAAAATCACTAATCATCAGGGAAATGCGATCCGTGCATGGGGCGCATCCTTTCAATCTGAAGTTAAAAATGTCATGATCTATAATAATATTGTATGGAACAGCTGGAAATATTCTGCCTTTGAATTACAGGCTACTCCGGATATGCAGGAGTACATGCAGAGTTTTCCTTCCAGAATGAAACCTGCCAATGCAAAGGTTTATCATAATACAGCTGGTCTTTTAAACAGATCTCATGACTGGGAAGGTGTAATGCTTGATCTGTATCAGACAGGAGGTACACTGGAATATTACAATAACCTTGGTTTTGAACTATACAGGCCAGATGACTGGCGTCCGATTGGTGATATGACTAATATGGGTGGCCCGGTAATTATCCGTAATGAGAATAATCGTTATTTCCCGTTACAGCAGGATGCCGTAACAGATACGGTGACTTTCAAATCACTTATCACAGGAATTGGTGCACAAGAAGGAATCGGTGCCCAGTAATCAAAAGATTAAATAAACTGGTTTGAATACAGAAGTTTATAATTGAGAGGCACAAACCCAGGAATTTAGCTAACTGTATTCGAACTGGTTTTATCAAATTATATGATCTTCAGACTCTGGAAAATCCTATCTTGTAATAAAAAATAGTATAAATATGGATTCAGGAGGTATTGCATTTGAAAACACAGACTGGGAAAATATTCCTGCAACCAGACATAACGGAGAGACTGGATTTGCACTCTGGAAAACCATAGACTATGGCGATCTACGCATTAGAGTAGTGGAATATTCAAAAAATTATAAGGCAGATCATTGGTGCTCCAAAGGACATGTCATTTACTGTATTGAAGGTGAAATGGTTTCAGAATTAGCAGATGGGAGTGAATATAAACTAACTAAAGGAATGTCTTATCAGGTTTCAGATGAATTAAGCTCTCACCGGACCTATTCTGAACAGGGCGTGAAATTGTTTATCGTAGATGGTTCATTTCTTGGACAGAGACCAGAAAAACAATAAAAATGCTGGTGATTATGTTTGGCAGAAATTGACTGAAAGTTGTCATTGCTGTCGCTTTTGTTAAGGGCTACCTTTGCTTCATACAAAACGATTAATCCAATGAGAAGTATTCAGTTTCTACTAATAATGGCGGTTATTTTCACGTCATTCGGATCGGTAAATGCGCAAACCGGTCATCAGTTCAATTTCAAAAAAAACAAGAAAATCAACGTAGCCTTTTTTGTCTTCAACGATGTGGAGGCTTTAGATTTAAATGGCCCGATCGATGTTTTGACTAAGGCTAACACAATGGATCCGGTTTATAATTTATATACGGTTTCATTAACCAGAGAGGCAGTAAAAGCGCAGGGAGATGTGTTTAAGATGAATGCTACTTATACGATTGAAGATGCCCCGCAAGCAGATATCTTAATTATGCCTGGCGGGTCCACTATGCAGATCAACAAATTGTGTGCTGATCATCCTGAACTGATAACATGGCTAAAAAAACAACATGAATCGACTGAGGTAACCATGTCTGTATGTACCGGTGCTTTCTTTTTAGCTTCTTCAGGTATTTTAGATGGAAAACAGGCTACCACGCATTTCAGCGCAATTGATTTGTTAAGGAAAAATGAGAAATTTAAGGTTGTAGAAAACCTTCGTTATATTCAGGATGGCAAAGTTTTAACTACTGCCGGGATTACCTCAGGTTTGGATGGTGCTTTATACTTAAGCGAATTGATCAGCGGTAAGGCTGTAGCAGATCAGATTGCACAAATACTTATTTATAACCGTAATGGTGATTTAAGTTTCATGGATGCTGTGGCAAAATAGTACTCCAATTTATCCCTCACGCTAATTTATCAAAGGATGATATAACGTCCATAATTGTCATATGCAGGACTTGAAATGCATATGATCAGGAATCCGTATGCCCCAATAATTAGCAATTGTAATTTCGGAAACGGCCTGTTTGACAGCAGGAATACAAGAACAATTTTAATATATAAATCAATGAAAATATTCAAAGTAATTTTGATACTGGCGGTAATCATACTCTCTATGGCTGCCTTAAATGCACAAACTCTTAAAAAAGAACCTCAACTCAATTTTAAAAAAGGAAAGAAGATTAATGTTGCGTTTTTAGTTTTTGATCAGGTAGAATCTCTGGATCTGAATGGACCTGTAGATATTTTTACCAAAGCAAATCATGCTGATACTGTTTATAACCTGTACACGGTATCGTTAACTAAAAAAGCGGTTAATGCAGAAGGCAATGTATTGAAAATGAATGCTACCTATACTATAAATGATGCCCCTCAGGCTGATATTCTGGTTATTCCCGGCGCATTTCCACCTGTTATTCTTCAGTTATCAAAAGAGCATCCGGAACTGATTCGCTGGCTGCAGGAACAAAGTAAATCTTCAGTAGTGACGATGTCTGTCTGTACAGGGGCACTTCTGCTGGCTGAAGCCGGTATTTTAAATCATAAGGAGGCAACTACTCATCATCAGGCTTTGGATATACTTAAAAAATATCCTCAAGTCAAAATAGTAGAGCATGTTCGTTATGTACAGGACGGGAAGATATTGACCACTGCGGGTATTACTTCTGGTTTTGATGGCAGTTTACATCTGGTGGACCTGATTAATGACAAAGAGGTTGCTGACAGGATAGCTCATATGTTAATTTACAACAGAAATGGAAATCTGGACTTCATGGAAATTCAGGCAAAATAGCAATTGAATTACAGGGAATCGGCGCAGGATGCTATAAAACAGGCAGAGAAATTTGATGATCTCTGCCTGTTTTGTTTCGCTTCAGGCGATTATTGCTTGTTCACAAAGATTCCTCTGAAAGCTGACCAGCAAGCATTCTTTATATCAATAGGAAGTGAGTCTTTTACATAAAACTGTATGCCATTTTCGTCATAGAAATAACGGAAGTAATTTCCAAGTTTGTCTGGTTTCTCACCCGTATGAATATTTTCACGATTAATCAGCCAGCGGGAGTAGGTTATTTCTACACCATCCAGTGCATCCTCAAGATCTTTAATCTTGCCGGAATTTTTATCGCTATTAATCAAATCACTATAATCTTTCATATTAAATATTCATTTAACTGGTAAAGGTACGGATTATATAAGGGTTAGGCGATTATTGACCAGATTGGCTGTTTAATCCTGCTGGTGGACAGATTATCTTATTCTGGCATGGATTTTTCTCTATCTTTTGGAACGCATAGCTGCTAAATCAATAAAATATGATGGTTAATCAAAAGAGGAAACTCAAAAGAACAGTCTCACTTGTCAGCATATTTGTGAAATATGGATTTGAGGAATTATTAATCAGAAGTAATATCAAAAGCTTGTTGCCTTCTGATGATGACAATGAGCAGGCAGCAGAAGCGGAGTTATCTCTGACTGTTTATGAACGGATCAGAATGGCGCTGGAAGAATTGGGGCCAACTTATGTGAAATTTGGACAGGCATTTAGCAGCAGAGAAGACCTTCTGCCTGCAGAAATGATTGTTGAGCTGCAAAAACTGCAGGATAATGTAGAAATTGAGGTTCTGGACGTCAAAGAAAGAATCGAAGCAGAATTAGGTATTGATCCTGATGAGTATTTTGAAAGTGTTGACACGGAGCCTTTTGCATCTGCTTCCATATCGCAGGTTTATAAAGCTAAATTAAAAAGTGGTGCGCCTGTAGTGTTGAAGATAAAACGGGCTGGAATCAGAGAGGTCGTGGCTTCAGATATGCTCATCATGAAAGATGTAGCAAAACTGCTGACTAATTATAGTGAATTGTTCCGGAAGATCAATCTGAATGAAGTACTCGAAGCGTTTGAAAAGTCTATTTTTCAGGAGCTTTCTTTTTTGAATGAGCTGGCTAATATAGAGAAGTTCAACAGAAACTTTAAAGGGGTGGATACTATCTATCTGGTTAAGGCTTATCCGGAGTTAAGCAACGACAATATACTTTGTATGGAGTTTGTTGAGGGGGTAAAAATAACGAATAAAGAAGCTATCATTGCTTTGGGGCTGAATCCTGCTTCGATTGCTTCCCGGGGTCTTGATCTTTATCTGGTACAGGTGCTGGAGCATGGCTTCTTTCATGCCGACCCTCATCCGGGCAATCTTTTAGTAATGGATAGTGGTAAAATTGCTTTCATTGACTTTGGTTCAATGGGCAGTATGGTTCCGAAAGAAAAGGAGCTGCTGGAAGATTTTATCTCTCATTTTATAGAACAGGATGCCCGCAGACTGATTGCTACTATCAAAAAGATGGCGATACGTTTCAATATCAGTGACGAAAAGAAACTGGAAAAAGATATTCATCATTTTTTCAATTTACTGAACAGTACATCATTGCAGGAAATTGACGTCAAAGAAGTATTAAGCCGGTTTTCGGCTATTCTGAATGAAAATGAAATCCTGATGCCAGAACATCTTTATCTTTTGGTAAGAGGAATTGTATTAATTGAAGGTATAGGCAGAGCATTGATCCCTGATCTGAATATTATTGAGAGTTTAAAACCTTATATATTCAAAATTGCCATTCGTAAACTCAGTCCTGAAAATCTGAAAATCAGTGGAATGAAGCTTTTAAGAACATTAACAGATGCACTGAAAACTATGCCGGATGATGTGCAGTCTGTTCTGGCAAAACTTAATAACGGAGATCTGAAAGTTGTACAGGAAATTGAAGGTTTATCACTGATTAAAAAACTGATAAGCCGATTGATGAACCGGTTGGTCTTTGCTATACTGATGTCCGGATTATTTATTAGCTCGGCTATATTGGTACTGGCTGATAAACCGCCTTATTTTAATGGAATTCCAGTTCTGGCTCTGATTGGTTTTATACTGAGTCTGGTTTTTGGAATTTCACTGCTGATTTCCTGGCTGTCAAAAAATAAATAGTTATAATCAAAGGCAAGGCTATTTTTTGCCTCGCCTTTAATCATAACTGAATTCTGTTTGTCAAGCGATGTGATGCTGAATTTGGAGGCTAATTATTTTTTAAGAGAACTTGCCGGAACAGATTTTACATTAACTACTCCTAACTGTTGTAATAGCAGTAGCTGATCCCAGAAAAGGTATTCTTTGTTGACTCTTCCATCAACAAAATTGGCAACTGTACAAAAAAGTACATGGATTTTCTTACCTGTAGGAGGAATAACCCTTCCGTTACCGAGATCCAACGGCCCGGTATGTGTACCTACAAGTTCACTTACACTACAAACGGTATTGCCTGAACCAAACTGATAAATGTAATTTACGCTGCTGTCTGCACGGGCAGGAATAATTTGCATATCAGGAAAGGCCTTAAATAAGGTGTACATATCGCTGCTGTGATCTTTAATATATATGATTTCTGGAATAATGGTTTAGTTGGGTTGATTAATGGTGGTGACCATTTTGAACAACAATTAAGACCAGGTGAAATCAGAATGATGTCTGTTCACGCTAAAGAAAATCATCCGCAGTTTATTGCGACCAATCGTCATATTATGCAGGGCTATTTAGACTTGAAGGATTGCATATGGAATAGTAAAAAGAAAACACTTAAAGGTGTTTCAGATGTGATCAAAGATGATACATACAAAGTGATCATTGCTACCAATGGTTACCAGATTTCAACTTGCAATGTTTCAGCAGGGAAGTATAAGGTTAAAATGATTGAGGGGAATTCTGGTATAGCAGAGCTAATTATTAATACAACGAAGAATGCAACGGTAAACTGGGAGGTGAAGTTTAAATAATATTCTTCGGTGGCAGGAGCTGGTATGCTGATAATATATAAATCTTCTATTTACCGGTAATTCTTTTTCTGTGATCCGTTCCCCAGGCAGATAGTGCTTTAAGAACATTTTCCAGGGTGCGGCCGTACTCGGTAAGTTCATATTCAACACCTATGGGTTGAGTATTTAATATCGTTCTTGTAACAAGCTGGTTGATCTCCAGATCTTTTAGTTCACGGCTTAACATTTTACCGGAAATCCCATTTATCTCACGTAAAAGATCTGTAAATCTCATTTTACCTAAGAAGAGTGCACCTATAATGGTAATCTTCCAGCGTCCATTTAAGATATCCATAGCGTCATGTACAGAAAGTATAGTCTTACTGCATTTTTCTGTTAGGGTTTGAACTTTCTCTTCCATCATATGTTAGTTAGTATACTTTTTGTCACTGTTACTTTTGGTAACTGGATGACAAAAGTACATAAAGTGTTCTTACTTTTGCCTCGTTAATTAATTTTTTTAAAATGGTCTTACTGGAAGCATTAAATTGGCGATATGCCACAAAAAAAATGAACGGACAAGTTGTCCCACAAGACAAACTTGATTATATTTTAGAAGCAGCGCGACTTGCTCCATCCTCATCAGGGTTACAGCCTTTTCGTGTTTTTGTGATTTCTAATAAAGAATTACTGGAGAAAATACAACCCATTGCCTATAACCAAAGCCAGATTACTGATGCTTCGCATTTATTGGTCTTTGCAGCCTGGGATGGTTACAGCTTAGAAAGAATAGAAGAGGTCTTTAATAAAACTATTGCAGAAAGAGGACTGCCAGCTGCTGCAATGGATGATTATAAAGCGACACTTTGGGGTATGTATGAACCTCTTGGGCAAGAGTGGCATGCAAATCATGCTGCAAGACAAGCTTATATTTCATTTGGTCTGGCAATTGGAGCAGCGGCAGAACAAAGAGTTGATGCAACTCCGATTGAAGGATTTTTACCACCAGCTTTAGATGAGTTGCTGGGTTTGAAAGAACTGGGGCTGAAAAGTGCGGTGATCTTAGCCTTAGGTTATAGAGATGAAGCCAATGACTGGCTGGTGAATATGAAAAAGGTCAGAACTCCAAAAGAAAACTTTGTAACAGCAATCATTTAAAAAAAAGGCGATCAGAGAGCAGCGGCGGAAGGCTGATTAGCTTATTGCCAATAAGAAATACAAGCGAAAGAAACAGATTTTTTGTTTGTTAAAAGGTGATTTTAACCAGGCTTACGAGGTTGGTTAAAATCACCTTTTTTGTGAAATATTCTGGCTGTCAATATCAAAGCCAGCTTCATTTAACAGTTGAATCAATGGAAAAGCATACCTGTTCCGTGCGGTAAAATATTTGGAACCTTACCAGATAAAATACAATAAAGTATATCCAGGCATTCTGGATATACTTCTAATAAGTATCAGGCATCAGGTATCTCAGGTTCAACCAGCTTATTCAGTTTTTCCAGTGATTCCTGCCAGCCCAGATAACACATTTCTGCAGGTATCATAGCAGGTATCCCTTCCTGCAATATTTTTAATTCTGTACCAACAGATGTTTTTTGAATCCAAACAGAAGTGGTCATTGTACCAGGCAGGTTTGGATCATCAAATTTATCAGTATACTTCAGAAACTCATTGGGCTTGAGCTCTAAATACTCTCCGCCAAAGGAGTGACCGTTGCCAGTTGTGAAATTGTGAAATGACATCTTAAAAGTACCGCCTACCTGTACATTCATATTGTGTACTGTACAAAGATAACCATACGGTGGCAACCATGAAGCGATTGCTATAGCTTCAGTGAAGGCACGATATATCTTTTCAGGTGAGGCCTTAATAACTCTGTGCAATGAAACTTTGTTGTCTGACATAAAATCATTTTTTTGTATTCCTACTCATTTGGCTTTTCGGTTCGCCCGTTTTTTTATATGGTAGCTGCTCCACTGTTTATATTTGCTTTATCAAAGATGCAAGTAAAAACAGCTGTAGAGGAGGGGTGTATACGACAATTTACAGTCTGATTTACGACAGTTATACTTTCACCGGACTATCTGACTCCAGGTTCGACCCTATACTGCCTGCAGGTGATCTCAGTGTTTTTCACGTTCTTAAAATCTTATCCATTGCCTTTCCTTTTGCCAATTCATCTACCAGCTTATCCAGGTAACGTATCTTTTGCATGAGCCCGTCTTCGATTTCCTCCACACGGTAACCGCAGATTACGCCTGTAATTTTTGAAACATTTGGATTTATTTGTGGTGCCTGAGCAAAAAAGTCTTCAAAATTGGTCTTGTTGTCGATAAGCTGTTGCAGAGTTTGTTTATCGTATCCCGTTAGCCAGTATATGATCGTATCTACTTCATCTTTTGTGCGGTTTTTTTTCTCTGCTTTTTGAATGTAGTGAGGATAGACACCAGCAAAAGACATTTGATATACTCTTGTATTATTCATTTTACGTGTTATTAATGCAGCTAACTCATTTATGTGTCAGAAAAACTACAGATATCAGGTTGGGTTAATGTAACTGTTTGCCACACTAATATTTGCTTTGTCCGCAATGGGCGGGACCTGTATGTGAATATACTAAAGATTGTATAGGAAAAAAAGCTGTTGGAAAACCTCTAAACAAAAAAAGGCAACGTCTGGAGCAACGTCGCCTCTAATTAAGAAATAAATCTTGTACACCCAATAGGATTCGAACCTATGACCTACGGTTTAGAAAACCGTTGCTCTATCCAGCTGAGCTATGGATGCGTTTTCCCTTGTTGGAGCGACAAAGGTAGGATTAAAGTACTTTAAACGCAAATCTATTTGAAAATAATTCTACAAGGCTATAGATTTTAAAATATCTATTCTTTGCTGAGGATGCGATTCTGCATAAGAAAGAACCATATTCAGGATATAATCATTTGATGGATAAGGTACTATACAAGACTTCAGGTTTTCCAGATCCGTGATGTCAGTGTAAAAAGAAATATAGCCCATACCGTAAAATTTACCTCCTTCGATCCATAAACAGCTCTTTTCTTCTTCGTTTCTTCCGGAATCTATCAGTGCAAAGGAGGGAAGAGCTGATTTTAAATGTAAGATTGCCTCATTTACCCGCTGATTATATTCAGCTGGATCTTCCTGGCCAAGACAGGCACCATTACATCCACCTTTCTCCTGAGCAGTACAAGCAGATCTGTTTTTCTGAATAAAACACAGTTTTTCACATAACCGGTGTTCGGTAATCATGCCTCTTAGCAAACTCTGCCCCGACAATAGGCTATTGAATGTGTACAACGCATTCGTGTTTTTCTTGTATTTGTCAATTCCCAGACGGACATAGCCGTTCTGATCCTCAAAATCGTAAAGCGCATACTTTTGCTCAAACCGCTTTAAAGCCCTGTTTTTTTCTGGCCAGTATTTCTGTATTTCTGATGCTTCAAGAATCAGCGCCATGAGTTCAGTACCACAGATCGTGAAATCTACTTCATAAATGTTTCTTAGAAAATCCTGTCTCTGCTGATTGATCTTGTTTCCTGAAAAATGGGAGTACACCCGTTTTCTGAGATTAATAGCTTTACCAATGTAGATGATTTTTCCTTTCTGATCTTTAAAATAATATACACCCGGGTTAGCCGGTAAAGCTTCGATACTATCCTTTGATAAATTTGGAGGTAACAGCTGTTCTTTAGAACTTTTATGTAAGGAAAGCGGGATGGCGCCTTCCGTATCTTTTTCCAGCAGCAATGTTAACAATAATGCCGTTGCAGCAGCATCACCACCGGCACGGTGCCGGTCATTTAAAGGAATATGCAATGACGAACAGAGTTTACCCAGACTATAAGAAGGAAGACCAGGGATAATTTTTCTGCTCATTCTGACTGTAC
The DNA here is from genome assembly GCF_040026395.1 of Pedobacter lusitanus. Taxonomy (NCBI): domain Bacteria; kingdom Pseudomonadati; phylum Bacteroidota; class Sphingobacteriia; order Sphingobacteriales; family Sphingobacteriaceae; genus Pedobacter; species Pedobacter lusitanus. The sequence continues at coordinate 5,486,344 of NZ_CP157278.1, forward strand.
AAAGCTTTTTTGACTGCAGTACAAATCCCGATTGGGCAAGCTGATGCCTGACAAAAGAGAAATCAAAATTTACGTTATGCGCAACAAATACTTTATCATTCAGCAGCTCATAAATTTTAGGGGCTACCTCTTCGAAAAGCGGCGCATCATAAACCATTTTATTACTGATACCGGTAAGTGTTTGAATATAAACAGGGATGTCCTGTCTGGGATTAATCAGTGTTTCAAAACTTTCTATGACTTTTAAACCATCATGAATAAGGATGGAGATTTCTGTAATCCCATTACCGGAGGCAAAACCGCCGGTAGTTTCAATATCAACTACTGCATATTTTAACATTTATAGAGCTATAGGCTGATACAAATGTGCTAATAATTTTAGTAAAATAAATAATTATTGAAAATATAATCTATGTGGCACGTAAATAGCTGTGAATAAAGTAAATATGAAAGATAAATGTTGAAAATTCTGGCAGTGGATGACGATAAGGCTATCCTGGACGTTATCAGATTTATCCTGGAAGAAGAAGGTTATGAAGTGATCACGCTGGCTAACGGGAATAATATATTGGATATGGTGAAGCAAATTTCTCCGGATCTGATTTTACTTGATGTAATGCTTGGTGGCTTAGATGGCAGAGAAATCTGTAAAGCATTGAAAGCGCACGAGCAATTCAAAAAAATACCTGTGGTAATCATCTCGGCTAGTCATCAGCTGAGTGATTTGCTGCTGCCCGGATCTCCTGATAACTTTCTGGCTAAACCCTTTGATATAGATCACCTGGTTCAAATTGTTAAAGCACAGCTTGCTGCTTAAAACAAGCTGTACTAATTTATATGTTATACCAGATTCCCGGAATTATGCGGTAGTAGTTTCTATTTGTATAGGATTAGTTAAGATTTTGTGAATAGGGCATTTATCTGCAATCTGCATCAGTCTGCTTATTTCTGCTTCTGATAAGTCTCCGGTAAACTCAATTTCCCTGGTAATCTTAGTTCCGGCATCCATCTGTTCTTCGTTACAGATCGCCAGATGAATTCTAATGCTCTCTAAAGCCATATTCTTTCTGTCTGCATACATTCTGATGGTAATTGCGGTACAGCTTCCTAAACTGGCTAAAAGCAATGCACCAGGATTCATACCCTCATCAGTTCCACCAACATCAGTAGGTTCATCCGCATAAATGAAATGTCCGCCTGCATATACTTTAGTCAGATAATGTGAACGGTCCAGTTCTGTAACTGCGGTGATTTGTTTCTTGTCCATAGGGTTATTTGTTTGCTAAAGCTAAAAATAAAGAAATTCGGCCGGGGAACAACCCGAAATACATGAACAGTGCTTTTTTGACCTCAGTAAAACAATTTATAAGATTTGAAAAATAAGGTGAAGATTAAACTAAGGGGCTCTATAATGTTAAATGTTAACCAGGAATTTAACAGAAAAGTATTATCAACTTAAAATTAGTTAAACATTTGATAACCATATTTGTTATGATTGATGAACTAACCAGATATGACTATGTTAAGTAATTATCTCAATTTCCAGTTTGATGTACAGGGTAAGCCTGTCAAAGGTTTTTGCATGAGAATTCAGGATGATTTTCATGAAACCTACGCCGTTATTGTTGATGGTTATCATTCCTTTTGCGTCTGGCTTGATCAGCCATCATCCACATGGCGGTCATCTAAGTATACAAATGTAGAACCTGGCGTGCTTGAGAAGATCATAAGCCATCTGAAAGTTCATAAGTTAGCATAATCCATATATAGAAAAATGCCCCTCCTGATAATTCAGGAGGGGCATTTTTTATGATAAGCCAGATTTTGCAGGGCGATAATGAGTTTATGATTAATGGAAAAACAGGTAAGCCACAAATACAGCTGCTATAATTCCTGCTAAATCTGCCAGAAGCCCGAACGGAATGGCATAACGTGTACGTTTAATACCTACAGAACCAAAATAAAGGGCTACAATATAAAAAGTAGTATCTGCTGACCCGTTAAAAACACAGGACAGACGGCCTACAAATGAATCAGGACCAAAAGTTTTCATCGTATCCACCATCATTGCTTTTGCACCACTGCCACTCAGTGGTTTGATCAGTGCCGTTGGCAGAGCAGGGGTAAAGTCTGCGTTGATCCCCGAATGTACAAAACACCAGGTAAAACCATCAACAATATACCCCAGTACACCAGAATTTCGTAAAACTCCGATTGCAACAAGCATACCTACCAGATAAGGGATAATCGTAATACAGGTTGTAAAACCATTTTTTGCTCCCTCTATAAATGCATCATACACATTTACCTTTTTGCGAACGGCACCTAAAATAAAGGCTATAATAATGGAAAAAAGAATAAAATTAGAGACAACTCTGGAAACTACCTCTATCTGTTCTTTACTCAGGAAGTTAGTGAAATAATAAATCATCCCCACTAAAAACAAAGTAATGCCGCCCAGCCAGGAAATCACTACCGAATTAAACAGGTTGATTTTTTGTTTGATAGCAACGGCGATCAGTCCAACTACAGTAGCCACATAAGTCGCAATCATGCAGGGAATAAAGATATCCGAAGGATCTGCAGCACCCAGTATAGCTCTTTGTGCCATAATACTCAGTGGAATCAGCGTAAGACCGGAAGTATGCAGTACCAGGAACATGATCTGCGCATTACTGGCAGTATCTTTATCCGGGTTGATTTCCTGTAAACTCTGCATGGCCTTTAAACCAAAAGGAGTGGCTGCATTATCCAGACCCAGTAAATTAGCAGAGAAATTCATCACCATATGTCCTGTGGCAGGGTGATTTTTAGGTACTTCAGGAAAGATACGGCTGAAAAAAGGACCGATAATACGGGATAGAAAATTAATAGCACCAGCTTTTTCCCCGATATTCATAATCCCAAGCCATAAAGTCATGATCCCTACCAGTGGTAAAGCAATATCCATTACCCCGACTTTGGCAGATTCAAAAGTGCCGTCTACTATAAGTTTGAATATTTCAGTATCACCAAAAAAGATTAATCTGATCAGTGCAACAACGAATGCGATGATGAAAAACGCAATCCATAAATAATTTAATGCCATATTTTAGTTTGAAGCTATGAAAGTAAAAAAAAAGGATCTGTATTCAGTAGAATACAGATCCTTTTTTATGATCACAACGAAGAATGTCTGATTAAGGCTTGTCGTCCGTCAGATCAAAACCCCATGTTTTACCTTTTTCCGTAGCAGGAATTCCTGTTGTCATCCAAACCGGCGCTTTAGCACCTTTCAGATAATAATCAAAAAACTGCTGTTCACGAATCTGGATATCTTTTCTGTTTTGACGAAGTACCAGGTTATGCGCTTCATTATTATAATTTAATAACCATGCAGGTTTACCTAATCTTTTCAGACCTGTAAACATTTCAATTCCCTGATACCATGGTACAGCTCCGTCAGCGTCATTAGCCATAATCACTACCGGCGTTGTCACTTTAGGAAGCGAGAAAAGAGGAGAGTTCTCTATATATAACTCTGGTTTTTCCCATAAAGTTGCACCAATTCTGCTTTGTGTCTTTTCATACTGGAATTGTCTGTTCATTCCCGATTCCCAGCGGATACCACCATATGCAGAAGTCATGTTTACCACTGGCGCACCAGCCCATGCAGCGGCATACATACTGGTCCGTGTAATCAGGTGGGCAACCTGATAGCCGCCCCAGCTCTGACCCTGGATACCAATTTTAGTACCATCAACCCAGCTGTTCTTTTTCAGTGATTCTACGCCCGAATTGATATATTCTTCAGCAGATTTTCCTGGATATCCTTTTTCATAACTGATATCCGGTGCAAATACCAGGTAGCCATTACTTACAAAAAATGAAATATTCAATCTTGATGGAGTAGGGGCAGGAGCCTGATAACTGTAAAGTCCGTCCGAAAGTTTCTCATAGAAATAAGCTATCATCGGATACTTTTTAGCCGGATCAAAATTCTCAGGCTTATACAAGATACCTTCAGACTGATGTCCTTTCGGTGTAGTCCATTTAACCAGCTCTGCAGTACCCCAGTTATAATTCTGCTGCTGCGGATTGGTATTGCTTAATTTCGTCTCTGTTTTTAAATCAGTTGATACATATACATTTGGAGAAGTCTGATAATTTGCTTTATCATAGATCATACGATCTGCTCCTTTAGCTTTAACCAATGAAGAGTATTTGAATTTAGCCATTACTGCTAATTCAGGATTCTTGTTGTCACCTGCTTTTGTCTTATAAAAGCCTCTTTCTTTAGTTAGGTTATTATAGGCACTTAACCACATGTCATCTCTTTTGCTGATAAACTGTGCAGCGGTATCTAATTTTTCGTAACGGAAAGTAATGCTGTTCAGTCTGCCAAATCCATTAGTCATGTTTTTTGGTGCCGATTTACCATCTGGTGTAAAGTTCCAGATATCATATTTATCATAGATTAAAATCTGCTTATCTTCTTCAGTCCATCCTGCAATACCGTAAACTCTCGGATCATCCGGTACATCATTGTCTTCATCAGCAAATTTTACATTTATGCTGGCATTTAATACCGTTGTTTTGCCTGTAGCTACTGTGTAAGTAGACCAGATTCCTGTTTTATTGTTATAGAATAATACATAATTTCCACCCGGAGAAACAGTTGCCTGACCATCCAGAGCAGATATGATTTTTTTTCTGGTGCCCGTCTTGGTATCAACCAGGTAATAATCACTTATTCTGGCACCCGTCCATTGTGTTTGCGCACGATTTCCATAATCTGTAGCAGCCAGGACAAAATTTGCATCACCTTCTTTAACGATACTTGCTTCAGGAAGTTTAATGTCAGTTAACGGAACGATTTTAGGGTCACTGCTAAAAATATCGATTACTGATAAATAACTTCTTTTAGCGTCTTTAGCAGCGTTTTTTAACTGGATAGGTTGCAAATAATCATCTTTATAACCCCATATATCCAGTTTTGCATGTTCAAAATCAACCAATGTGGTGTCTTTCTCTTTTTTTACTGGTGCGATACCGAAAAACAACTTGTTACCATCTTTACTGAAAGTCAATTTTCCATCTCCGCTAACTGCCCATTTGGCTGGCATGCCATCAATTTCATAATCCACTAAAGCCTGGGCGGTATCAAGCGTAAGCGAATTGAAATAAATGCTGTAATCTTTAATCTCTTTTTTCTCTGGCGAAGTCTCACCTAAAAAGGCAACCTGCTCACCTGCTTCATCAAAAATGAATTCTTTGAAATGGCCTTTAGCGTTAACCAGTGTTTTGATTGTTCCTTTTTCTGTATTCAGTAAAAATACGCCTGTTTTAACTGTTTTATCTTTTTTGGAGCCTATGCAGTCAAAGATCAGTTGTTTTCCATTTTTACTGAATTCATAATCAGTAACGTATTTGAAAGTTCTTTCTGCACCAGTTGCCAGATTTCTTAAAATCAGATCTGATCCTGTTTTTTTAGCAGACTCTTTCGTATCTTCTTTAGCAAAGAAATCATTGGCATTATCTTCTTTCTCTTCTGCTGCGGTTTTAGCTTTTTTAGCAGTATCTAATAGTGGTTCTTTCTGATAAGCCAGATAGTTTCCTGCATTTTCAGGTATCTTGAATGATTTTACTCTTGGTACTTTAACAATTGCAGCAGAGGTCAGGTTAACAAAACCTAAAGAGTCTTTCGTCATTTCATCCGCTTTCTTCTTTTTGATTTTTTCCTGACGGGTGGTCGCAAATAAAGGCTTAATCAAAAAAGCAGCAAATTTTGAATCTGCGCTGAATCTGAGCTTTTCGCCTCTGGGCACATTTATCTTTGAAGTTGTAGTCAGGTTATTCAGGTACAAATTTGCATCACCTTCCTGTTGAAGTATGGAATAAGCTGCCCATTGTCCATTGTCTGACAACTGTTTGACGCCAATACTTTGCCATGAATCATACACTGTATGGTCAAGTGGCTTTTTCTGGGCGAAAGTAGCGGTTGCAAAGAGTAAGAAAATAAGAGTAAAGTGTTTCTGCATAATTGGTGGTTGTGATTTGAATTAACTCTAAAATTTGTAATTTTTCACCAATATATGCCATTTGTATATTAAATTTTACAAAATTCATAAACAATTGCGCTATGCTAAAAGCTATTAAATAACAAAAGGCTGTCTTTCATTAAGAAAGACAGCCTTTTGTCAGCTGAAAAAGCGGATAATTATTTATCCTTTTTTTCCTGAGTTTTAGCTTGTTGTTGCTGACGCATATAATCGTCTAAACGAGTCTGGAACTTAGATTTTTTCTTTTGTTCTTCAGGTTTCTTTTTGTTTTCCTTAAGAATATTATGAATTTTCTCATCATTAACCATTGATTTGATCAGGAACTGCTGACCAAAGGTTAACATGTTTGCCAGGAAATAATAATAGTTCAGACCAGAAGGGTAGCTGTTCAGTACACCTAAGAATACGATTGGCATAATATAACCGATGTATTTCATTTGTCCTGTAGCGCCTGATACCTGGTTATTGAAATAAGTATAAATCAGGGTAGAAATAGTCATCAATACACACATTAAACTTAAGTGGTCACCAATAAATGGAATACTAAATCCAAATTTAATGAAGTCATCATAAGTTGAAAGGTCATGCATCCATAAGAAACTCTGTCCTCTTAATTCAAATAAATTCGGGAAGAAGAAGAAGAAAGCCATTACGATTGGTAACTGCAGTAACATCGGTAAACAACCACCCAATGGATTTACACCCACCTGTTTGTAGAGTTTAAGATATTCCTGTTGTAATAAAGTCGCATTGTCTTCACCTACTTTGGCTTTGATCTCATCCATTTCTGGTTTCAATATTCTCATTTTAGCCATAGAGATATAAGACTTGTAAGTCAATGGTGACAATACAACTTTTAAGGCAATGGTTAAGATCAGAATAATCAAACCGTAATTCCATCCGAAACCTTCAAGGAAGTTAAATACTGGCAATACAACAAATCTGTTGATGTATTTCAATGGCCAGTAACCCATTTCTACCAGTTTCTCGATTTCCTGTCCCTGCGCTTTTAATACTTTGAACTGATTGGTTCCGAAATAGAACTTCATCTTGTAGCTCTGTGCATCAAGCTGGTTGAATGGAAGATTTACTTTTGCAGCATAACCTTTTACCTGACCTGGTGTAGTTAAGATTTTTACACCCAGATTCACTTTTGCAAAAGGATCAGCAGGAATCAGCACAGCTGAGAAAAAGTGTTGCTTAAAGGCAATCCACTCAATTTTGGCTTTAGAAAGATTCTCTGTTTCATCTTTAGCAATGCTCAGATGATCCGGATTCTTTTCTACATACTTGTAATAAGGAGCAGAATACTGCTGCTCGTTTTTCAACGATTTTTCCTGTTGAAGTAATACAGTTTCCCAGTCCAGTGAGATACTATCTCTCTGAATAACCTGGTTCATCCCTTTTAAGTTGATATTAAAACCAACGTTATGAGAGTTCGGCTGTAAATCGTAAACAAACTCAATGTATTTATCTGCGTTGTAATTAGCACGCATCACCATTGAATTACCTGTTTTTGTTGCCGTGAAATAAAGGTCATTGGTTTTTACCAGTTTACCGCCAACGTTTAAGGTTAAGCCGAAAATGTTCTCGTCACCATCAAACAATACTACCGGTTTATCCAGGTAAGTTTTTTCACCTTTTACTTCTACAGCTTTAATTTTACCACCTTTATTAGTGAAAGTTAATTTTAAAGCATCATTTTCTAATACACTTGTAGTTGCAGTACCAGAAATACTTGTGCCGAAAGGACCTTTCAGCGCTGCTGAATCTAATTGAGGAGCAGGTGCGTTTTCAGCAAGGGCAGCAGGTTTAACACCAGCCTTACCAGCGGAATCAAGAGATATCCGCTCCCGTTCTTTCTTCATTTCAGCCTCACTAGGCTTGAAGAAATAGAAAGAACCCGCCAAAACGATCATGATCAGGAACAATCCTGTGAATGTATTTTTATCCATTATTGTTATTTAAACGCGTATTAGTTTGTTTTTTTCTTCGCATACTCCATCGCAGCGGCGACAAATTTAACAAAAAGTGGGTGAGGATTAGCAACTGTTGATTTTAATTCCGGATGAAATTGTCCACCAACAAAAAACGGATGGTTTTTAAGCTCTACAATTTCTACTAAATGACTGTCCGGATTAGTACCTGAAGCAATCATACCAGCTTCTTCGTACTGATTTAAATAAGCACTGTTAAACTCATAACGATGTCTGTGACGTTCGTTGATATGTTGTTTACCATAAGCAGCAAAAGCTTTGGTTCCTTTTTTAAGATCACATGGATAAGAACCCAGACGCATGGTACCACCTTTGGTCGTTACTGTCTTCTGATCTTCCATCATATTGATCACAGGGTCAATAGTCAGTTCATCAATCTCTGTAGTATTGGCAGTTTTTAAGCCCAGTACGTTACGGCCAAATTCAATAACCGCACATTGCATACCTAAACAGATACCAAAGAAAGGAACATTGTTTTCACGGACATAACGAATAGCATCAATTTTTCCTTCAATACCACGGCTACCAAATCCGGGAGCAACTAAAACACCATCAAGATGACCCAGTTTTTCTTTTGCATTATCAGCACTTAATTCTTCTGAATGAATGTATTCTACTCTTACTTTACATTCATTTTTAGCACCCGCATGAATAAATGCTTCGATAATTGATTTATAGGCATCCGGTAATTCAACATATTTACCTACCAGACCAACTCTGACTTCGGCTGTAGGGTTTTTAAGTCTACCTAAAAAGTCCTTCCAGCTTTCCATATCCGGCTCGTTTTTCTGTGCCAGTTTAAGTTTGCTCAATACTGTTTTATCCAGTTGTTCCTTCATCATTAATAATGGAACAGAATAGATTGATGAAGCATCAATAGATTCAATTACTGCATTTACGTTTACATTACAGAACAAGGCGATCTTTTTACGGATATCCATAGTAATATGCTGCTCGGTACGGCATACTAAAATATCCGGCTGAATACCATATTCCAGTAATGCTTTAACAGAGTGCTGTGTAGGCTTTGTTTTAAGTTCACCAGCTGCAGCTAAATAAGGGATCAGTGTTAAGTGGATCACTATAGCGTTATTCGCGCCAGCTTCCCATTTAAATTGTCTTACAGCTTCAATGAATGGAAGAGATTCGATATCTCCGACAGTTCCACCCAGTTCAGTGATCACAATATCATAATCACCGGTTTCACCAAGGATACGCATATTACGTTTGATCTCATCAGTGATATGCGGAACAACCTGAACTGTTTTTCCCAGGTATTCACCCTGACGCTCCTTGTTGATTACATTCTGATAAATACGACCAGTGGTGATATTATTAGCCTGTGAGGTAGGAACATTTAAAAAACGCTCATAATGACCTAAGTCTAAATCAGTTTCTGCACCGTCTTCTGTTACGTAGCATTCGCCATGCTCATATGGGTTTAAAGTTCCCGGATCAATATTGATATACGGATCGAATTTCTGAATGGTTACACGGTAACCTCTTGCTTGTAAAAGTTTGGCCAATGAAGCGGAGATGATGCCCTTACCTAATGAGGAAGTAACACCGCCCGTAACAAAAATATACTTAGTCATGTTTGTGAGTTTGTGAAATAAAAGCCGCTTGTAAAGGCGTTTTTATTGTTTTTGTACGGGATACAAAGCTACGGAAATATTGTTGAACTGGGAAACTAAATTATTAATCTGATAGAATATCTATAATCAGCTGATTATAGATGATATAAAAAAGACCAGGTAAATTACCTGGCCTTTTTCAATTTTATATTTGGTTAGAATATGCTTGTATAAACGAATGTTAAAAGGCTATGCCATAACACTAAGGTAAATCTAATATTAATTTTAGAATTTAGTATACACATTGATGAATAAAACAAGTTTTAATTGTAACTGTTTGATTATCAGAGTTATTATTTATTGTTTTATTCTGTAGTGTTTTGTTTTTGGTCAAAATAAGGCTTTAATAGCTGCATTCAGGGTAAATAACAGGGGATTCACTGACAATTATTAGCAGGTCATATTATACACTAACATTCCAGCTTATTTACAACATTCGTAGTAGTTTTTTACCTTTTTTTCCTGCTCAGACCAGGCGATATACACCTTGCTTTCTTTGCCTAAACGGTATTTGAAACCATTCACGCCAGTTTTTTTTAATTCTTCGAAAAAGTTTTTGTCTGGTGTATTCTTATCTGGTTTTTCAGTATCGGTCACTGCCGGCTCAATAAAATTTTCATCATCAAAAAACAGGGAAAGTTCTTCTTTCATGAACTTTAGCTGTGCTTTCTTTTTTTCCAGATCAAGACTCTCTTTATAATTGTCCAGCAATGCTGTAGCCTTCAGTGTTTTTGTATAAATCTGATGTCCGTCCTGAGGAGTAATAGTAAAAACGAGCTCCATGTTTTTGGGCTGATCACCTTTAAGTACAATTCTGAAAGTATCCAGTTTGGTGGTATCACTAAAAGAGCGTAAAGCAGTTTTAGTATTGGATGCAGGATCGGTTCCGCCGGCAGGTTCAGAAGAGTTACAGGCCGCCAGAAACAGGGGTAAAGTCAAAAGGTAAGTATAAATGCTTTTCATGCAGAGGTATTTTAACCCTAAGATAGGGAATTAATTGCCCTTGATTTTAACAATCTTCTCCAGATCTTCGGGAGTGTCGATGGCAATGGTCTCCAGATCAGTTACTCTGGTTTGGATTTTATAGCCGTTTTCTATCCACCGCAGTTGTTCAAGACTTTCTGCAATTTCCAGCAGGGAAGGCTTGAGCTGTGTGATTTTTAACAACGTTTCTGTGGTGTAGCCATAAATCCCGATGTGTTTGTAAAACTGAAAAGTCTTTACCCAGTCTTGCGGAGCCGCATTTCTGATAAACGGGATAGTCTGTCTGCTGAAATATATAGCTTCCTGTGCAGCATTCAGTACTACTTTAGGAATATTAGGATTGAACAATTCTTCTTCATGATGAATTTCCTTAACCAGGGTGGCTAATTTTACCTGCGGATCTTCAAAACAGGAGCTCAGCAGGTCAATCTGTACCGGATCAATATAAGGCTCATCACCCTGAATATTGATGATCACATCAAAGCCGCTGAAGTTTGCAGCTACTTCGGCACAACGGTCTGTACCGCTCTGGTGATCTGCCCGGGTTAAGGCATAGTCTCCTCCAAAGCGTTTTATTTCGGTAATTATCCTTTCATCATCGGTAGCTATGACAACTTTGTCCAGGCTGGCCGAACTGCAGGCCTGTTCATAAACCCGCTGAATCATGCTCTTGCCATTGATATCAATCAATGGTTTACCCGGAAACCGCGTGGACGCGTACCGGGCCGGGATAATTCCTAGTTTAGCCATTTTAAAAAAGTCCGTGAATTTCTGCTTCTATAGCTTGTATTACAGTACCCAGATCTTCCGGATTATTCGTGAAATCCAGTTTGTCCTTATCCAGAATCAATAATTTACCTAACTGGTAATTTTTAATCCAGGCTTCGTATTTTTCATTCAGTTTTGATAAATAGTCCAGACGGATACTGGCTTCGTAATCACGGCCTCTGCGCTGAATGTTATTAACCAGTGTAGGAACAGATGCACGCAGATAAACCAGTAAATCAGGTGGCTTAATGAAAGAAGTAATGTTTTCAAAAATATCCCTGTAATTCTGATGATCCCTGGTGGTCATTAAGCCCATTTCGTGCAGGTTTTCTGCAAAAATATGCGCATCCTCATAAATCGTTCTGTCTTGTATAACATCCCTTTTGTTGGATTGTATGTCTACAATCTGTTGAAAGCGGTTATTCAGGAAATAGATCTGCAGATTGAAACTCCAGCGTTTCATATCACTGTAGAAATCTTCCAGATATGGGTTGTTATCTACTTCTTCGTACAAAGCTTCCCAACCATAATTCTTAGCCAACAGGCTTGTTAAAGTTGTTTTACCGGCGCCTATGTTGCCAACTATTGCTATATGCATATGCTATTTATGATGAGCTTAATTTAAGCTAATGTATTAAATTATTAAAATTGTTTGAACCCAATCAGTTCTCTAACGTCTTTTATTGTCTTTTTAGCACTTTCTCTTGCTTTTTCAGCACCAAGATTAGCTACTTTGCGTAAATAAGCTGAATCTTTTGAGATCTCTTCGATACGTTCACGTATCGGAGAATTGAAAATAATCATGTCTTCGGCCAGTTGCTTTTTAAAGTCACCGTAACGGATCTGACATTTATTGTAAAGCTCGTCAAAATGTGCAATGGTATCATCAGTTGAAACGATTTTCATCAGGTCGAACAGATTTTGAATCGCTTCTGGTTTTGGCTGGTTCTCTTCAGTCGGGCCACCATCAGAAACTGCTTTTGATACTTTTTTACGGATATTTTCCGGAGAATCGGCCAGATAAATGCAATTCGCATCACCTTCTGATTTTCCCATTTTCCCTTTTCCATCCAGACCCGGAACTTTAACCAGGTTGGCAGAATAGCTGAACGCGAAAGGTTCAGGGAAATAATCTGAATTATATAAACGGTTAAAACGGTTTCCAAAAGTACGGGTCATTTCCAGATGCTGCTCCTGATCTTTTCCTACCGGAACTTTTAAAGCTTTATGAATCAGGATATCTGCAGCCATTAATGAAGGATAAGTAAGCAGGCCCGCATTCACATTATCCGGCTGGGAACGGACTTTGTCTTTGAAAGAAGTACTTCTTTCCAGCTCACCCATATAGGCATTCATATTCAGATACAGATACAGTTCGGTTACATCCGGAACATCAGACTGGATATAGATTGTTGCTGTTTCAGGATCAATTCCGCAAGCCAGGTATTCTACGAGTACATTTCTAACATGGCCATGCAGGTCACCGGGAGTAGGGTGGGTAGTTAAAGAGTGTAAATCAGCAATGAAGAAAAAACAATTATATTCATGCTGCATTTTTATAAAATTGGCTACTGCGCCAAAATAATTGCCAAGATGTAATTTTCCTGTTGGACGTATACCACTTACTACTATTTCTTTCATTTTCCCGGATTTTTTTACTGAAACCTGTAATGATTAATATGAATTGGCAGATATAAATTCTGCCGGTACAGGCTTCCAGAGGTCGAAATTAATAAAAAACCCTTATCCGAAGGTTGAATAATTGATTTTTATGTTTGAATAGCCTGTGTATGACCGATATAATAAGTGTCTGACAACTCTGTGAGTCCACCGCAAGTCCACAGTGAGTCCACGTCGAGTCCACCTTTTTGAACAAAAAGGTGGACTCGCTATGGAGAGGCGATGCAGCTGAGGTAGATTCGTACGTTTCCTGTATTCAACTTAACTGGTGTACCGAAGCCGGTCTGCAGCAAAGTGTCCTGATTTTAGCGTAAATTATTGCCGGCAAAACAGTATTTTTGAGCTGATATAAAATATCCTTTAAAAGATGAACATAGATAAAGCGACGATTTATAAGGTGGCAGACCTGGCAAGGATTGAGATTGCGGAGGAAGAAGTGGGGACTTTGCAGGCTGATATGAACAAAATCCTCACCTTTATGGAGAAGTTAAATGAGCTGGATACCAAAAATGTGGAACCGCTTGTTTATATGAATCCTGAGGTGAATGTCTGGAGAGAGGATGAAGTGAAACAGGAGCTGACAGTCAGTGAAGGTTTGAAAAATGCTGCATTGCATAACGAAGAATTCTTTCTTGTACCGAAAATACTGGATAAATAATTTCGTTTGTAACAACAGGACGCTGATGATGTCTAACCTCAGAAGCTACTAAAAGCTTGTCATTGTTAAAATAAAGGCACAGATGGAAAAACCGTTAATAGATATCAAAGAAATAGGCCGTAAATACGTGATAGGGACTGAGGTTATCCATGCCCTGAAATCAGTTTCACTTCAGATTAATAAAGGTGAGTTTGTGGCCTTAATGGGCCCCTCAGGCTCAGGAAAGTCAACTTTGATGAATATTTTGGGTTGTTTGGATACACCCAGTAAAGGAGATTATATCCTCAACGGCATTAATGTAAGTCATATGACTGATGATGCACTTGCTGAGGTAAGGAACCAGGAAATCGGGTTCGTATTCCAGACTTTTAACCTGCTGCCAAGATCCACCTCGCTGGATAATGTGGCTTTACCGTTGATTTATGCCGGGGTTGCCAAAAAAGACCGCGACAAACGTGCGACTACAGCTCTGGAGAATGTTGGTCTGGGAAATCGTGTAACCCATAAACCGAATGAGCTTTCAGGTGGTCAGCGGCAGCGTGTGGCTGTTGCCAGGGCATTGATCAATGATCCTTCCATTATTCTTGCCGATGAGCCTACAGGTAATCTGGATACTAAAACCTCTGTTGAAATTATGGGGCTGCTGGAAGAAATTCACAGTAAAGGAAATACGATCATTTTAGTAACGCACGAGGAAGATATTGCGATGCATGCACACCGTATTGTCAGAATGCGTGACGGACTGATTGAAAATGATTATCTGAATACAGACATTAAAACTGTTTCTCCCCGTCTTTCTAAATTAATGGAGACTGGAGAGAACTTTGAGAAAATGGGACATAATTAATGAAGATATATACCAAAACCGGTGATAAGGGACAAACCTCGTTAATCGGGGGGACACGTGTCCCAAAATTTCATCTCCGTATAGAATGTTATGGTACGGTAGATGAGCTGAATTCATATGTTGGCCTGATTCAATGTCAGGATATTGACATACATGCAAAACAGGTACTAAAGGAAATTCAGGATCGTTTATTCACCATAGGTGCTTCACTGGCTGCTGATCCGGAAAAATCAAAGATGAAAATCCCCGATTTAAATCTGACTGATATCACGCTGCTTGAAGAAGAGATGGACAAAATGAACGAAATTTTGCCTGAACTGAAGCACTTTGTATTGCCAGGAGGAAATACTGTAGTTTCTTATTGTCATATAGCCCGGTGTATTTGCAGAAGAGCAGAAAGACTGACCGTACATCTGGCCACAGAAAGTTTTGTTGATGATAAGGTTACCATATACTTAAACAGATTAA
The DNA here is from genome assembly GCF_040026395.1 of Pedobacter lusitanus. Taxonomy (NCBI): domain Bacteria; kingdom Pseudomonadati; phylum Bacteroidota; class Sphingobacteriia; order Sphingobacteriales; family Sphingobacteriaceae; genus Pedobacter; species Pedobacter lusitanus. Next base: position 5,501,421 of record NZ_CP157278.1, read on the forward strand.
GCGATTATCTGTTTGTTCTGGCAAGAAAGCTTGGTTTTGATGATAAAACAGATGAAAGTATCTGGTTGCCAAGACTATAAAATGGTGGAGAAAAAAATTTGTTTTCATCAGTATTTTTAATATACTTTTGCAAAATAAATAAGCACAATAAAATAGTATAGAATATGTATTGGACATTAGAATTAGCATCGCATTTGGAAGACGCTCCATGGCCTGCAACAAAAGACGAACTTATTGATTACGGTATCAGATCTGGTGCACCGGTAGAAGTTATAGAAAACCTTCAGGCATTAGAAGATGATGGTGAGCCGTATGAAACTATTGAAGAGATCTGGCCGGATTATCCGACTAAAGACGACTTCTTCTTTAATGAAGACGAATATTAAAAACTGCTTAAATACGATTTAAACAGTATTCTTGAATACGCATAATTGGAAGCTCCGTTGACGGGGCTTTCTTTTTTTGGAACGATGATTGTTTATGAATTGTCAGGAGTTTGTCTAAACTTTCAAATCATTTAATTAACAAACCAAAAAAATACTATTATGGGAAATTTACTTTATTTAGTTGCAGTAGTGTTAGTCATCCTTTGGGTAATTGGCTTTTTCTTTCACGGATTTGGTGATGTAGGAGGTTTAATCCACGTATTACTGGTGATTGCTGTAATTGCAATTATCTTGAAAATAATCAATAGGGCCGCTTAACAGCAAGACATAGCGAATATCATAGACAGAGGCTTCTGAGAAATCAGAAGCCTTTCTTTTTGAGCAGGAAGGAGGCCATTTCCAGATCCTGTTCATAAGTGATTTTAATATTATTCCGTTCTCCGGGTAACAGGTTAATAGGATATCCGGCTCTTTCTACAACTGAAGCATCATCTGTGAATTCATTTCTGTAAGGCTGCAAATAAGCCTTTTTGAGCTGTTCTATCTGGAAAGTCTGAGGTGTTTGAATTAAAAACAATTCGTCTCTGTTTAAGGCTTCTGAGGCCTGTCCCTCGCGTTTCATTCTAACTGAATCTACAGGTTGTATGGCAGTAACTGCGTTGCCTGTTTCTTCGGCCATCTGATAAGACCGGAGGATAAGCTCTGGAGTAATTAAAGGACGCACTGCATCATGAATAGCTACAATTGCTTTGCCTTTAATTGTTTTCAGGCCATTACGTACCGAATCAAAGCGTTCCTGTCCGCCTTTAACCACCTCATGAGGAACTTTAAAGTCATGTTTGCTGCATAATTCTTCCCAGAACAGATGCTGATGGATATTCAGAACTAAAATGATCTTCGGATTCAGGGCACATTGACTAAAGGCCTCCAGGGTATGCATTAGAATAGGTTTGCCATCCAGTTCCAGAAATTGTTTCGCGATAGCTAAATTCATTCTGTTGCCTTTGCCACCTGCAACAATTATAGCAAAATAGTTCATTTGTTCGTTTATTGGGTCAGCGGAATACACGAAAATTAAGAGCTGCTTAAAATTATAAATTTAAAACAGGTTTTAAGAATTAAATGTAGTATTGAGTTTTTTAGGCAAAAAAAATAGGAGAATCAAAAGATCCTCCTATTTATCAGCTTTGTTTTAAACAATTAGATGATCAGCATAGCGTCACCGTAACTGTAGAAACGATATTTTTCTTTTAATGCAACGTCATAAGCATGTCTTACGTAGTCATAACCACCGAATGCACTGATCATCATCAATAAAGTTGATTCAGGAGTGTGGAAGTTGGTGATCATAGAGTTTGCAATGCTGAAGTCATATGGAGGGAAGATAAACTTACTTGTCCAGTCATTGGCTGGTTTAAGTGTTCTTCCTGAAGAAACAGCAGATTCAATAGCACGCATAGAAGTAGTACCAACAGCACAGATACGTCTTTTTTCGGCCAGTGCCTTGTTAACGATATTTGCCTGTGATTCTTCAATAATGAATTGCTCAGAATCCATTTTGTGTTTAGTTAAATCTTCTACCTCAACAGATCTGAAAGTACCTAAACCTACGTGAAGGGTTACTTCTGCAAAGTTGATTCCTTTCAGTTCAAGACGTTTCATTAACTCACGGCTAAAGTGCATACCTGCAGTTGGAGCGGCAACAGCACCTTCATGTTTAGCGAAGATAGTCTGGTAACGTTCTTTATCCTGTGCAGTAGCTTTACGTTTGATATATTTTGGAAGTGGAGTTTCTCCAAGGATCTCAATATTCTTTCTGAATTCTTCGTCAGTACCGTCAAAAAGGAAACGGATAGTACGTCCGCGGGAAGTCGTGTTGTCAACAACTTCTGCTACCAGCAAATCATCATCACCAAAATAAAGTTTGTTTCCTACACGGATTTTACGTGCCGGGTCTACTAAAACATCCCATAAACGTAGTTCTTTATTTAGCTCACGTAGTAAAAACACTTCAATTGTAGCACCGGTTTTCTCTTTATTACCGTATAAACGCGCAGGAAAAACCTTCGTGTTATTCAATATCATTACATCCTGATCATCAAAATATTCCAAAATATCTTTAAAGATTTTATGTTCAATTTTGCCTGAGTCTCTATGCAAAACCATCAAACGGGCTTCGTCCCTGTGTTCTGAAGGATTATTGGCAATTAATGATTCAGGTAGATTAAACTTAAATTGAGATAACTTCATGTTTTTATAAAATAATTAAGGCCGCAAATTTACGAAAATTAATGCTTACTAGTATATAAATATTTATTCTGATAAATTTATGCTATTTTTCATTTGGATAGGGTTGTTTTTTTTTGTGGTATTCAGGCTTTTGATCGTACTGAGGAATAAACGCGGATTAGTGACAATGATTATCCCGGTTAAATAAATTTTAATAATAAACTGACTTTTACTGTAACCTTTTCACCCTTTTTTAATCTAAAGTGTAATTATGATGATATTCAGACTTATAGGTGAAAGTTTCAGGTTTGCTGCCGATGCACTCCGTCAGAATAAACTGAGAACTATGCTCTCCTTATTGGGGATTACGATCGGTATATTCACGATTATTGCTGTTTTCTCTGGTGTGGACACGCTGAGAAATAAATTACAGGAAAGTGTCGATAAATTAGGTTCCAACACGCTTTTTGTGCAGAAATGGCCATGGGGTTTTGGTGGAGATTATCCCTGGTGGAAATATATTAACAGACCTGATCCGAGTCTGAGAGATTATACGGCTTTAAAAGAGCGTATGGAAAATGTTGATGGAATTTCTTTTGAAGCTTCGGCTGGTAACAGAACCATCAAGTACAGAAGCAGTTCTGTAAGTGGAGTAACTTTAAATGCGGGAACGCAGGATTATGATAAGACCTGGACGCTGGATTTCCAGGAAGGCAGATATTTTACAGAAAGCGAAGGTAAATCAGGTGCTCCGGTTACCATTATCGGTGCGCTGGTGGCAGAGGGCCTGTTTAATGGGGAACCGGCTGTAGGTAAGCAGATTAAAGTGATGGGGCGCAGAGTGACTGTAGTTGGAGTATTCAAGAAAGAGGGTGAAGACATGATCGGGATGTCTCAGGATAAAAACGTGCTGATCCCTTTAAATCTGGCAAAAGGATTATTTGATGTTCAGAATGGTAATTACGGGCCTCAGATTACGGTAAGAGGGAAAGAAGGAGTTCGATTGGAAGAAGTGGAAAGTGAGCTTGAAGGAGCTATGCGTGCTATACACCGGACCAAACCCGGATCTGAAGAGGATTTCGCACTGAACAAAACAACAATGATTTCTAATCAGCTGGATATGATGTTTAAGATGGTCAGAATAGCTGGTTGGGTAATTGGAGGTTTTTCTATTTTGGTGGGAGGATTTGGTATCGCAAACATTATGTTCGTTTCTGTGAAGGAAAGAACCAATATTATAGGTATACAAAAATCGCTCGGCGCAAAGAATTATTTTATTTTACTGCAGTTCATGTTTGAAGCTATTGCACTTTGTGTACTGGGAGGGTTACTGGGGCTGTTACTGGTGTATAGTTTAACGCTGGTGTTTACTTATGGGTTTAAAGTCGAGGTCGTTCTTTATCTGAAAAATATCATTATGGGAATCAGTATATCGGTAATTATCGGAATGATATCTGGTTTCTGGCCGGCTTATTCAGCTTCAAGACTGGATCCGGTAGAGGCGATAAGGTCTTAAACAGGAAGAAGAATTTTTTAAAAACGCTATATAATAATATGGCGTTTTTTTATACAATACACATTGTTGCATGTTTATATAATTAATATATTTGAATGATTACCTATCATTATTCATCTATTAATTAATTATTATGAAAAACAAAGCACTATTGTTGATCCCTTTTATTGCAGTCACTGCATGCAGTAAAGTTGGAGCGCTCAAAGAAGGTGGTGGAGCTCCGTCGGCGTCAGTCAGTTCTACAGCCAGGTTATTTACCGGAACCGGTAAGGATACCAAAGATTATGTCACCAAATATTTTGGCAGCAATATTGAAGTGAGTAATCTAGCAAACCCGGCTACAAATTACTATGATTCGCTGGTAAACAGCAACAACTTCTCTTCGGCAAAGACATTGTTATGGGATAGTTGGAAAGCTGCTAATTCCAGCAGACTCAGTACTTTTAGCGGACCTGCTGAGAATAGTACTGCTGACTTTGTATGGGATATCCCATCTGGTGAACGTATGCCTGTTCAGCTAAGGAAGAAAGGTTCTAAACCGGTAACTGGTTATCCTTTTTTAATTAATCTGCATGGCGGCGGATCTTATCCGGGTACAACCACACCATGGGGTGCATCCGGGAATACTTCGGAATGGAATGCTGCAAAAAGTTTAGGACTGGCATATGCTGATGCACCCAGTTATTATTTTATTCCCCGCATGGCTGATGACAGAAAAGGCCGCTGGTATTATAAGCCACAACAGACAGCATGGTTAAGAGCATGGCAGTTAGCGGTTCTGGCTGGAGATGTTAATCCTGATAAAACCTATATACTGGGAATTTCGGAAGGCGGATATGGCAGTTTCAGAATGGGGGCATTTTTTGCTGATTATTTTGCCGGATTAGGACCAATGGCCGGGCCGGAAACTCCTGAAGGGGCAGCTATAGAAAATCTGAGAAATACTGCTACCAGAGTAGAGGTAGGAGAGTTTGATACTGGTTTTGGCAGAAATGCAATGGGAGCGGACTGGAAAAAAAGATTAGATAGTGCTACTGCTGCAAACCCGGGGCAATTTAATCATGTTGTGGTTATTCAGCCTGGAAAAGGGCATGGAATTAATTATTATGATGTATCGCCATGGCTGGTCAAACAAACCAGAAAGAATTATCCGGATACTTTATCTTTTCTTTATTATGATACTGACGGGGCATACAGAACAGGTTTTGGTCATGTCAGACTTGATGGCTTAAGTAAAGCAGGGAAAAAAGAGTTTAAAGTCATTAAGACTGGAAATACATTTGCTATTACAACAGGCAACAGGTCAGGTAGTGTAACGGGTAATATTACACTATATATTGATAAAGTTGATTTTACTAAGCCTGTAGTGATTACCTTAAATGGTACTGAAAAATATAATGGTGTGGTTCAGCAAAACTTAGGCACTATGATTGAAAGTATTGCACTGTTTGGAGATCCTAAAAGGATATTCACTGCCAGGGCGGATATTGCAATTAACTAAATATAAAGGCTGGCTATTGCAACATTCTTAAATTGTAATAGCCGGCCTTTTTATCTTGAATTATCCCCGTTTGTACTGGATCAGTACAGCGAGAATAAAACCTGTAAATACAACGGCCATACTGAAAGGGAAAATGTACAGCATTCCAAAATGACTGGCAACACCGCCTACCAGTGGACCGGTAAGTCCGAGTGATAAGTCTATGAATAATCCATAACCTCCCAATGCAGCTCCCTGGTTGGAAGCTGGTACTCTTTTAACGGCTTCTACACCAAGTGCCGGGAAGATCAGTGAAAAACCAAGTCCGGCTATACCTGCGCCTATAAGTGCAACATGAGGATTAGTAGCTAAAGATAGGATGAGCAAGCCTGTGGATTCCATGGCAAGACAGGCTATAGCTGTTTTCATCCCGCCATAGGTTTCTATAGAACGTCCGAATATCAGACGGCCAACTATAAAAAGGACACTAAAAACAGATAAGCATAAAACAGCGCCAGTCCAGTTTAAGGAAGAATAGTACAGGGTGATAAAGGTAGAAATTGTTCCAAATCCCAGACCACCAAGGGCAAGACAGATTCCGTAGGGAGATACTGTTTTAAGTACTTGCAGGAAGGGTTTTCTTGGTTCTTTATTATTTCCTTTTAAGGCTTTCTGACTTCTGGCATAGAAAAATCCGGTTACTCCGACTACGATTATCAGCAGACCAATACTGCCTATTCCGTAAGCATTATGAAGGATAACGCCCAGCGGAGCTCCAACAGCTAATGCACCGTAACTGGCAATACCGTTAAAAGAAATCGCTTTGCCGGTATGCTGGTCTCCAACAGCAATGATTGCCCAGTTAACGGGACTGGCACCAATCAGACCTTCGCCAAAACCGGTCATAAATCTGGTCAGTACAAGAACACCGAGACTCAGTGCAGGGATGTTTTGCAGATGATAAGCTACAAATAGTAGGATCCCACTTAAAGCAAATCCGCCCATGCCTATTAAGACTGCTGGTTTTGGTCCTTTTTTATCAACAATATTTCCGGCATATCCGCGGAATAAAAATGTAGTAACATATTGCAGACTGATCACTATACCTGCAATCATTGGGCTATAGCCAAGTTGATGATGAATAAAGACTGGTAATACGGCCAGTGACAATCCGATAGTGAAATATCCGAGAAAAGTAAATGCGACGAATTTAGTAATTGTAAGGCGGATGTTTGATGATGAAATCTCCGCAATTGTATATGCTTGCATAACGTTTATGTATCCTCAGGATAATTTGAGGTGATCCTGAGATGAAGGTGCAAAGTTAAAGAGATTTCAGAGTGAGTTGGTATTTGTAAAGTCATGAATGTGGATGATTACTTTGAGATGAAATTTAGGAGGAGGTTTGGTGAGATTTTTTTGTCTGGTAGATATAGGTTTGATTTTTAAGAAGTTAATAATAATTCAAAGTTTTTTTTGATTATCATTAATTAGGAAGACGGGTAGAGGAGAAATAATTTATATATTTATTGATTATATGATATGCTCTTTTTGTGAATAAATTATCGCAATTTATATTAGTTGCTTCTTTTATGCCCAGACTGACCGATATGAGGTAAAATATAGAGTAGGGGTAATACAACAGCTTACATTTTTATTGGACGGATTATCGGAAGCATTATATATATGTTATAAGAATTAACGTCTCATGAAATTAAGATATTCTGGTTTACTTTTTTCTTCCTTGTTGATGGTGACAGGTGGTGTGTTGGCACAGGTTCCTCAGGATACGGTGTTGAATGCATATACCGGCCAAACTGAGATTACCGCTAAACGGCGGATTACACTTAAGTCTGGATTTCGTATTCCTGCGGGAAAAAAAGTAAGGATTTATACTGGTGCAAGTTTTGGGAAATGGGTTACTATTTCGAGTAAGCCAAGTACTGATCAGAATTATATACTGACCAGGATATTTAAAAAGCCTGGTATAAAAGATGATGCTGCTGCGAGCTCGAATGCTTATAATACGGGTGAAGTTAACCAGAGTATACAATACTTTGATGGCTTGGGCCGTCCGCTACAAACGGTAACGGTACAGGGTAGTCCCAGTTTTGCTGATGTAGTGCAGCCTGTTGTTTATGATGCTTTTGGACGTGAGGCGGTAAAGTATCAGCCTTATGCTATTGGGAGCAACGGGGGTGGGTATCGAGGTAGCGGGGTAACTGAACAAGGGGCTTTCTATACAACGCCTCCGGCGGGTATCGCAGCAACAGCTAATGCTTATGGGGTAACTGTTTTTGAGTCTTCACCCTTGAACCGTGTTTTAGAACAGGGTGCACCTGGTGTTGCATGGCAACCAGTTGCTGGTAATACTACCGGGCATACTCAGAAGATTGAGTATGGAACTAATGCTGCTGAGGTAAAACTTTGGGTGGTGAATACAACTGGTGCCTCGGCTAGCTCTAATTATGCTGCAGGGACATTATATAAAACGACGACAAAAGATGAGAACTGGGTTGCTGCGGATTTAAAAGCAGGGACAGTAGATGAGTATAAAGATTTTGAAGGCAGAGTGGTTTTAAAACGTGTGTGGGAAAGTGACGCGCAAGGTCTTTCTACATATTATGTGTATGATGATCTGGGCAATTTGCGCTATGTATTGCCTCCGGGAGTTGGAAGTATCAGCACTTTTTCTGAGAGTGATGATGTCTATAAGCAGTTTATTTACGGGTATCATTATGATGGCAGGAAGAGACTGGTAGAAAAGAAAATTCCGGGCAAAGGTCAGGAATCTATGGTGTATAATACATTGGATCAGGTGATTTTGACCCGGGATGCGAATCAGGGAGCAGGTCAGTGGTTGTTTACCAAATATGATGCTTTTGGGCGGGTAGTGAGTTCGGGTATATATAGCGGAGAGAATGATAGAACTACTTTACAAGGAGTTGTCAATGCACAGACTGTACTTTGGGAGAAAAGAGTTGCTGGTGGTATAGGTTATGATAATCTTTCTTTTCCAGAGGTTTCTTCGATAAGTTCTTATCATGTGATCAATTATTATGATGATTATAGTTTTCCGGAGAATACTTTTGGTGAGCCATCAGGAAGCCAGATGAAGGGTGACCGGGTTAAATCGTTATTAACCGGGACTAAAGTGACTACTTTGGGGACGACAAATTCATTGCTTTCAGTTCATTATTATGATGATGAAGGTCGGGTGATTCAGAGCAAAAGTGAGAACCATCTGGGTGGAAAGGATATTATAGATAATACCTACAATTTTGCGGGTGAGCTGACAGCGAGTACACGTAGTCATACCACTGGTAGTACGACCACAGAGATTGCCAATCGTTATTTCTATGACCATATGGGGCGTAAGATTGCGACACTGGAAAAGATTAACAAGGATGCCGAAGTGGTGTTGAGTCAGCTGGATTATACTGAAACCGGACAGCTGCTGAAGAAACAGTTACATAGTACGGATAACGGATCGAACTATCTACAACATACAGATTATGCCTATAATGAAAGAGGCTGGTTGAACAAGGCTACAGGCAAAGAGTTCAATCTGCAGCTGAAATATACTGAGGGTGATGTGCCTCAATGGAATGGTAATATTTCTGGTCAGGTTTGGGGTAGAGGAGAAGGTAAATTTGATAATACGTTCAAATACAGTTATGATAAACTAAACAGGTTGACTTCAGCGGTATCACCAGGTTTGGGAGAGAACATCATTTATGATGTGATGGGAAATATCAAGATGCTGAACCGGGAAGGTCAAGTGATCAATAACTATAGTGGATATACCGGGAATCAGCTGACTAAAATAGAGGGGGCTACCAATAGCACTTATAGTTACGATAGCAATGGAAACTTAATCACGGATAGCGGGAAGGGGATAACGCTGACTTATAATTACCTGAATTTGCCGGAGAAAGTTACGGGTAATAAGACTTTGAGTTATACTTATGATGCGACTGGGAACAAACTGAGAAAAACAAGTGGATCGGAGGTTACGGATTATATCGGCGGCATTCAGCACAAGACTGATGGAAGTATTGATTTCATTGCTACTGAGGAAGGATTAGCCAGGAATAACGGCGGAACTTACAGTTATGAATATAACCTGAGTGATCATTTGGGCAATGTGCGTTATAGTTTTAACAAGCATCCGGTGACGGGTCTGTTACAACCAATACAGAGTGATGATTATTATGCGTTTGGACTAAGGAAAGTTGTAAGCGCGGGAACTAATAAATATCTTTATAATAAGAAAGAGTTACAGGAGGAGTTGGAGGAGTACGATTACGGGGCAAGGTTCTATGATCCGGTGATAGGAAGGTGGAGTGTAATAGATCCTAAAGCACAACTTCTTGAAATGGCTTCACCTTATGTATATGCATTGAACAGTCCTTCTTCCTTTATTGATAAAGATGGTGAACTTCCAATTTATATTGGAGGAAATACAAGTAATGATAGTGAACGCAATAGTAAAACATATTGGGATAGTCAATTATTGGCAACGATAGCTGGTTCTGGGATTCCTAACCCTGGCCATACCGCCATGTTCGTTGATGGCAATAGATATTTATATAGATTTGCTAGCAAAAAGGAGGTTAGGTACTCTGGATTAATCGAAGGACAGACTGCTGAAGGTCGAAGAGAAGCCGGCTATGAGGTGGGAAAGGGTGATTTTAAGAGAATTCTTTCTCAACTTGAAAGAGATCCTAAAACAGGGAAGATTGTTGAAAAAATACAAATATATACTCACAGTAGGGGAGCTGCATTTGGTGCAGGATATACGGAAGCTTTATTGGAAATGATTAAACAAAATGCATCAGAATTTGCAGATGCAGTACATGAAATTGATTATGTCTTAAATATGGCACCTCATCAGTCTGATGCAATAGATGCCCCGGCAGATGTCAAATCATATTCTATTGATCATGATTGGGATATGTTATCGGGCGATGACATGGGTAATAATATTGGCTTTAAGACAAATACAAAATCAGGTAGCGCAGGTTTGTCACATAAAAATATGACTTTTGTAAATGAAGTAAGAGCTTTTATCAGCTCCTTTCAGGGAAGTAATGGGGATAATAGTAAGTTAATAAGTAACTTTATTAAGCAAATGAGTGCATATGGTATTAATGTAACTGTAAATTAATTATGAAAAAAATATTTACATATATCTTGGTTTTAGTGTTAAATATTGGGTTGTATTTTTGCCTACAAATTATAGCATCATTTGTCGAATTTGGTTTATTTGGTAGTGGAAAAAGTAGCGATAATGCAACAATTTTGGTTTCACTTTTTTTTGCACTATTACAGATATTGTTACTCTTGTTTTTATACAAAAAGAAGATCTTTTTAAAAGATAAGCCAATATTAATTTTGAATATATTATTTATAATTTGTCTATTCCTATATTTTGTAGTTTATCTGTTTATAACTTGTTGCTAATTATCGATAAGAAAAACTATTAGTTTGATCGTTTAGGTAAATATCTAGCTCAGTGAAATAATATGATGTATTTGATGGAAGTTCTTGTTATGATAAAATATTATTCACGAATAATATTACAGTAGTTTTTTTTATCGTTAATTACGATTCTCTTTTTTAATTGTTGTCTACGTGGAGATAGTAAAATTGATTGTCACTCAGCTAATTTGGATAGTATTGTTCAAACGAAAGAGTATAAATTGATTATGCGTTCTGCATTAAATGATTTAAAAAATCTAGGAGATGTAAATCAAAGAAATCCTATTATGGATAGTTCTTTTATTACTTCAAGTAAACTTGATATTTTAATAATGACAAGACCAAATGTCTTCTGTAAATTCTGGAGAAAACCGTTAAGGAATTAAATTTGGATCAGGTCCAGATTATTCAGGGAACATTAAAAAATAAAACGTGGTATTTTTCATAGAATAGATTACCTGATATTCCAGAGGCTATTATCACTGTAACTAAGAAGATGGAGAGTGGGAAAATAGTTAACAATTCCTTTGAAGTATTGTCCAAAGAAGGAAGAGATTTTGTATTGAATGGAAGAATGGTTGATAAAAAGAGATGTGATATTGATATGAAATACTGGTTTGGAAATTAGACTGCAGAATGAGTTTCTTGGGTTTGGTAATAAGAAGATATAATATGCGACACTGACTAAAGAAAAGTTATAGAGTCGTAACTCAGAATGACAACCTGTTAAAAAGCGAACAAAATAAAAAAAGTGCTGTTCCAGAGATGCTAATTAATATGAGATATTTTATTTTATTCCTCTCTGTAGTCATGCTAGGTTCATGCTCAAATAGAGAGAGGTGTACATTAAACTTTAATCAATATTCGAACGATGATTTTTTGAGATTGTGGAATGATGAAACCAACAGGGCTTTGCTTCAAAAAGGCGATGAGAAATCTATTCGTCTTCTTGATTTTGAAAAGAAAAATAATGCGTCTGTTTTCAGTAGAAAGAGTTTTTTTGAAATCTTCAAAGAGAAGGAAGACAACAATAACATTCAGTTCAGTGAACTTTCGATATTCGAGATTTTATATACGGGCGAAAAAAATCAAAGTATCAAGTATTTAATAAATTCTTGTGGCGAAGAGTCTATCATTGTGAAATATAGCCTGGGAATAAATGGTTGGATTGTTTCAGATAAATATAAAATTAATATTGAAAAGGTCGAACACCTCTATAAAGTTCTAAAGGAAAAAGATAAAGAAGTATACTGGGGAGGTAATATTACTGAAGTTGCTTGTCTAACCAGAATTAAAGGATCTAATCAGGTGAATGTTCAAGTAATTGAATCATTGAATAGATTGCAATTTGATGCTGTACTTGGATTGCGGGCAAAAGATTAAAATAAGTTTTTAGGATCGGGTTGTATATACAGATTATAAAAATGAACCAGAAATGATACTGACAACACGTTGATGAGACTATAAGAGCTGAATGTGTATTCAAAGCTATAATCCCACAAGTAAATTTGATATGAATATCGTAAAAAAAATAGGTTTCGGATTGCTGCTCTTACTAGTCGGATTCGGCTTTTATAAACTAGCTAAACTTTATTCACCAGGAAGTTATCCTAATGCTGAAATATATGGTATTAGAGCAAGTGAAGGGAAAATAATTAATTCGATTAACAAATTTAAAGATGAAAATCCAAAGTTTGTACCCCCAATTTCTTTTAATTTACAAGATGGTCGATTTAATGCTAACGATCATTGGTATGATGTCTATTTTTATTATCCGGAAAGTAAGGAAATTGTTCATGTTTGGACAAGACCAGATGGTTCGGGATCAACTACTATAGGTTTTGTAGGTGTTAATCAAGGTGATCGTTTGGGGAATTGGAAAGATATTAACAGAGATTTTAGCTCATCAGAAAATTCTATACAAAAAGACAGGTTTGAAAATTTAATTCTTAGTCCCATAAGGTACATTGTGGAAGCTAAACAATAATTGTATGAAAAAAAACTCCGATTTATCTTCTGGTATTTGTTTCAAACTCCGCAAGACAAATCTTTTTTAACACTAATGCCTAATGTAAGATTTGATCGCATTGTTAAAAATAATCCAGGCGGTACATTATTTATCTTGCCGCAACCAAAACAGCAAAGAACAGGAACAGTCACTATATGGCCTTTATCACCTCCCGCCGTCTTACCTGGTAAAACCCCAAATCCATAAGCAATATGAAACTGCAAAAGATATCTATTATAGGCTTATTAACGCTTGTGTTGTTATTAAATATTATCATTGGCCATATTTTACCACCAACGGGAATTTTGATCACTCCTCTTATAATATCAGTAATGATTGGACTAATCGTATTTACCGATAATGGTTTAAATGTTATTGAAAAATCAGTTCTTTCTTATTTGTATATAGGCTTATTTGTATATAGGACTAAATGATATTGGTATTAAACTTTTCTCGGGTGGCAGGCACGATATGGAAGGGGTTGGTTGGATACATACGATGCTTTTTATTGGATTAGTCCCTTGTTTTATTATGTTACTTATAGGTGTTTTTAGGGATAAGGATTCTTCTATTTGGCTTAAAGTTCTTAGCGTAATAATATTTGTATTATTGATTTATGCGCATCTTGAAATATTTGAAACGTTGGGTGTCGATGTAAGCTAGTGTCTCCTATTGTAAGTATTCATTGTACCACGTAGAACAAAACTAAAGCTTGATAATTAAGTGGTAGCATTCATCACACTGTCTCTAACTTATGTCGGGCTTTGTGTCGTTAATGTAATAGGCTGCATATGTGTTCATGCAGCCTATTATTGTTTTTATACCTTCAAGTTGTATTTTTGTGTACCTAAAAACCTGCCTGCCTTCGCTTGGGCGAAGGAGAAATGAAACCTTCGCAACTTAGTTTCTGCTGTGGGGATACTTGTTTGCTTTATGAAGTTCGTTTTTTTCCGTTCAGCTTGAAAGAGGCGTTCATAAATTTCCATTACCTTGTCCAGCAGGTTATATGGATCTGCAAGTATATTTGCCGATATTAAAGTTGTTGCAGGCGGTGGAGTAAATATTAGCAAATTTACAGGGGCAGGAAAAGATCCAGGTTGGAAGGGTGTGTCATTAGGAGTTAGTGTTGGAGTCGGAGCAGGTGGTAATTTGGGGGCGGTAAGCGCTACGTTATCCCGGACATGGCTATTAAATGATGTGAAGCCCACCACTCAAAGAAGTGTTCTTGATAAGGTATTTAACGCGCTAAATCCTGTGGATTCTGCTATAGCAACAGGAGCAACTGATAAAATAAAAAGGCTTTAAATGAATATAATGAGGTATTTACTGTATATTGTTTTGTTGATAGTTTTTTTTTACTCGATTTTTTATTATAATCAAAAGTCAGGTAAAGAGACAGTAAAATTAAATGATTCTTTGAATAATAATGTATTATTTGAGGGAGTAGTCGTGAGAATAGAAAAATCAACTAACCATGCATTCGGTATAATTATGCTAAAGCATGTGAGATCTAGCGTTAATGAATTTAACAAACAGATTAAAGGAGGTATCTATCCTTATAGGATTACTGGGGATACTGCAGAATTATATTGCACAGTTTCGGTTGATAGAAGATTAGGAGATTCAGTGAAAGTGGTTTCTAAAGATCTCACAATATACTATAATCCCCAAAAAAGCAAGGAAGAAGGTAGTCTTTATGTTATATCAGATCCGTATAATATAGATTATGTAAAAGAAAATACAGTGTTTAAGTAAGGTTACCTGTAGATCACAAAACAACAACAGGCTGCATATCTGATTATGCAGCCTGTTGTTGTTTTGTGATCTACAAGTTGTCTCTTTGTACTTACAGTCCACCATGTTCGTTGATGGCAATAGATATTTATATAGATTTGCTAGCAAAAAGGAGGTTAGGTACTCTGGATTAATCGAAGGACAGACTGCTGAAGGTCGAAGAGAAGCCGGCTATGAGGTGGGAAAGGGTGATTTTAAGAGAATTCTTTCTCAACTTGAAAGAGATCCTAAAACAGGGAAGATTGTTGAAAAAATACAAATATATACTCACAGTAGGGGAGCTGCATTTGGTGCAGGATATACGGAAGCTTTATTGGAAATGATTAAACAAAATGCATCAGAATTTGCAGATGCAGTACATGAAATTGATTATGTCTTAAATATGGCGCCTCATCAGTCTGATGCAATAGATGCCACGGCAGGTGTCAAATCATATTCTATTGATCATGATTGGGATATGTTATCGGGCGATGACATGGGTAATAATATTGGCTTTAAGACAAATACTAAATCGGGTAAGGTAGGTGAGTCTCATAAAAATCAGACATTTGTTAATGAAGTTGGGGCTTTTATTAAATCCTTTCAGGAAAGTAATGGCGAAAATAGTAAGTTAATAGATGATTTCGCTAAACTAATGAGGTCATATGGTATTAATGTAACAGTAAATTAATTATGAAAAAAATAATACTATATATTTTGACTTTCATGCTGAATGTGGCATTGTACTTTTTCCTGCAAATTATAGCATCATTCGTGCAATTTGGTCTACTTGGTAGTGGAGTGAGTAGTAATAATAAAACAATTTGGGTGTCACTTTCTTTTGCATTATTACAGATATCGCTATTATTTCTTTTGTATAAAAAGAAGATTCTTTTAAAAGATGGGGTAATATTGATCCTGAATGTATTGTGTGTAGTCTGTTTATCTTTATATTTCATAGTGGGTCTGTTCGGAACCTGATCTTACGCTCATTTTTGCTTATAGTAATAGTATAAGTGAAGGAATCATTTTTCGCTATGATAGTGTACACAAATCCTACGTCACACCATACCAAAATAAAAAAAAGTACACTATGAAAAATAGTAGATTTGGCGCTATAATTTTGTACTTATTATGGATAGGCTTGTGCTTAATTTTTAGTTTATATATTCCTGCCTTCAGTGCTGGCTCTGATTCAAGTGATCCAGCTTCATTCGGATTACGGATTTATGCTATTATTGGTTTAGTTTGTGGTACATTTCTAATAAGTTTATCTAACATGTATTTCTTTAGGGAATGGGTCAAGAGATTTTGGTATATAAATGGTTCTATAACTCTAATCACAGGAGGGATAATTGTTTATTATATTGTGAAAATGAATAATCTGTAATCCTAAGGTTATTATTCTAAAATTGTTGATACAAACGAATTAGTAGTTATATGACTATAAAAAGGTTAATTAGTAGCCCGGGGAAAATTTATCTTTTATCAATTGCAATTATTACTGTAACCTGTTCTAATCCCGAAATCAGTAAAATGAAGGATGGGCTGGAAAGTTTTGATGTATCCCCAGATGGGAAATCTTTAATTTTCACCTGGAATATTGGAGGTAAATCCTGTCTGTTTCATTCAGATATAGACGGTAAGAATCCAAAATTACTTATTAACTCTGATAAGCATATATCTGTTTACAGGCCCAGGTTTTCTCCAGATGGAAGAAAAATAGTCTTTGTTGGCGGAATACCTGATACTTTTAACGGAGCAATATGGATTGCAAACATAAGTGGAGATAGTTTAAAACAAATCACGGATACGAGCGGGATAAAAACTGAGGCAGTCTTTTCAAATAATGGGGAAAGTATATATTTTGCTCAGGCTAATGAATATGCATCTTACTCACCTTTAGCGAATAGAGCTGCCCATGATTTTGATATTTATTCAGTTGCATTGAATGGGGGGGAGGTGTCAAAAATATCGGATCTAAAGGCTTATTCATTAGCTAATATCTCAGATGTTGATAGTAATCGATTAATTCTTGATATGAAAGGAACAGAAAGCGGTGTTTTCTTTTATGAAAAGGGGAAGTCAGTATTGAATAAAGTGTCTTTTAAGAATGATAGTCTTTCTTATTCTAAAGGGTATTCAAATCCTATTTTAATAAATAAAGACAATATAATTTGTGCTTCTTATTATGTGCTAGTAGACATTGATATGAAAATTCAGCAGGAAAAAGTGATTTTGCCATCTGACAACTCCTCTATTAGAGTGATTCGTTATAATAAAGGATTAGGTAGACTTTTCATTCAAAAGGGAGACAAGTTGAATTATATTCATTCTATGAATCTGGATGGATCGGATTTAAAAAACATTCCGATATTCATCAATAGTAAAACAACCAAAAATTAAAGATCTAAAAAAACTCCGCCAAGAAAACCATCTTAGCAGAGCTTTTTTATTATTCTAATAAAACTCTAGCTCAATTTAGCCAGTGCTTCTTTAATTCTTGAAACAGCCTTAACCAACTGCTCTTCTGCAGCTGCGTAAGAAATACGGATACAGTTCTCATTACCGAAAGCCTCACCAGTAACTGTTGAAACATGTGCCTCATTCAACAAATACAAACATAATTCTTCAGCATTATTGATCACCTGACCATTTACGCTTTTTCCAAAGTACTCTTTAACTTCCGGGAAGAAATAGAAAGCACCATCAGGAAGGTTTACCTTAATACCAGGAACCTCTTTAAGCAGGCCGTAAACTAAATCTCTACGTTTTCTGAACTCATTTTTCATTGCAATTACACTGTCCAGGCTGCTTTGGTAAGCACCTAATGCTGCGCGTTGTGAGATAGAAGAAGTTCCTGAAGTGATCTGTCCCTGCAGTTTATCACAAGCTGCTGCAATTTCACTGTTAGAAGCCATATAGCCGACTCTCCAGCCTGTCATTGCATAAGCTTTTGAGAAACCATTGATAATGATTACACGGTCTTTAATCGCATCAAAAGCAGCGATTGAAGCATGTTTGTCTACAAAGTTGATATGTTCGTAAATTTCATCAGAGATGATGTAAATATTCGGGTGTTTTTCAAAAACTGCAGCAAGACTTGCCAGTTCTTCATGGCTGTAAACCGATCCTGTTGGGTTACAAGGCGAAGAGAACATAAAAAGCTTAGTTTTTGGAGTAATGGCAGCTTCCAGCTGATCAGCCGTGATTTTGAAATCATTTTCTACTGTTGCGTTGATGAACACAGTTTCACCTTCCGCCAGTTTAATCATTTCTGAGTAAGAAACCCAGTATGGAGTAGGTACGATAACTTCTTCTCCCGGATTAACCAGACACATTACCGCATTAGCCAATGATTGTTTAGCACCGGTTGATACTACGATCTGATCAAAAGTATAAGTTAATCCATTTTCATTCTTCAGCTTTTCAACTATCGCCTTTCGCAGTTCAGGGTAACCGGATACAGGAGTATAATAAGAATAGTTCTCATCTATAGCCTTCTTTGCGGCCTCCTTAACATGTTCTGGTGTAAAAAAGTCCGGCTCTCCGAAGCTCAGATTAATTACATCAATTCCTTTCGCGGTGAGTTCTCTCCCCAGCTTTGCCATTTTAATGGTCTGTGATTCTGATAGATTGTTGATTCTGTTCGATAAAAATGTCATGATTCGCTTATAAGATAGCAAATATAAAAACCTGAGTCAATTTGCTGCTATAAAATTGAAATTTTAAGCACTAAAACCTTAAGAATTACGAATATTGTAATTATCGGGTCATTCTATAAAATAGAAACAACTTTATAATATGGTCTGGAAACTGTATTTTTGAGAGCTAAATCATTTCCTTTGCAACCCAAAAAGAAAGCAATACTCGTTTCCCTTTGCATTAGTGTTATCTTGATGCTAGCCAAATTTGGTGCGTATTTTATCACTCATTCCAACGCAATTTTAACTGATGCAGCTGAAAGTATTGTCAATGTACTGGCCACCAGTTTTGCTTTTTACAGTATCTACCTGGCTACTTTGCCCAAAGATGAGAATCATCCCTACGGCCATGGTAAGGTAGAATTCTTCTCTGCGTTTGTCGAAGGTGTACTCATCGCAATTGCCGGATTAATTATCATTTTCAAATCAGGATATGATCTTGTTGTTCCCAGAGAAATTCATCAGCTGGTTGACGGTGCTATCATTATCGGAATTACCGGACTGATCAATATGCTGGTTGGTTATTATCTGATCAATACCGGGAAAAAACATCATTCACTCACTTTAGAAGCAGACGGTAAACATCTTTTAACAGACGCAGTTACCAGTGCAGGACTGGTTGTAGGTATCATGTTAATTCAGCTGACCAGGATTTACTGGCTGGACAGCGTAATTTCTATTCTGCTCGGATTCTATATTGTATACAGCGGATATAAACTGACCAGAAAATCAGTAGGGGGATTGATGGATGAAAGTAATGTGGAGCTGGTTAAAACGATCGTAGACATCCTTCAGCAAAACAGACACGAATCCTGGATTGATGTACATAACCTGAGAGCACAGCAATATGGCTCAGATCTTCATATTGATTGTCATCTTACCCTTCCTTATTATTATGATCTGAATAAGGTGCATACTGAAATTTCATCAATTGATCATTTAATCAATGGTAACGGGGAAAGAAATACAGAGTTATTTATCCATGCAGACCCTTGTTTACCTGAATGCTGCAATTATTGCAAAGTCAAAGATTGTCCGGTAAGACAAGAAGCATTTGCAGGAGAAATTGGCTGGAATATAGAAAATGCCACTAAAAATAAAAAGCATTTTAGCCGGTAACATAAAAATGCTTTTATCATAGCAAGGGTAATATGTTTGTTTATATTTGTGCCCTTATTGTGCCGATCCGGATTATCAGATAAGCAAACAATAATTTAGCAGCATACAAAACATTTCATTCCATGAGTTATTTCAATGTAAGAGTTTACGGTCTATTAATCAATGCAGATAATCAGATATTGGTTAGTGACGAACAATCCGGAGGCAGAAGCTTCAGCAAGTTTCCGGGCGGTGGATTAGAATATGGTGAAGGCCTTATCGATGCACTTAAACGTGAATTTATGGAAGAGTGTAATGCTGAAATTGAAGTGCTAAGTCATTTTTATACAACAGATTTCTACGAAAAATCTTCTTTTAATGATAGCCAGATTATAAGTATTTACTATCTGGTAAGAGAAGTTGATACGCTGAAACTGAACTTTAAAACTGAAGTATTCGATTTTGATCCTGAAACTTTACAGGCATTCCGCTGGATTCATCTTCATGACCTGTCTGAAAGCGATATGACTTTTAAAACTGATCAGACTGTTGTCAATATGTTACTCTCACTAATCGCTCAGTCTGCAGATTAAACCAGGATTACTTTTTCAGGTGTAATGGCATAAAACTGATCTCCTTCTTTCGCATTGATTTTACTTAATCCGGTAAAGACACTAAAAGCAGGAAGAATGGCACAGGTTTTTCCGAAATAAAAACAAGGTAACCGGATCAGCTGGCGTGCTTTTCCGTATATAGTTACCCCAGGGTGTATATGTCCGGTAATATTATAGTACTCATCAGTAAGTTCCGGCTGGTCGTGTATAAACCGGAATGGTTTACATAAAAGCTCCTTGTCATAGGTTTCGATTGCTAAAGTAGTATAATCTTTATCTTTCAGCGTATCATGGTTCCCTTTGATCAGGATGATTCTCAGCTCTGGATACTGAGCCCTCCACCGAAGAAAAGTTTCCGTTTCGCTATTAAGCTGATGATGAAACATATCACCGGTAATCAACAGGCTGTCGGGAGTAAATTCATCAATCAGAGAAGTTAGTTTATTCAGATCTGCAGTATTGATATTTACAGGAATCTGAATGCCTGCTTTCCGGAAATGTGCTCCTTTACCCAAATGAAGATCACTGATGATCAGCATCTTTTTTGCTCCCCAGTAAATCGCCCTCTGCGGACTTAATATCAGATCTTCTCCTTTACAATTGATGGTCATTCTTTTTTCTGCGTTGTGTCTGCTTTTTATCTGCTTCAGCTGTCATTTTAGCTATTCTTTCTCCCAGCTCTTCTGTACTCATATTTTCTCTTAAACTATCAACCTTAATAGGGAAACATAGTGGAGTATAACTCTCTGCTTTGACAATAATTACTTTTCCGGCTTGTATTCTATGCAAAGCAGCTGCCAGCCTGGGTTCTTCTATCTGCTGGTAAAAAGCCTCTTCATAGGCCTGCCGCAATAATAGGTTATGTTTATCATAATCACTAAACACGTTGAAAAATAAGGATGAGGAAGACTGAAGATGTTTATTAGCTACATATTTGCCCGGATAGCCCTGAAAAACAAGGCCCGAAATACAGGCGATATCCCTGAATTTACGTCTCGCCATTTCTGTCGCATTAATACTGGCTACAATATCTTCTCCCAGATTTACAGGACTGAACAGCAGTTTTATATTTTCTTCATCCAGTGGAATGGGCTGTTCACTGAGCAGCTCAAAACCATAATCGTTCATAGCGATAGAAAAACTTATCGGTTTAGTCCTGCTCAAACGATAGGCAATCAGGGCAGCCATAATCTCATGCACCTGCCTGCCTTCAAAAGGGTAAGCAAAAAAATGATAACCATCTCTGGTTTTAATCAGTTCTATCAGAAATTCATCGTCTTTGGGAACATGAGATACGCTGGCCTGCCGTTCAAACAGAGGCAGTATAATATCCAGCTCTTCATCTTCATGAGTTTTATCCAGTGTCTGGTTGTATTTTTTTCTTAAAATTGCACCAAGGTTAGCTGTTAATGATATTCTTCCACCCAACCAGCTTGGTGTAATTGCACTTTTGAGTTTACTTTTCCTCACCAGCACGGTCATTTCTTTAACCATGATAAATTCAAGTACCCTGCCAGCTAAAGTAAAACTGTTGCCGGGTTTCATTTTGGAAATGAATGATTCTTCGACCATTCCCACATATCCGCCTGTCAGATATTTAACCTTTAGCATGGCATCGCTCACTATCGTCCCTATATGTAAACGATGTCTCATGGCCACCTGACGGTTTTTAACTTTCCACAGGCCATCTTCATTTTCCACTTTGCTGAATTCTGTATAGGCCGTTAAACTGTCACCACCGGTAGTAATAAAAGCCATCATCCAGTTCCATTCTGACTGTTCCAGTTCTCTGAAGGCAAAAGTGCTTTTAATCTCATTATATAATTGCTTTTCGTCAAACCCGTCCCCAACAGCAAGGGTAACCATAAACTGAATCAGCGTATCAAAAGCCATAATCACCGGTTCACGGCTTTCAATATTCTGAGTTTTTGCGGCCTCTTTAATGGCTGCAGCTTCTACGAGCTCAAGCGCATGGGTAGGTAAAAAGAAGATCTTTGAAGTTTCGTAAGGGGAGTGACCACTACGACCTGCACGTTGTAAAAAACGGGCAACGCCCTTGGGCGATCCAATCTGGACAACTGTATCTACAGGTTTAAAGTCCACGCCCAGATCAAGTGAAGAAGTACTGATCACTGCTTTTAATATGCCGGTATGAATTGCGTCTTCAATCCAGTTTCGCAATTCATAATCTATTGATCCATGATGAATAGCTATTTGTCCGGCCAGGTTTTCATCCAGTTTCAGCAGATTCTGATACCAGAGCTCTGCCTGACCCCGTGTATTACAGAAGATCAGCGTAGTTTTGCTTTTCTCAATAATGGGCAGCAGTTTATGAGCAAGTTTATGTCCGAGGTGTCCGGCCCATGGCAGCATATCTATATGATCAGGCAGGATAGACTTGATTTCTATCTTTTTCTCTACATCGGCCACAACAGTGGTTTTTAATATATCCTGATAAGGAACCAGAACATCCAGGGCTTCGTCCATATTACCTATGGTTGCAGATATGCCCCATATTCTTAAAAGTCTTTCCGGATGTTTTTCTTTCACCAATCCTCTGATCCTGGAAATAGCCAGTTCTGTCATCACGCCCCGTTTACTGCCTAGTAGTTCATGCCATTCGTCAGCGACGATACAATGCAACTGATCAAAATAGGAAGAGCCGTTTTTCTGAGCCAGAAAAAGGTGCATGCTTTCAGGAGTGATAATCAGGACCTCAGGCATTTGTTTTTTCTGCTTCAGTTTCTCGTTTTGGGGGGTATCGCCATTGCGGACACCAATCTGCCAGTCAATTTCCAGTTCTGTACAAACTTCACGCATCGCTCTTGCCAGATCTTTGGCTAAAGAACGTAAAGGCGTAATCCATATCAGTTTTAGTCCTGAACTTTTGGTTTTCTTCGTTTTAGGGGACTGCTGATTATTCAGTTCATCGATTATTACAGCCAGAAAAAGTGAAAATGTCTTGCCGAAACCGGTAGGTGCATTTACCAGGCCACTGTAACCCTCAGCGTAGTATTGCCAGGCATCAGTCTGGAATTTAAACGGCTTTTTCTTTTTACTTTTCAGCCATTTGATCACGTGTCTGTAACCTTTACTTTTCTCGAGTATCATAAGGTAGAAGCTAAAAGTTGTCTCAAATCATCCAGTGTATTGATTTCTGCAGCTATTTTGTCTTTTCGCCAGCGGGCAATACGGGGAAAGCGTAAAGCCAGACCAGCTTTATGTCTCTTGCTTTCAGCGATTCCTTCAAATGCAATTTCAAATACCAGTTCAGGTTTTACCGTCCTGACCGGGCCGAACTTCTCTATTGCATTCTTTTTAACGAATGTATCAACTTCTTTTATTTCTTTATCTGTTAAACCTGAATAAGCCTTAGCAATAGTAATTAATTGTTCACCATCTCTGACAGCAAAAGTGTAATCTGTAAAATGATTAGCTCTGCGACCACTTCCTTTCTGCGCATAAATCATTACCGTATCGACTGTATAAGGATTGATTTTCCATTTCCACCAGTCACCGCGTTTGCGGCCGCTATGGTAAAGAGAGTCCCGTTTTTTCAGCATAAGGCCTTCACTGTTGTTTTCTCTTGAACCTTTTCTGATTTCAGCCAGTTCTGCCCAGGTATCAAAACTGACAACAGGCGAAAGAATAACAATATTCCTGGTTATTAATGCAGACAGCATATTAACCAGTATTTCTCTACGCTGTGACAGCGGCTCTGTTCTGATATCTTCCCCCTGAAATTCGAGTATGTCGTAACAGAAAAAACCTACCGGGGCATCCTTTAGCTGTGATTTATGGATGACTTTTCTGTTTAACCGCTGCTGAAGAATACTGAAGGACTGAACATTTCCATCTTTTACAGAGAGGATTTCTCCATCCAGTACTGTTCCATCAGGCAATTCATCTTTAAGAAAATGTAATTCAGGAAACTGATCTGTAACGAGTTCTTCACCTCTTGACCAGATAAACAATTCCCCGTTCCTTTTGACTACCTGTCCGCGGATACCGTCCCATTTCCATTCGGCCTGCCATGCTGTGGTTTCTCCAAGCATTTCTGGTTCAGTATCCAGTGCATGGGCAAGACAAAAAGGGTAGGGCCACGAATTATCTGTATTTACATGTACGCCTTCAACCAGCTCTTTATAGGTAATCTCACCAGGAGCCCATTTCCCCATAATACTGTGCATGATTTTATTGCTGTCTGTATCACTTTGTTTAGCGATCGCATTGACCAGCATTTTGTTGGATACGCCAATCCTGAAATTCCCGGAGATCAGTTTGTTGAAAATGAAACGTTCCTGTGTGTCCAGACTGTCCCAGGCGTGAAGGATAAATTCTTTTTTTACTGCATCTTCCTGTCCGTTCAATAAAGCCAGGTCTGTAATCCATTCATGTAACTTACGGTCTCTGGTCTGTTTAGCCGGAGGAAGTACGAGTGCAATTGTTTCACTTAAATCACCAACGCTATGATAGGACTCTGCAAATAACCAGGCCGGAATACCACTTAATTCTATAGCCCATTCTTTAATCAGGGCGGTGGTAACTGGTCTGCGAGGTCTTTTACCTGTGAACATAGCTATGACATAGGGTTTATCCTTTTCATCGGCCATGCTGAAATAACTGACCAGGGCCGCGATCTTATCGTTGGTCTTATTGCTCGTTTCCAGCTGCTGTATTAGTTCAGTAAACCTTTTCAAATTAAGCTTCTTTTAAAATTTCTTCTTCCTCATCTTCACCATAACGGGTACTGACTTCTTCGGCATTGAGCCCTGTTTCATTGAGATATCTCGTGAAGGTGGAAACGAATCCGTGTGTAACAAATACTTTTTCTGCTGTAGTTGCTTTAATGGCAGATAACAGACCCGGCCAGTCTGCATGGTCGCTTAATGCAAATCCGGCATCGGCCGATTTCCATCTCCGGCCCGCTCTGACCTGCATCCACCCAGAACAGATACCTGTTGAAGCACTCATCAGGCTTTTCATCCATTTTCCATCTGCCAGTGCCGGAGGGACGATGACTATACCTTTTTGTAAATCTTCCTTTCTGATGTCCGGCGTAATCCGGATGGTTTGAGGTAAATCAACTCCAGCGCTGATAAAACCATCATTTAAATTGGCAATAGACTGATGTACATAGATATTGGTGTCACCGGCAAGGTTTTTAATTAACCTTTGTGCCTTGCCCAGGCTATAAGCTATTAATACACTTGTTTTTAACTGATCATGATTGTCAGCAATCCAGTTTCTGATTTTACCAAATACTTCCTGCTGTGGCAGCCATTTATAAATAGGAAGTCCAAAAGTACTTTCAGAAACAAAAGTGTGGCATTTTACAGGTTCAAAAGCAGTGCTGATACCATCGTACTCCACTTTATAGTCTCCTGAAATTACACATATTTCACCTTTATATTCCAGTCTGATCTGTGCAGAACCGATTACGTGTCCGGCAGGAAAAAGGCTCAGTTTAACTCCATTAATAGTGATTTCCTTGTTGTAGGGCAGGGTTTGGACGGGTAAATCAGCACCCAGTCTTTGCAGTAAAACAGGTTTGGTCAGCTCATGACATAAATAAGCTTTATTGCCTGATTTTACATGATCCGCATGTCCATGTGTGGTTACAGCCAGATCAACCGGATGCCAGGGGTCGATGTAAAAACCTCCCTGTTTACAATATATACCTTTATTCGTAAATGAGATCAGTGCCATTGGACTTTACAACAAACGGCTGTCTTTAAAGTTTGATGCTGACTATTAGCTACAGGTAATGATTGTGTCAAGAGTCAGATTAGCTAAAACATATCTTCGCTTTCCGGGTTAGTTAAAACAGTTGAATTGTAAACAGGATCAGCAGATCATTGATAAATACAGCACATGAAGAAACTGGAAAACAAAATTGCACTGGTAACCGGATCGGATTCCGGAATCGGCCGTGCCATTGCAATTGAATTTGCTAAAAACGGAGCAAACGTTATTGTTTGTTATCATAGCAACGAAGAAAGAGGACAGCAGGCGTTGAAGTCTGTACAGGAATTTGGGCCAGAAGCTACGCTGATTAAACTTGATGTCAGTAATGAACAGGATGTGGAAGAAAAGCTGGAGGCTGTCATCAGAGAATTAGGAGGAATTGATATTCTGGTAAATAATTCGGGTGTGAATGGTTCCGGAATTCCGGTTGACGAAATGAATACTGCTACCTTTGACAGAACTATAAAAACGAATCTTTATGGTACATTTTTCTGTAGCAGGAAATTTATTCAGCACCGCAAAGGAGTGAAGAAGCCGGGGAAAATCATCAATATATCTTCTGTTCATGAAGAAATTAATGCTCCGGGTAATGCAGATTATAATGCTTCAAAAGCAGGGATCAAAAATCTGATGCGGACAATTGCGCTGGAAGTAGGGAAATTCGGGATTAACGTAAATAATATTGCACCAGGAATGATTCTGACAGCTATGAATCAGAAAGCAGTAGATGATCCTAAGGTCAGAGAGCGTGCAGAAGAGAATATTCCGCTGCTCAGGGCAGGGAAACCAGAGGAGATTGCTTATCTGGCATTGTTTCTGGCTTCTGATGAAGCAAACTACGTAACAGGCAGTACTTATGTGATGGATGGCGGCTTAACGATCAATATAGGGCAGGGAGCCTGATTGGAAAATAAATTCCTGTTTTACTGAAAAAGCCCCTTATCTCGTAATCGGATAAGGGGCTTTTTTAGTAAAACAGGCTTATTTGCCTCCCGGAGGACAATTGGTCTGCAGGAATTTAGTGTAGATTTTAGAAAGATGCTCTCTGGTACCTTCGCCTTCACCAATTCCATGTGTACGGTTTGGATAGGCCATCATCTGAAACACTTTCTGGTTTTTAATCAGTTCATTAATCAGCATTTCAGCATTTTGATAATGTACATTATCATCGCCTGTGCCATGAATATATAATAAGTTTCCTTTTAAATTCTTTGCATAGGTAATAGGTGAACCTTGAATATAGGCTTCTTTAGTTTTTAAAGGAGAACCCATATAACGTTCCTGATAGATGTTGTCATAGGTAAGCTGATTGCCTACTGCAGCAATTGCAATACCTGTTTTGTAAATTTCAGGGTACTGGAACATCAGGTTAAGTGTCGATGAACCACCTCCGCTCCATCCCCAGATCGTAACACGGTCCTTATCTACAAATGACCATTTCAGAATTTCTTTAGCAGCCATTGCCTGATCACGGATGTTTAATGTGCCGATCTTTTTATAGATAGATTTACGGAACTCACGACCCTTAGGTGCTGGTGTACCACGATTTTCTATCGAAATATAGATATAGCCGTCTTTTGGCATATCACCATCATATAAGAAATTGTAAGAAACGCCATAAGTATCTGTCACAGTTTGTGAACCCGGTTCACCATAAACATAAAATACTACAGGATATTTTTTTGTCTGATCAAAGTTATCCGGTTTTTTCATCCAGCCGTCCAGTTCTACGCCATCTTCAGTTTTTATTTTGAAGAATTCAGTCTTGTTTTTAGGTGGTTTAATCCTGGCTAACTGATTTGTTAAACTGCCTTCCATAGTGAAAGGATTACCTGTGTCTAACTTCATCCATTCGCTGATGGCAGGTACATTTGCATTCTCATAGCTATGGTGAGCAAAAACACCGTTAGGAGAAATATCATATTTATGTGTTCCAGGAAATATAGATGGTGTAACTGATTCCAGTTTACCTTTGCCATCCAGTTTTGTTTTATACAGATATTTCTGTGTTGCATTTACAGGGGAAGCCATGAAATAGAAAGTGTTGTTTTTCTCATCTACCAGGCTGCTTTCAATCACATCATAATCACCTTTGGTAATCAGAGTTTGTTTTTTACCGTCTTTGCTGATGCGGTAAAGATGACGCCATCCGTCTTTTTCACTTGGCCAGATAAATTCTTTTCCATTGTTGATCCATTGCCATTCCGGCGCAGCATCAATCCATGCTTTATCAGTTTCTGTATAAATATTTGATACCGATCCGGATTGAGTATCAGCCACAAATACACGGCTGGTATTCTGTTCTCTGTTCAGTTGCTGTAAAATCAGATCTTTTGTATTAGGCACCCAGTCCATTCTTGGAATGTAATTCTGTATCGGATCACCGGGAACCTTTACCCAGGCAGTTTGTCCGGTACTTACATTGACTATCCCAACTTTGCACGAAGAAGGATCTTCACCTACAATAGGGTACTCCAGAGGTACAGTGAACGGATAGATGGAATCGGTATTATTGATCATCAGGAAGTTCTTGATCTTACCCGCATCAATCTGCCAGTAGGCGATAGAAGTGCCGTCCGGACTCCATTTAAAACCGTCTCTGCAGTTGAATTCTTCTTCGTAGGCCCAATCAAATGTTCCGTTGATTAATTTCTCCGTACCATCAGTAGTTAGCGCTTTACTGGTTCCGCTGTTAATATCTTCAATATAGAGGTTGTGTCCGCTTACGTAAGCAACTTTACTTGCATCAGGAGATAATTTGGCAAACATTAAAGAAGAAGCGGGTTTGTCTTTTCCGATTTGCGTTAGTTTATTAGCAGTTAAATCTGCCAGCCAGTAATCTCCGCGGGTTTCATAACGCCATACTCTTTTGCTGTTGGTATAGATCAGTGCCTTGGTTCCGTCAGCAGAAAGCACAAAATCCTTGATGGCTAATGGCTGGTGCTGTCCGGCCGGGGTAAGCAGCGCGCTGCTGATTAAAACTTTGGTTTCGTTTTTAGGTAGAGTGACTATTTCTATTCCCCGGTATGAATTCTGATAGTAACCGTTACCATCTTTAGTCCAGTTGATTCCTTCTTTTTTATGCTGGGCATTTGCCGGCAGGGTGTAAAAAGAAGTAACAAAGATGACAATAGTCAATTTTGAAATAATGAGTTTCCGCTTCATTTGATTTTGAATAATTATAATTGGTTTGGCACCTGTGGTCCCTGCAGGATTTTTGTTTTACCCGGTTTTTAGGGGTTCTCTCATCTTTCCTGTAATTCAAATGTAATACATTGTTTGTTCTGGTTAAAACCCATTTATCAGTTTGGGGCAAATAGACATAAAAAAAGCCCTCTGGTAACAACATTGTTTAAATGCAGCTTCCAGAGGGCTTTTTTTTGAGGTAATCAGATCTTACTGACCACCCATTGCTCTTAAAGCATCCATAGTAGTCAGTTCATAAGCTGCAGGTACGTCAAGGGTAATAGGACCTACTTTGTCTTCCGCAAGAGCTTTGATCGTTATCACTGCTTTTACACCGTTTTGTACACGGGTGAATTTTACAGGAGTTCCTTTAACAGCTTTGAATTCTTCACCGATAATTCCTTCCGGTAACTGAATGTCAGTTGTTGCCCAAAGTTCAAAAGGAGCACCTTTGTCATCTTTGTAAGTGTATTTTTCTGTATTGTAGTTTCCTATTTTCAGTTTCTCACCAGTTGCTTTGAAATCACTTAATACAGGTGTTTTACCCATAGTTTGTTCAGTTTCTTCTTTAGTGGTTTTTACTGCATATTGCTTTTGAATTGGTGGTACATCTACCAGTACCAGGCCATTTTTCTGAATACCATCAGAAATGATTGTGATTTTAGCAGGTCCCTGCTGCATTTCTATTTTCAGGATATTTCCGTTGAATTTGAATTTAGTTTCTGCCGGAAGCTGTGAAGCCATTGACTGTTGTTCAGCTGTCAGATCATAGGTAATACCATAAGTCAGTGTACCTTCGTTCACTTTTTTCTGTGCATTTGCAATCACTGCAGTGCTGATTAATATTACAGCCAGTACACTTGTTTTAATCGATTTTAACATATTTTTAGTTTTTGATAGTTTACCATTTAATTTTTTCCTTGCTGATAAAAGAAGCGATTCCCTTTTTAAAGTCGTCACTTTCTCTAACCCGCGCATTGATTTTTACTGCCAGATTCAAACTCTTTTCCAATTCAGGATTCGTAGTCTGACCAATCAGTTGTTTAGTTACCATTAAGGAGTTTCCTGAAGCCTCATCGCAAAGCTTTTGCGCAAAATCCTGTACCTTCTGACTAATTTCATCTTTATTTGTTACATAAGTAATCAAATTATAGGCCAGTGCCTGCTCTGCTGAAAATAAATCTCCTGTCAGCAATATCTTTTTGGCTATAGTTTCACTGGTTTTGCGCATTAAAAAGCAGGAAACTATTGCCGGCACAAAGCCGAGTTTTACTTCTGTATAACCGAAATTTGCTTCAGGAACAGCAAAAACAATGTCGCAAACGGTTGCCAGCCCGCATCCTCCGGCAATTGCATGACCTTCCACCTGGGCAATAACCACTTTAGGCAAATAATAAATTGTCGTGAAGAGATTTTTTAGATTTTCACTATCCTGCACGTTTTCTTCATGCGTGTTATTTTGTAGCTGCTGCAGATAAGCAAGGTCAGCACCAGCACTGAAAGCAGGACCAACGGCCTTTAAAATGATCACTTTTACCTCTTCATCGTCGGATGCTGTTAAAAGCATCTGGGTTAAAGCACTCACCAGTTCCGGACTAAAGGCATTACGTTTATCAGGACGGTTTAGTGAAATTGTAGCAATACGGTTTTCTACTGTATATAATACCAGGGATGATGTCATGAATAAAGATTATAAATGAATTATTTGATAGCGATCAAATATCCCGTATTTTTTCTTAATACCATGGCCGATCCACTAAAATTTAAAGTGTCCTGCAGATATTGCCGGACAGCGTAATTTCTGTTGCTGGCATCTATCCATATTTTTCTGAAGCTGATATCCTGCCTCAGTTCAGTTATTTTTACTTTTGGCTGGTCATGTATCCAGATTGCATCAAATACTGGCTTATGCTTTATCTTTTGGTGGTTAAATGAAGTGTCCAGGAGTAATACCCTGAAGTTTCTGAACAGGAGCTGATGTTCTTTAATTGTCAGCTCATCTGAGTGGATGTTCTCCTTCCATTTTATGCAGGTAATCTTACCGACTCTCAGTTTGTTCAGTGCCGGCTGTATATGGAAACTGAAAGCCCGATCACCGGGTTTAAGATCTGTGATTAAGACTGCTTTCCGGCCACTGATGATCCCTACTGCGTAGTTTCTGTTCAGGCTGAAAAGAATGATTTGGTGTTGCTGTGCTGCCCTGATCTGCTCCTGTGTCTGCAGGGTCTGAAAGCCGGTGAATAGTAATAAAGAAAACGTTAGCAGCAGCTTGTTTTTTTGCGACAGGGCAGCTAAGAATAAAAACAGGAAAAGGTAAAGCAGCAGCAGTTCAGTAGTGGTATACCAGATGGCACTGATGCTGGAGTAGGGGAGAGCGGCTATTTTTTTTAATCCCTCATTCATGAAAATAATCAGCCATTCAAACAGTGGTGATAGCCAGTATAAATCAAAGATTAAGAGAATAATACCAATATACATCAAAAGTATGACTGGAAGTGTAATGAACAGGTTGCTGATCATAAAAAACACCGGGAACTGGTGAAAATAATAGCAGCTTAAAGGATAGGTGAAGACCTGAGCCGAAACAGAAAGCGACAATAGACCCGCTGGTTTTTGCAGCAGGTATGATTTGAATCTGATCAGCTTTTCCAGTTGAGGCTGTAAAAATATCAATCCCGAAATGGCCGAATAAGAGAGTTGAAAACCAATATCCCAGAGTAAAAAAGGGTCGTAGAGTAAAAGGCAGAACGCCGAGAAATATAAGATATGGCGGCTGTCGGTATGCTGATGAGCTGATCTGGCTAGTATGAACATGGATAACATGACGGCCGATCGTAAAACGGATGCAGAATAACCGGTCAGCAAAGTATAAAACCAGATTAGTGTAAGCAGGATGATGACTTTAATCCACTTTAGTATCAATTTCCTGTCCATCCATTTTAAGAGCTGGTTTAGGACCAGGTAGATAATGCCTACATGCATTCCTGAAACGGAGAGTGCATGAATAGTTCCTGTTTTTGAATAAGCGCTAAGGGTCTCTGCGTTTAAATCTGCCCTGTAGCCAAGGATCAGTGTGGAGGCAACAGAAAAAGCATTATCATCGCTGATCAGCTTTCTGTACACATCGACCTGTTTTTTTCTGAATGCCAGTGCAAATCTGATTAAGGCATAACCTTTATACTCTTTTGAAGAGACCAGCTCCCGGGGGGCAAGGCGTATCTGATGATGAATATGCTGCAGGGCCAGCCACGATTTGAAGTCAAACTCTGCCAGGTTATATGGAGGTTCGACAGTCTTGTAGTTTGCCGGTATGTAATAAATCTCTCCATAATGGAGCTCCGGCAGATGTCCTGAACCAGGAAGTATTGTGACCAGTAAATATCCGGTTGTCTGCTGTTTTTGCATTGCCTGGTAAGCGGTATAAACTTTCGCTTTAAATCTTAAAAATGAGTCTTGCTGCTGCGGTTCATCTGCGACAGATATACGCAGAAATTCTGCGGGATAACGCGAAAAATTGTTGGAATTTTCAAGCTGACTGGCATTACAATACCAGAGTATCCCTAAAGATAAAAAGAACAGATAGATTAAAACTGAGCTAATTGTCTTATGATTATAAACTTTAAGTAATCTGTATAAATTATTGATTGTTAATATTAAAATAAATATAGAAACAGATATAAATAATACAGGCAAATTTAATTTGGTATTCTCTTGTCCATGCAGAACCGAAATTCCTATGCAAAAAGGCAGCAGAATCTTGCCGAAAATGGAGGGATGATCGTACCTGGTCATTTGCAGAGATAATAGACATTTATTTAAAAACGGTAACGTATCTGGAGCCTGATGTCAGACCTGGTATTGCCATTGATTTCATCCAGTCCTGTACCCGTTTTTGTCTCTCCGGGATAGAGGTAAACTGCATACCTGGACCAGACCCTGAGGTGTCTGGACAGGGTGTAACTCAGGTTCAGAAATGATCTGATTCCTTTGCCGCTGTAAACACCCGATCCGGACCCATGCAGAACATCATCTTCATAGGCGTAGATTCTGCTGTTATAAGAAGGTGTATGAAAGAAAGCTAACCGGAGATTGCCTGAAAATCTGGAAGACATGGGCTGATAGCTGACGTCCTGATAAAACATATAGCCATACTCCTTATTCCCGTTCCCCTTTTGATAAAGGGTTAACTCAAATCTGTTTTGCAGTGTGGTTTTTCTGCTGGTCTGCCAGTGTACTTCCAGTCTGTAATTATCTTTTCTTACCGGGACAACCGGGTTTACAGGCTGGCCTGAACCTGCATTCTGCTCATTATGTTTAGTTTTCCAGCTCAGTAAAGCTTTAAATGTCTTGTCAGGATTAAAACTGAGGCGGCCGCTAAGTTCATAGCCCGCAGATGGTTCGTCTATCCTGTATTTGGCCCATGGAAACCAGAAAAAGTCTCCGTAAGCCGCTGCCGACCATTTTTTTGAAAGACTAATACGAATGCCGCCATAAATGCCTTTTTCATTGGCAGCGGTAGTTCCTTCACCCATAGCCTTGCTGTAAAAGCTAATATGTTCTTTTGTGTAATCCCGGAAAAGAAGTACCGTAGAAATGCGGGGTGAAAGGCTGGCCATAGCTCCGCTCAATAAAGCTGCACCTCCGGGAATACTCTGCGCAACCTCACCGAAAAAGTAAATATTCCTGAAGGTGTGGTTGTAATGAAACCCGAGATTGGTAAGTTCTCTTCCACTAAAATTATACTGTTTATAGCGCTGATTGCCGGTGATAAATTCATGCTGGTAACCGGAGCGATATGCTGTTATTCCGAGGTCTGTATTATTGCTGCTATAAGTTGCGGCGAGACCATAAAGTAATAATCCAAGACTCCCTTTGCGCTCGTTTTCCGTAACGGTCCGGTGTAGCCCACTGGTGTTTATAGCCGAAAGGGTATATTTCCCATCTGCTGTTTTTGTTAAGGTTGCATCTAAATCTCTGAATGATATAAATGAAGTTAAATCAATGCTTTTTAGTAAATTATATGTTACACCTATTCCTCTGAAAAAGGAATATTCATTGGCTGAGCTATAGGGTTTAAGCCCCGTATCTTTTTTGGCTACCCCTGCTACATCTTCTCCTTTTCCGAATGAAGAGCCTGTCCATAGACTCAGGCCCTGTCCGAATTGCAGGCTGTAATCTCCAGCGATAATCTTTTTGAACCGGCCGGTTTTGCCTATGGACAGACTTGCGGAAATAAAGTCAAAACCATTTTTATTGTTTCCGCTGAAAAAGCTTTCCCCGGCATCTTTTTTAGCTGTCAGAAAGAAGGCGGCCCGGTCATGAAGTTTATACCGGTATTGGAGTAAAAGTCTTTCCGGCCCACCAGTATATTTGCTTCCGGATTGGGAACTGTATCCCTTTTGGGTTTCCAGTAACTGTCCATATCTCAGGGTGAATTCGCTGCTGCCCTTACCGGCTTTTTTGAAATCAATCCCCTGGTCTTCCTTAACTGTGACAAAAGGAGTGAGCATGGTAATAACAGAGAGGTCAAAGCCCTCGACAGACTGAAGTTCCAGTACGTCTTTAAATTTTCCGTTTATCCGGATATGCGTAAAGAAATTACTGATCTGAACCGGGGAAAGAAAGAAGAATTCTTTTAACTGTTCCGGGGTAATCCGGTTGAGATCTGCGGGATGGCTGAGGTAAAAGGAAAGCCTTTCAGTCAGCTCAGCAAGATCTTCCTGTTCGGTAAAGGTTTCTGCAATGGAGGAGACGATTTTCTTTAACTGTGCTTCCTGCTGGGCAAATACAGCAGTACAGGAGCAGCAGAGAACAAGCGGAAGTAATATACCATATCCCGGAAAAGAAATCCGCAGTATTGGGAACCCGGAGCACTGAACAGAAAAAGGGATTAACTTTAACATCATAATGTCAAAGTTAATCCCGATTTAGTTAATTATGTTAATTTATAAATTAAATTTCTTCGTTTAACTTCAGTAAGAAGTCTTTCAGTTTTTCCAGTGAAGCGATGATTTTCTGGTTTTCCTTAACGTCTGCACTATTGTTTTTTAAGTGGTCTTTTGCCCCCTTAAGTGTGAAGCCCTTGTCGTCTACCAGGTGAAAAATGATCTTTAGATTCTCAATGTCTTCAGGAGTGAAAAGACGGTTGCCCTTTTTGTTTTTCTTAGGCTGAAGAACATCAAATTCCTTCTCGTAAAAGCGGATTTGTGAGGCGTTTACATTGAACATTTCGGTCACCTCACCCATCGTGTAATACATTTTATTAATTTCCCGTTCCTTGTAAGGCATACTTCTCTGTTGATATTTAGTGGTTTATAGCATTTATGTAAAGCATTCAAATGTAAAGGGATTTTAGTAGAATACCGCAATAAAATTTTAATTTTGTTGGATAATT
Organism: Pedobacter lusitanus; assembly: GCF_040026395.1. Classification (NCBI taxonomy): domain Bacteria; kingdom Pseudomonadati; phylum Bacteroidota; class Sphingobacteriia; order Sphingobacteriales; family Sphingobacteriaceae; genus Pedobacter; species Pedobacter lusitanus. Next base: position 5,537,041 of record NZ_CP157278.1, read on the forward strand.
TCTACTAAGAATGACAGCACAAGAAATCAGACGCGCATATTTAGCATTTTTTGAATCGAAACAACACCATATCGTTTCATCCGCACCTATCGTTGTAAAAAATGATCCTACACTGATGTTTACCAATGCAGGTATGAATCAGTTTAAAGACATCTTTTTGGGAGAGGCGCCGGCCAGATACCCAAGAGTAACAGATACCCAACGTTGTTTACGGGTTTCCGGTAAACATAATGACCTTGAAGAAGTAGGTATTGATACCTATCACCATACCATGTTCGAGATGCTGGGTAACTGGAGTTTTGGAGATTACTTCAAAAAAGAAGCCATAGCCTGGAGCTGGGAATTACTGACAGAAGTTTATGGTATCCCTAAAGATAAATTATATGTTTCTATTTTTGAAGGAGACGAAAAAGAAGGACTGCCAAGAGATACTGAGGCTTACGAATTATGGAAACAATATGTTCCTGAAGACAGAATCATCTTAGGAAATAAAAAGGATAATTTCTGGGAAATGGGAGACACGGGACCATGTGGTCCTTGTTCTGAAATTCATGTGGACTGTCGTCCTGATAACGAGCGTGCGGCTATTAGCGGGAAAGAGCTGGTGAATGCAGATCATCCACAGGTGATTGAAATCTGGAATAATGTATTTATGCAGTTTAACAGATTAAAAGATGGTTCATTACAGCCCCTGCCTGCGCAGCATGTGGATACAGGAATGGGTTTTGAACGTTTAGTCCGTGTTTTGCAGAATAAGGCTTCAAATTACGATACCGATGTATTTCAGCCACTGATCCAGTTTATAGCAAAAAAATCAGGTATAGCTTACGGAACTGCTGAAAAGACAGATATCGCCATGCGTGTGATGGCCGATCATATCCGTGCAATTTCATTTGTGATCGCTGACGGGCAGTTACCGGCAAATAATAAAGCAGGTTATGTAATCCGCAGGATTCTGAGAAGAGCCGTTCGTTATGCCTATACATTCCTGGATCTGAAAGAACCATTCTTAAATCAATTGGTTCCAGTACTGGCAGAACAATTTAAAGGTGTTTTTGAAGAGCTGGTCCTGCAGCAGGATTTTGTACAGAAAGTTGTACTGGAAGAAGAGGTTTCTTTTTTAAGAACACTGGCTACAGGTATTCAGCGTTTTGAAAACTACACAGCTAAACAGGCAGAATTCCTGATGTCCGAAAATGCAATTGATCTGGAGAAATCTTTTGAAGATGCCTGGGTATACAGCATACTGAAAGATCAGATGGTCATTTCCGGTGACTTCGCTTTTGAATTACAGGATACTTACGGATTTCCGATTGACCTTACCGAACTGATGGCAAGGGAGAAAAGATGGATAGTGGATATGGATGAATATCAGAAGAGTCTCCAGAAACAAAAGGCAAGATCAAGAGCCGCAACTGCAATTGATACCGGCGACTGGATAACTGTTCATGATGATCCGGAAACAGAATTTGTAGGATATGATTTCCTGGAAATCGAAACCAAAATATTAAAATACAGACAGGTTACTGCAAAAGGAAAAGAGCAGTATCAGATTGTATTGCAGAAAACCCCTTTCTATGGAGAGAGTGGAGGTCAGGTAGGAGATACCGGGCGTCTGGAAGATCATAGCAGAATGTTTTCTGTCGAGATTACAGATACCAAAAAAGAGAATGGCGTGATTGTACATTTCGCAGATTCATTACCGGAAGACATAGATGGTCAGTTCTGGGCTGTTGTAGACGAAGATAAGCGCGTACAAACGAATAATAATCACTCGGCGACACATTTACTCCATGCAGCATTAAAAAGCGTCCTGGGCGATCATGTGAATCAAAAGGGATCATTGGTTAATGCAGATTACCTGCGTTTCGATTTTTCTCACTTTGCAAAGATCACAGAGGATGAATTAGCCAGGATTGAACATATCGTTAATAAAAGAGTCAGAGATAATATCTCGCTGAAAGAACAAAGACTAGTTCCTTATGAAGAAGCTTTGTCTAGCGGGGTGACTGCTTTGTTTGGTGAAAAGTATGGCGACTTTGTTCGTATTATCACTTTTGATGATAACTATTCGAAAGAACTATGCGGTGGTACACACGTACAGGCAACCGGTCAGATTGGCTATTTCAAAATCATTTCTGAGAGTGCTGTAGCTGCTGGTGTAAGACGTATAGAGGCTATTACAGCTGATCGTGCAGAAGAGTTTGTAGTTAGCCAGGACAAGGAAATCAGTCAGTTAAGAACATTACTTAAAGGAAATAAAGACCTGTCAGCTGCGGTTACGGCTTTGATAGACGAAAATAACAAACTTAAAAAAGAAGCAGAAAAAGCTGTGATTGAGCGTTCAGGAAATCTTAAACATGAGATCGTGCATCATATGAAAACCATTAACGGGATTAATATGATTGCTGTTCATGTGGATCTGCCAAATGCAGATGCGGTAAAGAATCTTGCCTTTTCAATTAAGGATATTGTAGATAACCTTTATCTTGTTTTCACGACATTAATCGATGACAAACCTGGAATCAGTGTGATGTTATCAGATAACCTGGTTGCAGAGAAGAAACTCAATGCTTCCAATATGGTTAGAGAACTGGCAAAAGATATTCAGGGTGGTGGAGGCGGACAGCCTTTCTACGCTACAGCCGGAGGGAAAAATAAGGATGGATTAAGCAAAGTGCTGGAAAAAGCAGCAACGTTAATTCAATAAGAGAAGATCGACTCTTACACTGAGATCAAACAACAGGCTATCCCCGAAAGGATAGCCTGTTGTCGTTTAAAGAATATTAATAATTGCTCTCCACGTGTGTGCCTCTCACAAATTGTGAAGGATAAACCACTACAAGTCCAAGCTCGTCTACGGTAAGCAATGCCTCATAACCGCTGTCTACGTTTCTGTATTGATAACAGAAATCAGTGAGCGCAATATATTCCTGCAGATTAGGTCTGACCAGCTGATTTAAAATATCAAGATAGATCACTTTGATTTCCTGTTCTTTTTTAAGGCGGGATCCCAGTCTTCTGATCGGCAGGGTGTTGGTGAAAGGAGTGAGCGATATATCAATATCGATACAGCCTTTAAACTCTTCAAGAGGTCTTCCGTGGTCTGTCCAGTTACCTTTTCCGTCACTTTCAAAACTGAGTTCTACTCTTTTATCGTTGAACTGGCTTTTAATGTCAAAAAATACGGTTTCCCATTGCTGATTAGTTCTGATTGTATAGTCCAGACGGAAAGGCTTTTCGCCGGAGTGTCCAACAATGACCGAGGTAATCTCTGTTCCTTTTTCAGCTATGGTCACCACACAATTCTCTACTGAATCATATTTGTGTCCTTCCCAAAGTAAGTTTATCTGTTTAAGTTCAGGTTGCAGATGTTCCATATATAGTTAAACAAGTAAATTAAAAAAGTGTTTCCTGTCAAACAAATTTAATATTAATCAAAAAGAGCCCCATACCCATGAGACTCTATCTGATTAATATCGTTTAAATATTATTTCTAAAGCTTTATTTTTTGAATTCTTACCGCATTTAAAATTGCCAGCAGGGCAACACCCACATCGGCTATTACCGCTTCCCATAAAGTTGCCACTCCACCAGCACCCAGAATCAGTACAATCACTTTTACGCCCATTGCCAGTGCTATATTCTGCCATACGATACTTTTAGTCAGCCTGCCAATTTTAATAGCGGTAACGATCTTTGAAGGCATATCATTCTGGATAACAATATCTGCAGTTTCAATAGTAGCATCACTACCCAGTCCACCCATGGCAATTCCGGCATCAGCCAGTGCAACTACCGGTGCGTCGTTAATCCCATCCCCAACAAAAGCCAGATGTTTGCCCTGCTGTTTCAGTTCTTCCACTTTTTCTACCTTGTTTTCTGGTAAAAGGTCACCGAAAGCACGGTCAATACCTAGTAATCTGCCTGTTTTAGTCACTACAGCCTGTTTATCGCCACTTAGCATAACAGTCTGTATTTTCATTTCATGCATCTCCTTAATAGCCTGTACAGCATCCTCTTTCAATTCATCAGCGATAGTTATAAAACCTGCATACCGGCCATTTACAGCTAAAACCACTACCGTATCTTCTTCCTGCGCTACCTCATCAGTATAACTGATGTTAAACTGATCCAGTAACCTGGTGTTTCCAGCCAGGACCTGTTTGTCATCTATCTGGCCTTTAAGGCCTTTTCCGGGTACTTCTTCTACCTCACCAATCGCGGTGTGCTGTAATATATCACCTGCATGCAGGGTTACAGCCATAGCAATAGGGTGAGTGGATTTACTCTCTATAGCTGCTGCAAGACGCAGTAATTCTTTTTCGTCTCCATCGACTGCAACGATGCGCTGTACTTTAAATACACCTTTAGTCAGTGTACCGGTTTTATCCATCACTACGGTGTTGATAGTAGTCATCACGTCCAGGAAGTTTGAGCCTTTAAACAGAATACCATTTTTTGAAGCCAGACCTATCCCGCCAAAATAACCGAGTGGAATAGACACAACCAGTGCACAAGGACAGCTGATTACCAGAAAAACAAGGCCACGGTACAGCCAGTCTGCAAAAACATAATCGGTAACAAAGAAATAGGGAAGTGCGACAACCAGTACTGCCAGTGCAAATACTACCGGAGTATATATTTTTGCAAAACGGGAGATAAACAGTTGTGTTTTAGACTTTCTTGCTGTTGCATCCTGCACCATTTCCAGTATCCTGTTCAGTTTACTGTCTTTGAATAAAGACACTACCCGGACTTCAATAGCGGTGTTCAGATTAATCATACCCGCCAGCACACTATCGCCTTTGGCCTTAGCGTCCGGTTTACTTTCTCCGGTCATTGCCGAAGTGTTAAATGTCCCTTTATCAGAAACCAGTTCCCCGTCTAAAGCTACTTTTTCTCCGGGTCTTACCTGAATTAACTCTCCGATTTCAACGTCAACAGGTTTTACAGTAACGGTTTTGCCGTCCCTGATTACATCTACCGTATCCGGACGGATGTCCAGTAAAGCCTTAATACTACGTTTAGCATTGGCAACTGCTGAGTCCTGAAACCATTCACCTATGGAATAAAATACCATTACAGCCACACCTTCACTATAAGAGCCAATGGCAAATGCACCCAGTGTGGCTACACTCATCAGGAAAAACTCATTGAAGAAATCCAGACGCATGGCTTTTCTGAAAGCCAGCTTTAATACATTATAGCCTGCCAGTAAATAGGAAGTACCAAAAATAAGCAGCGACCATGGGTTTGCCGGTTTAATTCCGAAGCCATATTCCAGGGTCAGCATGACTGCTAGTATGGCTAATGAAGTTAATAAGGGAAGCTGGCCTCTCCAACCTGAATCTTCTCCGTCACCATGACTATGTCCATCATGGTCATGATCGTGGTCGTCATGACTATGATCTGCATGATTATGACCAGCGTGACTTTTGCCGTCATGCGTATGACCTTCATGACTATGATGATGTGGTTTAGCGTTATTTTCTTTCTGCGGTGCAGTCGTTTTTTTGTCGGTGACTATTGCTGTATCACAGCAGGTGTCATTATTTTTTGTGGCCATAATCGTATCTTAAGTCAAAAGAGGTTCGTTAAGCTAAGCTTTTTTTGATTCTTCTCCGAGTCTCTTTGAACAAAAGTACTTTAAACTATAGCGCAATAGTATTGCAAAGGTTAAACACATTTATTACATACCCCTTTAACAATCAGATTTACCTCTTCAGATTTAAAACCTTCGGGTAAAGCAATTTGCGGAATATGGTGTTTAGGCAGACAGGAAGTCTCCCTGCAGGTATTACAGAAAAAATGGACATGTAAATCGTGGTGATGTCCGGCTACACAATCCTCTTCGCAAAGGGCGTATTTGGTAGCACCTGTACCATCATCAATACTGTGAACCAGACCTTTCTCTTCAAACTTCTTTAAAGCACGGTACAAAGTAATTCTGTCGGAAGGGTCCAGGCCCTTTTCCAGGTCAGTCAGGCTGATTGCTGAAGTCTGTTTGAGCAGGAAATCGAGCACCAGAAGACGCATCGCCGTTGGGTTAATGTCTTTCTGTGTCAGGATTACTTCTATGTTTTCAGTCATGATATACAGGTTAACTTATCGTGGTAAACAGCTTATAAAAAGAAAGTACCACAATCCAAAGATCGTGATACTTTACAAAGCTGAATAAAAATATCAGTAATTTATTGGTAATATAATTTAGCCGCGGTCTCTGTGACCTCTTCCATTACCATGATCGCCCCAGCCACCATGATTGCCTCTGTCCCCACGGTCACCTCTGTCTCCGCGATCACCTCTTCCCCAGCCGTTTCCTCTGTTGTTTTCTCTTCCCCAGCCATTACCTCTGCCTCTGTTATAGTCTCTGTCTCTTCTCTCATAACGGTAGTTATTTCTGACTACTACTCTGGACGGTCTGCTGTAATAATTATTACTTACATATTGTGTTCTGTAATAATCGTGTCTTCTCCATGGATTTGCGTAGTTATTAATCACTACTTTTCTGCCCCCATATAAATCATAGCCGCTATATCTTGATGGTAAACAGCTGGCGTGGATCCATCTGCTTCCGCTTAAATAAACAAATTGTCTGGTGGGTACATAATAATAACTATCAACATCAGGCAGATAATAATAATCTACATGATCGTAGCCTCTGGGACCCCATTGTGGTTGTGATCCGATATTGATACTTAAACTCACCTGTGCCTTGGCCGCCGGTGCAGCAGCAAGGGAAATGATCCCGATCACAGCTATTAAAAGTAATTTTTTCATAACGATTCAAATTTGTGTGTGTATGTAAATTGTCAAAGTTTGTGCCATTATTATAATTGCGCTGTAAACCAATGGTCATAAACTTATTTGGTTATATTTGTGAGATAGTAATTCTTGACATTTTTTAATTTATTGCCCTTAAATGAGTACGAAAACTGCTATTTCTCCCACAGTGTTTGAATTGGTATCAGGCTTAGAAATTCACGTTCAGTTAAATACAAAATCGAAAATATTCTCTTCAGACAGTGCAGCTTTTGGTGCAGAACCCAATGCGCATATCTCTCCGGTTTCCCTGGCTTTGCCTGGTGCATTACCAAAAATGAATAAAGAAGTAGTCGGTAAGGCCATCAGAATGGGATTGGCGCTGAACTGTACAATTAACCAGACAAATTATTTTGACCGGAAAAATTACTTCTATGCTGATTTGCCAAAAGGCTACCAGATTACTCAGGATAATAAACCGATTTGTCAGCATGGCTATATTGATCTGGTTTTAAGTGATGGTACTGAAAAACGAATAGGGATCAACAGGATTCATATGGAAGAAGATGCAGGTAAAAGTCTGCATGACCAGGATGATCACTTCTCTTTTGTAGATCTGAACAGGGCAGGAGTACCTTTGATTGAGATTGTAACTGAACCCGATATCCGTTCTGCAGAAGAAGCTTCAGTATTACTTACAGAAATGAGAAAGCTGGTCAGGCATCTGGACGCCGGAGACGGAAACATGGAGGAAGGTAGTTTCCGCTGTGATGCAAATATCTCTATCCGTGAAAAAGGGACTACAGAATTTGGTACACGCTGTGAAGTGAAGAACCTGAATTCTATACGTAATGTACGCAGGGCGATGGAGTTTGAATTTAACCGTCAGCAGGAAATCATTACTGCCGGGGGGACAATTATTCAGAGTACACTAACCTTTGATGCAGATCAGGGAACTACAGCACCTATGCGGACTAAAGAAATGGCTAATGATTACCGTTATTTTCCAGATCCGGATCTTCCGCCTTTATATATCACTGATGAATGGCTGGCCGCAATTAAAGCAGCAATGCCGGCCTTACCCCGTGAAATTACAGCAAAGCTGATGGCAGACTTTAGTTTGAATAACTCTGAAGCTTCAATTTTTGCTGAAGATAGAGAACTGCTGGATTATCTGAATGCTGCCCTGGCTCTGGTGAAAAATCCTAAGAGTCTGATTAACTGGTTAACCGGTCCGGTCAGAGCGCTGTTAAGTGAGCAAAACTTAACGGTTACTAATTTCGGAGTCAGCCCTGCGCAGCTTGCAGCAGTGGTTAATCTGGTAGACGAAAAGAAAATTACCCAGCAGATTGCGCTGCAGCAGTTATTGCCGGCTATTCAGAAAAGTCCTGAAGCCGATCCGGCACAACTCGCTGGTCAGCTGAATCTGCTGATTGTTGAAAATAATGATGAGCTGTCTGGTTTTGTGGATCAGGTAATGGAGAAATTCAAACCACAGGTAGCAGCCTATAAAACCGGGAAAAAGGGAGTTCTTGGGTTGTTTGTCGGAGAGGTAATGAAAATGGCCGGAGGAAAAGCAGACCCGCAGAAAATTAATGAACTGTTACTGGAAAAACTGAAATAAAGATTAATCTATATAATACTATATCAATATGAACAAAATAGCCACCTTTTTAATTGCGTCTCTTGCATTTGTTGCCTGCAGTGATAAAAGTAAATTTGAGATCAGCGGGAAATTTGAACATGCCACACCACAATCAAAAGTATATCTGTACGGAATAAATAAAGCCAGTGAGACACCTCTGGATTCAACTGTCCTGTCTGATAAAGGAGAATTTAAATTTACCAAAAGTACACCTGAGGTAGATTTTTTCAGAGTGAAGATTGATAACAGTGAATATATGCTGATTGCTAAAAATGGAGATGCGATCAGACTGGAAGCTGATCTTGCAGATAAAACCCTTGCCTATAAATTATCAGGAGCGGCAGAGGCCGATAAACTGGAAGAACTGAATAAAAACAAAAACCAGTATGTTGCTAAACTTGCAGCTTTACAGGCACAGTTTGAAGAGAATGTAGCCAGTCAGCCAAACAACAGAGATGCGATTGCCAACCAGATGAGACCTGCCCTGATTAAAGAGAATGAAGGCCTGGTTAATTATATCCTGAAATTTGCGATGGATAATACAAACTCTCTTGCCGGATTTTATGCGATCAATTCACTGAATCCAAGTGACTATGAGAAAGAAATGATTGCTTACTCAGAGAAAATCAAAAGTAACTTCAATAAAAATGAAGCGGTAACTGACTTTTTAGTAAGAATGGCTAAACTAAGATCAGTACAGATCGGGCAGACCGCGCCTGATTTTACGATGAATACCATCGATGGAAAATCGGTTAAATTATCAGACTTAAGAGGTAAATATGTTTTACTGGATTTCTGGGCTTCGTGGTGTCAGCCATGCAGACAGGAAAATCCTAACGTAGTTAAAGTATATAATAAGTATAAAGATAAAAAATTCACGATTTTAGGTGTATCACTGGATAAGGACCCTGTAGCATGGAAACAGGCTGTAATTGCAGACGGATTAACCTGGACACATGCCAGCGAACTTAAAGATTTTGAAAGTCCTACAGTAAGAATGTATCAGGTAGAGGCTATTCCAAGCTCATTTGTACTGGACCCGGCAGGAAAAATTATTGCGAAAAACCTTAGAGCAGAAGAACTTGATTCATTTTTAGGCAAGACTTTACGTTAACCCTAATTCAATGTTAAACTAAGGGGTGTCATTAACAATTTGTTAACTTACTTTTAACCTAGTTATACAAATGATTACTTAATTTCGTAACAAATATTTAAAGACATGAGCGCCGTAAAACAAAAGATACTGATAGTTGATGATGAACCTGATATCTTAGAGTTAGTTGAGTATAATCTTAAAAAAGAAGGTTATCAGGTTTACCTGGCAAGCAACGGACAGGATGGGATAGCGGTTGCAAAAAAAGTGCACCCTGATCTGATCATTCTGGATATCATGATGCCTAAGATGGATGGTATTGAAGCCTGCCGTCTGATGCGTGCTATTCCTGAGTTCAAAAATACTTTCATGGTTTTTCTTACTGCCAGAAGTGAAGAGTATTCTGAGATTGCAGGTTTTAATGTAGGTGCTGACGATTATATTGCAAAGCCGATTAAACCACGTGCTTTAGTTAGCCGTATCAATGCCATTCTGAGAAGAAACGTAAGTAATGATGAAGTTTCTGAGAATAAAGTTGAAATCGGGGATTTAGTGATCGACAGGGAAGCTTACCTGGTTTATCAGAACGGACAGAAAGTAGTACTGGCAAAAAAAGAGTTTGAATTGCTGTATCTGCTGGCTTCTAAACCTGGAAAAGTTTATACAAGAGAGTCTATCCTTAAAAATATATGGGAAGATTCAGTAGTGGTAACTAACCGGACTATAGATGTGCATATCCGTAAACTGAGAGAGAAACTGGGCGAAACTTACGTAGCAACTGTAAAAGGAGTAGGCTATAAATTCGAACTTTCTTAATCATTTACATTCTTATTTCAAATGGTAAAGGATGAAATTGTACTTTTGTACTGTTTTATAAATCCACACCATTGAAATATCCTTCTTTTAAAGACCTCATTCTATTCGAAGACGATAATCATATCGTCGTAAATAAGCCGCCATTTGTAGCCTCATTAGACGAGCGTGGCGGCTCGGGCGAAGTGAATATACTTCGCCTTGCCAAACAGTATTCAGCTGATGCCCAGGTTTGTCACCGTTTAGACAAAGAAACCTCAGGCGCAATTATTATTGCTAAAAATCCAGAAGCCTACCGTTCAGTTTCCATGCAGTTCGAGAAACGCAAAATTAAAAAGACGTATCATGCCGTTGTTGACGGTTTGTTCACCTTTAATGAGCTTTTTATTGACCTGCCTATCTTAAATGACGGAAACAGAAGTGTAACGATAGACAGGAAGGAAGGCAAACGTGCAGAAACTATTTTTAACTCTATCAAGTTTTACAGACATTATACTTTAGTAGAATGTAAACCAATAACCGGCCGTATGCACCAGATCAGGATTCACCTGGCTACGCAACGTGCTGCAATTTGCGGAGATACACTTTATAAAGGTAAACCAGTATTCCTTTCCAGTATTAAAAAAGGCTACCGGATTTCCAAAGATGACGAAGAGCTGCCTATTATGAAGCGTTTCGCACTGCATGCCAAACATGTCATATTTAAAGGTCTGGATGGGGAAGATATAGAAATAGATGCACCATATCCTAAAGACTTTGCTACACTGATTAAATTGTTAGATAAATTTGATTCTTAAATTTGTAAGAAATGTACGTAAGACTAGTCAATTATCTTGATGCTGTAAATCAATACCGAAGGACAAAAATCTCCAATAGGAATTTCCTCGTGATCGCAGCCATGATAGTTGGGGTTTTAGCCGGCCTTGCCGCCGCACTGCTGAAAACGATTACCCATCATATTGAAGATTTCCTGCAGGATGGTTTTCACTGGCAGTATAAGTACTATCTGTTCCTGGTATTTCCTTTTATTGGTATTCTGCTTTCCGTTATGTACGTCAGGCGTTTTATCCGTAAAGGGAAGTTTGAAACCGGACTGACTCCTATACTTTATACCATATCCAAGAAGTCAAGCAGAATAGAACCGCATAATATCTATTCACAGATCATTACTGCGGCACTGACTGTAGGCTTTGGAGGCTCGACCGGACTGGAAGCCCCGATCGTGACCAGCGGAGGGGGTATTGGTTCTGTTGTAGGACGATTTTTAGGCCTCTCTTACCGCGAAACTACGATGCTGCTGGCCTGTGGTGCAGCCGCTGGTATTGCAGGCGCATTCAACAGCCCTATTGCAGGGATAGTTTTTGCAATAGAAATCCTGTTACCTGAATTTACTATTCCCGCATTTATTCCGCTTTTGCTTTCTTCGGCAACAGCTGCGGTAGTGGCCCGTTTCTTTTATAATGAACAATTGTTCTTTCTGGTTACAGAAGGATGGAAGTTCAATTCCCTGATCTGGTATGTTGTACTGGCATTGCTGATCGGTTTGTTTTCTATGTATTTTACCAAGGCCAATTATTTTATCAAGGGCCTGTTCTATAAAATCAAACATCCTTATCAAAAGGTTCTGGCTGGTGGTGTGGTATTGGGCGCGATGGTTTTTCTTTTTCCTACTTTATACGGAGAAGGTTATGTAACCATTAAAAATCTGCTGGGTGGTAATTACAGTGCTGTCATTACCAATAGTATATTTTCGTCCTACAGCAATTTACCGGCAGTGATTATTTTATTTACTGCGATAACTGTCTTTGCGAAATCGGCAGCTACGCTGGTTACACTCGGTGCGGGTGGTAACGGAGGTATTTTTGCACCCAGCTTAATTATGGGCGGGCTGATTGGTTTTGTCCTTGCTTTTACAATTAACACGCTGGGGATTGCCCATGTCAATGTCTCTAACTTTATCGTAGCCGGGATGGCTGCTTCACTGAGTGCAATTATGCATGCACCGCTGACCGGGATATTCCTGATTGCTGAAATAACAGGCGGATATGTGCTGATGGTACCTTTGATGATTACTTCTGCGATTTCTTATCTGATCAACAGAAGTACCAACAAATATTCAATCTATACCAAACCTCTGGCTGAAAGTGGTGAACTGATGTCTCATGAAGATAAAGACACGACTGTGCTGCATATGATGAAGCTGAAATACCTGATAGAGAAAGATTATCTGGTATTGAATGAAGAAGAAACTATAGCTGAAAAACTACCGGAGATCCTTCAGTCCAGGAGAAATATATTCCCTGTAGTGGCAGAAGATAATATTTTCAAAGGGCTGATTTATGTGGAGGATGTATTGAAAAAGGCAATCAATAATCCTGCAAATGCAGATTTAACTGTACATGATCTGATGCAGACTGCCCCGGCCATCGTATTTACTACTGATTCGCTGAAAATAGTACTGAAGAAAATGGAAAAAGAGAATGCCTGGCTATTACCTGTTTTAGATGAACAGGAAATGTACATAGGCTTTGTTTCCAAAACAGCAGTATTTAATAAATACCGTGCTCTGCTTAGCCGCCAGGCTGATTATATGGAGTAAATATGACGCGGTTCCTGCATTTTTCAGGAGCCGCATCCTGTCAGATTCTCTTTGCTGAGAATATTTTAATCTGCTTTTAATTTCCAGAAGCTTCATTATCAGAGTTATTCATTTATCTATGCTTGTTATTGCTAATAAATTGATAATCAACATTAAAATTCTTTAATGTAGGTTAAAAACCTGGGAGTACAGGTTATCTTTGTAAATGCGCAATAAGCGCCTGTTAAAATAAGAACAACATGAATATTTTAATGATTGAAGACGAACCAAAGGTTGCTGCATTTATTAAAAAGGGACTGGAAGAACAATTGAATACTGTGACAGTTGCTTATGATGGAAATATGGGTTGTAAAATGGCTCTGGAGAATGATTATGAGCTGATTATTCTGGATGTTATTCTGCCATACGTCAATGGGATGGAGGTTTGTAAACAGATCCGCCAGTTGAAAAAGGAAGTCCCTATTCTCATGTTATCTGCATTAAATACAGTAAGCGATAAGGTACAGGGGCTTGAAAATGGTGCCGATGACTATCTGACCAAACCTTTTCATTTTGCAGAGCTGCTGGCAAGGATTAAGGCTTTAGGCCGCCGCAGGGATCAGGTGCTGCCGGGTACAGTTTTTAAAATAGATGATCTGGAAATGGATTGCTATAAAAAGACAGTGACGCGTAAAGGTAAAAATATCATCCTGTCAGCAAAGGAATTCACTTTACTTGAAGTCCTGATGGCCAATAAAGAGCGTGTGCTTTCCAGGGTATATATTGCCGAAGCTGTGTGGGGTATTTCATTTAACAGAGGCACGAATCTGATTGACGTTTATATTAATTATCTGAGAACAAAAATTGATAAAGGCTTTGACAAGCAACTGATACATACTGTAATCGGAATGGGTTACGTCATCAAAGGATAATTTGAAAGGATTCCTATGAAAGTCAAGAACAGGTTATCGCTGCAGTTTACATTTATGTTCGCCATTTTGCTTCTGGTAGTACTGACAGGCATTTATCTGCTGGTTGAACATAATCGTTTAAAATCCTTTATGAATAAGCTCGATGAAAGAGCTGTGATTGTTGCGCAGTTCTATCTTGCTGAAGATAACCTGTCAAAAGATATATTCAAACAGGTAGCCAGAAAGTTTCCGCAGTCGCTTACCCATGAATCAATCCGGGTTTATGATGATAAATTCAATTCCAAGTTTACCCGAGACGATTCTATTAGCTGGAAGCATGATTTCCTAGCTACAATAGTCAGGAAAAAGTCACTTCATGCCAGGCAGGGCGATACCCAGATTACCGGAATTTATTATCCGGATAACTCAGGTAATTTTATAGTCGTTGTTTCTGCAATTGACGATAGAGGTCTGCATGATATGCAGCAGCTGAGGCTGATTATGTCTGTTTTTTTTGTCAGCTCCCTTTTCATCACCTTTTTTATAGGCCGTATTTTTGCCAGTATTTCCCTGCAGCCTATTGTCTCGATCACAGGAAATCTGAAAAGGATCAGAGCTTCAAGTTTACATCACAGGTTGCCTGTACGGGTGACTAAAACAGATGAAACTGATAATTTGTCTTCGGCCATTAATCAGTTGCTGGAACATCTGGAGCAATCTTTTGAAAGCCAGAAATCTTTTGTGGCTAATGCCTCGCATGAATTACGGACACCGATAACTTCTATTCTGGGCGAAGCAGAGATTACTTTAATGAAAGACCGCAAGCCTGAAGAATATAAACATGCACTTCAGGAGATCGTAGGCAGTGTAGAAAGATTAAATTATATCATTAACAGCTTAATGGAGCTGATGCAGACCAATCTGGATAATAAAGACTTTCAGCATATCAGGATAGATGAGCTGATCTGGGAAATTGCAGACGAGCTGGCTTTTAAGACCAGTAATGATCAGATTAAGATCGTATATAACTTACCGGATGATCAATCTAAAAGAACGCTGCAGGGTAACCGGCAGTTATTATTTATAGCAATAAGTAATATCCTTAAGAATGCCATCAAGTTTTCAGAAGGGCAGGAGGTTTTATGTACTGTGAGTTATGATAACCGCCGGATGGCAATTACCGTAAGAGACCGGGGTATTGGTATCCATGAAAATGATATTAAAAAAATATTCCAGCCTTTTTACCGCTCTGCCAATGCTTTGAATTTTTCAGGATATGGAATTGGTCTTTCGCTAACCAATAATATTATCAGGCAGCATAACGGCTCTATTGAGGTAAAATCCATATTAGGGCAGGGCACTGTATTTTCTCTTTATTTGCCGGTGAGTTGATCCAGTTGGCTGGATGTGGTCACATTAAACAATTCTAATGTACTTCTAATGCCCCCGTAACCTTGCATTAAGCGCCCCCTAATGCCCTTAACATAGCTTTGTTTTTCAAATAATAAAGCTATGCAATCTAAATTTCTGCTATCCGTATTTCTGGTATGTCTATGTTTTATGATGAATATCAATTCATCCTATGCCAGAGATGACGGGTATGCTAATGAAAGGGACACACTGAGTGTAACCCTGAAAGAGGCCGAAGATCTCTTTATCAAAAACAACCTGAGTCTTATTGCCAGCCGTTACAGTATTGATCAGGCGAAAGCACAGGTCATTACCGCCAGGCTATTTGAGAATCCGCAACTCGGTTATGAAACCGGATTGTACAATACAGGAACTAAAAAGTTTTTTGACATGAGTAAAGAGAATGGACAGCGTGCTGCCAATATCTCCCAGCTTTTTCAAACAGCAGGTAAAAGGAATAAGAATATACAATTGGCTAAAATCAATGTTCAGCAGGCCGAATATCAGTTTTTTGATTTGCTGCGAACATTGAAGTATACCCTGCGAACAGACTTTTACAAGATCTATTATCAGGAGCAGTCCGCAAAAGTCTATGCCAAAGAAATCAGCTCCCTGTCTAAAACACTCAGTGGTTTTCAGCAGCAGTATGCCAAAGAAAATATTGCTTTAAAAGAAGTGCTGCGCATACAGTCTCAGCTATATACTCTGCAATCTGAGCTGAACGAGCTGAAAGACGGGATTGACGACGTACAGAGTGAGTTTAAATTATTAATAAGGACTGATGCGAAGAAATATATAGTACCCCGGCTGGAATTTAATCTGGATGGCAAAAATGTTTTACAGCAGGTAACTTATAAAAACCTGCTTGATTCTGCTTATAACAACCGTTATGATTTGAAAGTAGCCCATTCAGCTGTTGATTACAGTAAGCTGAATTTAAGACTGCAGAAGTCAATGGCTATGCCAGATGTCACACTGTCTGTCACTTACGATAAACAGGGAAGTTATATCAGGCATTATACCGGGTTGGGCATTAGTATCCCGCTGCCACTTTTTAACCGCAATCAGGGGAATATCAGACAGGCAAAAATTGCGATAGATGCTGATCAGCTTGCACTGACTCAGCAGGAAGAACAGATTCAGAGCGATCTGGATAACAGTTATCAGAGTGCAGACAGACTGGAAAGATTGTATAATAGTTTTGACCCTGCATTCAAGACGGATTTTAATCATTTAATAGAAGAAGTTTTTAAGAACTATCAAAAGCACAATATCAGCCTGCTTGAATTCCTCGATTTTTATGATTCCTATAAAACCAATACGCTTCAGCTCAATAATCTGCAGCTTAACAGGATCAGTTCACTCGAACAGTTAAACTATATCACCGGCACTCAATTTTTTAATCAATAATACTATTTCTATGTACAACTATAAATTATTAGCTCTTGCAGCTGCTTTGGGTACATCTGCACTACTGTTTCCCGGTTGCACCCGTCAGACAGAGAAGCCGCTCGATACTAAATTCAAAGTGACAGACAGTTTGCTGAACAGCCTGGTTACGGATACGGTTAAAGAAGCAAGTGCACTCTCTGAAATTACACTCACAGGGACTATCGCACCCGATGAAAATAAAATGGCCAAAATCTACCCGATGGTCAGCGGGATAACCCGGGATGTACATGTTTTACTCGGAGATGTGGTTTCCAAAGGTCAGACACTGGCTACCATGCGCAGTACAGAAGTAGCTGGTTTTTCAAAAGATATGATCAGTTCAGAAGCTGATTTGCGCAATACCAAAAGAATAATGGAATCAACTCAGGATATGTATAAAAGCGGGCTGGCTTCCGGCAAGGATCTCGAACAGGCCAGGTCTGATTATCAGAAAGCGATGGCAGAACATAACCGCGCAAGTTCAGTGATGTCTATCAATCACAGCGATAGCCGCGGTTATGTGATCAAGGCACCGATCAGCGGTTATGTCGTTGAAAAAAACGTTACCGGGAATATGCAGGTACGGGCTGACAATAGCCAGAACCTGTTTACTATTGCCGATTTATCCTCAGTTTATATACTGATCAATATTTATGAATCTGACATCACCAGCGTACAGACAGGTTATCCTGTTAAAATCACTACGCTGGCCTATCCGGGTAAAGTTTTTACCGGTCATATAGATAAAGTTTACAATATGATTGATCCCGACATGAAAGTGATGCGCGCCAGGGTGAAAATAGAGAATCCGGGTAATCTGTTAAAGCCGCAAATGTTTGCCAATGTGGTGGTGAGTGCAAAATCCAATCAGGATTTACCTGTGATCAATACCCGCGCGATTGTGCTGGATAATGACCGCAATTATGTTATTGTCAGAGATGGGAAAGCAGGCGTGCATATCCAGCCCATCACGATCAGTAAAAGATTGGAAGATCATGCCTATATCAGCTCAGGTCTAAAACCAGGTGACCAGATCATTGCTTCCAGACAGCTGTTCCTGTATGAATCGCTGAAAAAATAATTGACCTTTTATCCCCGTATAAATTCAACGCAATGAATAAAGTAATCAAAACTGTACTTGCATTTGCCCTAAAGAATAAGTTCTTCATTTTCTTTATGACATTTCTACTGCTGATCGGCGGCTATTTCAGCTTTAAAAGTATCGCTATCGACGCATTTCCGGATGTAACCAATACCTCTGTCACTATTATTACCCAATGGCCGGGCAGAAGTGCCGAAGAGGTGGAGAAGTTTGTGACCCGCCCGCTGGAGATTGCGATGAATCCGACCCAGAAAAAAACAACCATACGTTCATCTTCACTTTTTGGTCTGTCTGTAGTCAAAGTGACTTTTGAAGATGATGTGGATTATGCCTTTGCCCGTTTACAGATTAATAATCATTTAGGCGATGCCGATTTGCCCGATGGTGCCAAACCCAATGTTTCACCTCCGTACGGCCCGACAGGGGAGATTTTCAGATATACCTTAAGCAGCAACAAAAAATCGGTTCGTGAACTCAAAACACTGGAAGAATGGGTGGTTGAACGGGAAATACGTTCTGTACCCGGAGTAGCTGATGTCAATAGTTTTGGCGGAGAAACCAAGGCTTACCAGATTACTATAGATCCGGAAAAGGCAGTACAATATGGTGTATCAGCACTGCAGCTTTATGAAGCGGTATCCAAAAGTAATATTAATGTAGGCGGAGATGTCATTGAACAAAGCGGACAGGCTTATGTAGTCCGTGGTATTGGTTTGCTGAATAATATCAGTGAGATCAAAAATATCATCGTCGATAATGTTAAAGGTACCCCGATTTATGTAAAAAACATTGCTGAAGTTACTGAATCGAGACTTCCGGCTCTGGGACAGGTAGGCCGGGATGGCGATCCTGATGTAGTTGAAGGTATTGTGGTGATGCGTAAAGGAGAAAATACCAGTGACGTGATCCGTGACCTGAAGCTTAAGGTCAATGAATTAAACAGTACTATTTTACCTGATGGTGTGAAAATAGATACTTTTTATGACCGGGAAGATCTTGTTGATTTTGCTACCCATACCGTACTGCATAATATGGCAGAAGGTATCGTTTTTGTAACAGTGATCGTATTTCTGTTTATGGCCGACTGGCGGACTACTGTGATTGTCGCCGTGGTTATTCCGCTGGCTTTGCTATTTGCTTTTATCTGTCTGCGGTTAAAAGGAATGTCAGCTAATTTACTCTCGATGGGGGCGATTGACTTTGGGATTATCATAGACGGGGCAGTGGTCATGATGGAAGGAATTTTCGTCGTCCTGGATCATCGGGCCAAAAAAGAAGGCATGGATAAATTCAATAAGCTGAGTAAGCTGGGAATGATCAAAGAAGCCTGTCTGGTTAATGGTAAAGGGATATTTTTTGCCAAGCTGATTATTATTGTAGGTTTACTGCCTATTTTCAGTTTTGAAAAAGTAGAAGGCAAAATGTTTTCTCCACTGGCCTGGACACTTGGTTTTGCCTTATTGGGTGCGCTGATTTTAACTTTCACGCTGGTTCCGGTGATGGCGAGCGTATTGCTGAAAAAAAATGTGCGTGAAAAACATAACATTTTTGTGGAGTGGATCACCAGAAACTCCATGCGGCTTTTTAATATCTGTTTCAAAGGTCGTAAAATAGCTTTTCCTGTCGCGATGATTATACTGGCTGTAAGTCTGTTCTGTTTTAAGTTTTTAGGAACAGAGTTTTTACCGCAGCTTAATGAGGGATCTATTTATGTCAGAGCGACGGGCCCTTTGAGTACTTCGCTGGGAGAATCTGTGAAACTGGCCAATGATATGCGTAAAACTTTCAGGAGTTTTCCGGAAGTGAGGCAAGTTATTTCCCAGACCGGCCGGCCGGATGACGGAACTGATGCGACAGGTTTTTACAATATAGAGTTTCACGTAGACCTGTATCCGCAGGATCAGTGGAAGAAAAAAGAAAGTAAAGCCAGTCTGATTGAAAGGATGCAGCAAAAACTAGCCTTCTATCCGGGTATAGACCTCAATTTTTCTCAGCCTATCTCTGATAATGTGGAAGAAGCGGTATCCGGTGTCAAAGGATCTATCGTCATTAAACTATTTGGTGATAACTTTAAATTTATAGAAGAGAAAGAGGAAAAGATTTTCCAGATTATGAAGGGAGTGAAAGGGGTCGAGGATCTGGGGATTATGCGCAATCTCGGGCAGCCAGAATTGCAGATTAATCTGAATCAGGAAAAGATGGCCCTTTATGGAGTGACCACTGCAGATGCCAATGCGGTCATTGAAACCGCGATCGGAGGAAAGGCCGCTACCCAGATTTATGAAGGCGAGCGGAAATTTGATCTCAGAATCAGATATCCGGAGAATTTCAGAAATAATGCGGCTGCCATAGGCGATTTGCGTGTACCAACTTTATCAGGCAATAAAGTTCCGCTGCGGGAAATCGCTGAAATCAGAAAGTTGGTTGGTCCGAGTATGATTTACAGGGATAAACATAAAAGATACGGTGCAATTAAATTTTCTGTACGTGGCCGTGATATGGGTAGTACAATTAAAGAAGCACAGGATAAAGTCAATGCACAGGTTAAATTACCCAAGGGATATAGTATGGAATGGGCCGGTGATTTTGAAAATCAGCAGCGTGCAACTACCAGGTTAACACAAGTAGTACCGGTTAGTATATTACTTATTTTCTTTATCCTGTTTATTCTGTTCGGAACAATCAAAGATTCCTTACTCGTTTTAAATAATGTGCCATTTGCCATAGTAGGAGGGATATTTGCCTTAATGCTGACGGGTATCAACTTTAGTATTTCCTCAGGAATTGGTTTTATAGCCTTGTTTGGTATCTGTGTGCAGAATGGGGTGATACTGATTACCAAATTCAAGTCTAACATTAAAGAAATGCGTCATAATCATCCTGAATGGACATTTATTGATGCATTGAGAATCGGTGTGGAGTCTCGTATCCGTCCGGTGGTCATGACTGCGATGATGGCCGCTATAGGTTTATTACCCGCAGCGATGTCTACTGGTATAGGTTCTGAAACTTCCAGACCACTGGCTACTGTGGTAATCGGCGGATTAATCTCTGATACGCTGTTTAACCTGTTTATCTTCCCGATCGTATTTTACTGGGCTTACCGGAATAAGGTAAACAGACAAGATAAACCTTATACAATTGCAGCATCATAAAAAAGAGCGTAATATCAATAACGCTGCAAAATAAGAGAGAGAAGCGTCAGTTATCGGGGTTGGTATAGGGTTGGTATACCCCCGGGGTATACCAACCCTATACCAACCCCGATAACTGACGTAACTTAAACGACTCACCGACAGGCCTCCGTTTATGCTTAGTTCCAGATACCAGAAGCTGCTGTTTTACGGGTATAACTGCTAAAATCTGTGGCTTTTCTGCCCAGAGCCCTTTCTACATCATTGACGATATAACTGTTTCTGCCATCCATGACCTCAGTAAATAAATAAGAAAGCAGTGCGATGTATTCCTGCGGTACCTGACCGGATACCAGTAAAGCAGTATATTCTTCGGCGGATACCTGCTTATAAACTATGTTTTTTCCTGCTGCTGTGGCGATCTCCTGAATGACCTCTTTAAAAGTCAGTAAGTGGGGACCAGTAATTTCATATATTTCTCCCGAATGCCCATCCTGAGTTAAAGCAGCAACAGCTACATCAGCAATATCATCCGCATCTATAAAGGGCTCTGGAATATCTCCCACAGGTAGGGTAACCTGGCCTGATAAGACATCTGTTAAAAAATAACTTTCACTGAAGTTCTGGAAAAACCAGCTGGCTCTGACAATGGTCCATGCGATGCCGCTGTTGATTACAATCTGCTCACAGTGTCTGGCTTCTTCTTCTCCGCGGCCGGATAATAAAACCAGTTTCTCTATACCGTTTTCAGCAGCCATTCTGGAAAAGGATGCTATACAGCCAGGGGCGTTAGGCACAGCCAAATCAGGTTGAAAGGTGATGTAGACTGATCTGATGTTCTGTAATGCAGGTTTCCAGGTAGAAATATCATCCCAGTCAAATGGGATATCAGCAGTTCTTGAACCTATGCTTACCGGATAGCCCAGTTTGGAAAGTCTGTCTGCTACTCTGCTGCCTGTTTTTCCTGTACCGCCAAGAACCAGTATTTTTTTCTCTGTGTTTTTTGATGATTGCATAACTTTATGATTTTGATCTAAAGCTATGGCGTACAGGATTTTTAAAATAGAACAAAGCCGACAGCTGTCCTAAATTAATTCAGAGAGATTCTGAACAACTTCTCTGGCTTGTTTTTGATATTGAAAAGGGGAGAAGCCCGCAAATTCTTTAAATGAACGGATAAAATGAGATTGATCAGCATAATTGTTGCCATAGGCGATATCAGAAAACTTATCATAATCGTGATTTCTTAACTGGCTTAATGAAGCCTGAAAACGACAGATTCTGGAAAATAATTTTGGAGAAATTCCAATATATTCTTTAAATTTTCTTTCCAGGCTTCTTTCCGAAAGCCGTAAATAATCCTGTATCATTTTTAGCGGAATATTTCCATTTGAAGTAATCATACTGGATAACGCATATTCCATCGGCAGGTTAACCTGCCTGTTATTTTTCCGGATCTGAAAATTCAGATAGGAAAATAATATTTCCAGCTGTTCATTGCTATCATTTGTGGTTAGCAGTAGTTCTTTCAGGTAAAAGTCATTTTTTTCTGCCAGTAAATTCAGATCCATACAGGAATCGGTCAACTCCATTGCGTTAACACCAAATATGGATTGCAGTGCGTTGGGATAAAAATAGATGCCCAGTGTGTTAAAACTACCTGCTAAATTTAATATCGTATATTTTGTGCTCTGACCAAAAAGCAGGGTTTCAGGTAATTTATCAGTGTTTTTGTAGAGAATTCCATTTGCTGAAGGCTGAAAAAGCAACCCCGGACAGCCATCTGCCATTGTCCTGAAAACTTTCACAGCAGGGTCCGTCCCGGTACTTTTCAGTACCCAGCAATACCTGATATAGTTTTTGAGTGAATCAGGAGGATTGATCTGCGTATAGTTCATTTGGTTATTCCGGCATTTGCACTACCCTAATTTAACGAGAAAAAATATTTTAATCGCTAAATTTGCAGTGAAAATGAATTCTAAAAAATCAATTACAATACCACCAATACCAGCCGTTCTTTTAGCCATTATCAGTGTACAGGGGGGAGCCGCAATTGCAAAAGGCTTATTTCCTGTTTTAGGAGCCGAAAGTACAGCGCTGATCCGGATAGGATTATCCGCTGTGATCCTGATGGCCGTTAACCGGACAAATTTAAGAAATCTTACTGCGCAGCAGTGGAAAGCAGTTATTCCTTATGGCCTGTGTCTGGGCGTTATGAATCTTGTTTTTTATATGGCAATTAAAAGAATACCTATAGGTCTGGGTGTTACACTTGAATTTGTAGGGCCTTTAATGCTGGCCACATTTGGATCTAAACGTATACAGGATTATCTCTGGGTATTACTTGCAGCAGCAGGAATTGCTTTTATTGCGCCCTGGAGTAATAAGGGCATTGATTTACTCGGTGTTTTCCTGGCACTTGCAGCTGGGGCATTCTGGGCAGGTTATATTGCCCTGGGAGGCAGGATTTCTAAAATTATGAAAGGTGGTGATGCGGTGACTGTCGGGATGTTGTTTGCTACGCTGATTGTTGCTCCAATTGGAATCAGCAGCGGCGGATTGATGCAAATGACTCCGGCTCTGTTTTTACTGGGAACAGCACTGGCACTATTGTCAAGCGCAATACCATTTACATTGGAAATCAATGCATTGAGAGAAATGCCTGCACGTACATTCAGTATTTTAATGAGTCTGGAACCTGCAGTAGCGGCTTTAAGCGGGCTGTTTCTTTTACATGAATATCTTACTTTTTATCAGTGGCTGGCCATCGCCTGTGTAGTTATTGCCAGTACAGGGGCTACGTTAACCACTAAAAAAGCTATTGTACAGGAAAACGGATAAAAAAACAGGCCCGGATAAAATCCGGGCCTGTTTTTTAAATTACCGGATCAGTTAGCAGGGCTTAGCTTATCCGGATTTCAGTCTTATTTAGACAAACCGTCTTTTTTTGCTTTTTCTAAAATCTTTGCCGCACGTGTGCCGCTATCAGGGTGTGAACTTAACATTCTTTCCGTTTTAGTTTTCTCGGCACCGGATGATTTCTCCATATCTGCGAATTTCTGAAATGCACTGGCTAAAGCAGTAACTTTATAATTATGCTTTTTCATAAACTCATAAGAATAGTCATCAGCTTCACTCTCCTGTTTACGGTTGTATTTGCTGTCAAGCAGGGCGTTGGCAAAACTTCCGAGCTGACTTTGTGAAAGTGAATTTACTACGCCAGACTGAGAAGAAGCTGCGTCTGTAATCGCTTCTCTTTTATAGGCACTTCTTACGGCATCTCTGGTATCCTTATTGGCCACGTGACCAATCTCATGACCAATTATGCCCAGTAATTCATCATCACTCATAATGTCCATCAGAGAAGAAAATACACGGACACTGCCATCAGCGCAGGCAAATGCATTGATATCTTTTACTTTGTACACTTTGTAGTTCAGTTTAAGACCGCCTTCATTTTCATGTTTGGAGAATATTTTGTTCAATCTGATGGTATAAGGGTCTTTAGGGCCTGCAACTGTATTATTGGCATCCATCCAGGTTACGGCTTCACCAGCAAGTTTTGCTGCATCAGCATCCGAGAAAGTAGCCGCTTTAACTCCTTTTTGCAAAGCACCCAGACCTTTACTGTTAAGTTTAATTTGTGCCGAAGCAGAATGTACCCCAAGCGAAAGTGTTAAGCTTAAAAGGGCGAGAGGTAAGATGGTTTTTTTCATTTTTTCTATTATTTAGTTATGAATTAGTATACTGACTGCGTAGTTGTAAAGCAGCAGTCAGCTGTTTGACTATGTCATCAGATAGTCATGGTATGTAACGAGTAACAAATGGAGTTTATGGATTGTTTGCGCTAAAAAAAATAAATAATTCTTTTGAATTAAGTTAATGATTTGAGGGTTGTTTAAATATTCTGATGATATATTTGAGGCTTAGGGAATTATTAATTGATTTGATGATTTTGATAATCAGGTGATCAGCTGAGGATAAAAATCTACTGTCTGCTGATCCTGAGCAGGCCGCATAGTAGCTATCACAACCGGGATAAATCTCTACTGCATTTTTTGAAGAAACAATTGCTGTTTCTTTTTGAGCTCTGCTGTATAGGCCTTATTCACATATTCATCATTGATGCGTCTGTTAGCTTTATAATAGCTTTTAAGAATCTCATCCTTGCTTAACAATGACAGGGTTGTCATCGCAACTGGCTGATATTTGCCATCATCACCTTCTTTTCTTGGAAAAACCAATGTTGGAAGACCTGAAAAATAGAGCGTCCATTGCTCATTTTCTTTTGCACCATAGAGTATATAAACATAATCCAGCTCTGCTTTCGGATCTTTATCCTGAATTAAGAGTAATAAATAACATCTGTCTTTTTTGCTGTTAAAAAAAACGGCATCATCCAGTTTCCAGTCACTCTTTTTAAGTATCCTGACTCCCTGCAAATCTTCGGCAATCCACTTTTTTAGAGTTTTATGTGTTACCGATTGTACCTCGTGATAAGTATCATTCTTTTTAAAAACATCAAGCTGGGCATCGTATAATGCTCTCATCCGGTCTATATTGACACAGGCAAACAGGCCGGTTATTGAAATAAATATCAGCAGGTACTTTATATATTTATTCATGAGCGTTTTCTTAATCAAATCACCACGGTTATTGACCCTGAAACTATAATGATCAAGATACTTATTTTGATATCCTGTTTAAAATTTATCTGATTATTTGTTATACGTTCCTTTTGCTGTTGCCTCCTTACTATACAACAGATTTTCTACTAGCCTCAATCCATTCAGAACAACTGTTCAGCCGGAAGAAAAAGATATGATCAGAATTCTTTGGAAATTTAGAAAAATAAGGTTGCAGAAAAAAGGTTTTCTGCCGGAAGCCGGGTGGCAATCAAACGAAATGAGGTTTATTGAAAGGAGCTGTTTAAAGAAAGATAATACCAGATTTTTTGTATAAATCAAATTCTTTACAACTGATATCTTCTTCAGTGATAATATAGGTCAGCTCTTCAAGCCGGCAAACGTTGTAAGGATCTTTGGTGTCCAGTTTATTAAAGTTGCATAAAAGGACAACCTGGTCTGCTGAAGCAATCATCGCCTGTTTGAGCTCGGCTTCTTCTTTATAGGTTGCTGTAACTCCTTTTTCATCAATTGAACAAGGCGCAAGAAAGAAAATATCTGCTCTGAATTTTTCAGCGCCTTTGACCGCTTCCAGTCCGAATAGACTTTCGGTGGTTCTGGTATATTCTCCGCCCAGTACTATAGTTTTGATTCCATTATAAAGTGCCAGAAGAGGAATAATAGCTACATTATTAGTGATTACGGTCAATTTAATATCTGCCGGAAATAAGGATACAAGAGTATAAACTGAAGTTCCTCCATCCAGAAAAATGGTTTGCCCGTTTTTGATCAGCCTTAATGCTTTAAGCGCAATCACTTCTTTATCCTGACTCAGATAGCCGATGCGATCTTTGAAGGTAAGCGGATTCTCAGATCTTGGTATGGCACCTCCACGTACCTTTGATAATAAGCCGTTCTTTGCCAGCTCTTCAATATCACGTCTTACGGTATCTTCAGAAATTTTCAGTTCAATACTTAAAGTATTAAATTCGACCATTTTATCCTGGTCCAGTTTTGTCAGTATATAATTAAAACGTTGTTCTTTTTTCATTTAATGATCAATAGTATTCATTTTTCGTCAATTTTTACAGGAATAATCTGCTTTTTGTAATTGATTCAGGTTTATTTTTGACGATACGATATACTTACCAGCAGGAGTAAGGCAGCAATACAGCAAAATGCAATGGGCAGTGAACTGAAATAGGCAATCATTCCGATTCCCGCCGGGCCTGCAAGTGAACCTGCATATCCCATGGTGGTTACTGCAGGCAAAGCTACGGAGGCAGATACATCTTTGAGTTTACCAGCTGCGCTGAATAAAACAGGAACAATATTGGCAGCTCCCAGACCTACCAGGATAAACCCGGCCAGGGTAAGCCACCCCCAGGGGCTGAATACAGTAATTAAAAAACCTGCGGAAGAAAGTAAAGAACCAAACAGAACTATCTTTTGCGGACTTATGCGGTCTACAAATTTATCACCTGCCAGACGCATCACAGTCATTGCAATAGAAAATGCAGCATAACCTGTTCCGGCTATAGCTGCATCAAAGTTTTTGATGTCTTTTAAAAATACAGCGCTCCAGTCAAGAATTGAACCTTCGGCCAGAAAAACAATAAAACACATCAGACCCAGGAAAATTACTGTTTTCCCCGGCCACGAGAATTTTGTTTTTTCAGCTGTCTGAGGTTCCTGATCCCTGGATAGCAGAGATTTATACTGACTGATTGCTATAGTCAGTAACAGTATGGAAATTATACAGGAAGCATAGACAGGTTGCAGCCCGGACTTAATCATACCACCCATCAACAACGGACCAAAAATTCCGCCAAGACTGAAAAGCCCGTGAAAGGATGACATAATATGTTTGGTATAATGGCGCTCTATATGGATTGCCTGAGCATTCATAGCCACATCGATAGTTCCTATTGATGCGCCAAATGCAAACAGGATACAGCCCATACTTACCGGCGTATTCATCATCAGAAGCAGTGGCAGAGTCAGGGCTACAAAAATTATTGCCATCAGCATAATCTTTCTGCTTCCGTATTTACGGATTAGCAGGCCTGTTACCGGCATCATAATCAGTGCTCCCGCGCCCATAAGCAGTAAAAGAAGCCCTAAATTTGCATCATTAAATGCCAGGCGTTCTTTGGCATAAGGCACCATTGGCGCCCAGGTTGCAATGCCTAAACCGCAAAGCAGAAAGTTAAGCATGTTGGCTCTGCGTGCAGACTTAATATAATTTTCTGGTTTCGTTATTGTACTCATAGCTCTGCAAATAAAAGCAAATTTGCATAATATTGCAAATTATAGTGATTTTCTTTCTAAAGCATTCTAAAGTTTTCAGGATTAATAAGATGCCAGGTTTGCAGGATCAAAAAACAAATAGTTTACCCTGAATGACAGCGGAGGATCGGGCATAGCTCTGCCGGCACTCTGTCTTGCAGATGCTGTAACACTCTTTTTTACCGGAGGAGAGATTGGCTTTGCCAGTAATAATAACCTGGATCAGTCTTTTCAGGCAGGGCCCTGGCTTTCTAAAGGATATAGTTCTTTTGCGATCAGCTTCAGGGCATGTAAAGAATTAATTTCAGTGATAATAAACAAGAGTAAAGACATTTTAATAGGATCTGTAGGTTTTTGCAAACCGATGTTCCTGAAATGAGGTAGTTGATTATCATTAATTACCCCGTGATAGTGTTCATATATCCCGATACTGTTCAGGTTCAGGGTGGTTAGTAATTTGAGTATTCTGTAATTATTTGTTTCATCATCCTTCCCGCGCAGATAAAATAAGAGTTCCTTTTGTACTTTGAGTACATAGGTATATACCGCAAAGGATATTTCTTCATTGGGTTGCTGATCTTCAAATCTTAAAACGGTTATCAGATGCGTGATAATCGTAGAATTTATACTTCTTTCCAGCAATGCTTTCTCTATGAAAAGATGATTCTGTTCTTCCTGATACTGATGCTGCTCTATAAAGCTGACCGGAACTTTTCCGTCTGTTTTAAAAAAGATCTTTAACTGTGTCTGCATAAACTGCAGAATACTTACCAGTGCATTATATAAGCGCTGTAAAGATAATTCTCCGTCGTTTTCAAGATCCTCCTGCTCATGATCAGCATGCGTATGTTCTTTCAGGAAAGTGTAAACCTGATCTGCCATACTGACCAGGGAATGCTGATGCAGATGGAAGTACCTGGTAAAAAGTACTGCATCCTTTTCCATACTGATGTCTTTAAATAGCTGACAAATCCGTCCGGCTTCAAAGGCCATATTTTCAATAAGCTTACGCTGCCTGGTCATCCAGCTTTCAAACCCATCACTTTCGTGTAAGGCGTCAACCATTGACTTGAATTCCTGCAGTTCATATTTCATGATATTTCTAGCGTTTATTGAAAAATTATGTTTTAGTTGCCTTTTGATTTCTTTTTGGGTATTTCATAAGCCCATTCGATAATATGACGAATGGTTTTGGTAATTTCCTTTCTGCCTGAAGGAGTATTGATATCTATTCCGCAAATAGTGCCCCCATTAATTCTGGCCTGTAAAACCAGATAATATATGCCTGATATAAGCAATGCACTTACCGCTCTGAAATTTACTTCAGAATTTTTAAAATGGGGGTCAGTATGTTTGAGCAGACTTGCACCTATGTTTCTTCTGATGTTGCAGATACCAGCCATCAGCGAGGTTCTGGATGTCAGTTCTTCCAGGATCAGTCTTTGCATAGCCTCTTCTTCAAAGAAGGTGGTAAACTGACGCTCTAAAATGTCAGCTATAATTTCTCTGGCCTTTTCAGGAGTTTGTATCTCACTAAATTCTTCCAGTTTATCAGCCAGACTAAGCCAGTAATCCTTTTCCAGGATATAGGTTTCCACGAGCAGATTTCCATCGCCAAAATAGCGGTAAATAAGTTTTTTATCTACGCCGGCTTTGTTTGCAATTTTATTAACTCCCAAACCCGAATAGCCTTTTTCAATTATAATTTCGCCAACGGCCTGAAGAAGTTTTCTTTTGGTCTGTTCTTTATTTCTGTGTTTAACGTTTTCTTTACTTTCCATAGCCCGGGGAGATGAACAATCAATCTTAATTTTCGATAATATTCAGCTTGGAATTAATGTATACCAAGTCATGAATTGCCCGCTTTAAATTAGCTATAGGTAAAATAATTTTCATAGGAAGAGGTTAATGATGTTTCCTAAAAGGCAATATAGGGGATATTTTATTCAAAAGTGGTGACTTAGCTTTTTTTTTAATTTTCGGACATTTTATTGACTCATTTCATGTAACAGGAAATTTATTCTTCCTTAAGATCTCAGAACCAGGGACTAAGAAAAAGAAGATTAATTACTGTGATGAGCAGGCAGAATTATCCTGAAACTTTTGTACGCTAAATGAAAATTAAGCGTTAGTTTACTATTATGAAAGGATTTTTTAGAATAAAGAGCGTGGTTTGCGGAGTGTTTTTACTGATGATTTCAGTCAATGCTTTTGCTCAGAAAAGTGAACTACGGGAAAAGCTTCAGCGTATTGTCAATGCACATTCAGCGACCATTGGATTCTCGCTGACAGATCTCCGGAATGGAGATACCTTAACGGTTAACGGTACAAAACATTTACCCATGCAAAGTGTCTATAAATTTCATCTTGCACTTGCCGTTTTAGATCAGGTTGATCAGGGTAAGTTAAAGCTGGATCAGAAAATAATGGTTAAAAAAAGTGACTTGTTACCAGATACCTGGAGCCCGTTAAGAGATAAATACCCGAACGGAGAAGTTGAAATTCCTTTGTCAGAAATTTTAAGTTTTACAGTTTCGCAAAGTGATAACAATGGTTGTGATATCCTGTTCAGGTTGATTGGCGGCCCTGCAAAAGTAAACCGGTATATTCATCATCTTGGGATAAAAGATGTAGCCATTACAGCTACTGAAGAACAAATGCACCAGAATGACCAGATCCAGTTTACCAATTGGACTACCCCTCAGGCTGCTACAGAGTTACTGGGACTGTTTTATGCTAAAAAAATACTTTCTCCGGCATCCCATGAATTTTTATGTAAGGTCATGACCGAAACGTCTACCGGAGCTGACAAAATTAAAGGTTTATTGCCTGCAGGTACTTTAGCCGCCCATAAAACCGGTAGCTCAGGCGCTAATAAATCAGGGCTGACAGCAGCTTCCAATGATATTGGCATTGTAACTCTTCCTGACGGAAAACATTTTGCCGTTGCTGCATTCGTGTCTATGACTAAAGAAGATGAAAAAGCAACTGACCTGATTATTGCAGAGCTTACTAAAGCGAGCTGGGATTACCTGACCACAGGGAAACCATAATTCATACTGGTAGAAATAAAAGCCCGGTAATCAGCTATAAATTGATTACCGGGCTTTTTTTATTTTTTATATTTAATTTCTGATTTGATCCGATTGACGGAAACAAACAGAAATAACCAGATATGCTGATAATAAACGGAAGGGTAAAACCCTCAGAACTATGCTGTTTTATAGCTTTATTTTTGATTTCTCTGATTTGCTTCGATGCAAAAGCCGATCCAGTCAAAGCTGTTCCTGATCCTGTCAGAGAAAAAATTACCAGACTCAATAAAAAAGCAGCTGGTTTAAACAGAGATTCTACCAACCAGGCTATTGCCTATGCCTATGAGGCTTATTTAATGGCTTATGAGAATAAATTTAAAGAACAGGAAGCAGACGCGCTGAGCGTACTGGCAGAAGGATATCTTTATAATGATATCTATGACCTGGCCCTGGAGTATGCCTTTAACGCACTGGAAATATATAAAAAGCAGGCTAACCAGGAGAAGATCAGTGCTACCTATACCTTATTGGGCTGGATTTATTATGATGTGGAAAATGCAGAGTTTGCACTCAAATACCATACGCAGGCATATGAACTGTATAAAAAACTGGGAAATCAAAATAAAGCTGCCGTTTCTTTAAATGGAATCGGACTGATCTATCAGCTGAAAAATGAATTCCGGAAAGCGAATGCCTATTTTAATCAGGCATTGAGTATTGCAGGCCAGTATAAAAATCAGGCTTTAATCAGCGCTGCTTATAATAACCTGGGTATAAGCAGCAATAATACCAATGATTATAATCAGGCCATTACTTATTTTAACCAGTCAATGCAGCATTCTACAGGTAATCTGCTGTCACTTGCGGAAGTTAATAATCAGATGGCTTTTTCATTGATCAGACTGGGGCGTTATCCTGAAGGATTAGCTGCTTTAAACAAAGCGAGAGCTTATATTGATCAGTCTACCTCAAATTCTAAAAAAGAAAATCTGCTGGATAACTATAAGGTGTTCTCTCTTTTATATAAGCTTACCGGAGATTATAAACAAGCCTATATAAATATTGATAAATATAATACGGTAAGAGAAGAGTTTCTGTCTAAAAATAAGGTAAATGCACTCATTACCCTGACCATGAAAAGGGAAGCCCAGGAAAAGGAAAGAGAAATTAAAGCGCTGTCCCTGGAAAAAAGTCTTAAATCTTATCAGCGGAATACACTTGCCATTATTATTGTGCTGCTGTTTGTGATCGGATTTTTACTTTACAATAAACTCAGGGCGCAGCAAAGAAAAAAAGCGGAGCTGGCACAAATGCAGCAGCAGCTGATTCAGAAAGAACTGGAGCTTACAGTTTCAGATAAAGTAGCCCTTAATAATAAACTGGAATTTAATCATACCGAACTGAAGAACTATGCGCTTTATATGTCACACAGAAATGAGCTGATTACTGATTTTCTGGCTGAACTGAATACACTTGCTCACACTTATCAGGAAGAGTTATCTTCAAAACTCTATAAACTGATCAACAAATTCAGGTATGATATTAATATTGAAAAATATCTGGAAGACTTCAATTTACAGATTGAAGCAAAATATCAGGACTTCTTTTATAATCTGAGACAGAAGTTTCCGACGCTGACCCAGAATGAGATCAGGTTGTCTGCTCAGATCAGGTTAAACTTATCAATTAAAGAAATCGCTTCCTTAAATAACATATCTGTTAAATCTGTAGAGATGGCAAGGTACCGTTTGCGTAAACATTTTGATCTGACCCAGCAGGATAACCTGAATGATTTCCTCAAATCATTCTAATGATATGCTGAGGGGGTGGAATGGGCTTTAAAGAAGTTTTGAAGAACTTTATTCGAAATTTGTAGAGGTCTTGTAGGGGTAAGGCCATGGGCGGTGTAGGGGTGGAAATCTCGTTTTTAAACCCCGTTAATATTACGTTTGATTAAACAAATAACCGGATGATCAAATCCGGGAATTAACCTAACCAAACCAAATATTATGATTAAAATTCTACGATGGCCAATCCATTTACTGTTCGGGCTGCTTGTCATAATGCTTACTGTGTATACAGCATTTGCACAAAATATCCCTGTAAAAGGACAAATCCTGAATGAGGCAGATCAGCCCATTGCAGGAATCAATATAAAAATCAAGGGTGCTGTGACCAGTACCAGATCAGCAGAAGATGGCAGGTTTACGATCAGTGCTTCTGCAAGTGATATCCTGGTTTTTTCGGCAGTAAGTTTCAAAACACAGGAAATACAGGTTACCCCGGGCAGGGAAATGCGCGTGGTTTTATTAATGGACATGAAAGGTCTGGATGAAGTGGTTGTAATTGGCTATGGAACACAGCGCAAAAGTAATCTGACCAGTGCGGTTACTTCTGTCAGCGGTGAGAAATTACAGCAGGTAGCTTCAAATAATCCTGTAAATGCCCTGCAGGGGCGTGTTGCGGGGCTAAGTGTCAGCAGCCCGGGAGGCAATCCGGGGCAGGTAGCGGATGTCCGGCTGAGGGGTATTGGAACCTTTGGTGTGCATCAGCCATTATATATTATAGATGGCGTACCCGGAAATCCCTATTACCTGAGTAACACTGATATTGCTTCTATTGAGGTGCTTAAAGATGGGGCTGCGGCTTCTATTTATGGTTCAAGCAGTGCAAACGGTGTCATTCTGATCACCACCAAAAAAGGTAAAAAAGGAGCCCCGGTTATAGATGTTTCGGGTTATTACAGTATAGTTAACCCGACGGCTAAATATAGTTTTCTGGATGCTGAAGGTTATAAAAAACTGCATACCCAGATGTATACCAATGCAGGCATTCTGCCTTCGGCTTTTCCAGCCTATCTGACTAAAAACAGCCCGAATAATACAGACTGGCAGAAACTGATTAACCGTCAGGGGATTTCTCAGAATTATAATGTGGGTTTAAACGGTGGCGGCGATTATCTGACTTATGCTTTGAGCGGTGACCTGACTGATGATAAGGGTACTTTTATCGGTTCTTCCTTCAATAAGAAATCTGTAAAGCTCAGAAATGATTTTACCAAAGGTATTCTTACCGTTGGTAGTAATATCATTTATGCTGAAACTATGGCCGAAGCGGCTAAATTTGATACTAAGGACAGCTATTTTCAATCTCCTTTACTGCCTGTCCTGGACAGCAATGAAAAATACGGTTACGGGCTGACTGAAAACGGGCTGCCCAAATTTCAAAATCCGATTGCGGCGGATCACTTTCTGGAAGGCTATACCAAAACCAAATATCTGGGCGGGAATATGAGGTTCGGCCTGAAGTTATACAAGGGGCTGACTTATACAGCCAATTTAAACTATATCACCAGCCAGACCGAAGATTATGCGCATAATCCACCATTCAGGGCAAATGCCAATGATCCTCTGGTTTCCTATCCGAGAGTTTATAATAAGATCTTAAATTATAAGGAGCGCCTGATGGAGCACCTGATCAACTATGATACTGATTTTGGCAAACATAGCTTCAAGATCGTTGCTGGCTATACTGCTCAGGAAAAAACAAACAGGTTTTTAAGCGCAACTGTTGACGGTAAAACGATTATCAGAACTGTAGTTAATGGTAAGATTGTAGAAAAAGAGGTGCCGGGAGGATTTAGTGATCCGAATTTTAATACCATTACAGCTGGTTTGGGCGGTACTTTTAACGCTGCTGGTTCTAATAATAAGTATGTCAGGTTATCTACGCTGGGAAGGATCAGTTATGCTTATGATCAGAAATATTTGCTGCAGGTATCTGCCAGAAGAGATGGTTCTTCAGTATTTGGAGAAAACAGGCGTTATGGGGTATTCCCGTCTGCCTCAGTAGGGTGGAATATTAGTAAAGAATCCTTTTTAAGAGAAGTTAAATGGTTAAGCAGTTTAAAAATCAGAGCCAGTTATGGTGAACTGGGGAATGAAGGCGGACTGGGCTTCTATGATCATCAGGCATTAATCACAACGGTAAATAACTGGTCCGGAGGTTATGTACAGGGCTCAGGATCTACGCCATGGCCGGGATCAGCAAGTTATGCTTTATTAAACAGAGATCTGCGCTGGGAAACCATCAAATCTAAAAACATAGGTCTGGATTATGGTTTGTTCAATAATCAGCTGACTGGTTCCCTGAATTATTTTGATAACATTACTGACGGGTTGCTGATTACCAAAGAAGTTCCTCCTTCGGCGGGTTTGAATGACCCTATCCTGAATGTGGGTAAAATTTCCAATAAGGGGCTGGAACTGGAAACCAATTATAAATTTAGCAGAAACGACTGGAATTTTGATCTGGGCGGGGCATTTAGTCTGCTAAGAAACAGGGTCATTAGCCTGGCGAACCAGAACCAGATACTTTATGGAGCTGGTTTAAGATATGGTATAGACCATATTCCTACACAAACAAAGGTTGGAAAAGAGATCGGTGCTTTTTATCTGTATGAGGCTAATGGCCTGTTCCAGACAGATGCAGAAGCTGCTAATTACAAAAATGCCAGCGGCGATCTGCTGCAGCCGAATGCCAAAGCGGGGGATGTCAGATTTAAGGATACCAACGGTGATGGCGTGATCAACGAAGCTGATAAAACTTACCAGGGTTCAGGTTTTGCCAGATTTGAATACAGTTTGAATTTTGCAGTGAACTATAAAAACTTTGATTTATCTCTTTTCTGGCAGGGTGTAGGCGGAAATAAGATTTATAATGGAAACCGCTTTGAACTGGAGGGAATGGATGCAGGCAGAAATTTCCTGACAACTACTTTAAATGCCTGGACACCGCAAAATACACAGACTGACATGCCAAGGGCGGTACTGGGTGATCCAAACAGAAATGCCCGGGAATCGACACGTTTTCTTGAAAATGGTGCTTACCTGAGATTAAAACTGGTACAGCTGGGCTATACGCTTCCGGCTTCACTTCTTCAAAAAATGAAGATTACCAGGTTAAGGGTCTATCTGAGCGGTCAGAACCTGGTCACTTTTACCAAATATTCAGGTCTTGATCCGGAAATCGGAACATTCAGCGCATTGGATACGGGCGTGGACAGAATGATGTATCCTCAAAATAAGAGATTACTGGCAGGTCTTCAACTGACCTTTTAACCTAAGCAGATGAAAAATACTATATTATACCTCATATTATGTCTCTGGCTGTCGGCCATCGGGTGTAAAAAAAGTGAACTGGAACAAAGTGTTCCTGATCAGTTAACTGTTGATAATTTCTGGACCACGAAAGAGCGTGCGCTTTCAGGACTGGCTGCAGCCTATTCACAACTGGAAGGGTTTGTTGCCTGGGATAATTATGTGGAGGCACGTTCTGTAAGGGAGTTTTACAGAGAAGATTATGTGATTCCCGGGGCTGATGCCTATAATTATCCGTGGTGGACAGAACATTATACTTTTGAGTTTACTTCTGGAAATTATGCAATTGACCTGTTATGGCGCGAGAATTACCGGGGGATTAATTTCTCTAATCAGGTCATTGAGCATGTGAGTGCCATGAATACCAGTGCAATTGATGAAGCAAGTAAAAAGCAGATCGTTGCAGAGGCAAAATTTCTGAGAGCTTATTATCATTTCAAGATTCTGAATAATTTCAGTCAGGTCATGATCAGGGATAAGGTACCTGCCTCTGAAGCTGAATTGTCTAAACCATTTTCTTCGCGAACTGAGGTTTATGAATTCATCCTGAAAGATCTTAAAGAAGCAGAACCGGATTTGCCTTTAAGGTCTGAGCGACCTGCTACTGAACTGGGCAGGGTTACGAAAAGTGCAGTACAGGCTTATTTGGGGAAAGTTTATTTATACCGCGCAGGGGATGAGCAATCCAATGCTGCAGCTTATTATAAAGAGGCGCAGAACTGGTTGCAGAAAGTTATCGTTTCAGGTCAGTACTCGCTTGATCCGAAATTCCTGGAAATGTTTAACGGGGTGACAAAAAACAGCCCGGAATCTGTCTTTGAGCTGCAGCAATCTGCCGACGCCACAAGCGGAGCTATTTACCGCTCTTATCTGAGTGACTGGGTTGCAGCTTCAGAACTTGGAGGTTACGGAGAAATTTACGGCACACCCAGACTGCTTGCCGAAATGCTGAAGGAAGGTAAAATAGCAGGAGGAAATTATGATGCAAGGGTGTATCAGACTTTATATTTTAACGATCCTTATTTCAATAACAGCAGTGATCCGCAGGTTTATGGAAGTACTTATAACGAAACTTTTGGTACAGGTGCACAAACCATTGCCTTCAGAAAGTGGATTCCTGCAAGTCCGGACAGGATAGGAATGTCCAATGCGATCAATTTTCCGCTGATGCGTTATGCTGATGTGTTGTTAATGTATGCCGAGGTGCTCAATGAACAGGGGAATGCTGGAGCCACTGCATACCTGACCCAGGTGCGCAAACGTGCTGGTTTGCCGGATGCGGTTGCGGGAGACAAACAGACAGTGTTTAATCAGATTGTACATGAAAGGGTAATGGAATTTACCCTGGAGGGCAGCAGGTTTTATGATTTAAGACGCTGGGGACTGCTCACTCAGCAAATGCAGGCTGCAGGCAGAAAATTCAATCCTGCGCAGGCTTTTTATCCTACACCACTGAAAGAAGTTATCAATAATCCTGATGCTAAATAAACGCTGCTCTTAATTAATACACGATCAGAAAGGCTATAGAAATATAGTCTTTCTTTACCTCTGATTCATGAATTTAAATAAACTGATTTACCTGATTAGCTGTTGTTTTTTCATTATTCCTTTTCAGCTGTTTGCACAAAATCCTGACTGGGAAAATCCACATAAACCATCTTTAAATACCGTACATCCACATGCCTGGTTTATTCCTGAGCAGGCTCAGACGCAATCTCTGGACGGGTTATGGAGATTTAAGCTGGTACAAAATCCTTCTTTAAGACCATTGGACTTTTTTAAAAATCCGGTGCAGACCAGAAACTGGAAAACGATTAAAGTACCTGCACACTGGCAGACGGAAGGTTATGATAAATATATTTTTACAGATGTGGAATATCCCATCCCGCCTGATCCGCCTTTTGTTCCGCGTGATTATAATCCTGTCGGATCTTATCAGAAAGATTTTACCATTGATCCTGCATGGCAGGGAAAAAAGGTCTTTATCCATCTGGGGGCTGTAAACTCATTTTTTTATTTATGGATTAATAATGTTTATATGGGTTTTAGTAAGGATAGCAAAACACCAACAGAATTTGATATTACCGGTGCGTTAAAAAAAGGTAAGAATACGGTATCGCTGCAGGTATTCAGATTCAGCGATGCCACTTACCTTGAAGGGCAGGATATGTGGAAACTGAGCGGGATAGAAAGAAGTGTTTTTTTAATTGCCAGACCGTTATTTCACATTTTTGATTTTAAGGTTAAAGCTACGCTGGATCAGGACTACCGGGACGGTGTTTTTGAGCTTGATGTGGCTTTCAATAAGTCATGGGGGCAGCGTCCGGTAGAGGGAAAGGTCATTGCTAAAATTGCTGATCCTTCCGGGCGGGTCGTGTATGAGTCTCATCAGTGGATCAGAAATATTCAGCAATTAAAGTTTTCCGGTAAAATAGCTGAGGTTAAAAGCTGGAATGCAGAACACCCTGAACTGTATCAGTTAACCATTACCCAGTTGAACGGGGCCGGAAAAGTGGTGGAAAGTATTCAGCATCAGCTCGGATTTCGGACAGCAGAGGTTAAAAACGGCTTGTTTTTAATCAATGGCAAACCCATAAAAATTAAAGGGGTTAACCGGCATGAGCATGATATGCTTACAGGAAAAGTGATTACTGAAGAGAGTATGCTGCGGGATATCCGGTTGATGAAAGAGTTAAATATCAATGCGGTAAGATGTAGTCATTATCCCAATTCAGAAAAATGGTATTCGCTATGTGACCAGTATGGTTTGTATGTGATTGACGAGGCAAATATTGAGTGTGACGGGATGAGCATGAGACCGCTGATAACTTTATCAGATAAACCGGACTGGAAAAATGCCTATCTGGACAGGATAGAAAGAATGTGGGAGCGGGATAAAAATTTCAGCTGTATTATAACCTGGTCACTGGGAAATGAAAGTGGTTTTGGAGAGAATCTCATTGCCGGCTATAACTGGTTAAAGGAAAAGGATAAAACACGCCCGGTACAATATGAAGCCGCGAAACAGGCCCGGTACTCGGATATCTATTGCCCGATGTACAAATCGCTGACTGTCATGAAAGACTATGTGAAAACATGGCGCGACCGGCCTTTGATTCAATGTGAATATGCACATATGATGGGAAACAGCGGAGGTAATCTGAAAGATGACTGGGATTTAATCTATAAATATCCGCAATTGCAGGGAGGTTTTATCTGGGATTTTGCGGATCAGACTTTCGCCCGTAAAGATAAAATGGGAAATAAAATATGGGCTTATGGCAGAGATATGGGGAAAGTGGGTTTAACCAGTGATACCAGTTTCTGTGCGGATGGTTTACTGGCTGCAGACCGGACTTTTCATCCTCAGGCTTATGAATTGCAAAAAGTATATCAGAACGTTGGATTTGAGGCAAAGGATCTTAAAAACTATGCCTTTTTGCTGAAAAACAGATTTGATTTCTCTGATCTGTCAGCCTATGGAATCAGATGGTTTATTAAAGGAGATGGTCAGTTTGTTGCCAAAGGTGAATTGGGTAGCATCGCTTTAAAAGCGCAGGATGAGCGGGAAATCAAACTGGATGTTCCGGATTTTTCTCCTCAGCCCGGCACTGCTTACTTTTTGACATTTGAGGTTTATCTGAAAAAAGCATCGGCCCTGCTGCCCGGAAATTTTGTAGTAGCCAAAGAGCAGTTTGAATTACCGGTAGCTGTACGTTTTACAGGTACCGACCGGCAGCCTTCTGTATCTCTGGACTCTGTAGTCAAAGCGGACAGGATAAGTTATTCTACGGCTGCATTTACTGTTGGTTTTAATCAGAAAAACGGTTTACTGGATGAATATTCTATTGATGGCCGGCAACTGATTAAAGAGGCTCTGGAACCTCATTTCTGGCGTGCTGCAACTGACAATGACATCGGAAACAGTTTACAGATCAGAAGTAAAGTCTGGCAGCATGCTTTTAAAAAAGCAAGATTAATATCTTTTGAAAAAAGTCAGCTCTCAAAGGATAAAGCAATGATCACTGCTGTTCATGAGCTGGCAGAGGTTGGTTTAAACTGCCGCACTACTTATATAGTTCATAGCAATGGGGATGTTGAAGTAAATTATCAGCTAAAAGCCGGAAGCGGCCATGAGCCTGAAATGCAAAGAGTAGGAATGAGAGTAATTTTAAACCCGGAATTTGACCGGGTAAGCTGGCTGGGCAGAGGGCCATTTGATAATTATTCGGATAGAAATTATGCTGCACATACAGATTTGTATCAAATGAAAGCAGATTCTCTTTTTTATCCTTATCCAAGGGCACAGGAAAGTGGTTATCGCACGGGTGTGAAGTGGGCGGCAATACTGAATGCGGAAGGAACAGGGCTAATGGCCATTGGTAAACCTGAATTAAGTATAGGAGTGCTTCATTTTGATCTTCAAAAGCTGGATTTTGATAAAGATGCTCCTGAAAATGTTCATGGCGGATCGATGATCAGCGAGCCGCTGATCTGGTGGAATATTGATCTTCAGCAAACAGGGGTAGGTGGGGACAACAGCTGGGGAGCACAAACACATGCGGAGTACCGGTTACCTTATCAGGATTATAAATACGCATTTACTTTAAGACCGGTTTTTAAGAAACAGGTACTGACAGACCGGGCAAAAAACAGTAAACCTTAGTTCACAGGCAATGAAGCAACTTTTATTTTTAGTATTCAGCTTAATGCTGAATACTGTTTTTGGGCAAAATTCCAGGGATCAGTATCCTGATGTGCTGAAACTGGGTTACGAGGTCTCTGATCCCACAAAAATTGAGACCAATGTATTTGCCGATTTTGGGGCATGGCATGCTTATACTTTACCCGCTGAAAAAAACAATTATGGCTCTTTTACTGGTCCTTTAATCATGGATATGGAAGGCGAATGGCTGGCCGGTACACTGGCTAAATTAACAGTAAAGCTTTCGGGTAAAAAGCTGGATTTAAGCAGAGGGAAAACAGATTTGCATTATTATCCGGGTTTACTGGAACAGGAAATAAAGATCGAAGGACTCCGGATTAAACTGCAGCTGATTTTTGTATCCGGCAGAACAGCAGTAATCAGAACTTTGATTACCAATGAGTCCGCTTTGGGAAAAGATATCCAGCTAAGCTGGTCGGGAAACTGTTTGTTAAAGGATACGCAGCTTTTGCAAAATGAGCATGGTATCCGGATTAATTTTAGCAGGGAGCATGT
Source organism: Pedobacter lusitanus (assembly GCF_040026395.1). Lineage (NCBI taxonomy): Bacteria > Pseudomonadati > Bacteroidota > Sphingobacteriia > Sphingobacteriales > Sphingobacteriaceae > Pedobacter > Pedobacter lusitanus. The sequence continues at coordinate 5,578,252 of NZ_CP157278.1, forward strand.
TTTTCAGCTGGATTTTGGGGGTAAGGAACAGCTTTCTTATCAATTGACAGCCAGCGGATATGAGGCAGGTACTGCAGACCGGATATTAATGCCGGGAGAGGTTCATGAATATATACGCCGGGAAAGTTATTATCTGCAGGCCGGAGAGATACCTGTAAGTATCGGAAATATCAATTTTAATCAGGCTCTTCTGGCTAACAAGGTACGCTGGAACGGATATCTGAACAGTTATTTTAATGCACCTGGCGTAAAACTAACGGATAGTACTCAACGCAGACTGGCCGTTAAAGCTATAGTAACGCTGATAACCAACTGGCGCAGTAAGGCTAAAGATTTATTGCATGATGGCGTATTTCCTTCGTTAAATTATCAGGGTTTTTATGGCTTCTGGAGCTGGGATAGCTGGAAACAGGCAGCAGGACTCAGTTATTTTTTTCCTTCGCTGGCAAAAGATAATATGCTTGCCCTGTTTGACTATCAGGATGAATATGGAATGATAGCTGATTGTATTTATACCGATCAAAAGGAAAATAACTGGCGTGATACCAAACCGCCTCTTGCTGCATGGGCAACCTGGGAAATCTATCTGCGTACCGGGGACAAGTCTTTTTTAAAGACTATGTATCCTAAACTAACACTTTATCATCAATGGTGGTATAAAAACAGGGATCATAATCAGAACGGACTTTGTGAATACGGATCAACTGACGGAACAAGAACTGCGGCCTTATGGGAAAGCGGAATGGATAATGCAATCCGGTTTGACCGGGCCGTATTACTTAAAAATAATGATCATGCCTGGTCATTAAATCAGGAGTCTGTTGATCTCAATGTCTATCTCTATACTGAAAAGGAATATTTAGCGAAGATCGCTTCTGCAATCGGTTTAAATAAAGAAGCCGTAAACTGGTCTGCACAGCTTCCTGTTTTGAAGAAATTACTCAATGATACTTTTTATAATCAGGATAAGGGTTTTTACTATGATAAACTGATAGGCGGGAATCAGGTTGAAGTAGCCGGACCTGAAGGCTGGATACCTTTATGGGGTGGAATTTCAAGTCAGGAACAAGCTGCAGCTGTCATGAAGATGATGATGAAAGCCGGGAAGTTTAACACGGTAGTTCCTTTACCTACCATCGCGGCTGATCATCCGGACTTTGATCCGCTGAAGGGTTACTGGAGAGGCCCGGTCTGGATAGATCAGGTATATTTTGGTCTCAATGGATTACAGCGGTATGGTTATCATCAGCAGGCAGCTGTATTATTGGCTAAACTGTTACAAAATGCAAATGGTTTAAGCGGACAGGGACCAATCAGGGAAAATTATCATCCTGTAACCGGCAAAGGTCTGAATGCAATTAATTTCAGCTGGTCTGCTGCACATTTATTACTCCTGCTTAAAGAAGAGATAAATCAGCCACATTAACCTGCCGGATTTTAAACCAGGTTAATAAATCTTATATTAAAGAAAAATAGATTACGATCTCAACAAAACACCCTTTTATGATACTTTCTGAAAATTATATTAAAGAACTCATCTGCAAATATTATAATCTTGACGTTTCGGCTGAGCAAACGACAGGTTATGAAGACCAGAATTTTTTATTACATGATAAGCAGGGAAACCGCTTTATCTGTAAGGTAAATGCTGGTTTACCACATTCATTTTTCCTGGATGCTCAGCTCAAAGTTATGCAGCATCTCTCCGGTACTCCGGTGGGTGGAGTGATTCAACAGGTTATATATAATACAGCCGGGGATGCACTGACAACTATACTGGAAAACGGAGAACAATTATATATCCGGGTGTTATCTTATCTGGGAGGAACCTGTATAGGTGACCTTTTGTTTCCCCAGCCTGAAATTTTTGATAGTCTGGGGGCTACGCTTGGTCAAATGGATAAACAGCTGGCAGGATTTATACATCCTGCGGCTTATCGTTTTACAGAGTGGGACCTGGCAAATGTGCTGAACAGCAGGGAAAATCTTAAGCATATCAGGGATCATGAGAAAAGAACTATGGTCTCCTATTTTCTGCTGCAATATGAAATGGAGGTTGTACCTGTACTGTCTTCGTTAAGAAAGGCTGTTATACATAATGATGCTAATGATTATAATGTGCTGGTGAATGATAACAGGGTTACCGGAATCATAGATTTTGGGGATATGGTTGAAAGTTATCTGATTAATAATGTTGCTGTTGCCTGTACTTATGCGATGTTCAGGCAGTTTGATCCGCTGGTTATTGCAGTGCAGCTGGTCAAAAGTTATCATGAGGAATATCCGCTTAAACAGGAGGAACTTTCTGTTTTGTATTATCTGATCGCTGCCAGGTTATGTAAGAGCGTCACTACTTCGGCTATGCAAAGATCAAAAAGTGATAATAAGCATCATTTTATATCTGAGATGCAAGCCTGGATGCTGTTGTATCAATTGATTAAAATTAATCCGTTAATGGCTGCAGACCGTTTTTATCAATGCTGCGGATATGGTTCTGCATTTCAAACTGACGATGATTATGCTGGCTTAAAACAGGAAAGAAGCAGATATATCGGTGCAAATCTGAGTATCAGTTATAAAAAACCACTGAAAATTGTGAGAGGTGCTCTGCAGTACTTGTACGATGATCAGGGGAATACCTATATTGACTGTGTCAACAATGTGAGTCATGCCGGGCATTGTCATCCTTCGGTAGTTATGGCTATGCAAAGGCAACTGGCCAAACTCAATACGAATACACGTTATCTGCATGACAGCCTGATTGAATACGGGAAAATGATCACATCGACTCTGCCTTCGAAACTGAAAGTCTGTTATTTTACGAATTCGGGAAGTGAAGCGAATGATCTGGCCATAAGAATCAGCAGATTCTTTACCGGTCAGAAAGATGTAATTGTACTGGATCATGCTTATCATGGTACTTCAACTGTCGCTATGGAACTGAGTCCTTATAAATTTGACGGACCAGGGGGGGCGGGGCAGCAGTCTTATATTCATAAAGGAATGAATCCTGATTTGTATCGCGGAAATTACCGTTATGATGATGAAAATGCCGGAAAGAAATATGCGGAATCAATTGCCTCAACCATTGACAGTCTGGCGGAAAAAGGAACTGGTATTGCTGCGTTTATCTGTGAAACTTTATTAGGGGTTGGCGGTCAGATCCCCTTACCGGAAGGGTATTTAAAGGAGGTTTACCAGCTGGTCAGGAATGCAGGGGGATTATGTATTGCAGATGAAGTGCAGGTTGGTTTTGGAAGAGTGGGCGAAAAATTCTGGGGTTTTGAACTGCAGGATGTTGAACCTGATATTGTAGTCCTGGGCAAACCTATAGGGAATGGCCATCCGCTGGCTGCAGTAGTGGTTACAGAAGAAATTGCGAAAGCCTTTAACAATGGCATGGAGTATTTCAATACGTATGGAGGGAATCCTGTATCTATGGAAACAGGGATTGCTGTAATGCGTGTGATACAGGAAGAGAAGTTGCAGCAGAGAGCATTGGAAACCGGTAATTATCTTTTGGAGAAGCTTAAGGACTTAATGAAAAGACACAAAATCATTGGAGATGTGAGAGGGAAAGGGCTGTTTGTGGGGGTAGAGCTGATTAAAGACCGGAATACTTTAAGCCCGGCTGTTCCGGAAATTAATGAGATTGTAGAGCAAATGAAAGACCGGGGTTTTTTAATCAGTACGGATGGACCTTTGCATAATGTGCTGAAAATTAAGCCTCCAATGCTGTTTAATATAGAGAATGCAATATCTTTTGTTAGTCATCTGGATGAAGTACTGACCGGTTATTACTAAATTAGGTTCAGCTTATGGAAAAAACATTCAGAACAATACGCAGAATTATAGCAGACAAGCAATTTGAAAAGCTGAAAAGTCTTGAGCTTATAAAGCCGGAATTTTTTAACTGGGCAACTGATATTTTTGAGGGAATTCATGTAAGTGAAACTCCCGCTGCAAATGCTTTAATCTGGACTGACGGAAAGGTTACCCTTAATTTTACTTTTCTGCAGATCAGCCAGGAAAGTAACAGAGTGTTGAATTTTCTCAGGAATAAAGGGATACAACAAACTCATGTTATTTTGACACAAATGTCTTTGCAGCCATTAAACTGGTTTAGTCTGATGGCAGCAATTAAAGGAGGTTTCAGGATGATTCCCGCTGCCAATATTCTGGGTGTTCAGGATATTGTTTACCGGTTTGAAAAGTTAATGCCGGAGGTCGTGATTGCTGATGCAGAGAATGCGTCCAAGATTGAAGAGGCGGAAAATATCTGCGGGAAAAAGGTTTTGGTTAAAATCATTGCTGAAGGACACAGAGAAGGCTGGTATACACCAGCAGATATAGCGAAGGAAGCAGATCATGCTGCCGGGGCAGTCACCAGGGCTGATGATCCTTTGTTCCTGTTTTTTACGTCGGGAACAACGGGTATGCCTAAAGTAGCTGTACATACACATTTGAGTTATCCTTTTGGTCATCTGACCACAAGTTCGTGGATAGGATTGCGACAGGATGATATTCATTATAATATTTCTCAGCCGGGCTGGGCAAAATTTGCATGGAGCAGTTTTTTTGCACCCTGGAATATAGGTGCTTCAATCTTCGCCTTTCATCAAAAGGATCGTTTTAATGCCGGTGAAACACTGCAACTGATGGAAAAACATCAGATTACTACTTTTTGTGCACCACCTACTGTTTTACGGATGCTGATCCAGGAAGATCTGAAATCTTATCATTTCAGCCTGAGGTCTTGTGTTGCGGCCGGAGAACCGCTGAACCCTGAAGTCATTGAGACCTGGAGAAATGGTACCGGCATATTAATCAGAGATGGTTTTGGACAGACTGAAAGCACTTGTCTGGTAGCTAATCTGCCGGATATGGAAGTTAAATTCGGATCTATGGGTAAACCTGCTTTTTTATATGATGTGGTAATTGCTGATGAACATGGTCTGGAATTGCCCGTTGGTGAGGAGGGAAATATCTGTGTTAAAATGGATACCGGAAGACCTAATGGCATATTTAAGGACTATTTCGGAAATCCAGAAAAAAGAAAAGAAGTCTTTAAACATGGTCTGTATTATACAGGGGATAAGGCTTATCAGGATGAGGATGGTTATATCTGGTTTGTGGGCAGGGACGATGATGTGATCAAGTCTTCAGATTACCGTATTGGTCCTTTTGAAGTGGAAAGTGTTTTGCTTGAACATGAAGCTGTGCTGGAGTCTGCTGTAGTTGGAAGTCCGCATGAGCTGAAAGGCCTGGAGGTTAAGGCATTCGTAATTCTGAATGCGGGTTATAAACCTGAGGGAGTGTTGGCTGATGAATTATTCTCTTATTCCAGAGACAGGCTTTCACCTTATAAAATGCCCCGCATCATTGAGTTTGTAACGGAATTGCCAAAAACTATCAGTGGAAAGATCAGAAGAATGGAGTTAAGGAAGGTTGAGGCTGAACATAAAGGACAGGGAATTGTGATGGAACAGGAATATTTTTATATCAGGAAGAATAAACCGGGCTCCTTTAACGGATAAGAAAAACAAATTCAATACTTTTACTGTGTGAAATTTCTGGTCTTGTTTTTAACTGTTATTGTGGTCACGCTTACTGTAATGCCTTGTTGTGCATTAGCAGAAAGTGATACTGTAGTACAACACAAGGGGCAGAAAGATGAGCATCACAGTTGTCCGGAAAAGGGTGACGACTGTTGTAAGGAATGTTCTCCATTTTATGTTTGCGGAACCTGTACCGGATTTACAGTTACAGCACTTAGTTTATTGACCGGTCAGCCGGTTATTATCCGGCCAGCTGTGCAAAACGGAATCTATCTGTGTGGCGGGTTAACGCAGATCCCAACTGCTGTCTGGCAACCTCCTCAATTGAGTTAATACATTTTTTATAGCCATTAAGGCTGATATTTATGGTAATAACTTAATTTCAAATACATAATGAAGAAAATTATTGTGGTTGTTGCATTACTGTTTTTTACAGGGACTGCTTATACCCAAAACATTTATAAAGCACTCATTAAAGATGCTAAGACAAATCATATTCTTCCAGGCGCAATTTTAAAAGTGGAGGGGACACAGATTCATGCAGTAGCAGATAGTACGGGTCTTTTTACGGTGAGTAATATCCCTGCTGGTAAACAGTTACTGGAATTTAGTTATACTGGTTTTGAGCCGGAAACCGTGCTGGTAACTTTTCCTGTAATTCAGACTGCTCCAATGCTTGTTTTACTGAAAGCAGTGAAACCGGAGGAAGAATTGGATGAAGTGACGATTTCGGCTACCCGGGGTACAAGAACAATTTCCAGTATTCCTACACGTGTAGAAGTCATTGCGGGGGAAGAACTGGATGAGAAAGGAAATATGAAACCAGGAGATATCCGCATGATGCTTGCTGAAAGTACAGGTATACAGACCCAGCAGACTTCAGCAATCAGTGGAAATTCCAGTATCCGGATACAGGGACTTGACGGGAAATATACACAGCTTATCCGTGATGGTTTTCCTTTGTATTCCGGTTTTTCGGGTGGGTTGGGATTATTGCAGATTGCTCCTCTGGATCTTCAGCAGGTTGAAGTAATCAAAGGATCTTCTTCTACCTTGTATGGGGGCGGGGCAATAGCCGGACTGGTGAATCTGGTGTCTAAGAAACCAACGGCCGGCCGGCAGCTTAATTTCCTTTTAAACGGAACCTCAGCTCTCGGGTTGGATCTCAGTAGTTTTTATGCACAGAAGTTTAATCAGACAGGTGTTACAGTTTATGCAGCCTATAATAAGGGTACGGCATATGATCCCGCAGCTATTGGTCTGACAGCAATACCGGAATTTGATCGTTTTACGCTGAATCCGAAAATGTTCTTTTACTTCAATAAGAAAACAACGCTTTCGGCAGGATTGAATTTAACCCATGAAAAAAGGTTAGGGGGAGATCTGGAGTATATTAAAGGGAACGGAAACAGCGCACATACTTATTTTGAAGAAAATAAAACCGACAGGTATAGTACTCAGGTCGAGCTGGAACACAAACTAAATGAAAAAGAAAAAATAGTCATCCGCAATGCGGTAAGTTATTATGACCGGAGTATCCGCCTGCCTGATTACTTGTTTTCCGGTGCTCAGTTAGCTACTTATAGTGAAGCGAATTATACGCATAGTGGCAATAAGGCGGAATGGATTGCAGGACTCAATTTATTGACAGACAATTTCAGAGAACACAGGAATAGTAATTTTGCACTGAGAAGTTATAATTATACTACTATTGGTGCTTTTATTCAGCATACCTGGAATGTCTCCGGAAAAATTGTAATTGAATCGGGTATAAGAAGTGATTATCATAATGATTATGGGTTGTTTTTCTTACCGCGAATCTCGGCACTCTGGAAGATCGATGATCATTTTTCCACCAGACTGAGTGGTGGCCTGGGGTATAAGGCTCCGGGTATTTTTACGGAAGATGCTGAACGGATTCAGTTTCGTAATGTGCTCCCGGTTGATGTAGCAAATACCCGGGCAGAACGTTCTTATGGAGCTAATTATGATATTAATTACCATACAGCATGGTTTGATGATCTGTTAAGTTTCAGTGTTAACCAGCTCTTTTTCTATACCCGTATCAATAATCCAATCCTGCTTAATCCTGCTGGCAATGGAAATCTTGAATATGTACAGCCTAAGGGCAATTTAAATACGAAGGGAATTGAAACCAATGCGAAGTTTGGCTATAGAGATTTTAAATTGTTTATTGGTTATACAATGGCTGATGTAAATCAGGAGACAAGAGGGAACAGTACGACTTATGCTCTGGTATCCAGGCACCGGCTTAATAATGTACTGATGTATGAACTGGAAGACCAGTGGAAAATTGGTGCTGAAGCCTATTATTTTAGTAAACAAAGATTAAGTGATGGCTCAACCGGAAGAAGCTACTGGACAGCAGGATTAATGGCCGAGAAATTATGGAAACATTTCTCGGTTTTCATGAATTTTGAGAATCTGACAGATGTCCGGCAGACGAAATTTGATGCAATTTATTCCGGGAGTATTACCAGTCCGGTTTTTAAGGATATATATGCTCCTGTTGATGGTTTTGTAATGAATAGTGGAGTAAAGATAAAGCTGTAATTATTACAGCTTTATCTGGTGTTTTTAAGAATAGAATTAATCAGGTTATAGAGGTTTGACTGCAGGTTGTTTTGACCACCGGCCTCTTTAACCTTTTTTCTGAATGCAATAATTGAATTTGCCACAGTGCTGTTAGGATGGTGTTTGATGATGGTATCAAAATCGGCATCCACATCAGGCTCAATGCTGTTGGTCTCTGTATTCAGAGTAGCTGTGTTTTCCAGACCACCTAAAAGATAGCTCATGTAACTCCGGTAATTTTCCTTAGCCTGATTCTGATAATGACTGCCTGGATATTTTTTTAAATACTGTTCCCAGGCAAAAGCCCATTCACCCAGGGTAATGCGGTCAACCGCCAGTCCGGCATCAAAATCAATTACAGGATCATTTTCAAATGCTTTCTGATCCCAGAACTTCTGATCACTTTCGGGTAAGGAGGACGCAAATAATTCTTTCCAGTAAAGTGGTTTAAGGCTAAAAACAGGCCCAACTTCTTCTTCAGTGGTGATTTCTATCTGATGAGCTGTTAATTGGTGTAACAGAGATTTTTGGCTGGCCTCCAGACTGGCGGTAAAGTCGTTGTCAAATTTCTTTTGGGTGTCGGTTACAGATTCTCCTTCAACAGGGTTATATATTGTAGCACCATAAGCTGAAAGCAATTTTCCCTGTTCCGGGTCCAGACGGCTGATTAATGGGGTAAGTGCTTTCTCCCATTTATCCAGTAATTTATACCGGTCTGCGATATTGAGCAGAGGCAGCTGGCTGCGTATCTCATTTTCTACCGCTGTAAGTGTGGTCAGGGAAGGTTTTTTTTGAAATGCACTTATTTTTAAACTGATTGCATCTGATGTCATGTTATTCTTCTGAGCAAGCGTATCCTGATCTTTTGTCGCAATAGCTCTGGCAGGCTGGTCTGTAGTTGCCGGCTGAGGTTGACTCTTTTGGGAAATACTGATGGTTACCCATATTCCTGCTATCACCGCAATAAGGGCCAGTACAAGCCATAGAATTTTAGCTTTATTCATATATGTTTAGACTCGTTGTTTGTGGGTTTGTTGGTCAAATGTAAAGTAAAATCTGATCAGGTATTTATTTTATTATTATTGTTGAATAATCATTCAATAATAGTACCTTTGTTGCTATATGGCACGTAACAAAGAATTTGATGTAACGGAAAGACTGGGAAAAGCTAAAGACCTTTTTTGGGAAAAGGGCTATAATGCGACATCTATGCAGGATTTAGTCAATGCCATGGCGCTGAATCCGGGTAGCATTTACGGTACTTTTGGGGGTAAACACCAGTTATTCATAGAAAGCTTAAAACTATATAGCAAGCAGACACTGGATGAATATGAAAATGCAGCAGCCCAATCCAAATCTCCTTTTGGTTCGGTGAAAGCTATAATTCAGAAAGCCATAGAACGGGCCTTTACAGAAAACAAAGCCTGCATGGTTGTAAAATCTTCATTTGAACTGGCCAGCGTTGATACTGATACTCATCGTTTACTGAAGCAGCAAACTACAGAGCTGATCAGTTTTCTGGAAAAGTTATTGAAACTGGGACAGGAAAGCGGAGAAGTTAATCCGGATAAAGATGTTAAAGTGATGGCGACATTTATCGTTGCCAGTTTCGCTGGTTTCTGGCATATGCAGGTTTTGCTTGATGATCAGGATATGGCTATAGCAACAGGTAATTTTTTAATAGAGAGTTTGCAGTAAAAAAAATTGCTCTAATCTTGAGCGATCATTCAATAATAAATAGAAATATGAGAACAGAACAAAAAGTATGGCTGGTTACAGGTGTTTCCGGCGGATTAGGAAAAGAACTGGCAAAGAAGATTCATGAATCTGGTGATATAATCATTGGTACGGTAAGAAATGAAGAAGACAAAAAACGTTTTGAACTCGATTTTCCCGAACGGAGTAAGGCCGTGTTTTTAGATCTGGCTGATACTGCCGCGATGTCTGCTGTTGTGGCTGAAAGTCTGAAAGCATTTGGGAAAATTGACGTGCTGGTTAATAATGCTGGTTACGGACTTTTTGGTTTTGTGGAAGAAGCTACTGAAGCTGAACTGCGTCATCAGATAGATATAAGTTTTATTGGGGTATGGAAATTAATTAAAGAAGTATTGCCTTCCATGCGGAAAAGAGGAAAAGGACATATTATTCAGATTTCATCAAGGGTAGGAATCGCCGCAGGTACTGGCGGAGGTTTATATGCTGCTGGTAAATTTGCTCTTGAAGGGATGAGCGAGGCACTGGCGCAGGAAGTAGCTCCGTTTGGGATAAAGGTAACACTGGCAGAACCAGGTCCTCTGAGAACAGATTTTTTTGGCAGATCAGTTGTTTTTACAGCTGAAGAAATTCCTGAATATAAGTCGGCCGTTGCTGACATCCGTGAAAGAAGCAGAAAAGTCAATGGAACACAAGGCGGGGACCCTGCTAAAGTTGCAGCGGTAATTGTTGAAATAAGCAAACTGGAAAATCCACCGCTAAGACTTCCTTTTACCCAGGCAACTATAGATAGCCTCGAACAAAAAATAAGCTCCTTTCAGCAGATTATTGCCGACTGGAAGGAAGTAGCTGTTAGTGTAGCTTATTAAGGATGAACAGGATAAAATATATTGCTGCTTTAGGGATCTTTGGTGTGATTACCACAGAATTCGGTGTGATTGGTATTTTACCTCAGCTTGCACGGCATTATGAGATTGGCATGGACAAAGCCGGATGGTTATTGAGTGGATTTGCATTGGTTATAGCATTATGCGGGCCATGGGTAACTTTAGCCGCATCAGGTATTGACAGAAAAAAGATGATGTTGTCGGCTTTGCTGTTATTTGTAATATCCAATGTTTTATCTGCAATGGCACCACCTTTCGGACTAATGTTGTTTGCCAGAATATTACCTGCCTTTCTGCATCCCTTGTATTTTTCTGCTGCTATTTATGCAGCGGTAAGCAATGCACCGGAAAAAGATAAACATAGTGCGACTGCGGTAATCTTTGGAGGCGTAAGTATAGCGACTGTTGCTGGAGTTCCGTTTACTACTTATCTCGCTGATTTATTTTCCTGGCAGACAGCTTTTATTGGTTTTGGTATAATTAATATGGTGGCTCTTGTTGCAGTTTTATGCTTAATTCCGCCTATGCCTGTCACAGGGAAGACGACTGTTGGCTCACAATTGGGTTTACTTGGAAAACCTGCTTTTCTTTTGCAGGCTGTTATTACTTCATTAATGATTGCAGGTATGTTTGCTGTATATGGATATTTCGCAGATTTCATGGGGAAAATTAATCAGCTGAACGGCGTAGAAATCAGTAAAATGCTGATGTTATTTGGTGTGATGGGAGTGGCAGGAAACTGGGCGGCTGGCAAACTATTAAGTAAAAGTCTGCCAGCTACACTGGTGTTTTTTTTACTGATGCTGGCTATTATTTACACCATATTGTATTTTAACAGTGGTTATCATATTTATACGATTATGCTGACAGCTGTTTGGGGATTTGTACATACGGGCTGTTTTTTAATAGGTCAGTCATGGATCAGTTCTGCTGCGGAAGGAGCAGAGGAGTTTGCCAATAGTCTGGGCGTAGCTTTTACTAATCTGGGTATTGCAATGGGAACAACGATAGGAGGCTGGATCATCATCAATAGTGGAATCAGGTATACAGCCTGGGCAAGCATTGGTCTGATTGCTGTCGCCTTGTTGTTGACAGGGCTTAAATTATCCTATAGAAGAAAATAACCGCAAAAGGCGATGATAACGGCTCATCTGCATTGTCATTTATATCTAATGAATTAAAAAATCAACATCATTGAATAGCATTTGATTTGCAATACTCCTTATGCAGTGTACATTTATACCAGAACAAATTGATCGGGATGAACATTATATTCGATAAGCGTAAAAAATATATACTGGAAGATGATTATGTGCAGCTGAGACCATTAGAAGTGTCTGATTTTGAAATCTTAAAAGCATTTGGAGTGGATGAGCCTGAACTCTGGAAATATACGCTGCAGGATGCGGGTAGTGAGGAGGGAATGAAACAATATATAGAGACTGCACTGACACGTCAGGAAAAAGGGACAGCTTATACGTTTATCGTCTTTGATAAAAAAAATAAGGAGTATGCAGGCTCTACCCGGTTATATGACATAGATCTGGTCAGTAATAACTTATCACTGGGGTATACCTGGTATGGAAAGAAATTCCAGGGGACCGGGCTCAATAAACATTGTAAATATCTGCTTTTTGAATTCATATTTGAACAGCTGGAATTTGAAAGAATAGAATTCAGGCTGGATAGTGAAAATGAAAGAAGTATGCGTGCGATAAAAAGTCTTGGATGTACTTTTGAAGGCATACTTAGAAGTAACGGATACAAAATTGATGGCACAAGAAGGGACTCAGCAGTATTGAGTATAGTGAGAAAAGAATGGTTGGAGTCAAAAAAAGAACTTTTAAAAAATAAAATCACTCATGGGTAAACTTTCTGCACTGGAACCAAAATCTGTCTGGTATTTTTTTGAAGAAATAAGTGCTATTCCGCGGGGATCACGTAAAGAGCAAAAAATAGCGGCTTATATTATTGCATTTGCTGCCGAACGTAATCTTTTCTGTAAAACTGATGCTATAGGAAACGTACTGATCTGTAAAGAAGGACAGGGTAAAAATAAACATCGGGAGAAAGTTGCTTTACAAGGACATCTTGATATGGTTCAGCAAAAAAGTGCTGATAAGCTATTCGATTTTGACAGTCAGGGAATTGAACTGAAAATTGAAGGGGATTTTGTCACTGCCAATCAGACTACTTTGGGTGCTGATAATGGCATAGGGGTGGCTTATATACTGAGTGTACTGGATGATCTTCAGTTAGATCATCCGCCTCTGGAAGCTATATTCACGGTCAATGAGGAAAGCGGGATGACCGGAGCACACGAAATGGAAGCTGATTTTTTCTCTGCCCGGAGACTGCTGAACCTGGATATCATGGTCGATGATCTGCTCAGAATCGGAAGTGCAGGAGCAGTAAATGTGTCAGCAACACAGCAGTACGGGATTGTAGAGAATAATTGGGATACTTTTGAAATCACTGTTAAGGGGTTAAAGGGGGGACATTCTGCAGCAGATATTAATAAAAACAGAGGGAATGCTATTAAAATTCTATTCCGGTTTTTTGCAGAATCAGAGATTGCAGTCAGCTTAATTGATATTGATGCAGGAGGGCTTCGGAATGCAATTCCACGAGAGGGTAAAGCTGTTTTTGCAGTTCAGTCAACTGCAGCATTTTTGTCATCCTTTGAAAAATTGAAAAGTGATCTGTTGCAGGAGCATCATAGTGCAGAACCTGATCTGATGATCAATATATTAGCTGTTCAGAATAATGGAAAAGGACTTTCTGTAAGTGATTCATTACAAGTTATTGAAGCTGTTATGATCAATCCTACAGGAGTTTATCAAATGAGTTCAGCAATAGTAAATCTGGTGGAAACTTCCAATAATCTGGCAACACTGCAGCTGAAGGATGGTGAACTGAGTATATTGAATCTTTGCAGGTCATCTGTAGACTCGAAAAAGAAAGAACTGAGTACAGTGCTGAGCATGCTTTATAAGCTATTCAACTGGGAGGTTAGTTTTACCGGAGATTATCCGGGGTGGAGAGCTGATTTGAATGCTGGTATAGTTCAGCAAACGGCAGCGGTATATGAAACAGTTTTTAAACAAAAACCAAGGATCAATGGCGGTCATGGTGGTTCGGAATGCGGGTTATTTATTAAACATCATCCTGAGCTGGAAATTGTCTCTTTTGGTCCGAACATTTATGGAGCCCATTCACCTGATGAAAAAGTAGAAATAAGATCTGTGGAAAATATCTGGAAATTACTGACCAGGTTGTTAAGTGAGTTGTAACACAGGTAAATAAACAGTTGCCGGATTTAGCAAAGATGCTTAAATTTAAGCTATGGAATTCAGGAATTTTCCTCCTTCAGCTATTTTAAAACCATATATCAGGCACTACTATATCTTTGAATCTGATTCAGCAACAGAATTTGAGGATACAGTGTTTCCAAGTGGAGATATGGAGGTGATCTTTAATCTGGGTGAGGGTAGCTGGGAATCTTTGGTGGAGAATAAATTTCTCAGAACCCCACCGGTAGAATTATGGGGACAGATTACCAAACCCTTGTCCATTCGTTCAAAAGGTAAGCATACGATGCTGGGTATTAAGTTTTTTACACATTCGGCTTCTTATTTTTTTAATGATGAAATTGGAGTGTTTAATGATCAGATTTCTGATCTGTCTGATATCGTTGGTAGTCCGGTTAAAGTTTTGCATGCACAATTGCTGGAAACCAGGGATATTGATCAGAGAATCCGGCTTATAGAGAATTTCCTGTTGAAAAGACTGATCAGCAATGAGAAAAAATCGTTCAGAATTGCCAAAGTGGCTGATATCTTATCGAGTATCAGCCATGATGTGTCAGCCGGTCATATTATCGATATCGCATCAAAACATAATATCACACCACGTTATCTTCAGAAACTGATTTACCAGCATACTGGTCTCTCTCCGAAATCATTTGATAAAATAAACAGGTTCCAGCTCAGTCTTACGCTGATTGCTAAAAATGAACAGCCTTTTACTGCTATAGCTTATGCCTGCGGATATTTTGATCAGTCACATTTTATCAGGGATTTTAAATTCTTTACGGGGTTTACTCCATCTGCCTATATGGATAATATTACACCTGTTAATCTGCTGTTACAGTCTTAAATTTCATTCTGTTCCGATTTGTACAATTTTAAGATTTAAGCCAGCAATATCTTTGTCTGGAATTAATTTTTAAACAGCATATAAATCGTATAGTATGAATTCTTTTGAAACATTTGTGCAGCTGCACCGAAATTCAGTACCCTTTTTACTGGGAAATATCTGGGACGTAAACAGTGCAAAGGTATTTGAGGCTAATGGTTATAAAGCAATTGGCATATCCAGCCAGGCGGCCGCAAATTCATTTGGTTATGAAGATGGTGAGCAATTACCGTTCGAAATTTTACTTCAACTAGCCAAAAGAGTGGTTGAGGTAGTTCAGATTCCTTTTTCTGTAGATATGGAAGGGGGCTATAGCCGGACAATTACCGGTATTACGGAGAATATAAGCAAATTACATGACGCTGGTGTCGTGGGGATAAACCTGGAGGATACAGTTGCCGGATTGAGTCGCCAGCAGCAGTCAGTCGCTGAGTTCAGTAAAATTCTTTCCGGAGTTTCAGATTATATCAGCAGAAATAAACTGAAAATGTTTTTAAACGTCCGCACTGATGGATTTCTTCTGGGGCTGTCCGATGCACTGACTGAAACATTACTCCGGATTGAAAGTTATGAAAATGCTGGTGCAGATGGAATTTTTGTTCCCTGCATTACCCGTGAGACAGATATTACAGCGGTTGTCAATGCGACTAAGCTGCCTGTTAATGTAATGTGTATGCCTGAGTTGCCAGGGTTTGAGGAGCTGGGAGCAATAGGTGTGAAAAGAATCAGTATGGGTGGGTTTTTGTTTAATAAACTCTACCGTGATGCGGGCAAACTCTCGGCAACGATTCTTCATGATCAGAATTTCTCTTCAATTTTTTCATGATCCGGAATTTTAATGTCTTTTCAGACCTGTTTAAGAGTAAGTAAACCTTTTGCTATAGCCAGGTTACAGCATTGTTAAACAGGTTTTAGTTATCATTTTATTATAACAACTGTTTTTCGGCCCATTGAGCAGTAATTGTATAATCTTCTTCTTTCTGATGGGCTGTGAAGATATGGAGACTGAATAAGGTATAATGGATCCGGTAGCATTCCAGCCTTTGTTCAAAATTGTAGATTTCTTCCTGTCCGGATTCCATTTCTTTTTTCCATAGCGCAAGAAAAGAGGTATCTTCAGGTGTTGTAACCCATGGGTCGTTCATACTGACCAGATCATATAATTCATCGCCCAGCAACATCTCTGCCCAATCTAAAACGGCGGTTACTTTATGTTCCTGATCTAACAAAAGATTATCATAGCCATAGTCGCCATGGAGTATGTTTTTCTGATGAGGAAGATAGACGAATAACTCTTGCATCCTTTGATGCAACCGGCCAAAAAGGATAGGGTCAAGCCAGGTTGTACGTCCCATTTCCTGCCAGCTAACGGGATATTTATGATTGTATATGGCTGAAAGATATTCGGGCCAGGATTTCCAGATACCATTTCCATTGATATCTGTTAGTCCCCAGCCTGTTCTTTTGGAAGTATCAAGGCGATGTATATGATAAAGTGGTTTAAGTATAGAAGGGGCTATAGAAGCGGCCACTTCCGGAGTGGCATTGTCAAGTAGCTTATCTGCTGTCATGCCTTCACAAAAAAGGGATAGGCAGTAGTAAAGTTTATCACTGAATTTACCAGTTTCAACTATTTTAACAACTGGAATATCAGGACTGTTAAATGTTTGATAAGCAAATTTATCCTTAAGGAAGTCCTTTAAATGTACACCGACACGAAGCACGAGTTTTCCTGCTTCGCAGTTAAAAGAGAATGCCTGTGCCCACCATCCCTGAGCAAGATATTGAAGGTCAGTGACGTTTTTAAATTTCTTTGATAAAAATGTTTCGGCTTCTTTATTTTTTATATGCATTTTTTACAAACATTGATTCTTGCTTACGGAAAAAGCAAAATTCGTGTTTGTTTTCTGAAAATGCGTTGATAAATTCTTTAAAAAATGGATGATCAGGTTAGGTATTAAAAATAATACCTTTGAGTTTGCTTTAAATAATGGTAAACCAGAATGAACAGTAAGGTTAAACAGCCCAGAGAACTTAATATTGAACTGTTAAGGATCGTCTTAATGGTTATGATTGTCTGTCATCATTTTTTAATGAGAGGAAGGGGACTGCATCTGTTGTATACTTCAGAAAACCCTCACATTAATGATGATGCTCTTCACGGGCTTTTTATAGATAGTTTCCTGATCATGACGGTTAACTGTTTTATCTTTATTTCTGGTTATTACGGGATAAAATTCAGGGTGAAAACAGTACTCAGTTTACTTGTACAGGCTATAACTTACAGCATTGGTATTGATATCATCTTTGCTCTTTTTGCAGGCGAAGCAATCTCTTTTGATACTGTTTATAATGGTTTACTGTCTGTCCCCAATGGCCAGTGGTGGTTTATTACTACTTATTTCTTTCTTTATCTGCTCAGCCCTTTTCTCAATCTGGCAAAGAAACATTTATCAAAATTTCAGTTTCTGTATATCCTGGGTGTATTAATGGTCATTAATTTTATTGTAGGTTATATACTTGACCCTACTTCGCTGGGTGTACTGAATGGCTATTCTCTATTCAGTTTTATCTGTATCTATTTTTATGGCCAGGCATTCAGTACCCATATTAATTTTGAAAAAAGTAAGTTTTTCTATCTGGGTACATATCTGATCTGTTCGCTCCTGATCTTTGGAATGTTTGTGGTGAGCTTAAAATATTCTGGGGTAGGATTAGCCTGGAGAGCATTCTTTTATAATAATCCGCTGGTTCTGATTTCGGCAGTTTCTTTCTTCTTTTTCTTTAAAAAACTTAAGGTGTCTTTCAAAGGGATTTCCTTTTTCTCTTCTTCGGTGCTGGCCATCTATTTAATCCATGAGCATCCCAGATCGGCCGATTTTTTAACTGATAACTTAAATAAGCTGGCTACTGATTACAGGATTGGCAGTGTGTATTTTACGTTGTTCTTAATCGCGGTTTTGTTGTTCCTGTGTGGTACGTTTATAGAAAAGGCCAGGGTGGTAGTTACAGAGCCGTTTTTAAACTATCTGATAGAGAAATTCGGCTGGAACAGACTGGATGAAAAGATGAAATAAAAATAAATCTGAGTTTGGGGTGTAAGAAAAGCAAAAGTCTGCTGACTAAGTCTTCAAACAAAAGATTATGAAAACATTAACGAACTTATTTGCGCTTTTATTAATCAGCGCCTCTCTATTTGCAAAAGATCCTGCAACCAAAGCTTTTGAGGTTACCATAACAGGAAAAGGACAACCTATGTTATTTATTCCCGGGGCGACCTGCAGTGGAGAGGAATGGAAAGAAACGGTTGCACGTTACGGTAAAGATCATGAGTGTCATGTGTTTACACTGGCTGGTTATGCTGGTGTAGCACCGATAGATACACAGGCTTATCTAGATACGTACAAAACTGAAATTATCAGCTATATTAATGATAAGAAACTGAATAAGGTAATTTTAGTTGGTCATTCTATAGGTGGTTTTTTATCGCTCTGCATAGCTGCTGAACTCAAAGATCATTTACAAAAAGTAATTGTTGTTGATGCCTTACCGTTTTATGCGGCAGTTTTTAATCCAAATGCCAAAGCAGGTTTTGATGAAGCAAAAGCGAAATCAAGATTGGCAAATTTTGACCGGATGGATGAAGGAAAGCTGAAAGCCAGTCAAATCATGATTGCAAGTTCTTTATGTGCGGATTCGACCAGGTGGGAAATGATCGCAGCCTGGGGAGCGAAATCAGATCATAAAACAATGGCCTGGACGATGACTGAAATGCTGGGTAATGATATGCGTCAGCACATCGCTTCGATAAGGGTTCCTGTACTGGTTATGGCTGCTTTTAAACCCAGACCAGATTATCCGGCATTTACTAAAGAATACGCACTTTCGCTGTATGCTGCGCAGTATGAACAATGTAAAAGCTGTACCGTACATGTCACGCCTGCTGCGAAACATTTCATTATGTATGATGCGCCTGAATGGTATTATCAGGAAATTGATACATTTATAAAAGGGGTTTAAATTGCCTATTCAGCAGATATATGTTTGATCAACAGGAAGTAATGTTTAACGAGCTGGTCAAAGCTCATCATGGCAGTATTTATCGTATATGCAGGGCTTACCTTTATGATGTCTCTCATGCGGATGATTTATACCAGGAAATACTCTTCCAGATATGGAAAAGCATTCAGAATTTTAAAGGCGAATCAAAAGTCGGAACATGGGTTTACCGGATTGCTGTAAATACGGCTATCAATTTCAATCTGAAAAATAAGAAGCATCAGCATGCATCACTGCCTGATTTTATTCAGCTTCCTTATGAAGAGACGCTTGCACAAAAACGGGAGCAGGAGACCAGGTTAGACCAGTTGCGTCATTGTATAAGTTTGCTGGAAATGTCCGACAGGCTGATTATTTCTCTTGTACTGGAAGACAAAAGTTATAAAGATATAGCAGAGATTACAGGAACAAATATTAACAACATTGGCGTTAAGATAAACCGGATCAAAGCCCGGTTACTTAAGCTCATGGAAAATAAAACAAGCATATGAATTTTGAAGACTTACAGAAAAGCTGGCAGGATCAGCCTATAAATACCAGTACTGATCAGTTGAGATCATCCCTGCAAAGTAAATGGGAAAAGTATCAGCGTAAAGTGTTAACCAGGATGGTACTGTCCAGTATTTTGCTTGTGGTAACACTGGCAGGGCTCGGGTGGGTGTATCTGTCTTTCTATCAGCAGTTCAGCTGGCCGTTTAAGGTGAGTATAGCTGCAATGTATATGATCATATTGATCACTATCTATTTATACTGGAGAAGTTATGCTTTCAGAAAAGAGAATATGGAAGATTCAAGTACAGGATTTCTTAGCTATCAGCTTGAAAAACTAAATCTGCAGCGAAAAATTATCACTACTTATAACAAGCTTTATCTTATACTTTTATGGTTTGCTCTGGTAATGTATATCTGGGAGGTTACCAGTGCTCATCCGCCCGTTTTCAGATGGACTGTATTGCTGATTACGACGGCTTATATAGCGGGTGTCGGCCTGTGGTACGGATTAAAAAAGCAGAAGAAGCGGCTCCTGGAAATTGATGAAATAATAACTGATCTTAAAGAAATCAGGCAGCAGTTAACTGATTAAAATCTGATACTCCCGTCAAACAGGCTAATTTGACGGGAGTGCCAGATTTATAGCGCAAACCATCAGAAACCAGTTGAAGTAATCATCTCTTTAAGATTTTCAAGATCTCCTTTTACGGCATCCATTTTTGCATAAGCCAGATCATAAGCGTCCTGACCTAAAAACAGGTGTAATGGAGGATTTTCTTCTGTTGCGACCTTAATAATTGCAGCGGCAGCTTTTTCCGGATCACCTGCCTGATTGCCATCAATAAGATGCTGGTGCTGGTTCTGTACTTCACGAACTTCTTTGTAAGCCTCAATTTGATTTTTAGGGACATTTAAAGAGCCTGTAGAAAGAAAATTAGTGCGGAAGTAGCCTGGAGATACGATAGTAGCATGGATGCCAAATGGTTTCGCTTCTGCAGCCAATGCCTCGGTAAAACCCTGTACAGCAAATTTTGTCGCACAGTAAATTCCAAATCCGGGAAAATAACCGGTAAAGCCGCCGATAGAAGAAATGTTAAATACATGTCCGGACTGTTGTGCACGCAGGTGCGGCATAACTTTACGGATCACATTTAATGAACCAAATACATTAATATCAAAGTTTCCTCTTGCTTCTTCGTCACTTAGTTCTTCAAGACTTCCGGCAAGCCCATAGCCCGCATTATTAACAACTATATCAATGCGGCCGAATTTACTGATTGTATCTGCTACTGCCTGTCCTACACTTTCTTCTGATCTGAGATCAACACTCAGTGGCAGATAATTTTCGCCTGGTTTTGCTCCTGTACCTTCGTTTAACTCTTCAATGCTTCTTGAAGTTGCGGCAACTTTGTGGCCCTGAATTAGTAATTGCTTAATTAAGGTCAGTCCTAATCCTTTTGAGGCTCCGGTAACAAACCATACTTTCTGATTTTCCATAATTTAATTTTTATATAAGACAAATGTATTCAGAATAGCAGGGGAGGTGTTTGCAGAATTCAACCCATTAATTGCAAAATTCAAACCATTGAAATCTTTATTTAGCATAAATGCATATATTCAGTTTGATTTATGCTACCCACAGAAGAGGATAAAAAATATTGGGAACAAATGCGGCTTGGTGAAAAGAACGCATTATTTGGGTTATACAATAATCTTTACTTCCACCTGATCCGTTTTGGTCTGAAAATTAACGCTGATGATGAATTGGTCAAAGATTGCGTTAATCAGGTATTTCTGAATTTATGGGATAAAAGAGACAGACTTAATCCGGTCGAAAATGTAAAATCTTATCTGATGACTTCTTTGAGGAGATGTATGCTGGATCAGCTGGCTTATGTTGACAGAACCAATCTGGCCGTAAATAAGATGGAAACAGCAACGAATGAGCTCTCCTATGAAGAGATTATGGTTGGGTTACAGCAGGATGAAGAACTTAAGAACAAGTTAAGAGTTGCAATTGCACAGCTTACCCCAAGACAGGTTGAATTAATTCAGCTTAAGTTTTTTGAAGGACTAAGTTATGAGCAGATTGCCCAGAGAACCTCTCAAAGTGTGAAAACAGCTTATAATACGGTATATGATGCGATAAAGATGCTCAGAAAGATTCTTAAATAGGCTCTGGGATAAAAACAGGTCCTGGTAAAATATTTTTTGAATAAAAAAATGAAATCTCTTAGGAAAAGGAGAAGATTTCTCTGTCTATAAGGAAAAATAAACTTATGCAATTGCCAGAGAATGATTTTTTGATAGAAGATTTAATCTGTAATGAGGATTTTCAGCATTATTGCCTGGGCGCAAGTCTTGAAAATCATATTTTGTGGGAAGACTGGATTCATAGTTTGCCGGAAAGGGCTTCGGATATAGCAACTGCTAAAAAACTGGTAAATATTCTGACTGTTAAACAGGGCAGCAGGCTAAAACAGGTCAAAGCATTGAAAGATGGATTTAAACAGAAAGAAGCATTGAATCTTCTTTTGAATCCGGTTAGTGAAAATAAACCACTCTATAAATCTTCTGCTAATTTTTATAAATATATTGGCTATACGGCTGCGGCTATTGTCCTGCTGGTGTCTGGTTATTTTAT
Source organism: Pedobacter lusitanus (assembly GCF_040026395.1). NCBI lineage: Bacteria > Pseudomonadati > Bacteroidota > Sphingobacteriia > Sphingobacteriales > Sphingobacteriaceae > Pedobacter > Pedobacter lusitanus. The sequence continues at coordinate 5,600,397 of NZ_CP157278.1, forward strand.
TCAGCAAGCTTATTTGTCATCAAAAGATATCCGGCCGACTGTTTCTTTAGCTGCCTCGGTTTTTTCTTCAGATCCTGAACATAGGAGAACCCTTGTCCTGACTGATGGTACAGTTATCACTTTAAACAAAAACAGTGAAATCCGGTTTACAGGAAATTTTAATCCTGCCAAAAGGGAACTCTGGCTTAAAGGAGAAGCATTTTTTGAGGTAAAGCATGATCCGGTGCATCCTTTTACTGTGCATACTGCAATGAACGAAATTAAGGTACTGGGAACGAGTTTCAATGTAAAGGCTTATGCAGGTTCCCGGGTTACTGAAACTTCTTTGATCCATGGTCGTGTACAGGTAGCGTCAACAAAATATCCCGGTTATAAGGTCTTGCTGAAACCGAATGAAAAGCTCTCATATGATAACACAGCAACGAATAAAAACCTTAAAAATATATTCCAGGTTTCATCCTTTACTGGCGGATATCAGGATCATGTACCTGCAGAAATACGGTGGGTGCGTAACCGGATGATTATTGATAATGAATCATTAGCCGTAATTGCAGGAAAACTGAAGAATTGGTATGGTATTGAAATTTATATCGCCAGTAATGAGGTCAAAGATTACCGTTATTCCGGAACATTCGAAAATGAGAGTCTGATTAAAACACTGGAAGCTCTACAAATGGCTTATCCCTTTGAATTCAGGACAGAACAAAACAAGATTATTATCACAAAATAAAGGCTGAACCACCATTATAATCTATACTATCCCTGCAAACCTTAAAAAACCAATATGAGAAAAACTTTACTATCAGAGACATCTGGCAGGTATTTGATGAACAGCAGAATGTTGCTGCGCACAAAACTTACAGGTTTAATTTTACTGATCATGTGTATGCAGGTTTCTGCCTCTGGCTTTGCGCAACAGAAAATAAGTATCAGTGCAAATCAGATGAGTATCAGAAGTCTGCTTAAAAATATTGAAAGACAAACGGATTACAGGTTTGTTTACAGTGATCATATTTTATCAAAAGAGGAGAAGACTACATTAAATTTGCATGAAGTATTACTTGATGAGGCAATGAAGGCTGTTTTAAAAGAAACTCAGCTGACTTATGCCTTGAAAGATGGAAATCTTGTAGTGATTTATCCGCTGGTAAAGGGCCAAAATGATATAGTCATTTCTGGACGTGTTGCTGATGAAGCAGGATTACCTCTACCCGGTGTTTCTGTTAAATTAAGTGGTTCTGGTATAGCAACTACAACAGATAGTCAGGGTAATTATGCAATTCGTATTCCTGATAATGGAGAAACACTCGAGTTCTCTTCTGTTGGTTTTATTAAACAAATCATCCCGGTAAAAGGAAAAATTATCAATATCATCTTAAAAAGTGATAACAGGAATCTACAGGAAGTTGTAGTAACTGGTTATACAAATTATAAACGTACGCAATCTGCAAGTGCAGCAACTTTAGTTACAGCAGATAAAATTAATGATGTTGCAGGGCTGACTTTCGACCAGATTTTACAGGGCAGAGTAGCAGGGATGAGCGTGATTTCAAGTTCCGGCCAGCCAGGCCAAAGTGCAGCAGTGGTTATTCGTGGTGTAGGGAGTGTGAATGGTTCTTCTGCTCCTTTGTATATTATGGATGGAACACCTATTGAAGCCAGCTTTTTTCAAACAATCAACGCAGCAGATATTGAAAATGTAACGGTATTAAAAGATGCTTCTGCGAAAGCTCTTTATGGATCGAGAGGGTCGAATGGGGTAATTGTGATTACCACGAAAAAGGGTAAAGCAGGGAAAATACAAGTGCAGTATACTTCACAATATGGTTTTTCCAAATTAACAGATCCTAAGTTTACGATGATGAATACTGCTCAGAGATTATCGTTTGAAGAAGGGGTGGGACTGGATTTCGGGAGAGATCTTGGTCCGGGATGGACGTATTCTCCAAAAAATCCTGATTATATTTCAGGAACGGTAGCTTTCAGACAAAGAGCTGATCATATTTTAGATAGTATCCGAAATATTAATATAGACTGGAGGGATCAGTTTTATCAGCAGAGTAAATTTCAGGAACAACAGGTAAGTATAGGCGGAGGCAATGAAAATGTTCGTTTTTATAATTCCCTGAATTATTATAAGCAGGATGGTATTGCGAAACGTACTGGTTTAGAGAGGTATGCGCTAAAAAGTAATCTTGATTTTAAATCGGATAAATTTTCGGGTAATGTGAATCTGAATATGGGTTATTCCAGTCAGAGTTTTACTGAAGGCGAAGGCAGCAGCAGGGGAGGAACGGCTATGTCTGCTGTCTACTATGCACTTCCATATGAAAATCCGTATGCTCCGGATGGAACTTTGATTCATCCTGGTAATCAGGATCAGTATTTCATTGCTGATCAGAGGGAAGGTAGTCAGGCCCTGGAACGTTTATTTAATTCTTCCAATAAAACGGATCAGTTGAAATCTATCATTGGTATAGCTTTAGCTTATCAGATCATACCAGAACTGAAAATTACCACCAGGGCGGGGATTGATTACAGAAATTCTACAGACCAGGCCTATATCAATCCGGACTCCTATTACGGCTCAATCAGTAATTCAAATACTTTGGGCGGAAAAGGTCGTTTTGATGAAGGAACAAGAAGAAATTTCAATCTGATTTCAACTACTGGTTTGACCTATGCTAAAACATTTAATGTTAAGCATAATTTTGAAGCTTCTGCTTTTTATGAATATGTTTATAATAATTATAATTCTTTTGGTTTTACAGGCTTTGGACTGGACGGCCGTTTACCGGAAACACCTGCCGGAATTACCAATAGTATTGATTATCTACCTAATGTAGGTGGTTCAAAAACTAAAAGTGCACTAGCTTCATTTATGAGTGTGGCAAGATATACTTATGATGGTAGGTATACGCTGACCGGAAGCTACCGGTATGACGGGTCCACAAAAGTTGCCCCGCAAAATAAGTGGCATGGCTTTTATTCTGCTGGCGCAAACTGGAATGTGAAAAAAGAAGCATTTCTGGAAAATAGTGCACTGATTTCAGAGCTGAGTTTCAGAATTAGCTATGGTACTTCTGCCAGCCCTTTTGGAACAGGTGATTTCTTATATCTGCCAACCTATGGTGTAAATGGAAACTATGGGGGCAAACCGGGGATTATTCCACTTTCTGCCGGTAACCCCAATTTTGACTGGGAGTATGTAAACGAGTTCAATACAGGGTTCGAATTATCATTGTTTAAAAGCCGCAGAGTGCGTCTTTCTGCCGACTACTATAATAAGATTACCAATAACATGTTCATCGATCAGCCGCCTTCAGCTACGGCCGGTTTCCGCCTGCTTAGTTTAAGTACAGGAAAGATGAGAAACAGAGGGATAGAATTTGACCTGAGCGGAGATATCCTGAAAACAAAAGATCTGACCTGGACTGTCGGGGTTAATGCTGGTTATAATAAGAATGTGGTGCTGCATGTGACAGATGTTGCTGATTCATATCCAGATGGAGATACACGTATTTTAAAGGTTGGATTACCCTATGGATCTTATTATGCGCCTCAGTGGGCTGGTGTGAATCCGCAAACTGGTGAAGCACAGTATTATAATCCGGACGGAAGTATTACAACTACTTATAACTCGAATTTGCAGAGTGTTGCAAATTCTGGTAGTTTATATCCTTCATTTACAGGTGGATTTAATACCAGCATAAGCTGGAAAGGAATTACTGCGAATGCTTTGTTTTCTTTTGTTTCGGGTGTTTCCCGCTGGAATAATGAAGATTTTTATAATGAAAATCAACGTTATGCTACCAGTAATCAATCTGTCAGAATGCTGGACGACCGCTGGATGAAACCTGGTGATGTAAAAACTTTACAGCGTTTTGATATCCCAAGGAATTTTACTTCTAAAGATATTCAGGATGCTTCTTTTATAAGATTGAGAAATGTAAATATCAGCTATACACTACCTAAATCAGTGATGGAGAAAATAAAGGTAGTTAGCAATTTGAGAGTTTTTATACAAGGCCAGAACCTGGTAACGTGGACCAAATGGAGAGGACTGGACCCTGAGAATAATGGGGTTTCGGGGCTTTTTCAATATCCGAATGCAAGAACATATACTGCGGGAATTAGCATAAACTTTTAAAATTACAGCCATGATTAATCAAATAAAATATACACTTATCATTTCTTTGCTGGTCTTTTTTTCTTCCTGTACCAAACTGGATTTAAAGCCCACTGATACTATAGATGCGGAGAAAGCTTACAGAAATCTGAATGACATAGATTTAGGGCTGACTGGAGTTTATGCACAGCTCGATTATACTTTAATAGGAGTAAATGCTATAGTTTCGGATGAAGTAATGTTGCCGACAGAAAATACAGTGAGTAATACTGATGCTCACCGGTGGCTTTATAATGCAGACAGTGAATCGGTGACAGGCTCGTATTATGGGTATTATGTTGCTATAGACAGGATAAACAGAGTTTTGGCTGGTCTGGACAAGATCACTGTATCGGCCGCTGCTGATATAGCAATGAGAGACCGTTATCGTGGTGAATTACTGGCTTTAAGAGCATTTTGTCATTTCGAATTACTTAGAATGTACGGTGCAGCTTATCAAAATGGAGCTTTGGGAGTTCCAAATATGAAAGCATCTGCTGTTGGTTATCCTGCAAGAGATCATTTTGAAGTTGTGATTGCGGATGCCAAAACAGATCTTTTGACAGCAAAACCACTGATTCCCCCATCTTTTAATGATAAAACAAGGGTTACAAAAACCGGCGTTTCTGCCATACAGGCCAGACTGGCTCTTTATGAAAAAAACTGGGCTGACGCAATTATGTACGCCACTGAAGTTATCAATTTAATGCCATTGGCAACTGCCGGACAATTTCCTGGTATATGGACTGATGGTGTTGATAATGAAGTAATATGGAAGCTGAGGAGAGTAGGGGATGACCAGCGGATAGGTGATTTGTTTTATCGCCAGAATTCGAAAATAGTTTTATACGCACCTTCTTTTAAATTGATTAATTCTTTTGATAAGATAAACGATATTCGTTATGCTGCCTATATCAGATTTGATAACACAAGAGGAGAAAAAAAATCCGAGTATCTGGTTAATAAATATGCCGGTACAACAGCTACTCCAGGTCTTACAGATATTAAAATGTTCCGGACAGGCGAAATGTATTTAATCAGGGCTGAGGCTGAAGCTGAAAGTACAGGAGACGCTGCCGGGGATTTAAATAATTTACGTGCTGCCAGAATAAAGGACTATCAACCAGCAGGCTTTACTGGCAAGGATGATCTAATCAATGCTATTTATATAGAGCGGTTCAAAGAGCTGGCCTTTGAAGGTCATCGTTTTTTTGATTTGAAACGCAGAAATTTACCAGTGCAAAGACTACCGGAAGATGCGATAAATACATCGGGAGCTGTTAAACTATTACCGGCTCAGGCTCAATATGCCTTTCCAATACCAGCACTTGAGATTTCTGTTAACAAAAACACATTTCAGAATCCTAATTATTAAGAGTCCGGGAATTATTTTATCGGCTATATTCAAGGAGCTTCTAAAATTGTCTTTATCTTCCATGAACATAATCTTCAACCAAAATAAATAAACCAAAATGATGAATAAAAACTTAAAAATAACAGCTGCTCTTCTCTTATGTTTTATGGCTAACATAGCTTACGGGCAACAAAAATATATAATGGTGATTCACGGGGGGGCAGGGACTATCACCAGGAAAAATATGAGTGCTGAAAAAGAAGCAGCCTATGTTGCTGCCCTGACCAAGGCACTGCAGACGGGATATGATGTGCTGAAATCAGGAAAAACAAGTTTAGATGCAGTTGAAGCTACTATTCATATTATGGAGGATTCGCCATTATTTAATGCAGGAAAAGGTGCCGTATTTACACACGATGGTAAGAATGAAATGGATGCTGCTGTTATGGATGGAAAAACGCTGATGGCTGGTGCAGTTGCTGGTGTGACAACGATCAAAAATCCTATTTCTGCAGCAAGAGCGGTAATGGAAAAATCTGAACATGTAATGATGGTTGGCCGGGGAGCTGAATTGTTTGCTAAACAAGCCGGTATTGAAATAGTTAATCCCAAATATTTTTATACTAAGGAGCGCTGGGATGGCCTGCAACGGGCTATAAAAGAAGACTCTACTAAATCAGTACTGGATCATGGAAATAAAAAATCCATGAAACTGGGTACTGTAAACCACGATTATAAATTTGGAACTGTAGGGGCCGTTGCATTGGATAAATCAGGAAATCTTGCAGCTGGTACTTCAACTGGTGGAATGACAAATAAAAAATATGGGCGTGTGGGGGACTCTCCGATTATTGGTGCAGGTACTTATGCAAATAATGCAACTGCAGGTATATCATGTACAGGATGGGGTGAATTTTACATCAGGAATGTGGTTGCTCATGATATTTCGGCCATGATGGAGTACAAAAAATTGTCTGTTGATGAGGCCGCAAAGGCGGTACTGGATAAAGTAGGTAAAATGGGAGGTGACGGCGGTTTGATCGCACTGGATGCAAAAGGCAATGTTACGATGCCATTTAATACCGAAGGGATGTATCGTGGAACGGTTACTGAAGCTGGTAAGATTGAAGTACTGATCTATAAATAGAGAAAGTTATGCTGAATAAAATCTGTTTTCGTCTGCAGTATGCTCTGTTTTTTGTGACGTTATTTACCACAGAGCCGGTAATTTGCCAATATAAAACCAGAGAGGTATCACGTGTTTTACCGAAAGGAAGCCTGTTTATTATCGGTGGTGGAGATCGTTCTCCTGAATTGATCAGTAAAATGATTGAAACGGCTGACCTGAGTAAACGTGATTATATTGTTGTATTGCCAATGGCTACTGCAGAGCCTGAAGCTTCTTTTGAGGCAATCAAAACGCAATTATCGGCTGTGGCCAAAAACAATATTTACAGTTTTAATTTTGCAGGAGATAAAGTCCATGACCGGGGCTGGCTGGATTCTCTGGCAGGTGCCAGACTGATATTTATTACTGGTGGAGATCAGAGCCGTTTTATGAAAGTGGTGTTGAATACTCCGGTCTATGATGCAATCCATAAGGCTTATACTAATGGGGCAACCATAGCAGGAACAAGTGCCGGAGCGGCGGTGATGAGCAAACATATGATTACAGGTAATCAATTACTGGATACAAATTATAAAGAGACTTTCAATAAGTTAAGAGCTGATAATATTGAGTTTGAAAATGGAATGGGATTGCTGGATTCGGTAATTATTGATCAGCATTTTATCAGGCGGAGCCGCTATAACCGTCTTTTATCGGCGCTTACAGCTTATCCGAAATTTGATTGCATAGGTATTGATGAAGGAACCGCTATCATTGTAAAGGGCAAAAATATTACGGTTACGGGCGTAAGCCAGGTTATCCGGGTAGCAGATCCGGAAAATGTAAAAGTCGGGAAAGATCATCTGATTACTTTTGAGGATTTACGATTCAGCTTGTATGGACCTGGCGATAAATTCAGCCTGAAATAATATTCTTTTTTCTACATCGACGTGTTTTATTAAATTTGGATATGAGTATTAGAGAAGCATATGATAGCTGGTCGGAACAATATGATACAAATTTGAATAAAACACGTGATCTTGAAGCAATAGCTTTAAGAGCGACTCTGACAGATATTCCATTTGACAGCTGTCTGGAGATAGGTTGTGGTACCGGTAAAAATACACTGTGGTTTATTACCAGGGCAAAGCATATTACTGCGGTAGATTTATCGGCACAAATGCTGGCAAAAGCGAAAGCTAAAGTAACAGCATTGTCTGTCGATTTTCAGTTGGCTGATATTACTCATGACTGGTCCTTTGCTAAAGGAAATTATGATCTTGTGAGTTTTAGCCTGGTATTGGAACATATCGAAGATCTTGATGCAATCTTTAAAAAAGTGGTGAAAATAGTGAATACAGGAGCACATGTTTATATTGGTGAGCTGCATCCGTTTAAACAGTATTCAGGAGGAAAAGCCCGTTTTGAAACAGAAAATGGTATACAGGTTGTCACCTGTTTTAACCATCACATTTCTGAATTCACGCAACTGGCGGGAAAGTATGGCTTTGAAATTGTCGATATAAATGAATACTTTGATAATGATCAAAAGATTACTATCCCGAGAATACTGACCATATTGCTAAAGAAATCATAGAATGAAGATTTTTGCTGAAACAGACAGGTTAATTTTAAGAGAAATTTTACCATCAGATAAAAATGGTATGTATGAACTGGATACTGATCCTTTAGTACACAGATATCTGGGGAATCAACCGGTTACCACTATGGAGCAGGTTGAAGAGGTTATTGAATTTATCAGACAGCAGTATCTTGATAATGGAACCGGGCGTCTTGCAGTCGTTGAAAAATACAAAAATGAATTTATTGGCTGGGCAGGTTTGAAGTTAGTCAGAGGCATGTATAATAATCACTCCAACTATTACGAAGTAGGCTACAGATTTATCAGGAAGTACTGGGGAATGGGATACGCTACAGAGGCTGCCAGGGCTTCTTTGGAATATGGTTTTGAAGGCCTTCAGCTCAACGAAATTTATGCAATGGCAGAAACGGAAAATACAGCCTCAAGACATGTACTGGAAAAGGTAGGGTTGCGTTATATTGAGAAGTTTGATCTGGAAGGGGATGAACATGACTGGTTTAAAATTACCAGAGAGGAATGGGGTAAAAGATAATTTTAATGATATGCTGACAGTTGCTAAGCTATTGCATATAAGTCTGACAGAAATTGAAACTCTGGGGCACAATGGTTACCTTTCGGATCGGATTTATAAGGTCAGCGTGGAGCGTGAAAATAATGGATATAGATTCTCCGTTGATCAGAAGTTGTTAGCTGAACCTTATTTAAAAACCTGGACCTGTTCTCAGAGTGATATTCTTCATTATAATGAACTTCTTATTCAGCAAAACTCTTTCGGGGTTTACGAAAATAATGTATTAATCGGGTATGCAATAGCTGAGCAAAGAGACTGGAATAATACATTATATCTGGAGAGCTTACTGATTTCACAGAGTTATAGAGGGAAGGGAGCCGGAAAATTAGTAATTGAAAAATTAATTGACCATGCCATAATGCAGGGATACAGACTCGTACAGCTGGAAACTCAGAATACAAATTTTTATGCAATCAGATTTTATGAGAAGTGCGGATTTGAAATAACGGGGATCAATCTTGAATTATACGACGATACTGATCATGATGAAACGGCACTTTATATGTCTTATAGATTAAAATAAACCAAACTTAGCCTTTAATGATTATATCAACAGATACGGCAGAACAGTATAAATGGGGGGCTGATTGTGATGGATGGCATTTGCTCAAATCTGATCAGTTAAGTGTAATTCAGGAAATGATGCCTCCGGACACTGAAGAAGTTTTACATTACCATGCAAAGGCACAGCAGGTGTTTTATATCCTGGACGGAGTTGCTACATTCAGAATCAAAGATGAAACTTATATTTTGACTAAAGGTAAAAGTATAGCAGTTAGCCCGGGAGCTGCTCATCAGATTTTAAATAAGAGTGATGAGCCCCTTGTTTTTTTAGTAATATCAGCTCCAAAATCGCATGGAGATAGAATAAATATAGATTAATAATCAGATAAATCTCAGACTAAAATTTTTATGACCCAAACCGAACTTCAGGGAGTACAATTGATAGGTATATCCACTAAAGAAAAAACAACAAATGAAAATGATCAGGCCAGTATAGACTGTGGTAATTTATGGCAGGAGTTTATGAGTAATGGTATTGCAGCAAGAATCCCTGGTAAATTAAGTGATGAAATACTGGCCGCTTATCATTCTTATGATGGTGATTATACAAATCCCTATGCATTTTTTATAGGTTGTAAAGTAAGTCAGGGTACCGTGGTTCCTGAAGGACTGGACAGTTTAGTCATTCCGTCCGGCAATTATCTAAAGATAACAGCTAAAGGTAAATTTCCGGAATGTATAGCCAATACCTGGCGGGAAATCTGGAGAACTGACTATCCCAGAGCTTATACTGTGGATTTTGAAGTATATGACGAAAGATCTGCAGACTGGAATAATAGTGAGGTTGATATTTTTCTCTCTGTAAAATAAAGATAACATCTGCTGAATAACAATACATCTAATTATTTGATGGTCATTTCAATAATTGTTGACTAACTTGTATAGGTAACCTTAGTCATCTTTTTCAACAGAATTTTGCATTAGGCCAAAAAAATAATTTATAATTCATTTTTTATGTATTGACATTATATAAATAGTTTTTACATTGTGTTTTTAATCCATAAGGCTTTGGAGGTAATATAGACCGGAATAGGGGGATTGATAGATATATTCACATCTATTGATAAATATTCAGGATTAGTATAATAAAGTAATATCCCGGTTTTAAAATTTATCACTCTATGCAGGTTAAAGAATTTGCCATCTTTTTGTTTCGGCTTTCTATTAAAAGGCGGTGTCTGTATAGCGCATTTATTGTCTTACTTCTGTTTGTTTTTTGCATTGGTGTTGTTCATGCACAACAACCTCATACTGTAACAGGGAAAATAACTGATGCCCAGACGGGTGAAGCTATCCCATATGCGACAATATTCGTAAAGCTTAAAAATGGTACAATCAGGGCAACAGCTTCAGATTTTGATGGCTTGTATCATTTAGCTATCCCTCACGATATTGCTAATGACTCTATCTACACGGCGTATGTTAGTTATTTGCCTGGAAAAAAGCTATTGCCCAAACCACCTAAAACAATTGTAGATTTCCAGTTAGCTGTAAATGGACGAATCTTAAATGGTGTTACAATTACGCCTAAAACATACGTAAATCCGGCCTGGGAAATAATGGAGAAGCTGGTTAAAAATAAGCCGGTTAATGATCAGAAATATCTCAAAAGTTATCAGTATCAGAGTTATAATCGTATCGAGATTTCAGTAACCAATATCAGTGAGAAAATGAAGAAAAATAAAGTAATCAAACAGGTTTTGCCTCTGATGGAAAACCTGCAAAAGATTGCTGGTGAAGAAGGGACACCAATTTTACCAATATTCATGTCTGAGACTGTTTCTGATTATAAATATACGACCAGTCCTGAAAGAAAAACTGAACATGTACTGCGTACCAAAGTAAGTGGGGTAGGAATAGAAGATGAGACACTGATTTCTCAATTGGTAGGTTCTACATTTTTGCAATATAATTTTTACAATAACTTTCTTAAACTCGCCAATAAGGATTTCATATCGCCTACAAGTGATAATTGGAAAACGCATTATAATTATGAACTGATAGACTCTTATGATAAAATAAATGGCAGAGAATGTTATAAAATTGAATTTAAACCTAAAAGATCACATGATCTGGCCTTTGATGGAGTCATGTGGATCACACGTGACAGCTACGCCTTGTATCAGATTGATTGTAAGGTTTCACAGGATGCAAATCTGAACTTTTTAAATAAAATCAGAATACAGCAGGCAATGGTTCAGGCTCCGGGGACTTCTGCATGGTTGCCCGGGCAAACGCGTATTGTAGTTAATGTGGGTACTACTCAGAAAAAATTATCGGGTTTTATTGCAAAATTCTATTTGTCTAATAAAAATATTGAGGTTAATAAAGACTATCCGGTTGCTGATTTCAACGAAAGTCTGGTAATGAGTAAAGATGTCAACAAAAAAGATGATCAGTATTGGGTTAAAAATCGTGCAGACTCATTAACGGCTGCTGATAAAGCAGTTTATAAAATGATAGATACGGTTAAAAATCTGCCCCTGGTTAAAACTTATGCTGATATAGCTGGGATGCTGATTAATGGTTATTATAAAGTAGGAAAGGTAAGTTTCGGGCCATATCCATACACTTATAGTTATAATGATCTGGAAGGAAATGTACTTAGAATTGGTGCAACAACGAATACGCGGTTTAGTGATAAACTGATTCTCAGTGGCTTTTTGAGTTATGGCTTCAGGGATGAAAGATTTAAATATAACGCTGCCGTAGATTATATCTTTTCCCGTAAACCATGGGTACAGGCCGGGGTTTCTTATCAGCATGATATCGGGCAAACCGGCTATCAGTTCGAAAATTTTATCAATAGAGCAAATAATGTGTTTTATGCTGCTATCCGGAATGGAAAAGTAATCAGAAGGGGGCCATTTACACAAAATATATCTCAGGCTTATATTCAGACTGATCTTACACCTACAATCCGGGGTAAGCTGACCTTATCCCATCGTACTTTTGATCCACTGTTTAATTTTCACTATCATGATCAGGCAGATCAGAGAGTTTATAACCGTTACGAAGTTTCTGAAATAGGAACAGAATTGCAATGGACGCCGGGCAGACGTTTACTGGAATCATCTAAAATCAATAAAAGATTAATTATTGGAAATGGAAATAGCAATCCAATTCTGACATTCAGATATTACAGAGGAATAAAAGCCGTATATGGTGATTTTAATTATAACAAATTCTATTTTAATATTAGTCAGCGACCACGTCTGGGGATTTTTGGAATAGGCGATTATTCCCTTACCGCAGGGTATATTCCAAGTGCATTACCCTATCCATTATTGGAAAACCATAGATACAGCTTTAATACAATGCGTTTTATGGAGTTTACAAGTGATAAATTTGTCTCACTGAATTATACACAGCATATGGAAGGATTGATCACCAATAGCATTCCACTGTTAAAATCATTGAATATGCGTACAGTTGCTGTTTTAAATGTATTACAAGGGAGTCTTTCAAATAAAAACAATGAAGCTTTCCAAAGAGGACGTTCGAATCTGAACCGCAGTTTAAATAACACTCCTTATGTAGAAGTAGGTTACGGCGTCGAAAATATCTTTAAAATTATACGTATTGATTTTCTGCATCGTCTAACGCAGAGAGAACACCTGAATGAACCAGGAGATGAGCCATCAAACTTTGCGATAAGAACAACCTTACAGTTCAGATTGTAAATTATTTATCTTACCCCAGTCTGAAAGGGATTTGATTACCTTATCCAGAGATCTGCCTAATGGAGATAATTCATAGGTATACAACTTGCTTTTTACAGCGGATTCTTTCCTGATAATTAATCCGCTTTTTTCCATTTCTTTTAGCTGCAAAGCTAATATACGTTCGGTAATAACAGGTAATTGTGTTTTTAGTTCAGAGAATCTTTTATTGCCTTCCCCCAGTTTGACCAATAGGGTTAGTTTCCAGCGGCCACTGAGTATAGATAGGGTATAAGCTGCATCACATAAACCATGAAGTGTTTTTGCGTTGATATAATTGGTTGAGGTGATTTTTCTCATGTGATTAATTGCCTTATCTCAGCTGCTTACAATTTTGTAAGTTCATTGCTGCGGGTGTGTGAGTCTGTAAATTTGCCAATAAATTCTTAAATTATGTCAACAGTAAGAAATCGTATTGGTGTTTATGGTTTACATCATATTGCAATCAGAGCAGAAAATTTTGATCAGACTGTCAGCTTTTATACTGAAATTTTAGGGTATACAATTGGTCATACCTGGTCATTACCTGAGTTTAATCTTAAACAGGGAGCGATGCTAAAATCGCCAGATGGCCAGAGTTATATTGAAATTTATGACCGGGAAGCTGATATTCCGGCGCAAGGAAGAAAAAAACAGGATCGGGAAGAATTTGTTCAGACTGCTTTGCTACATATTTGCCTGACCGTCAAAGATTCAAAACTGGCTTATGAGTTAGCTATTGCGGGTGGTGCTACGTCTTGTCATGAACCGATGACCCTTCACTTAGGATCACCGGCTATAACAGTACATAATTCATTAGTTTATAGTCCTAACGGAGAAGTTATCGAATTTTTAGAGCCGGCAGATTTTTAAACTGATTTATAAGAGTGAATTTAATTCACTCTTATTTTTGAGGTAAGCTAAGACCTCATCAATATTTTTATCAGGTGGAAAAACCGGGTAAAAATGTTTCACAATCACACCATCTTCAAAGATTAATGTAACCCGTTTCATGAATTTTAGATCACCAGCTATATGAAGTGGTAAGTTTAAGGCACTTGTAAATAAGAAGTTTTCATCGCTTAGTAACTCAAAAGGGAGATGTAAGCGCTCTTTTGATTCGGTCTGGTCTTCTGTTGATTGAGCACTCATCCCATAAACCACCGTATTTAATTGTTTTAGTTCCTGATAATGATCACGGAAAGAGCATGCCTGAGGAGTACAGCCCCTCGCGCCAGGAATAGCATCCCAACCTTCCGGAAGAGGAACGTGTTCTGGTCCGGTCATAGGATAACAGTAAATTACCAGACGCCCTTTTATAGAAGAGAGTGTTACAGATTCTCCATTGGTTGCCTTCAGGACAACATTCGGAATGGTCAGACCGGGTAAATGATCACAGGCATGATCATCAGCAGGAACAGGCAGGTTAGGCGGTAAGATTTCTAAATTTGTCATAACAGGTTATCTGATTAATTAACGTTGATTTCAAATAAACTGAAAGACCCATGTTTGTAATGTGCAGGCAGACTGCTGACGTCATCCAGTTGTGTTACACCCAGATAGTTAAAACCACAGCTGATATAATAACTGTTTAATCTGTCATTGCCACTTCCGGTATCCATTCTGATAAAAGAACGCTGATTGTCTTTAGCAAACTGTGTAGCCCAGGCAACAATATGTTTAACATAAGAATTACCTCTTAACAAGGGGTTAGTTGCAATTCTGTGAATATAAACTGCAGGGTCCTGATCTTTTTCTTTCCAGATTGCAGGATCATTATGTGCAATGCAGAAAGTGCAGGCAAGCTGACCATCCACAATTATTTTATAATGTCTGTTTTCATCAATTTCTTTTTGAATAAGTGATCTTTCGAATCCCTGCCAGTATAAGCCTGCCCCCATAACTTTCTGATGGTCTGTAGCCAGGTCGTAAAGATTGAAGATTGCGTCAATGTCCTTTGATGTGCTATTTAAGATTTCCATATATGAATTTTCTTTTTACTGATATTCCTTATAAATAATTTCTATTAATTGAGACAAAGTTAACTTAAATACAGCTATGAAAGCAGATGCAGTTTTGGTATATTTGACCATAGCAGTTGAGTATTATGGAGAATAAATTAGCAGATAAGTATCATTTATATCAAAAAATATCGAGGGGCTTAGAACAGCAGATTAAAAATAATGTTCTGGCTATAGGTGATAAACTTCCATCGCTTCGTGAATTCTGTAAAATTTATGGAACCAGTCAGACCACGGCCATTAAAGTCTATTATGAACTGGAAAGTAAAGGATTGATTGAAACCAGACCAAAGTCTGGATATTTTATCAGCGGTTCTTTAAAAAGGATTCCTGCACTGCCAAAAACCAGTCAGCCCGACCCGGAGAGTGGTAATATATTAATCGAGGACCTGCTGGAAAAGGTATATAATAATCCGGCCCCAATTAATATTACATTGGCTCATGCTGTTGTTGCGGATGAATTATTACCTATCGCTAAATTAAACAAAGGATTGATTCAGGCTATGCGGGAACTGAAAGGAAGCGGTACGGGTTACGGAGAGATTCAAGGTAATGAAAAATTGAGAAGACAAATTGCCAGACATACTTTTAATATGCCTGATTTGAGGCATGAGGATATTATTACCACAACAGGTTGTATTAATGCAATTGCCTATGCAATGATGGCCCTGGGTAAACCAGGGGATACCATTGCTGTAGAAAGCCCTGTTTATTTTGGTATTCTGCAGTTGGCAAGAAGTCTTGGTCTGAAGGTGCTGGAGCTACCTACACATTCGCAGACAGGAATAGAGATTGATGCACTTAAACAGGCTTTAGAAGCTAATAGAATTAACCTGTGTTTACTGGTTAGTAATTTTAGTAATCCACTGGGGAGTCTGATGCCTGATGAACATAAAAAAGAAGTTGTCAGACTTATTCAGAAATATAATATTCCTTTGATAGAAGATGATATATATGGAGATATTTATTTTGGGGCTAACCGCCCTGGTACCTGTAAAGCTTATGATGAAAGTGGTTTAGTACTCTGGTGCAGTTCAGTATCCAAGACACTTGCTCCGGGTTACAGGGTGGGCTGGTTATCACCCGGAAAGTTTAAATCCGAAATTCTGAGATTAAAGTTGTTTCACTCCATTGCTTCTACCAACATTACTCAGGAGGTAATAGCTAATTTTTTAGAAACAGGCCGTTATGAACATCATTTACGAAAACTCAGAAATACATTGCACACTAATAGTTTGCAGTACATACGGGCTATTAATGATTATTTTCCTGACGGCACAAAAGTCAGCCGGCCACAGGGGGGGATGGTACTTTGGGTTGAATTTGATAAGAAAATTGATACTATCAAGTTATATGATCTGGCAATTAAAAAAGGAGTGAGTATAGCGCCGGGAAGATTGTTTACTTTACAAAACCAGTTCTCTCATTGTATAAGGTTAAATTATGGAACTCCATGGAATGACAGTCTGGATAAGGGGTTAAAGGATCTTGCTGATATAGCTATTCAATTAAGTATTTAAAGATGATATTCTATATGACATTTTGATGACATCTAAAAGATTTTAGTATACGTTTATATATAGGCTTATATATAACTAAATCTGACCTATTAATTGATGAAATTTTTTAAAGTTTATTTTCTTTTGGGTAAAGCCCATTCGCCTGAACATATTCTGACCAGCAATTTTAATGCTGAACGTAATTGTACCGATACCGGAGAGCTTAAGTGGCTGATTGTATTGGCTGAGAACGAGGATATGGCAATAGAACTGGCAGGAAAAGGTTATGAGGCTGTAGGCGTATCCAGATTCAAATTTTCTCATGATTTCTTAAGGGCGCATCTGAGAGATTTTGTAGCTTAAAAAATATGGTCCCACCTATAGAAGGTGAACCATATTCTGATATTATTTCTATTCCAGTTCAAAAATAGCCTGAATCTCAACAGAAGAATTCATTGGCAATGATGAGGCTCCGACGGTCGCCCTGGTATGCATTCCTTTTTCGCCCATCAACTGTACCAGAAGATTTGATGCTTCATTCATTAAAACAGCATGTTTAGTATAACCAGCCGGGGTATAAAAGTATCCGGTTAATTGTACTGCCTGTTTAACATTATCCAGATTTCCTCCCGCTGCTTCTTTTAAAACTGCCAGCACATTAAGCAGGGTCTGACGAGTCGCCAGTCTGGCCTGTTCTTCTGTAACTTCTTTTTCAATTAGACCCGGATGATCTACTTTTCCATTATTCAGCGCAATCTGATTGATGAAAACCAGTTTACCCGAAACACGATAAGGTTTATAGTTTCCAACAGGAGCTGGTGCTTTAGGTAAACTTATATTCAGCTCTTTCAGTTTAGTCTCTGTAATATTAATTTTTTGATCTTTATCTGTTATGGGAGAAACTTGTCTGGTTAAGCCGGATGTTTGTCCTGTCAGGCTGTTTGTTAGCTGATGACCTTTTGCTGCTTTAGCTAAAGCGTAACCCTGTAGTCTGGCAACATGTAATTCTCCTTTTGATGGTCTTATACTGTTTGGAATACCAGCAAGGGAAGAAGCACCAAATGCAGTATTTCCCTGGGGTATAGATTTATCGATTTCACTTGTACCCATAATCCCGGTTGGTACAATCATCATCCCATGTATAGCTAAAGTATTCCAGAAGGATAATATTGCAGCTTCTCTGCCTGCACCACTGCCTGCTGACATAAATACTGTTGCTGGTATTCCTTCCAGTTTGCGTGATGTCCAGATATTTACTGACTGATCCAGAAAATAGCGCATATCGGCACTCATATTGCCAAAATGAACAGCAGAGCCAAAAGCGATAGCATCATATGCTGTTAATTCACTAATATTTGCATAGGGCACACTGGCAAAAGGTTGTTTCATTTCGTTTTCCAGAGGTTTAATTCTTGGAACCTGTTTAAGTATTGCTTTGGCACCCGGGAAGTCTTCAATTCCGGCGGCAATTTCCTGGGCCATTTTATATGTTCCGCCGTTGACAGTATTAAAGAGTACCAGAACCTTTACAGTTGAATGTTCGTCTTTCATTTTGTTTTGTGCTTTTAAAAATGGAACGCTGAACAGGCACATGAAGATAAGCAGGCTTGTTTTTATGCGTATTGAATTTATTGAGTTCATATTGTATTTATTTGATGGATTATTGGTTACAAAGGTATTTAAACCTATATGTCTTTAAATGTCTATATTTGCCAATAGCATGTTATAATACGACAAATGGAGAGATCAAGATTCTGTCATTTAACAGTGGACAGTGTAGAAAAGGAAGCCTATGTATGGCATGAAGCAGACTGGAAATTTTCTGATGAATGGCATTCTCATCATATGGGGCAGCTGATTTTTGTAGAGAAGGGAGTTCAATATCTGCATACACCGGACAGGACTTATTTGCTGCCAACGCATCATTGTGCCTGGATACCGCCCGGACTTTTACATAAAACATCTGCACCGGTAAGTCCTGTATATCTGCGGTGTATTTTTTTAAGTAAGACTGCAGATCATCAGTTTTTTAAGGAGTTGAATATTTTTCATACGCCAAGAGTATTAAGAGAAATGATACTTTTTACGGAGCAGTGGTCAAGGCTGGAAGAGGAAGATTCGCTGGAATTTGATTTTCTGAAAGCTCTGATTGGTATACTTCCGCTCACATTTGATACTTCCTTGCCGCTGGTTCTGCCAGTTCCCCGAAATCCGAGGATTGCAAGTATGATTGATTATCTGACAGAAAATGTAGCCAATGATATAAAAATACCTGATGTCGCAGCTAATTTTAATCTTTCTGCGCGTACTATGGAAAGGCTGTTTAAACAGGACATTGGTATAACTCTGGCAGGATACATCAAATTATACAAGATCATTAAAGCCGTTGAATTACTTTCAGTTTCGGGAGAAAATGTTAAAAGCGTAGCGATAAAGGTAGGTTATGACAGTGTTTCTACCTTTAGCAATACATTTTTTAATGTTCTGGGAGTGAGACCGCAGGAGATGATTGTAGCATAAAAACAACAGAAATCCCCAGTGTATAGGCCAGAATATCTATCCAGCTAAAATAATTACCAAGAATTAGCGGGGCAATTTTTGAATCATCCATTCCCAGGTGGTGAATAAGGTTAAAATATTGAGAAGCCTCCAGAAAATAGGAGAAGAGAAGAACTGATATCGCCAACGGTTTTACCGGTATATTTAAGAAAGTCTTTGCCAGGCAGTACAGGAAAATAACAATAAGAAAATCACCTGCATAAGGACGTATGATCTGATCATGCGCATATAATGCTATGAGTATTTCAATAATGAATAGCAGTAGGGTAAAACCGAAGTAGTATTTGTTAAAGCGGAACATATTTATAAATAATCTGTGGTTAAAGGGAACCTGCTAAAACAGGCTCCCTTATTATTGAAATAATGTCTATTGTTTTAATGCTGAATCTGTTTCTGCAGGCATTGATTTTGCACTGTTTTCCGATTCTGCGAGAGGATTTCTGTTCCAGTCTATTTTTGCTGACAGATACATCAGTGCAGCGACGATAATGAATAAACCAACACTTCCAAAAAGCAAAGCAAGATCCTGTAGCTGGATAATCACGTAAATAAATCCATAAAAAACAGTTAAGATTCCCACAAAGATCATTGCCGGCTTTTTGTTCTTTAGCAATGCAGCAATGAAAGAGCCTATCAATACAACAGTAGCAATTGAGGCTATCAGATAAGCGATGTCAAAGCCAACACGTTCACTAAAGGAGAGCAGAAGCGTGTAATAGATAATCATTGCGGCACCTATGAGTACATATTGTAAAAGATGTACTTTTCTTTTGTTCAGCAGTTCGGTAAAGAACAGAGAAATGAATGTCAGCATGATGATCAGAATAGAATACTTCCCAGAACGCATGGTCTTTTGATATTGATCTACAGGAAGAATAAACTGGACTCCGAAAGAACCATCTTTTGAAGAAGACTGAACAGTTGTTTGAACGGTGGTTTGCACTGCCGGGTTTTTTTCAATAGAAGGAGAGGTTCTTAGTCTGGCATCTTCTTCAATCCATTGCTGAGAGAAAGGTCTGTTGAAATAAGGCATCTTCCAGGTCGCAGTAAATGCTGTTGCAGAGATATTGCGTTGTTCCGGAAGATAACGTCCTGTAAATTTTGGATTACCCCAGCTTCCTTCAATTTTTACTGTTGTACTTTTCCCGATATGCAGAAAGGTGAGCTCATCACTTCCTTTTAAATCAAGATCGAAACTGAAATCAAGTTCTGTGTTTTTATTTACGCTCAGATCGGGCTGGACAATCAGGTTGTTTGTAAATAAAGAGAGCGTAGTGAAATCAGGTTCAACAGCATAATCTTGATTTGCCAGTTTGATTACCGGGTTGTTTTTTAATCCTTTAAGATCGCTTAATCCAATATCTACTTTGGCTTTATCCCACTGAACCATATTTGGATTAATACCTGATTTTTTCAATTCAAGAGCACTGAATTTTCCATTTACCTTAACTTTTGAGTTGTAAACAACTGCGTCAAATATCCCGCGATGAAGCAGTTGAGGCTCTGCCTTACCGATAATATTTAAAGTTTCCGGCATGATATAAATATTAGTTAAAACTTCTTTATAACTTACCTTTCCTGTGCTGTCTTTATGATTGGCCAGGGTTTTGTAAGGTAAGATCAGGATAGGCCCCTCTACTAACTGACTGCCAGACCATTTATCTGATATTTCGTTACTGACTTCCTGTTGCCTGTCCTGTCGTTCTGCTACCAGATTTTGTATCAGGCTCGACGGAATGAGCAGGAGCAGAGTTAAAATGCCTATCAGGCATAGTTTGACTATCACTGATTCTGAAAACCAGGTTCTGAATCCATTGTTCTGTGTTTTTTGTTGATCGTTCATAATAGTTGTTTGAAAGTACTTTGAATTTCAAAGTATAAATAGAAAAAAAATATTATCTCTTTTGTTGTTTAATTAAATTTTCAAGTGCTTCCAGGTGCTTTTTGAAGGCATGAATCCCTTTGGAAGAAGCTGTGTATTGCGTGTTGGGTTTACGGCCAATAAAGCTTTTATTGACAGTAATATATTCCTCTTTTTCCAGTGCTTTCAAGTGGGAGGCAAGGTTCCCGTCCGTTGCATTCAGCAACTCTTTCAGCGCATTAAAATCGTAATAATCATTGGCAGCCAATACGCTCATGATCTGAAGGCGCAACCGGTTTTCAAAGGCTTTATCAAAAGAATCTAATGAGATTTTCACTGGTTGTATTTAAAATGCATGATTGAACCATAAAGGATATGTAATACACCGAAACCTATAGTCCAGAATACAATCCCATAACCCGGAAAGAGTGCAGCAAGAAGTCCCAGTACAATTTGACCAAATCCAAGCCATTTCACATCCGAAAACGTATAATGACTCCCAGCTATCAGTGCCAGACCATAAAATATCAGGCAGGCAGAAGCAATAGTTCCATAATCCCCTCTTGATAGTAAAATCAGAATGAACAACCCTCCGGTAGATAAAGGAATGGCCATATTTACTAATAAACGTTTACTGACCGGGTTCCAGAATTTTTCTCCCTTTTTGTTTGCCTGGCGGATAGTTAGCCAGATTCCTGTCACCAGAGAAAGAATCAGCACTGCTATAGCCACAAAAGTTAATTGCCATAAAACCTCAGGTTCGTTGATATAGTTGCTTCTGTAACGCAGACCTCCATATCCATTATATACTATCCTATATCCAATAAAGGCGCCAATCAGTGCATATATTCCGGCCATGATTCCTGATAAACCACTAAGTGAAATAAATTTACTGGAGCGTTCCATCAGGTTGCGGATAGAACTGAGTTCTGAATATATATCTTTTTCTTCCATTTTAAAAGAACTTTGAATCACAAAGTAAAACATTAAGATTTAATTCTGCAAGATTTATTTGATAGTAAATTTTTAAAGGGCAAAATGCACTGAGAAAGGACATATGATAATTGATTTGAGATTCAGTATACAAAAGATTAATTTTAGAAGAGAATGAGTGAAAAAACGAGTCATATGAATAAGTTAATATGTTTGATTTTTATAGGTGTTTCTTCTTCCGGGCTTGCCCAGGAAACTTCAAAGCCGGTCAGATTTTTCGACCCACCAGCTGTGCCGGTAGCAAAAGGATATAGTCAGGCGGTAGAAATTGACCTTGGATCAAGCAAAATGATTATGTTATCAGGACAGGTACCGCTAAATAAAGAAGGTGAGCTGGTTGGCAGCAATGACTTGTCTAAACAGGCGGAACAGGTATTTATCAATATCAGGCATATTGTTGAAGAAGCCGGAGGATCAATGAATGATATAGTTAAACTTAACTATTATATGATTAATGTTGGAGAAATTAAGCTCCTTCGTGCCGTAAGAGATAGATTCATTAATATCAAAACTCCTCCTACGAGTACCCTGGTTCAGGTAAGTAAACTTTTTAGAGATGATGTGCTCATTGAGATAGAAGCTACTGCTGTCATTTCAAAAAATAAATAGAAAATCATTTAAGAGCGTTGTCTTTTAATTAAGCTTGCTATTTGCCAATAATTGATATTCTTACTCAGTTATCAGAATTTGATTTTTTTTACAGGCAGGAGCCCGGATGTCTTTATATCCAGGCTCAGGTCCTATCTGAAATCAGATCCCGGAATTGAAATCCTGAATATCAGAGGAGTGGGGTATATGCTGATTATTCATTAAGCCACACTACTTTTTGTTCTGACTGATGCGGAGCGCCCAGAATATGACCGTACAGCTCAGGTCTTCTGGCCTGAATA
Source organism: Pedobacter lusitanus (assembly GCF_040026395.1). Taxonomy (NCBI): domain Bacteria; kingdom Pseudomonadati; phylum Bacteroidota; class Sphingobacteriia; order Sphingobacteriales; family Sphingobacteriaceae; genus Pedobacter; species Pedobacter lusitanus. The sequence continues at coordinate 5,623,289 of NZ_CP157278.1, forward strand.
TACCGGTGTCCTCCGGCTCTGGTCAGTTTATCAGGAGTCAGAACAGCAGTTACATAGTCGTCACCCAGGGTTCTGCATTCACTTAATATATCTCCATAAGGATCAATAATCATTGAACATCCGTTTTTTAACTGATCATCATCCATGCCAATTGGATTGGAGAATACAGTATAAACAGCATTATCATAAGACCTTGCAGGCAACCATTTCATGAGCCAGTCCCGGCCTTTCATGCCGTCAAATTCCAGGCGAAGAGAAGTAGGATCATTTTCTTTGTTTTTCCAGAGTCCGGCATTTACAAACCCGGCTCCAGGTCTTGTCGAAGGGGTACACATCGTTACATGAGGCATGAAAATCACTTCTGCTCCCAGTAGTCTGGTTGCCCTGACATTTTCTGTAATATTATTATCATAACAAATTAATATGCCGCATTTCCATCCATGAAGCTCAAAAATGCAGTATTCATCACCTGGTATAAGATAAGGATTGATAAAAGGATGTAATTTTCTGAACCTGGCAACAAGACCATTCTTATCTACACATACGTAGGCCTTAAATAAATTATCATGCTGATCCTTTTCAAAAAGACCAGCTAGAATTGCAATGTTATATTTGGCAGCAATAGCAGTAAGCCTGATAATGCTGTCTCCCGAAGGAATAAGTTCCGCTAAATCAAGCATCTGTTCTTTAGACAGGTTTCGGGCAAAAGTATAACCTGTAACAGAGCATTCATGAAAAGCAATTGCATGAGCTCCATCGGCAGATGCCTTACCTGCAAGACTATCTATTACAGAAAGATTATAAGCTTTATCTCCGCTTTTGTGTTCGAATTGTGCTGTAGCTATTTTTAGTTTTTCCATCTTTGTCAAATTGTTTTAACAAAGGTAGGAGGACGTAAATTTTAAAAAATGTACAAATCCGACAGAGAAGCTTTATTTAATATCCTAGAAAGTTTATGGCCAGCGGATTTGTCACACTGGTATATTGACCCGGAGTCAGACCGGTATATTTCTTAAATTCCCTGATCAGATGAGGCTGGTCATAATAGCCTGATTCATGTCCCAGATAGGTAAGATTAGATTTTGAAGGATTATCTTTCAGCTGCTTTAAAAATACAAGCAGTTTGATAATACTACTAAATCCTTTAGGACTTATTCCTATAAACTGCGTAAAAACCCGTTCCAGTTTTCTCTCATGAGAGCCGGTAAATGCAGCTAATTTATTTACTGTAACCAAACCTTTATGCTGAACAATGAATTTAACGGCAGCAGAAATCAATGGCTGATCTGAAGGAGTTCCACAGGCAAGCAGTCCCCTGAAAAAATCTTCTGCCAGGATGATTTTATCCTGTATTTCATTGCAGCAGGCTAATCTTTCATAAAGTTCATCCCCCTTTGCCCCAAACAGTTCATGGCTTGGTATACTTCGGTTTTTAAGCTCTCCTGATGGAATTTTCAGCATATTACTTAACCCATGAGGATGAAAAACAACGATCATTAAAGATGTTTCTCCCATGCAGTATAAGTCCTTAAACGAGCTGAGCTGTCCGTAAACAAAAGTCCCCGGCAGATAGCCTGGGTTATGTTCTCTGGTAAATGCAGCGATCAGCGGGTTTTTAAAAGAAAACACCATGCCTGTATTGCCATCCGAAAATAAGCGCAGTTTTTTTACCTCTTTATTGTTCGTAGTTAAAAAAAGGTAATGTTTAATAAATGCTGATAAATCTGTGGATGGTGATATCTGCATATTATGATAGTTTTTTTTCATCTTCCCAGATCACAGCATTGATTTTCCATCCTGCACTGGTTTTAACAAACTGAAAGAGTTTATGACCATTGGTCTCAAATGCTTCGCCGTTTAAATAACCACTTTTATTATATTTTGAAAAACGCTGTGCAATGTTGCCAGTTATGCGGGTTTCACTAATCAGTTCTTTTTCTTCGAAGGATGTTAAAGTACCATCAGAAAGAATTTCTCTTCTTGGTTCAATAAAGGTTTTAAGATCATAAATATCTTCTCCGTTATCCCCTTTTTTGATAATCAAAGTTTGCGGCAGGCAGATTTGCCTGATTTTTTCCCAATCGGGTTTTTGCGGAGGCAGGTTAGTGAAGATGCTGAAGAAATGAGCAGTTAAATCATCAATAAGAAACTTATCAGTAGCTATGGTGTAAAGCAGAAGTTCCCGCTCATTCACTTCCAGTTCTTTTTCATAAGTTAAACCCAGTCTCTCCAATAATTGAATAGATCTTTTATTATCTTTTAATACCGTGGCCTTAATATAAGTATGAGACGGATCTTTTTTAAGCTGATCCAAAACGCCCTTTGCAGCCTCATAAGCATACCCTTTTCCGGCATGATCGGGATGAAATGCAAAACCAATGTCATGATGATCAAGGTAATCACGTTTCATAAAAGTAATAACCCCGACAGGGATTTGCTGATCTCTTAATTTAACCAGGAAGTAGTTGGTACCCGGGCCTCCTGTTATTTTTAGAATATAATTACTGGCGTCTTCAATGGTTTTAACATTTCTGTCACCAATAAATTTAAGCCACCCCGGTGTATTTAACAGTTCCAATATAAAATCTGCATCATTTACAGTTACCGTACTCAATAGTAACCTTGGAGTATTCATCTGGTTTTGCATCGGCCGATCAGTATTTATTTTTTTGCATTTAGTATTTCAAAAGCCTTGTAAGCACTATTGTGAAGTATAGTCAGATGGTTTTCTGCGGGCATAGGATTGAAAGTTACCTGCAGATTTTTATCTGCTGATCCTTTCAGAATCTCAGCAAGTTTTTTTGCGTCATTTTCCATAATCTTGCCCTCAGTACCAACGGATACATATGCTTTGATAGTCTGATCAGCCAGAGATTTTAATAGCTGAGGTGCGGCAGCCAGTAGTGACTGATTATTCCACCATAAACTAGGACTTATAATGATGTAATTGTTAAAAAGAGATGGCTTTTTCAGTAAGACCTCAGTTGCAAACAGGCCTCCCAGAGACTGACCAATAATTGTTTTTGAAGCATTGGTTCTGTATTTCTTTTCCATATATGGCTGCAGATCCTTTTCTATAAAAGCCATGAATTTTTCAGAGGCACCAGCAGTTGGGAAATCCTTGATATCTTCCTGGATACTGGTAGGAAATGTGAAGTCTCTTCTTCTGTCAATATTTGCGATTCCAACAACAATCGATTTAGGCATTGCCTGTATCATTGTACAGAATTGAACCAGACCGGCAATATGTACAAAATCTTCATTAGCAGATCCGTCTAAAAGATAAATAACAGGGTATGATGTTTTAATATCGGCATGATAGCCTTCCGGTAAATAAATATTCAGAATTCGTTTTTCTGATAACTGAGCAGATTGGATTTCATCTGTTATCCCTAATTCAAAGGGGCGGGGAGTGGTTTGAACAGTTGCAGATTTATCCTGATTCTGACTTCTGGCAATGTTGGCAAATAAGATAAACGATAATAAAAAGATAAATAAATGCTTCATTGGATAAAGCTACCAATTTAATTATTATTTAAAAAAGGAAAGGGTAATAATAAGAGACGGATTAGTATAGCAATCCGTCTCTTATAACTATTTAGCCTGGTAAATCTGTGTTTGCAGGTATAATGTGTATCTCGCGCTGCGGATAAGGAATTCCAATCTTATTCTGATCGAGAGCTTCTTTAATCAGCTGAAAATTACGGTGATAAGTTGGCCAGTAATCTGAATTTGCAGACCATGATCTGATGGTCAGATTTACTGAATTATCCCCAAGAGAAGCAACCAGCACTACCGGTGCAGGTTCTTTAAGCACTGCAGGGTCGTTAGCCAGTGTATTTAAGATCACTTTTCGGGCAGTATCAATATTCGCATTGTAAGAAATCCCGATACTGTATTCCTGCATACGCGTTTCATTATCTGAAACATTGTTGATTACCGCATTAGCCAAAGGGCCATTTGGTGCATATAGAGTAGTTCCGTTTTTTGCTTTCAGTGTTGTATAAAGAATATCAATTTTCAGCACTGTTCCCTCAACACTATTACTTGAAGAAATAAAATGACCAACTTTAAATGGTTTAAACAGTAAAATCAGTACACCGCCGGCAAAATTAGAAAGACTTCCCTGAAGCGCCAGACCTACGGCCAGACCTGCAGCACCTAAAATGGCTACAAAAGAAGTAGTTTCTATCCCAAGAGTGGAAGCAACTGTAACCAGCAGGAGTACATAAAGTATAACTTTTAAAATACTGATCAGAAAGTTAGAAAGAGAGGTGTCAATTTTGCCTTTATTCAGATGATTATTTAAAAAGCGGATCAGAAATTTGATTAACCAGAAACCTATTAATAATGTAGCTAATGCAAGTAAAAGAGTAGGGATTTTGCTGATAAAAGTGTCCAGCAGACGCGATAAGTTGAGTTCTATTTTATCCATATGATAATGTTTTTTATGGCTGTAAGCCATTTTTGTATGTTGCTAATGGTTTAGCATTTATAATGCCATTATTTCCGTAAAGCACATATAACTCACCAATCAGGCCACTGTTCTTTTGCTGTTGCCGGATTTTTCCGGAATTATGACCATTTATAAACAGGTATTTGAACTTGTGGCACGATATATATGCTTTGATAAGCTAAAACAATATTATTTAATTCAGACCTATGAAAGCAATTGCAGTAAACGCATTTAAAGACGCACCAGAATTGATAGAGAGTGTAAAGCCAGAAGTAAAACCCGGGCATATATTAATTAAGCTTAAAGCAGCAGGTTTAAACCCAATGGACTGGCGTATCGCCGATGGAATGCTGGACGGAAAAATGCCGCATATATTCCCATTGATACTGGGGGCTGATGGTGCCGGCGTGGTTGAAGAAACAGGAGAAGGTGCAGGACGTTTTAAAGTTGGAGATAAAGTATTTGGTCAGCTGATGCATGCTCCGGTTGGAGAAGGAACTTATGCAGAATATATTGCTGTTCCTGAAAGTGTGATTATTACAAAAATGCCCCCTAAGTTATCTTTTGAGCAGGCGGCTGCATTTCCTGTAGCCGGTATGACTGCTTTTCAGCTCATCAGAGATCTGGGATTAAAAAGAGGAGAAACTTTACTGATCGTAGGAGCTACCGGAGGAGTTGGAACATTTGCAACTATTTTTGCTGAACTGAATGGTCTTAAAGTACTGGCAACAGCAAGAGGAGAGGCAGCAGAAGACAGTATTAAAAAAGCAGGTGCTTCTGCTACTTTTGATTACTCGGCAGGAGATCTTGCACAGCAGGTTAAAGAAGCTTATCCGGAAGGTGTAGATGGATTGATAGACCTTGTAAGTAATCCTGAAGCATTTGATCAGATGACAACTGTACTGAAGCCGGGAGGTATTGCATTTACGAGTATCTGGTCGGCCAGTGCAGAAAAGCTGAAAGCTAAAAATATCCGTGGCGGTAATTTTGAGGTAAAAGGGAGTATAGCTTTACTGGAAGGTGTAAGTGAAATGATTGAAGCCGCCAATATCGAAATTCCTGTTCAGAAGATTTCTTTAAGCGAAGCTCCTGAAGCTATTGCAAAAAGTAAAACAGGTAAGGCACTTGGAAAAACGGTAATCGTTATTTAACCCTCCTAAATATTCTACTGAACTGCGGATGGTTGATTTAAGCTGTCCGCAGTTTATCGTTCAGTAAACTCATTTTCACTTTTGGCAATCACTAAAGTACTGGCTGCATTGCCTATAGTATTGGTGATGGAACGGGCTTCATTCAGAAATCTCTCTACAGCAACAATAAACAGCAATCCTTCAGAAGGTATTTCAGGTAAAATATAAATAGCAGAACTTAAAGCTATAAAACCAGCTCCGGGAACCCCGGAAGCTCCTTTGGATACCAGCATCAGAATCAAAACGATCTTGCACCAGGTGTACATATCTATCTCCAGGTTATACAACTGAATCAGAAACATGGTACATAGACCCAGGTAAATAGAAGTACCGATCAGATTAAACGAATACCCGGTAGATAATACAAAACCAGTTACCGGTTTACTGCATCCATAATTTTCCAGACGTGCAATTAATAAAGGAATAACTGTCCGGGAAGAGGATGTACCAAAAACTATCAGTATTTCTTCCCTGATCAGCACAAGTAACTGCCATATACTGAATTTATAATAACGCAGCAGCAGCCCCAGAAACACAAATACGAAAATGATAACCAGCAGATACATTACAGCCACCAGTTTGCTCATGGGTAATATAGAATGAAGACCAAAACTTGCAATTGTATAAGCCATACCACTGAATACCGCTAAAGGGGTAAGACTAAAGAATAAGGTAATTACACTGAATATCAGGTCTCTTATTTTTTCCAGTTTTACGATATACCGGTCTTTTTGCGGAAGAAAATGAAGTAAAAGTCCGATCGTCATAGCTGAAGCCAGAATCCATAACACATGTTGGGGAGGAAGAAAATTATTCCATCCGGATGAGGTTTCATGATCAGGTAACTGAAAGTGAGACTGGATGATTTCCTGTAAATTTCCTTTGTTAATTGTCCCTGGTTTAAGCAGGGCTGCCATGCCCAGACCAAAGATGATGGCAACAGTAGTAAGCAATTCAAAAAGAAGAATTGATTTTAGCGCAATACGCCCCAGTTTTCTTAAGCTGGCTATAGCCGCAATCCCGGTGGTGATGGAAAGAAAAATTACCGGACCGGCAAACCACTCGGTCACACTGATAAAATAAGTGCCAATAAACCGTTGCTTTATAGCAAAAGCAGGGAAATAAATCCCTGCAGCTATACCGGCAATTAAGGCTATAAGTACCTGGAAAGCCAGGTTGGAAAATATTTTCCGTAATCTATCAGGCATTAAAAATATCAGCAATTCTTAGTTAATCATCAAATCTAACGAATTATCATTGTATAAAGCTTAAAAAGAGATTACACCAAAAAGGAACGCTCCCGCCAGCATAACCATACAGGTAATACTAGCCCATTTTAGTGTGAAATGCATATGATCTGCAAAACTTACTCCGGCCAGGCCTACTAATAAATACGTAGATGGCACAAGCGGACTCAGTAAGTGAACAGGGCCGCCGAAAAGTGAAGCCCTTCCAACTTCTGCAATAGGTACACTCAAATGCTGCGCGGTTTGTCCTACAAGTGGTAATATGCCAAAATAATAAGCATCATTACTCATAAAAAAGGTAAGCGGAGGAGTTGCCAGACCAGTAATCAATGGTAAATGGCTTCCCCATGCTGCCGGAATAGCACTGATCATAGTTAATGCCATTGCATCCATCATTTTGGTTCCGGATAAAATCCCTGTAAAAATCCCTGCTGCAAAAATCATAGCTGATACAGATAAGGCATTATCTGCATGTTTACGTATTCTGTCATGCTGCTCTTCCAGTCGCGGATAATTAATAATGATTGCGATCGCGAAAGCAATCATAAACATGACTGTAAGAGGCAGCACATTCAGAACCATAGCTATAAGTAGGGCTGCAGTAAGTAAGAAGTTAAATAGAAGTAGTTTAGGGCGTTTCAGACTCTGATCTCCTGATTCCCCGAATTTTAAATGACTATCATTTTCGGCCGCAAATTCTGCTGCATTAATATCCAGACCAGCCAGCTGCATTCTTTTTCTTTCCTGCATACCGAAAATTCTGGCCATAAAGATTACCCAGAGGCTTCCCAGAACCAGTGACGGTAAAACCGGAATAAACAATTCAGCAGAACTTAAGTGTAAAGAAGTCATTGCCCTTGCAGTAGGTCCGCCCCAGGGCAGTACATTCATCACACCACCGGCACACATAATAATTGCAGTCAGTTTAAGAGCAGGAATGCCCAGTCTTTTATAAAGTGGCAGCATGGCTGAAACAACGATAAGATAGGTTGTAGCTCCATCTCCGTCCAGAGATACCATCAGGGTAAGAATAGCAGTTCCGATAGTAACTTTCAAAGGATCACCTTTGACCAGTTTAAGTATTTTAGAAACCAGCGGATCAAAAAGACCTACATCAATCATGATGCTGAAATACATAATACCAAAAATCAGCATCACGCCAGTAGGGGCGATCTTTTTGATACCATCCATCATCATATTGCCGAGTTCATTTCCAAAACCACCGATCAGGCCGAAAATAATAGGCACTATAATCAATGCTGTCAATGCATACATTTTCTTGCTCATGATCAGGAGCATAAAAGTAATGATCATCAAAAATCCTAAAAAAGCTAACATATAATAAGGTTAATGGGGTTCTTAATTTTTGTTTTTTCTTGTGAAATCGAAACTTTTGCGCAGAGAGAGTACGCCGAAGTTGAAAATACCACCAGATTCAAACTGGCTCATCCAATAAGATTCCACTTCAAAGGTTTTGGTCACTTTATATCCCGCACCTCCCCACAAACGAAAGCTGTCAAAAGCTGTTTCTTTGTCGAGGTTCATCCTGATCTCATTTTTTCCGATCAGTGTCCATCTGCCATTCTCCAGGTTACCCAGTTTGTAGTTCGCAGTCAGCAAATGTCTGGCACGCAGGATAAAACGGTCAGAAAAGAGAAAGCGTTCCTCAAAACGATATCTTTGAGATAAGTCCAGCCGTTCACTTAATTTATGCCCTATAGTAACCTGCTGAAAAACACGATGTTCAAGGATAGTCTTTTTCTCTGTACCTGTTTCATCATAAGGTGAGATTTCCAGATACATATACCCACCTCCAAACTGAACAGGAGCATTTTTTAGTTTATAATCTGCATAAGTATTAACCAGGAAAAGCCGGCTGTCAGTAATATCGGCGTCGTAGCTTCTGTATTGAACTAATGACGTTACGGTCCATTGCGGAGCTACTTTTGCCCTGGCAAGGAACATGTAGAACTGATTGAATTTACCGGGCTGGGCGCTTGCGATAAAATATACTGACAGGTTGAGTATCAGTGCTATTAATGCGCTTAACAGGACTTGTTTCATGGTTTAGATCTGGTTAGAATTGTTGCTCGTTGCTGCAGGATATCCGGTTGAAAATATCTTGCCGCGGATTCTAATATGATAGTATAAGTTTTAGATAGGAAATAAACTCAGCGAACAACAGGAAAATCAGGTAAACTACAGGATTTCAATAAAAAGGAGAGAACCATCACCTGATAAAGCCGGAATGGTTTTTAATGATAACTTTGGAATGATGATAATGCTGATTAATATTATTTTTCTCGTGCTGATCCTAAGATTATCTTTTGAAAAGAAGATCATAGAATCAGTACTAAAGAAGGACTGGCCTTTGTTACTCTGGGTGCAGCATATTCTGTTCTGGATCATCTTCGCTTTTGTAAACATCTATTTCTATATTTCTTTTGCAGGATTTCCCTATAATTTATATTGTATTATAATCGCACTGATCAGTAATGCAGCTGTCTATTATATCAGTTTCAATAAGCTGGTTCCTGAGTTTTATATTACCAGAAACTATGCCCAGTATATACTTTATACCATATTGATTTTTGTCGTCTTCAGTCTGACCAGGATTCTGGTTGAACCGGGATTGATTGCAGGACCACCTGCGAAAATTGAACAGGGACTTTTGTTTATTTTCATCTATACCTCACACGGGATCTGTATTTTAGTTTCCAGTCTGCTCGGAATATCAAAACATAAGTTTATGATAGAAAATGATCTGGTTGTACTTGAACGGATTAAAAAAGAAGCAGACATGAACCTGCTGAAGTCTAAGGTAAATCCTCATTTTTTACTGAATACACTCAATAATATTTATGCAATCGGGGATAATATCAATGAACTCCAATCGCAGTCAGTACTGAATCTGAGTCAGTTATTACAATATACTATTTATGAAACTGACCATAAAAGAATCAGTATTTCCAAAGAGCTGCAGATGATCAGGGCATTGACCGGGTTGTATCAGCTCAAGCATGGTCATATGCTCGATATTTCTTTTGGCTTTACAGAAGAAGAATGGATGGATGATGTAGAAATACCTCCTGCAGTCTGTCTCACATTATATGAAAATGCGCTGAAACATTCCGCAATTGGAAATGATCCTTCAGCATGGATCAAAGTAAATATAGTGATTGAAAACGACAGGTGGCTTTTTACAGTCAGCAATAGTATTTCCTTATCAGATGAGATTAATGTGCACTATGAGTATAAGGGTATAGGATTATCTTTAATCAGGCAACTCATGAACATAGAAATTGGTGCAGACAATTATTCATTGCAAACTGAAGCCACAGGAGAAATTTATCAGGCAGAACTTATATTGAAATTATGATCAGATTAAAAACCGTATGTGTAGATGACGAACTTCCTTCTTTAAAACTACTGAAGGAATATGGTGAAATGGTACCCGGAATAGAGCTGATCAGATCATTTTCCAATGCTAAAGAAGCAATTGCATTTTTAGAGAAAACAAAGGTCGATTTGTTGTTGCTCGATATCAGGATGCCTGGATTTACCGGTCTTGAACTCTTGCAGCAGCTGAGTTATAAACCACTTTGTATTTTTATTACTGCTGATCTCAACTCCGCTGTGCAGGCCTATGAATTGGATGTGATTGACTATCTGATTAAGCCCGTACCCTTTACCCGTTTTGAAAAATCAGTGAATAAAGCAATAGAGTATAAGAGATTTACGGCCTTTAATGATACAGATGAGAAAATCATTATGTTTAAATCTGACTATATGATCCAGCGTATGCGTCTGGCAGACATACTCTGGATAGAAGGTTTGGGAGAATATATCAAGCTGGTGGGGAGATTTAAGAATTTTACCTTATTACAAAGGATGAGTGAATTCGCAGAACAATACGCCTATCTCGGTTTTATCCGGATCCATAAATCTTACCTTGTTCTTGCACAGGATATTGAATCCTACTCATCGAGTACTGTCAAATTGAAATCAGGTCATGAGCTGCCTATTGGCAGAGTGTATAAACAGAATGTACGGCTGAGAGGGTAGCAGGAGAATACCTTTCACAATAACTATCTTTTGATCATAGCAAAGATAAAATGAACAAAATGCCTTTCAATTTTGTATTTAATTATAACTAAATAATGAAAAAAGATGAAAGCAGTAAAATCCTATGCCGCGCATAGCGCAGATAAACCACTGGCCCCATATCAGCTGGATCGTCGTGAGCCCGGTGCTGACGATGTAGAGATCAAGATCTTGTATTGCGGAGTCTGTCATTCAGATATCCATACCGCAAGAAATGAATGGGGAGGAACGATGTATCCTGTTGTTCCCGGACATGAAATTGTAGGTAAAGTAACCCGTGTAGGGGATAAGGTTAGCCGCTTTAAAGTTGGTGATAACGTTGGTGTAGGCTGTTTTGTGGATTCCTGCGGTCATTGCAGAAACTGTGCAGAAGATAATGAACAATATTGTGAGAATGGACACTCGCAGACCTATAACTCTATGTTACAGGATAAAAAGACAATCACTTACGGTGGGTATTCCACTCATATCGTGGTTACACAGAAATTTGTATTAAACGTTTCTGATAAGCTTCCACTGGAAAAAGTAGCACCGTTATTATGTGCAGGTATTACCACTTATTCCCCTTTAAAACACTGGAATGTTAAAAAAGGCGATAAACTGGCTGTAGTTGGTTTGGGTGGGTTAGGACATATGGCTGTGAAAATTGCTGCTTCTATGGGAGCAGAAGTCACCGTATTGAGCCGTTCTAAAAGCAAAGAGAAAGATGCCAGTGAATTAGGTGCACATCATTTTGAAATCACGACTGAAAAAGAAACGATGAAAAAACTGGCCGGCAGTTTTGATTATATCATTGATACCGTTTCAGCAGACCATGATTATAATGAATATCTGGCTTTATTACGTACCAATGGGGTAATGGTTTTATTAGGTGTACCACCAAAACCCTCAGATGTGCATGCATTTCAGTTAATCGGAGGCCGTCGCAGTCTGGTAGGATCATTAGTCGGAGGAATAAAAGAAACCCAGGAAATGCTGGATTACTGTGCAGAACACAATATTACTTCAGATGTGGAAATGATTGGTATTGATAAGATCAATGAAGCTTATGAACGTACCCTGGCCGGAGACGTACATTATCGTTTTGTAATTGATATGGCCACATTAAATTAAAACAGGCAGAGAGAATGATCATTAAAAAAAAATCTTAGTTTGAACAATAAAAACAAAAGAGGCGCTTTCACAGTGCCTTTTTTGTTATCATCCTGATAGTTAAAGTCTATAAATGTAATAGACTATTGATGATTATTATTACTTTTGCGCCGAACATGATTGTATTAAAAAATATAACTAAACAATTTCACCAGAAAAACAGAGAGATTACTGCTTTGTCGGACGTGTCACTGACCGTTCCCAAAGGTAAAATCTATGGGGTGATCGGAGCTTCAGGTGCAGGTAAAAGCACCCTGATCCGTTGTGTGAATTTGCTGGAAAGACCAACTTCAGGAGAAGTTATCGTTGACGGGCTCAATCTGATTAATTTATCCTCAGCGCAGCTGGCTAAAGAGAGAAGACAGATTGGTATGATCTTTCAGCATTTCAATCTTTTATCATCCAGAACCGTTGCAGAAAATATTGCTTTCCCTTTAGAGCTGGACAGTGTTCCAAAAGAACAGATACAGCAGCGGGTGGCAGAATTACTGGCATTGGTCGGTCTGGAAGAAAAAGGTAAAGATTACCCGGCTAATTTATCCGGAGGACAAAAACAGCGTGTTGCTATTGCAAGAACACTGGCCAGCAATCCTAAAGTGCTTTTATGTGATGAAGCGACCAGTGCACTGGATCCGGCAACTACAAAATCTATCCTTACCTTATTAAAAGATATCAATAAAAGACTGGATATTACTATTTTGCTGATCACCCATGAGATGGATGTAGTCAAAAGTATATGTGATGAAGTTGCAGTGATCAGTGCGGGTAAATTAATAGAACAAGGCACAGTGAGTGAGATTTTTGCGCATCCCAAAGCAGATCTTACCCATGAATTTATAGCTTCTTCGTTAAAAATCAATATTCCGGAAACCTATCTGGAGAGACTGACTGATACATTTTCAGCAGATAAAAAACCCTTATTAAAACTTGAATTTACAGGACAGTCAGTAGATGATCCGGTACTTTCGGAAGTCAGCAGATTGTTCAATCTCAATAATAATATCATTTACGCACAGATTGAATATGCCGGAGGCGTAAAATTCGGGGCAATGGTTATCGAAGTTTCCGGAGCACAGCAGGACAGCCTGAAGGCAATAGCATACTATGAAAATAAACAGATTAAAGTGGAGGTTTTAGGATATGTCTGAGTCTATGATTTTAATGATGTTCAAAGGAACATGGGAGACTATAGTCATGACCTTTGTCTCAGGCTTTTTCGGTTTTGTCATTGGACTGCCTACCGGCGTAATGCTTTATCTGACCCGTAAAGGCCAGGTACTGGAAAACAGAACATTGAATAATACGGTATCCGTTTTAGTGAATGTTTTTCGCTCTATTCCGTTTATCATCCTGATTGTATGGATGATACCTTTTACCCGTATGCTGGTTGGAACCTCCATCGGTATTGAAGCTGCTTTAGTACCTTTAAGTATTGGTGCGGCACCTTTTATTGCCAGAATGGTAGAGAACAGTCTGATAGAAGTTCCCGGCGGACTGGTTGAGGCTGCCAGAGCGATGGGCGCAACCCCTTTTCAGATCGTTTATAAGGTTTTACTGCCCGAAGCTTTGCCTTCACTGATCAATACAGCCTCTATTACACTGATCACACTGGTTGGTTATTCAGCTATGGGTGGTGCCGTTGGTGCAGGTGGATTAGGCCAGATCGGTTATCAGTATGGTTATGTAGGTTATGATGTACTGGTGATGAATACGGTGCTGATTGTACTGGTTGTACTGGTTTTTGCTATACAATTTACCGGTGATTTTATTGCTAAACGGGTGGATCACAGAAAATAAAAAGAAAAACAAGGCCTTCAATCACTAAAGGCTCTATCTGACAAAAAAACAATAAATAAATGAAACTAAAAATTCAATTACTGGCAGCTGTAGCTGTTATCGCTTCAGTTACGCTTTACAGCTGTGGTGGCGGAGCTAAAAAGAATGATCCGAATCATATCAAAGTTGGTGTAGAATCAGGTCCGGAATACGCCGTTGCACAGGCAGCACAGAAAGTAGCCAGAGAAAAATTCGGATTAGAAGTAGAACTGGTACAATTTAACGATTTCGTTATGCCAAATGAGGCATTAAGTCAGGGTGATCTGGATGCCAATGTGTTCCAGAATAAACCATATCTTGATGTACAGACTAAACAACGTGGTTATAAGTTTGCTATCCAGGGTAATACATTCGTTTTCCCATTGGCAGGTTATTCCAGAAAGATCAAGAAAATTGAAGAACTGAAAGAAGGAAATACGATCATTATCCCGAACGATCCGACTAACGGAGGCAGAGCTTTACTTCTTTTACAAAAATCAGGATTACTGAAATTAAAAGAAGGTGTTGGCTTGTTACCTACAGTAAATGACATTGTAGACAACCCGAAAAAGATAAAAATTCTGGAACTTGAGGCACCTCAGTTGCCAAGAGCGCTGGATGATCAGAATGTAACTATTGCAGTGATCAATAATACTTTTGCTACATCAGTAGGATTGATTGCTGACCGTGACGGATTGATTGTAGAAGATAAAAAATCACCTTATGTAAACATCATTGTATCCAGAGAAGATAATAAGGATGAAGAGAAGATTAAAAAGTTTGTAAAGGCATTTCAGTCTGATGAAGTGGCCGAAGCTGCCGCTAAAGTATTTAAAGGCGGAGCTGTTAAAGGCTGGTAAAATTGAACTTATAAATGAAAAGGCTGCCTCATCAGGGCGGCCTTTTCATTTACAGACCATTTTCATAAGCTTTTTTCATATACATCCTGACCTCTTCATTCAGATCCTCTTTAGCATAAATGCGGATATGGTGATTATAGTCATTACTGCCGGGAACCTGTTTTATTTTCCGGAAACACAGATTATCCTCATAGACCTCTTTAAAGGGAAAAACAACGTCAATGAAATCTTTGCCCATTTGTATAACATAGGCAAAATTGATTCTCGCAGAAAAAGCAATCATGGTTTTGGCAGGATGAAAACTAATCTTTCCTATCTGCTGGAATGCTTCGTTTAATTCCTCGAAAAGGATGATAGCATGTGCTGATTTTTTAGCCATAAACTCTTTAAGCAGCTGATCTTCGTATTCCATAACTAAAAGATATTACCAGTTGAAGATAATTAATTCAGTTTGACTTTGCCCGGAGAAATACCGAATTTTTTGCTGAATGCCGTGTTAAAATGCTGTACAGAAGAATAACCCATATTCTCTGAGATGGCTTTGATCGGAATGCCCGAAAGCAATTGTTCTCTGGCCTCCATCAGTTTCACGTCGCTTAAATACCCAAAAACAGTGGTGTCAAAAAGCTCTTTAAAGCCATTCTTTAACTTGAATTCATTGATGCCTGCTATTCTGGCTAATTCGGCTAAAGAAGGTGGGGTGTGTATATGGGCAGTCAGGTATTCTCTGGCATAATGAATACAATCTTTCTCGTAGGCAGATTTCAATACAGACTTCGTGTTTTTTTTAGCGAGCTGTTCAAAGGCCTGTGCCTGCAGACTCAGTAATTCCATACATTTTGCCTGTAAGAATATCAGTTTCAATCCCCCTGAAAAATCGCAGTTTATAATCTCACGAATACACTGTTGCATTGCAAAAGTCATTCTCAAATTACTGTCAGACAGGTCCGAAAACTGGTGTTTCTGTATATTTTTACAAAATACAGCCAATAAACCACCCACATCTTTGACCAGTTCAAGAAAATAGGCTATCTGAAAATGAATCTCAAAGAACTGATAAGGTACATTTGGATTATACTGACCAACACCATCAAATTCAGGACTGTAAAGCAGGTTATGTTGTAAAGGTTTAAATTCATGGATATGACCATTAATATGGTTCTCCATAGAACCACCTCCGGCCAGAGAAAAATGGAGTTCCACAAAGTCGGGCTCATCCGTTGAACGGAAGCGGAGTCTGTGGTTTTTGATTCTCATATCCCCAAATACGATATAGATATTGGGTAAAGTCAGGTGCGTTAGTTCTGCATCAAAGGAAGGGAAGTTGTATTTTTCTTTGCGCTCAGTCACGAATGGTGGTAACAGACCTGAATAATCGGCGATTCCACCAATTTCAGTCCATTTACCATATTCATCACATAAAGCCATTCCCATAATTAATCCTTTTGATATAAAAACCTATCCTTTTGATATAAATGTTTTTTTTAAACACAGTACATCTTTGTACAAAGCTAATATTATTTAGAAGAATTATAAATAATATTTTTAAGCTAGTTTAAAACGAATATGAGTACTACAAAACCTAAAAACGGTATTGGCAGGTTACTGCAGATTGCCGGAAAAGAAAAATTACTATTGAGTGTATCAGCAGTACTGGCTGTTATCCATTCGCTGCTTACCATTATTCCTTACATACTGGTCTATTATATAGTCCAGGCTATGCTGGAGCCACCTGTTGACACCACTCAGATGATTAATTATATCTGGCAGGCTGTGCTGGCTATGATTGCTGCATATGCTTTATTGTATGCCGCAGGAGTGACTTCACATATCGCAGCATTTAATATTTTATATCAGCTGCGGAAACAAATGGCCGAAAAACTGGGCCGGTTACCTATAGGCTTTATCAATCAGAATAATTCCGGGGCGCTGAAAAAAATAATGGCAGACGATGTAGAGCGCATCGAAAACTTCATTGCACACAGTATTCCTGATTTTGTCAAAGGAATTACACTGCCGGTAGTAACACTGATTTATCTGTTTACTGTAAATTGGATACTGGCGCTGAGCAGCTGTCTGCCTATCATTCTGCTGGCAGTATTTATGCCCGTCTTTTTCAGTAAAGCAAGAAACAGTGAGTTAACGGCCTATCATAACGCACTGGAAAATATGAACTCGGGTATTGTAGAGTTTGTCAGAGCTATGCCCGTGATTAAGATTTTCGGGCATACTGCAGATAGTTTTGCGCAGTACAGCGGATCAGTATATCGTTTCAGAGATATGGTGGTGACCTATATCCGCAGTTCTGCTCCGGGATATGGCGTCTTTGTCAGTTTTATCAGTAATGCCTCTCTGCCTGTTCTGGCACTTGGCTTCTATTTGTATTTTAACGGAGGACTAAGTCTGGCTGTGTTTTTTCTGTTCCTGATTCTGGGTGTGGGTTATATCCGTCCGTTGTTTGCCTTAAGTAATATGGGGCCGCAGATTTCACTGATTAACCACGGGGTGAAACGGCTGGATGAAATTCTGTTCAGTCAGGAACAGGAAACTACAGGCGAAGATGAGCTGACTGATGACTTTAGTATTGAATTTGATCAGGTATCTTTCAGTTATGATGAGCAGACACTTGTACTGAATGGTGTTAGTTTTGCTGTCCCGCAAGGTAGTATTACTGCGCTGGTTGGTCCGTCAGGGTCTGGTAAATCCACCGCTGCACAGCTGATTTCCCGTTTCTGGGATGTAAAATATGGTACTGTTTCTATTGGTAAACTGGACATCAGAGAACTCCGGCCAGAAGAGCTCATGAAACATGTCTCTTTCGTTTTTCAGGATAGCTTCATGTTTCAGCAGACTATTTTTGAGAACATCCGTATGGGGATGGACAAAATAGAGAAAGAGATTATTGCGGCAGCAAAAGCAGCACAATGCCATAACTTTATTGAACAGTTACCAGCTGGTTACCAAACATTGTGGGGAGAAAATGGAGTGCATCTCAGTGGTGGGGAGCAACAGCGTATACAGCTGGCCAGAGCAATTCTAAAAGATTCGCCGATTCTTATACTTGATGAAGCTACAGCCTTTAGTGATCCTGAAAATGAAAACCTGATCCAGGAAGCGTTTAATGAACTGATCACGAATAAAACTGTAATTGTCATTGCACATCGTTTAAGTACAATTACCAGTTGCGATCAGATCGTTGTACTGGACCGCGGACGAGTTGCCGGAATCGGAAAACATGAAGAATTACTGGACGATTGCAAACTGTATCAGCAGCTGTGGAATGCACATACCAGAGCTAAAGAATTTGCATTGTCTGAAAATATTACCGTAACCCAACCCCTTAGTAGTTAATTTTTAATCTGTCTGATCAAAACGCAGCATATTTAATCATAAAATGATAAAGAATCTCTTCTTCACGTTTAAAACCTCACCCGGACTGGTACGTAAAAGCATCTTGCTTGAATTGCTCCATGGTGCTTTCATCGCAGTTCCTGCAGGATTTCTCCTGCTGATTATCCGCGAATTGTTTAGTGGTAATCCCGTTCAGTCCCGTCTGTGGAATTATATCTGGATCATGATTGGTCTGCTGATTATCCAGTTGTTCCTGGCCGTAAAAACCATAGTGACCAGTAATATCATGACTTATCAGCTCTCCACCAATTTAAGAGTCCGTTTGGGTAATCATTTACAACGGTTGTCTATGGGGACTTTTAAACAGCGTGATCCCGGAGATCTGGCTTCGGTTGTTTTACAGGATGTAGCCAATTTTGAAATGATTTTCGGACATACTATAGCTAATATGGCTTCTGCTATCTTTGCTACACTGATTATTTCTGTGTTTTTATTGATAACCGACTGGCGTCTGGCGCTGGTCCTGCTGGCCGCATTGCCGATTTGCTGGCTGGTCATTATAGGTGCCGATTACCTGGTTAGCAGACAAGGTGAAAAACACGTGCTGGCCAGAAACCAGACCGGAGCCCGTTTTCTGGAGTACGTACAGGGTATCCGTCATATCAAATCGTTTGGAATGACCGGTAAACGTTTTGTCAGCCTGGATAAGGCGCTGAATGATTTTCGTAAAGCAAGCATCCGTACCGAAGTGATACCAGGGCCACTGGTCATTATTGCAGGGATGATACTCGAATTATTCTTTTTACTGATGATCGGTATAGCGATTACTTTTTTTGCTCAGGGGAGTCTGGCTGCATCTGCACTGATTACCTTTTTAATTATCGGGTACCGTCTTTATGAACCGATCAAAATCGTCCTGGTTGATTATGTAATTCTGCGTTACATGAATATCAGTTTAAGCAGGGTCATCGATGTACTGCGGATCAAAGAACAGACGGCCGGTAAAAAACTGGTGCCTGAAAAATTTGATGTCGTTTTTGAGAACGTAAGTTTTGGTTATCATCAGGAAAAGAATGTATTGAAAAACATCTCTTTTCGTGTCCCGGAAAATAGTCTGATGGCATTGGTCGGGCCTTCCGGTTCAGGGAAAACCACCATTACTTCATTAGTGGCCCGCTTTTGGGATGCCGGACAGGGGAGCGTGAAAATTGGCGGAGTTGACGTAAAAGATATGGAGCCGGCAGAGGTATATGCTTTAATCAGCGAAGTCTTTCAGGAGGTATACCTGTTTGATGATACTATTTTTAACAACATTCTGTTTGGCAGACCAGACGCAACCGAAGATGAAGTTATTCAGGCAGCCGATCTGGCACAGGTACTTGATTTTGCCTGGGAATTACCTAACGGACTTCATTCCAAAGCAGGAGAGGGTGGTAATCAGCTTTCCGGAGGACAAAAACAAAGAATCAGTATCGCCCGTGCTTTATTGAAAGATGCTCCTATAGTTTTACTGGATGAAGCAACTGCCTCTCTCGATCCGGAAAACGAGATTTATATACAGCAAGCTATTCAGGAACTCGTGAAAAATAAAACAGTAATTGTTGTGGCACATAAGTTAACCACAATCAAAAATGCAAATCAGATCCTGGTGCTTAAAGATGGTGCTTTAGCCGAAGAAGGTACACACCAGGATCTGATAACGGCAAATGGTCTGTACCATCAGCTGTGGAATATTCAGCAGCAGGTGGGAGGCTGGAAAATAAAGCGTATTGATCTTGGTTAAAGGATAGCCTCCAGTACACTCGCCGTTATATCCAGGTGGGCATAAAGTTCAATCAGCCCACCTGCTTTTCTAATCAGGTCATTGGTAATGTTTCCAGGACCATATCAGTCCCGGTAATCGCGGCAGCCGCGGAGCGGAGGCTGCACATTGCTCTGAATCAGATCCGGCTGTAAAGGTTGCAGGTTTAAAAATCAGCTGTACTCCATTTAACAGAACCTTTAAATACCTCAAAATAAAATTCAAATGGCTTCTAAATAAATGGTAGTTTTATACATGCAAATGGATTCTATCAAAAAATATGTCCCGCGTTCCTGAATTATACGGATTGGTCCTGGCAGGAGGAAAGAGTACCCGGATGGGCCGTGATAAAGGGCTGATTAACTGGTATGATAAACCTCAGCGTGAACATGTGGCTGATTTGCTGAAGTCTTATTGTCAGCAGATATTTATTTCCTGCCGTGCAGAGCAGCAAAAGGAAATAGAGCAGGATGGTTATACACCGCTTGCCGATTTTTATAAGGACTCAGGACCCCTTGGAGGAATTTTATCTGCATTTAAACAAAATAAGGATGCGGCATGGCTGGTTGTTGCCTGCGACTTACCTTTAATAGACCGGCAGCATTTGGATTATCTGTGTGCGCAAAGAAATCCCGCCGTGATGGCAACTGCTTTTACCGGTACAGATGGCCTGCCGGAACCTTTAGTTACCATATGGGAGCCTTCTGCCAGCCCGGTACTCACTGCTTCACTTGAAAAAGGACTGTCTTCTCCGCGCAATGTACTGCTCAGAAACGAAATCACGCTGTTAAAGCCTTTTCATCAAATGGTACTGAGCAATGTAAACAGCAGGGACGAGGCTGAGAAAATCAGAAAGATGTATTTCAAAGCTGAATAATCAACACAAACGTTTGCGTAACATTTTATTTATTTTACCCTTCTGACCGTGTATAAATATCTATATATTAGGTATGAATCAGGTCCTGGTATGAACGGTGTCTGATAACTTGATTTATTGATAAGTTAATATTCAGTTAATTGAATCAGGCTACATTTGCGGACTTAAATTAAAACTGGAAGATTCAAGTCAGCAGGGATAAAAATATGCTATTCTTTAAGCCATATGCAAGATGATTAAAACGTTTGAATTTGATTTTTTTTATCTTCTCAGATCAGACAAAAATAAAGCATTTGAAAAACTGTTTGAAGAATTCTGGCAACCCCTGTACAGAAAGGCTTATAGTAAAGTGCAGTCTGAAGATCTGGCCAAGGATCTGGTACAGGATGTCTTTGTTGCCTTTTGGGATAACCTGGATACTTTAACCCAAGACGCTAATATTCCTGCTTATTTACATGGTATTCTAAGAAATAAGATTCTTAAGATTTTCGAGAAAGATGCGGTGCGGTTAAAACATGCCCTGCAAATCTGTCCGGCAGATGCTTTGCTTGATTTTTGTTCCCATGAAAGATTTCTGGAAAAAGAGCTGAAGTTAATTATCGAAGGAGAGGTCAACCGTATGCCTTCAAGAATGAAAGAGATCTATGTCTTAAAAAAAGATGATAACTTTTCGATCAAACAAATTGCCGAAGAACTGGGGCTTTCAGAACAGACCATCAAGAATCAGCTGCAAAATGCCTATCACAGGCTGAGGCTGAAATTAAGGGAATACAACCCTGATCTGGCAGTGATTTTTTTACTACTGACTAAAATTTTGTTTTTTTTCAAATCCATCTAGTACTTTCTTATTCCTGAACGGATATATAAGAAACAAAGCTTATTTTGGATCAGGAACAATTCAGGGCAATCATTGCCAGATACAATAATCATACAGCAACAACAGAAGAAAGAATGCTTGTTGAAAGCTGGTATAAGCAATTAGGAGCTGATGAAACCGGGAAAGGTTCTTCAGATCTCAGCGCGCAGCTTTACCAGGGAATTAAAAAACAGATCGGTATTGCTGAACCAGAAGAAACTGAACCAGAAGAAGCTGAGCCTGTAACTGTACAACCCCGTAAACTTAAAAAAATATATCCGTGGATTGCAGCAGCAGCAGTGCTGTGTATGCTGTTCAGTGTTACAATTCTTTATTTTAAACCGGCAAGCAGGCCCGGACATAGTTTTGCCAGCGCTGAAAATCAGACTCAGATCTTACCAGGTACAAATAAAGCTATTTTAACGCTGGCAGATGGAAGCCGTATCAGTCTGACCGATGCAGGAAATGGTCAGGTCGCCAAACAGGCCGGTGTTATTGTCACCAAGACTAAAAATGGCGGATTGATTTACCAGGTCACCGGTGATAATCAGGGTACTGCCAGAAACAATACCATTTCTACTCCCCGTGGCGGGCAATATCAGCTGTTGCTGGCTGATGGTACAAAGATCTGGCTGAATGCTAACTCTTCTTTAACCTTTCCAACTGCATTTCCAGGGAACACCCGTAAAGTAAAACTGAGTGGTGAAGCCTATTTTGAGGTTGCAAAAGATAAATCCAAAGCTTTTTATGTAGAAACGGATCAGACCCAGGTCAGAGTTTTAGGAACACATTTCAATATGATGGCCTATGATGATGAAAAATCTGAGCAGACTACATTGCTGGAAGGGTCAGTAGAGATCAGCAAAGGAACGGAAAAATCATTGCTCAAACCCGGACAGCAAGCCAGAACCAGTGCTTCCAGCCAGATCCGCATACATGATCTGGAAGATCCGGAACGGGCGATTGCCTGGAAAAACGGATATTTCCTTTTGGAGAAATCAGATCTGCATGGCGTTATGCGGCAAATCTCAAGATGGTACGCTACTGATGTAGTTTATCAGGGTGAAATGCCTAAAAAGGAATATTCGGGTAAGATTCCCAGAAGTGTTAATGTGAAAACATTACTGGAGATGCTTGCCTATTCTGGCATTCACTGCCATATAGAAGATCATAAAATTATTGTGAGTCAGCGATAGAAAAAATTACCAGCTCAACTAATTATTAACCTTTAAATCCATCTGTATGAAATAGAATTACTCTTGATCTTCTAGAAAATGGTTAACCAGTAAAAAGCGGGAAGTGTTCGCAGCACCCCCCGCATATTATGGGGTTAAACTCCTTATGGACAATCGTCCTGAATCCGGAATAAAAATTATCTAAGCAATAATATTTTAAAACCCTTTGCAATTTATGAATTTTAGTGCATTCTTAAAGACTGTACCACGAATACAGTTTAAATCTTCTCAAATTTTATTAGTAATGAAACTATTTGTAATCCTGTTATTTACAGGTCTGATGCAAGTTCATGCCAGTGTGTACAGCCAGAAAATTACACTCAAACAAAAAAATGTTTCTATAGAAACAGTACTGAAAGCTATCGAAAAACAAAGCGATTATCTCTTTCTGTATGATAATCTGGAACTGCCTGCATCGGCCAGAATCTCGGTTGATATCAACCAGGGCACTATCGAACAGGTACTTGATTTATGTTTGAAAAACCAGCTTTTAACGTACAGGATTTTTCAGAAAAACATTGTACTTAAAAAGACGCTGCCGCAAGCAGAGACAGTAGTCACTGAGCCGGTGAAAGGAAGGGTTTTAGATGATGCCGGGCTGCCTGTCATTGGCGCAAGTGTACTGATCAAAGGCACCAAAACCGGTATTGTAACTGACCGTAATGGTAATTTCAGCCTGAACGCTCCGCAAGGAGCTACGCTGGTCATTTCATTTATTGGTTATGCTGCACAAGAGCTTATTGTGCAAAACAGCGGGCCTTATACCATCTCTCTGAAGCCTGAAGATAATAAACTGACAGAAGTGGTGGTAACCGCATTGGGAATTAAACGTTCGGAGAAATCGCTGGGCTATGCCGTACAAAAGGTATCTGGCAAAGAGCTGCAAACTGTCAAAGGTGTGGATGTCGGTACTTCATTAACCGGCAGGGTTGCAGGTCTGGTCGTGAAAAATTCTACAGAGTTTAATGCCAGGCCAACACTGGAACTCAGAGGAGAGTCGGCTATTTTAGTGGTAGACGGGGTGGATTATGACAATTTAACGTTGAGAGATATTCCTACCGATGATATTGAAAGTATAGATATTCTGAAAGGCCCGACAGCATCTGCTTTATATGGTGCAAGGGCTAAAGGCGGGGTATATCTGATTACGACGAAAAAAGGAGCTGCAGGCAAAGGATTCTCTATCGATGTGAACAGCAATACGATGTTTCAGCTGGGTTATCTGGCTATTCCCAAAGTTCAGAGTTCTTATGGAAGAGGTGATAATGGTGATTTAAACAATGACTATGTCTGGGGCCCGCGTCTGGATATCGGAAAAACAGGAAGAGACTGGAACCCGATAACCAAACAATTTGAAGAAAACAGACCATTACGTTCTGTAGGAAAAGACAACCTGAAAAATTTTACCAGCACCGGGATTATTGCCAATAACAATATCACCATTGCCCAAACCGGTGAAAACGGAAGTTTTAAAATTGGTTTGAATCATGTTTACAATAAAGGCCAGTTTCCTAACCAGTCGCTGAATATGGTTAATTTAACTTCAGGAGGGGAAATCAAAATCAATGACAAATTTAAAATTGAAAGTCATTTTGGTTTAAGCCGCCGTACTGCACCACAGATCTGGGGAGGCGGTTATCAGAATCAGGGATATCTATACCAGTTAGTGATGTGGACGGGTACAGAATATGATATCAGAGATTATAAAGATTACTGGAAAGTACCTAATCAGACACAAAACTGGATGTACACCAACTGGTATGACAATCCATATCTGATTGCCAATGAAAAACTGGATGCTATTCAGGAAAATACGGTAAATGCGAGTGTTACAGCTAACTATAAAATCACAAAGGATCTGAATTTAATGCTGCGTCTGGGTTATGACAATTACAGTAACCGCGAAACGATGCGTAATCCAACAGCTAATATCTTTTCTACCCGTGGCGGGTGGGATGCCAAAGGTATGTACAGTATCAATAATACCAAAGGCTACAGCACCAGTAATGACATGATTTTGTCTTATAATAAAAGAGTTAACAAATTCTCTTTTGAAACCCTGGCAGGAGGGAACTTTTTCCATAAAGAAGATGAAGGATTATATGCTGTTACTAAAAACGGATTAATCTCACCTACTTATTTTTCACTTAACGGATCTATAGAACCGCCAAAAGTAACCCCGTATTTTTCACCTAAAGAGTCCAGCAGTTTGTATGCCCGCGCTGCGGTAGGCTGGAATGATGCTGTCTTTTTAGATTTTACAGGTCGTAATGACTGGATCTCAACACAACCCAAAGCCACAGGTTCTTATTTTTATCCTTCAGTGGGTTCAAGTGTAGTTATTTCACAATTGGTTAAACTACCTGAGGTTATTGACCTGTTTAAAATCAGGGGCTCATTTGCAGATTTTAAAACACCAGCTGGAATTTTTGAGACCAATATTGCTTACAGAACCAGCAGTGCGATATGGGGTAATTTAAACTCTGCGAGTTATCCCTATAAATTACAGGGAGCGAGTGATATTCTGCCAAGTTCACAACGTACCTGGGAGATTGGCGCTGCCGGTTACCTGTTTAAAAAACGTCTGCATTTTGATGTGGCTTATTTCAATAAGTATTATTATAACCAGCAGACCAATGCAAAACTGCCTTCCACTTCTGGGTTTTCAACTACGCTAGTAAATACAAAAGAGACCTATACCCGTCGCGGAGTGGAAATTACAGTGGATGGATCTGTGTTAAAGAGCAAGGATTTTGAATGGTACTCTATGGCTAACTGGTCAAATCAGCATCGCTATTATGATCAGCTGGATCCGGTTTATTCCAGTGATAATCAATGGGTCAGGAAAGGCCAGCGTTTAGATACCTATACGGATAGTTACTGGCTGACAGATCCTTCCGGCAATGTGATTCATAGTAACGGAATTCCGGTGAGCAGTGATTACAATAAGAAATATGGTTATAGTGAACCAGTCTTCAGTTTCGGTTTCATTAACAATTTTACTTACAAAAACTGGACACTGGGTGTAAATATAGATGGCAGAATTGGTGGAGTGTTATACAACTATATCTATGATAAAATGTGGGATTCTGGTACTAATCCTGAATCTGATAATCAGTACCGCTATGATCAAGTGGTTAATGGCCTGAATAATTATGTGGGTAAGGGCGTAAAGGTTATTTCGGGGGTTGCTGTTTATGATAAATACGGAAATATTACCAGTGATACCCGTCAGTATGCACCCAATGATGTGCAGGTAGGTTATCAGGATTATGCACAGAATTACAGAGGTGGAGATATGGGGGTGCAAAGTGCTTCCTTTATTAAACTGAGAGAAGTTTCATTAGGCTATAAAGTGCCTGCTTCTTTTGTCAGCAAATTAGGGGTTAAATCAGCTTCTTTAGCCTTAACCGGACAGAACCTGTTTATGTGGACAAAATTCAAATTCTCAGACCCTGATGTCAATAAAGAAGACCTGAATTCTCCTTCTATGCGTATGGTAGGATTTAATCTTAGAGTTGGATTTTAATTAGCATTTTTTAAGAAAGATATTATGAAGATTTTAAAATATATTTTATTGTTATCCGGTTTAGCGGTGGTGATTGATGGTTGTCAGAAATACGAAGAAATCAATACGAACCCCAATGTGACCACGCAGGTAAATTCGTCTATGCTGGCTACAACAATGATTCTGAATATAACCAAAAATTCGATCAGCTCCCAGAAATCCTTTATGCAGCCGTTTTTACTGGGTAAATATCTGACCTGGGGTGAAGGACAGGAGGGGTTTCAGTATAACAAACTGGGCAGAACTGATTTTGATTCTGTTAAGGTTTTAAGGAACATTCCGCCTATGCTGAAATATGCAACCACTGACGGGCTGAGAAAATCCTATGAAGGTTTAGGACATTTTATCAGCGCCTACCAGTTTTTTATCAGCACTATGCAGGTCGGTGATATGCCGTATTCGGAAGCTAATAAAGGAGAATCAGATCGTATTTTACAACCAAAATATGATGCACAGAAAACTGTATTTCTGGGGATACTGAAAGAACTGGATCTGGCTAATGAGTTATTTGCCACAGGCGATAATTTTGCCGGTGACCCTGTTTACGGAGGTAAAGTAGATAACTGGCGCAGACTAACGAATAGTTTTGAACTTCATGTCCTGCTGAATTTATATAAAAAGACATCAGATGCAGATTTTAAAGTTATTGAACGTTTTAAAGACATCGTAGCCAATCGTCCGCTGATGCGTGATTATAAAGATAATTTTGCTCTCGCTTATACAGCGATGGCCGGACAGAATTATCCCTGGTCTGACGTGCCGGCAGGATCTGGAAATTCATTTGTGAAATCGAACTACACCATGTTATCTAATGTGCTGCTTGATCCTTTAAAAGCCATGAAAGATAAAAGGTTGTTTTATTTTGCTAAACCTTCGCCGGTAAAAATTGCTGCAGGTGCAACTCAGTCTGATTATAATGCCTATGTAGGCGTAGAACCTTCCAATGCATTTACAGCACTGCAAACTACAAGAGGCAGCAAGGATTATTCTGATCTGAATAACCGTTATGTGCAGCTGGTTAATGCTGAGCCTGTAAGTGTTTTTAGTTACTGGGATTTACAGTTTGCACTGGCTGAAGCCACAGTAAGAGGCTGGCTGGGCGGTGCAGCAGCACAGACATATTATGCAGCCGGCATTTCCGGTTCTATGAAATTTATTGCGGTTAATACTCCTGATCTTGCAGATTATCATCATAATATGAAAATGGATGATGCTTATATTAATGCTTATCCTTCTGCTGAAGGAGTAGTTTTAACAGGTTCTGCAGAACAACAGATTGCACAGATTATCACGCAGAAATATCTGGCCAACTTTTTACAGGGAAGCAGGTTCATATCCTGGTTTGAAAACAGAAGAACAGGATATCCGGTTTTTAAGCTTAATCCTGCATCGAGTTTAAATATTCCATCTTCTAATTTTCCGGTTCGCTGGTTTTATCCTTCTGCAGAGCTCAATTATAACTCTGCTAATGTTACTGCGGCAATTGCCAGTCAGTATAACGGAAGCGATGATAATAATCAGCTTATGTGGATTCTTAAATAGCTGATATTAAAGGTTTCCTGTCGGGCGCCCGGATCAGGTTAAATCAAAAGGCCGGATAGTTCATTTCTCAGGAAATAAGCTGTCCGGCCTTTTGATTTTGATCTTTACCGGGTTGAGGAAATTATCCGTTTGGAATGTCCTTAAAAACAGGTACCTAAAGAATTATTCAGTGCAAATTCACCTCTTATTCGAAGCTATCTGAACGTTGTCTGAACAGTCTCTGAATGATGTTCGAACGATGTCTGAACAAGGTGGGTATAACTACCTTATAATCAGCGGTTTGAAAAAGCGTTATTCAAGCGGTTTTTTGGAGCATTTTTTTGCTGGTTTTTCCTGTAAAAAGAGGGGCATTATCAGCCTTCAGGAACCGGTTATGTATGAAGAAAAATGTTTCTTTTTGTCATTTATGGGGAATGACAGTAGAATTTATTGAAATCTGGGGTTGTATGTAGCCTAATCGTTTTTTAAATGAACATTGGAACCAAAATTGTAGTAATTTTACCTGACACACAGAGTTGAATTTAGCTTAAATGAGTAAAGTATTTACGATTACTGAAGGTCTGGAAAATATGGGTGCACTACGCACCGGTGGCCAGGGTTCAGTTTATAAGGGAAGACGTTTTGGTCCTGTTATTACGGCGGTAAAATTATTACCGACACCGGTTCATACAGAAAGTACTGAAGATAAAAATTTCAGGAGTTTCAGGAATGAAGTGGAGAAACTGAAAAAAGTAAATGAGGAGCCTAATCCTAATATTGTTAAAATCTTAAATTCAGGAATTACAGAAAGCGGGTCATTTCCATTTATAGAAATGGAATATATTGAAGGGCCCGATCTGGAAGAATTGCTGAAAGAACCCCATGATAAAATATTTACGGTCAAGGAGGTGATTAAGGTAGCTGATCATCTGGCAAATGCTTTGGCACATTGTCATAAAGTTGCCGTGAAACATGGAGATATTAAGAGTAATAATGTAAAGTTTAATATTCATACAGGCAATTATGTGCTGCTGGATTTTGGCTTGTCAGCAATGTCTGATGAACAGCGCAGAACCAGTATCCGCCACGCCGGAGCCATTGAGTTTATGGCACCTGAGCAAAGCGAAGGGCAAATGCTTTTTGAAACGGATATTTACAGTTATGGGGTAATTCTGTATGAATTGCTTGCCGGACAGGTTCCTTTTCCTTTACTGGATAACGGGCAGAAATCCCGTAATGATGTATTGGTCGGTCATCTGGAATTGCCTGTTCCTGATTTGCTGACCCTAAGAAAACAGCATATACCGGAAAGCTGGTCGGCAGAAAAAACAGCACATGAAATGCAGGTGCCGGAATGGTTGCTGCATATTATTGCAAAATGTCTGGAAAAAGTACCCGGATCAAGATACAGGAATGGGATGGAGCTGCAGTATGCTATAGTAAACAGCGGTGTTGCGGCTACGGGAAATACAGTAGCTGATACAGCCGGTATTTCTTTACTGCAAATGGAAAATGAACGGTTACAGACTTTGCTTTTACATTATCAGGAAGCACAGGAAGGAAAGCCTGTCAGGGATACAGGTGTAATCGCTATCTCTAAACCGGTATTTTATGTTTTATCGGCAGGTGTAGTTTTGATGATTGCTTTACTGAGTTATTTTTTACTGTTTAAAGAACCGGCCAAACCCGTTACAAAGGTATTGCCGGTTAAGGGAAAGGTTAAACAGGATCAGAACAATCAGGATAATAAAGATAAAGGATATAGCTGGGATAAGGAGCGGGATTCATTAAATGACAGCGGAACAACTACAAATCCGCCGATACAGCTTAAACCTGTGCCGCAAACTCAACAGGATACCAGTACAATGAATCTGGATACCACGCTTCATTTTTAATAAATTAACAGGAATAAAATGGCAGAAAAGTCAACTTTCTGGAAAAAAACGGGTCTGCAGGACTGGTTTCTTCCGACAGAAAAAAGTAAAGCAAAAAAAGCAGTCAAAGGTTTAACACCCGATGAAGTTTATAAATATATACTCGATAAATTCAAAGAATCTATAGGTCAGTTATCCTTTGCCAACCGTATCGTATTCTATCATGAATACATTATCTGTTTTAATGAAGAGGATTATAAAGAGTTTCTGGAACATAAACAGGGTTTGTTCGGAATCATTGTACATGAATCAGTAAACCAGTTTTATGAAGTTCTGAAAGAGTACCGTAAAATGGGTAAAACTGTTGAACCTTCAAGTTCCAAATGGGTTTTCAGGCTGGCTTCTCATCCTGATTATCAGCGTGGAGATAAAGGGTTTATTGGGAAATTACTGCCAGGAAGTACTAAAAAGGAAGAGAATTTAAGGGTTACTTTTATTCCGCGCCAAACCGGAATTGCAGAAACGCTGGATGTGAATCAGGATATTTTAAATGGTTTCACTTATTACAGTGAGGGGTATTATGAACTGCCTTATGCTATGGATCTGGAGAATGCACAACTGGTGAAACGCAAGTCTGATAAAGTACTGGCCCGCCTGGAAACGATTATGCCGGATCAGAATTTCAGAGGTAAAAAACTGGAGTACCTGATGACCAGTCCTGAAATAGTGGTTTCGGGTAAGGATGAAAACAGAAAGGAACCTCATATTTTTACTATTCCGTCCGACTGGGTGAATACACCGCATCTGACGATCAGATATAGTGAAGCTGAAGGTAAATTTTATCTGGCTTCCTTTGGTGAAAAAACTATGGTGAATGAAGTTGAAGTTTACCGCAGTGAGGTGAATGCTCCGGACTGGGTGGAGCTGCCTTTTAATTCAAAGATATTACTGAATGGTATCATCGGGATTAACATATTTAAACCTTAAATCCGGATGACTAATTATTTATCAGCCGGGCTGCTGGCTATAGGAATTTTGCTGCTGGTATGGCACTTTAGAGATATTAAAAAATCGCAGAAATAATGGCTGATCGTTTATTTGGAATTACTGATGCCGGTAAGGTAAGAGAGAATAATGAAGATGAATTCATTGCATATGAGGTAATGGATAACAAATTCATGATTGCGGGTGTGATTGATGGAGTTGGTGGCTATGCCGGTGGAGAAATTGCGGCGGCACTGACAAAAGAAGTTGTTTTAAGAGAACTGGCAACAGTTGAGCCGGATTTGATCAGTCAGTTGCTCAGGGTTTTTTATCTGGCTAATGAACAGATTATTACCCATAAGCAGGGCGATCTGGATCTGATGGATATGGCCTGTGTGGCGACGCTTGCGGTAGTAGACAGACAGCATAATTTGTTTCATTACATCCATGTTGGCGATACCAGGCTTTATCTGTTCAGAGATCATTCGCTGATTAAAATATCCCATGATCAGTCTTTTGTTGGTTTTCTGGAAGAATCAGGACGTTTAACAGAAGAAGCTGCGATGCAGCATCCCAAACGTAACCAGATTAATCAGGCCCTGGGACTGGCAAGCCGGCAGGGGATGACGGATGCTTATTTTGAAACCGGATCTTCCCCGTTTTTACCTGGCGATATGATGCTGATTTGCAGTGACGGATTAACGGATCTGGTAGATGCGGCGCTGATCACCGCGGTACTTAGTGGCTCAGAGAACCTGAGTGTCAAAGCTGAAAGACTGATAGAGGAGGCCAATCGTGCAGGGGGGAAAGATAATATCACCGTTGTACTGGCTAAAAATGATAAAGCGCCTGTGGTTTATGGAACTCCGGGAGGAGAAAAAGCTGCGAAAATTCAGCGGCCGGTTAGCTCTGCTTTAACTGAACCGGTAAAGGATACAGTTAAAACCACGCCTCAGCCATTCCAGCCTAAACAAAAGAGTACTAAAGGATTGATTTTTTTACTGTCTGCTTTATGTTTATTGTTTTTAGGAACTACTGTCTGGTTGTTTTTTTACCATACTGCTGAAGGAACAAAACTCAATCAGCCGGGGATAGCTCCGGTCACAGCATTAAAACCCGGCTTCAATGTACAGGAAAAAATGATCAGGGATACCTTGCTGAAACTAAAGGGAGATACACTTTTACTTGCTGATGTTGTGTTTAAAACACCTGTTCGTCTGAGTGCACCTTTAACTGTGGACAGGGATACACTCATCCTGAAAACCAAAGGGAATATTATATTTCAAAGTGACTCTGCCTATAAAGGGCCGGCGATAATCCTTTCTCCAAAATGTAAATACGTGAAGATAGATCAGCTAGTGCTGGAAAATTTTCAAACCGGAATAGTCTCGTATAACAATGCGCTGGATTTGAAAAATATACGCTTTAATAAAGTCAATCTTCCTGTACAGGTCGGTTTTGTATTCCAGGATCAGTTTTATGTAAATGGCAGGGTATCTAAACGCAGTTATGCAGCCGATTCGCTGGCTAAGAAATAATTATGGATAAAGGAAATACGGAAAATAAGGGAAGAAATCAGGAACGGCTGTTTTTAGGGCTGATTGCTGTTTTGCTGGTGATTTTATTCGTCCGGTTATTTGGCGTGCTGCAGGGGAGGATTAAAGATGTAGATCAGCGGCTGAAAGACGGAACGATAGTGAATTTAAATGCACCCGAACCTGCTAAAGCAGTAAAGGCATTACTGACCAGGGGTTATTACCTGGAAGATCCTCTGGATGTTGATATCATTGGCAATGCCATTGCTGCACAGGAAACAAAAGGATTGTCTTTCACCAATATCGGTGATCTGAATAAAAGAAAATTTAATGTAACTGCTGATGAAGCCTATACGAATGGTGGAGTGGCTTTTAAAAAGAGAGTGGTAGTATCGAGGTCATTACTTGGATTTACCGGGGATGATGAGGCTCGTTTTGTCCAGGAAAAAAATAATCCTCCGGTGATGTCAGCAATCAGCTCATTGGGAATGGGCAGCGGAAAAATTAAAGGTAAGGTAGAACATAAAGGAGAGGCTGTTGCTGGAGTTCTGGTCAGGTTATCAACTGTACTGCCTGCGGACAGTATTGATGCCAGATCATTTAAGGCTTATGCGCGTACGGATGCTGAGGGGCATTATGAGTTTAATCAGTTACCTGAAGAGAAAGCGTATGAAGTAATTCCTTTAAAACCAGGTGTTGAATTCGGACAGGTTAAAGGTGTACAGGAATTAAACGACTCCAAACAGCTGAATTTTAGTCAGGCGCCTCATGTCATCCGCCTGCTTTCCTCACGTGAATTTAATATGCTGAAGAATGATGGTGCTTTCATTGTACGTACACCGGAGCAGTTTAAATTCTGGTACCTGGCTGTTACAGGAGGGTTTTTTCTGGCTTTTATCATCATCCATTTATTGTTGTCTTTTAAATTTCCGGAAACAGATCAGCTCATCTTACCCTTGTTAATGTTACTTACAGGTTTGTCTTTTCTGACTTTACTGAGTTTGCAGGACCCGGTAAGAGATCGTTTTCTGGCAATTGATTCCTTATGGTTTTTATATACAGGAATTGCAGGTTTATGTGTTTTACTGTTTTTAAATCTCAAAAAATTTACTGCTGACTCGGGCTTTTACCGGTTTTTGATTTTTAAAGATCGTTCAGCTGCGAATGGATGGCCATGGATTGCTGCGGCTATCGCTCTGCTGGCTGGTACACTTTTGTTTGGTGCAGGGCCTGAAGGCAGCGGAGTAAAGGTGAATTTACTGGGGGTACAGCCGAGTGAGGTGGTTAAATATATTGTGGTGCTGTTTCTGGCAGGTTTCTTTGCGCAGAATGAACAGTTTATAGCCACTTATTCCAGCTGGAAAAAGAGGTGGTCATTTTTCTCTTTTGCACTGGCGGCAATCCTGTTTACCTTATTCCTGTTTTTACTGCTGGGTGATCTTGGCCCGGCCATAGTGATCTGTTTTACTTTTATCCTGTTATTCTCTTTCTCGAGAGGTGATTTTATGGAAATGGCAGCATTTGTTCTGCTCTATGTACTGGTTGCCTGGTTATTGGATAATGTATGGCTTGATGCTTTAATTACTTTTGCAGTTTTAGTCCTGTATCATGTTTTAAAACGGAAGTCAATGAGCGAGTCGGCGATTATGGCCCTGATTGTGATCACTGCCTTTTTAACGATTGATAAAATCCCATATCTGGATAAAATAGTTCCGGGGCCGGTAGCCAGATTATCAGACCGGAAAGCCATCTGGCAGGATGCCTGGAATAATGAAGTTTATGGTGGTGATCAGGTTGCAAATGGCCTGTGGGGAATAGCCACTGGCGGAATCAGCGGACAGGGCACCGGAAAAGGCTTTGCCAAAACTATTCCTGAGGCACATACAGACATGATTCTGCCGGCTATAGGTGAAGAGTTTGGCTGGACAGGGATTACCTGTATTTTCATTCTGTTTTTAATCTACCTGCATCGTTCGATAATTATAGGCCGGCGTACAGGCACACCTTTTCTTTTTTACATCTGTTCGGGTATAGGTATCTGTACTTTTATCCAGTTTCTGTTAATTGCAGGCGGATCTATAGGGGCTTTACCTTTATCTGGGGTATCTCTTCCTTTTGAGAGTTATGGGGGTTCTTCACTGGTGATTAATTTTGTGGCCGCCGGATTTCTGTTATCTGTTTCGTCGGTAAGGGGAACGGCTGTCCAGATGAAATATCTGACCGGGCAGCAGGATAAAAATCTGGTTCCTGCGTTAATTGCTGCCTGTGCGGCAATTCTGTTACTGGTTATTAATATATCCCGTTATAGCTTTAATACACCATTATGGATTGTTAAACCTGCTTTGGTTGCTGATAAGAGTGGAAGCAGAATGTTCAGCTATAATCCGCGGATCGGAATATTAATGAAAAAACTGGAAGCGGGAACAATATATGACCGTTCGGGACTGATTCTGGCTACAAGTAATCCTGAACTGGTAAAAAAACAGTTTCAGCAATTGCGTGAAGCCGGGGTTACTGATTATAACCTGGATTCTGCGATACACAAAAGGGTTACGCGCTATTATCCGTTTGAAGAACAGTTGTTTTTCTGGACAGGGGATGCTAATACTGGTGTATTCAGCGGCGGGATCAATGGCTATTTTGCAGAGTATGAACATGCAGCTGAGTTAAGAGGTTTTAAAATGCCGCTGACCAGTTATACGCTGATTGCTTCCCGTTATAAGGAAGATCGGTTTTTGCCCAGAGGGCCAAAGGAAATGACGGTGATTAAAAAGGATTATTCTGCACTGACATCTTTGTTGATTTCCGGTCTGGACAGTACTGAAATCAAAACTTTTAAAAAGCGCAACCGCGAGGTCAGACTGAGTGTGGATGCTGCTTTGCAAACCCATTTACAGACACGACTGGCAAATGATCCTCAATTGAGTAAAAACAGAGTCTCGGTAGTGGTGATGTCTTCGAAGACAGGAGATGTGCTGGCTTCTGCTGCCTTTCCTTTACCTCCGGTAAAAAACTGGGAACAGCTGACCATGAGTCTGGCGGATCAGAATAAACTGGATTCCTGGACCACAACAGCTGATCCGGGTTTTGCAATTGCGACACAGCCGGGTTCTACAGCTAAACTACTGACTGCGATGGCAGGTTTTAATAAACTCGGGCTTGCGGCTGCACAACAGACTTACCTGGTTAAAGCCAACGAGCGGATACGTACCCGTGGTGCTGAACCCGATGAGACCGGTCAGATTGATATGGAACAGGCTATTGTGAAATCGAACAATGTTTATTTTATCAAATTGGCTAATCAGCAGCATTTACAGGAACAAATGGGGGACCTTTATTTGAAAACCGGCATGTTCCTGCATGGAGTTGGCGGTTACTTTTATGGTCGTAAACAGGTGAATGAGGAACAGGAAAAACGCTGGTTCGATTTATGGAAAAGAACAGAGTTCAACAGCGGTTATAATCCGGATAATATTTACAGAAACAGGGCAACCGGGATTTCCGGAATGGCCTGGGGACAGGGTGAACTGATTGCTACACCTGCGGCAGTTGCCCGTCTGGGATCAGCTATTGCTAATAGGGGTATTTTAGTACCCAACCGTTATGTATTGAAGTTAAGTGATTCTACGATAAAGGAAAAACAGGGGGTGGTTCTGGCCAAAGATCCTGCTGCAGCTGCGCTGTTAAAACAGTATATGATTGAACAGAGTGCACGTAAGGCTGGTGTATTTGGCATTGCTGTAGCCGGTAAAACGGGTACACCTGAAAGAATTGTTAAAAAGAAAAAGGTAAATGATGGCTGGTATGTCTTTTTTGCACCAGATGGAAAGGGCCAGGGTTATACTGTGGTTTGTATCCGGGTGGAATCTGCCAGGGGATCCTCTGAAGCAGTAAGAGTAGCTGGCGAAACAGTGATTCCTTTGCTGGTGAGCAAAGGATATATGAGAAGCATAAATTAAAAAATACAGGGATGTTTGATTTTTTTAAAAAGAATAAAACGGATGATCCGTTGGATGCCAAGAGTTTAAGAGAAGTAATGCTGCAAATGATTAAAGAAGAATTGCAGCAGCTGGATGGCGGGGAAGGCACACATTTGAAAAAAATGCAGCTTTTTGTGAATGCCGGTGCAGAAGAATTATTTGTCTATGAAACTGCTTTATACAGTGCTGCTCCGGAGAAGCTGAAGGAAGAGATACAGCGTATTGCGGATAATTTTGCACTGGACCTGCCGGCAGACTGGCAGCTGGAGGTTCTTTATGTGGATGAATTACCGGCCGGTGTTATCCGCAGTAAAGAGATTAAACTGGGATTGCTGCTGAAAAATACGCCACAGGCAGTTGCTGCTCAGACGGGAACGACGGCCATGTTAAAGGTCATTACCGGTAAGGCAGAACAGGAACAATATGTCCTGAAGCCTGGTACAAACCGGATAAATATTGGCCGGGAAAGTAGTGTGCAGGGAGCCGATGGAAGTTACAGAATAAATAATATTGCTTTTTTAGCAGAAGAACTGGACAGTAATAAATATATCAGCAGACAGCACGCACATCTGGAATGGGATAAAGAGCAGCTCTGTTTTAAATTATATGCGGACGAAGGTGGGGTTCCTCCGGGAAACAAAACCAAAATCAGAACGGCATCGGATGATAGTACGCATAAATTAAATTCAACACAAATCGGTTATATTTTGAAAGAAGGGGATCAGATTATTTTGGCTGATGTAGCTGTGATTGAATTTACAACGCGCTGGAAAGGTGTTTAAGCAAGATGATAATATAAAACTTAAAATTTAACATATACTACATACAATTTTATTTAGTTTAGCACGTATATCTAGAAAAGCTACAAAATTACATGAAGATAAAAATACTCTGCCTGATACCCTTACTGATTTTTCTGACCATATTTAAAATCAATGCGCAAACTAAATACACAATCAGCGGATATGTTAAAGACTCCCGAACGGGAGAACAGCTGATTGGTACAACTATTAAAGTGGAGGGAGCAGTAAATCTGTCCACCAGTTCTAATGAATACGGATTCTTTTCACTGACCACACCAGCCGGCAGTTATAAATTACTGATTGGTTCTGTAGGCTACAACATCGATAGCAGAACTATCAGCCTGGAAAAAAATATGCAGCTTAAGATTGCACTGGTTCCGCAGGATAATAATCTTTCGGAAGTTGTGATTTCCGGCGCTGCGAGAGATGAGCATGTCAGCTCTGCAAAAATGGGAGTTGAAAAGCTCAGCATGAAAGAGATTGACAGGGTTCCGGTACTTTTTGGTGAAAGAGATCTGGTTAAGGT
Source organism: Pedobacter lusitanus (assembly GCF_040026395.1). Taxonomy (NCBI): domain Bacteria; kingdom Pseudomonadati; phylum Bacteroidota; class Sphingobacteriia; order Sphingobacteriales; family Sphingobacteriaceae; genus Pedobacter; species Pedobacter lusitanus. The sequence continues at coordinate 5,661,024 of NZ_CP157278.1, forward strand.
GGTACAGCTTTTACCCGGCGTAAAATCAGCTGGTGAAGGAAACAGTGGTTTCTTTGTCAGAGGAGGGGCTGCGGATCAGAATCTTATTTTACTGGATGAGGCTGTGGTTTATAATCCTTCGCATTTACTGGGTTTCTTTTCTACTTTTAATTCTGATGCGATTAAGGATGTAACCCTTTATAAGGGAAACACACCTGCACAGTATGGCGGCCGTCTTTCTTCAGTGATGGACGTAAAAATGAATGATGGAAATAACCAGAAATTTAGTGTAAATGGTGGAATCGGAATTATTGCTTCGAGATTAACCCTTGAAGGCCCTATTGTGAAAAATAAAGGTTCATTTTTAATCAGTGCCAGAAGAACTTATGTGGATGCTTTTTTAAAAGCCAGCAGTGATACGGTGATTAAAAAGAGTGCGCTTTATTTTTATGATCTGAATCTGAAAGCTAATTATCAGTTTGGTGAAAATGATAAGGTGTATCTGTCTGGTTATCTTGGACAGGATAAACTCGGACTGGGTGGCTTATTTGGTCTGGACTGGGGAAATAAAACGGGTACTTTAAGATGGAATCACCAGTTTAGCCCTAAATTATTTTCAAATACTTCACTGATCTATAGTGATTACCGCTATAATATTGATCTGACTAATTCTACTTCTTTTAATGGTTCGATCACTTCGCAGATCAAGGACTGGAATCTGAAAGAGGAATTCAGCTTTTATCCGAATGCGAATAATACCTGGAAAATGGGGCTGAATTCGGCTTATCATACCATCAAACCTGGTCAGTATAGCGGTGATTTTACGCTGGACAGCCAGCCATTTACGCATAGCTGGGAAAATTCGGCTTATGTAAATAATGAATGGAAGGCATCTGACCGGCTTAAAATAGAATATGGACTGCGTCTGAGTGCTTTCTCTGTATTGGGTGGTGATAATAATTTCTATAATCTGGATGCTTCGGGAGCAATCGTGGATACGCTTCATTATGCGAAGGGCAAAATTGTGAAGACTTATCTGAATCTTGAACCCCGCTTTTCTGCGGCCTATCAGTTAAATACAGTCTCTTCGATGAAAGTAGCTTTTGCGAGAAATACGCAGTCGCTTCATCAATTGTCTAATTCAGCTACCAGCAGTCCGACAGATAAATGGGTGGCAACGAATAATATTATCAAACCTGAAACCTCAGATCAGGTTTCTCTGGGATATTTCCGGAATCTGAAAGACAATGCCTATGAGTTTAGCGCAGAGACGTATTATAAGGTCATGAACAACCAGGTAGACTACAGGGATGGTGCCAATATCAGAAGTAACGACGCAATTGAGCCCCAGCTTTTATTTGGTAAGGGAAGAGCTTACGGAATTGAATTGCTGCTGCGTAAAAAGACTGGTCGTCTTACCGGATGGATTGGTTATACTTTATCGCGTTCAGAGAAAATGATTGATGGGATCAATGACGGGGAATGGTATGCTGCAAGACAGGATCGTACGCATGATATTTCTATCGTAGGTATGTATGAAGTGAATAAAAAATGGTCACTTTCTGCAACTTTCGTTTATTATACGGGGAATGCAGTTTCTTTCCCAAGCGGAAAATATTATACGGATAATCAGGTGGTTTTTCTGTATACCAAACGGAATGCTTACAGAATGCCGGCTTATCACAGACTGGATCTGAGTGCTACCTGCAAACTAAGAGAGCGTAAACATTTCTCTTCTGAGCTGGCATTTGGTCTTTATAATGCTTACGGACGTGAAAATGCTTATGCAATTACTTTCCGTGATAATCCGGATGATCGTTCCCGTACACAGGCGGTACAAACTTCTTTATTCAGATTTGTGCCTTCAATTTCTTACAACTTTAAATTTTAAAATGATGAAACGCAGTATTAGTGTTTTCTGTTTAGTGATATTGGCAGGTTTATTTAGCGCCTGTGAAAAGGTTATTGATGTTAAACTGGATAGCGCAGCTACCAGAATAGTAATTGAAGGGCAGATTACTGCTAATGCAGGACCTTATAAGGTGAGTGTCTCTGAGTCGAAAGACTTTGACGGGGATAATAGTTTCCCGGCCCGTAATGATGCAATTGTTGAAATTAAAGATATGACTTCGGGGGTTAGCGAAACGCTGGTGAATAAGAGCGCAGGTGTTTATGAAACAAGTTCAATGCAGGGAGTTGGTGGTCATACTTACCAGATGACGGTCAGGTTAAGTGGTAAAACTTATATCGCAACGTCTACCATGCCGTTAAAGGCAATCAAAGTGGATAAGCTTTATGCGAAACGTTTTGACCTGGACGCTGATAAGATTTTTATGGTGCCTGAATATACTGATCCTGTTGGTAAGGGTAATTATTACCGGATCAGACAATGGGTAAATAATGTTTTGGTGAAAGGTTCTTTTGTGAGAGATGATGATGCAACTGATGGCAGAACTTATAATAACCAGCTTTATTATGAAACGGATGCAAAGTTTGGAAACCCGCTGATTAATAATGGTGACCTGATGACAGTTGAACTGCAGTGTATTGATAAGGGAGCTTATACTTATTACAGGACACTGAATACAACTACGGGTCAGGAGGGGGATACGCCTGCAAATCCGATCAGCAATATTTCTGGTGGCGCTTTAGGAGTGTTTAATGCTTGTCAGTCTACCAATATAACTTCTATAGCTAAATTTTAATTGTAATTTCGCAGCACAGACTAATGTCTGTTATTATAATTGTAAAGAAATGGATAAGTCTGAAGTTGAACAGGTATTAATCACAGTGAAGTCGGGAACGGAAGAAGCACTGAATATAAAAATTTATAAGAATGGAATTCTTGCCCGCAGAGGCTGCGGAGGATTACCGGGAGTTAAAATCTCGGGGATGAGCTTTACTGGTGATTCTGTTTATTTTGATAAACTGATGAACAGTGTCTCTCAGCAGGTGCTTGACCAGAATGTGAACCATGAGGAAAAAATTATCACGGGTTCACTGGAATATCTGGTCGCTTTTTATGGGGTAAGCAGTAATGGTGATAAAGGGGAAAGAGCGGAATGGACCAAGTCTTCTGCACTGAGGTTTTTTATGGATGAAGGTACAAGCTTCAGACATAATTTACTGGGTTTTGTTGACGGATTGGCCATTGAAGCAATGAAACTGACAGATTCATGGTACTTTGATATCATGATGGCAGGACTGGAAAAAATGAAGTCGAAATCACTGCCGGAACAGACACTGGCCACATCTCCGAAAACTGAAGAAGCCCTGCAACAGGATTTTCAAAATTATTTTGAACAGGTAAGTAAGAAGGATCTGGCAGGTTTTGCTGAGGGAAAGGTTTATGAGAGTGAAAGTGGGGTGGGACACAGGTTGAGTTTTGTGGGGGATGACAAGTCGATTACCTACAAGTTTACCGTCTCTTAGTTCAAGGGGAAATAAAAAAAACCACTACCCTGTTTCAGTCGACGTTCATTTAAAAATGAACAATGCCTGAAACAGGGTAGTGGTTTTTTTTTATTTCTCTAAACTGGCGATTTGGTGGATTTGCTGGTTTGCTATTTGGTTTACTTGTTGGATTGTTATTTGGTTTACTTGTTGATTTGCTATTTGGTTTACTTGTTGGTTTGCTATTTGGTTTACTTGTTGGTTTGCTATTTGGTTTACTTGCTGATTTGCTATTTGGTTTACTTGTTGGTTTGCTATTTGGTTTACTTGCTGATTTGCTATTTGGTTTACTTGTTGGTTTGCTATTTGGTTTACTTGTTGGATTGTTATTTGGTTTAATTGCTGGTTTGCTATTTGGTTTACTTGTTGATTTGCTATTTGGTCAGCTATTTGACGAAGCATGGTGGGCTAACCATTGGCTTGTTTACCGGATTGCTTAATGATCATAGATGATGATTTTTGAATAGCTTCTTTTTGATTAACTGAAAAGCTCAATCAGATCGCTTTTTGAAAGGGACTTCAACAGGGAGGTATCGGTCTTGATGATGTCGCTAACCAACCCTCGTTTTGTTTCCTGAAGCTTCATGATCTTTTCCTCAATAGTATCAGGACAGATTAATCTGATAGCTACGACGTTTTTTTTCTGACCGATACGATAACATCGGTCGATAGCCTGGTTCTCTACAGCTGGGTTCCACCAGGGATCTACCAGGTATACGTAATCGGCTTCGGTTAGATTCAGACCGGTTCCGCCAGCCTTTAAGCTGATCAGGAAAATGCGGATGTTCTCGTTTTTCTGAAAGCTCTCTACACGCTTTTCCCGGTTCGTAGTTTTACCGCTCAGGTATTCAAAAGGGATATCCTTATGCTCCAGTTCCTTTTTAATCAGGTCAAGCATAGAGACAAACTGAGAGAATATCAGGATCTTATGCTGCGGGGCATGACTATCTATCTCTTCCATCAGGGTAGCAATCTTAGAAGAGCTCGCCGCATGAAGAAGATTATCGTTAAGCAACGCCGGTGAGTTACAGATCTGTCTGAGCTGGGTAAGGCCCTTCAGGATATGTAAGGTATGACTCTCCGAATGCTCATCTTTCCCGGACTGAAGAAATTGCTTATACTCTTCCCGGCAGGCATCATATGCTTTTTTCTGGGCAGTCCCCATCTCACAGTAAATGACCATTTCTGTTTTGTCCGGAAGCTCTGTGGCAACTTCTTTTTTCGTTCTGCGCAGGATAAAAGGACTTACCTTTTTTCTGAGATTTTTAGCTGCTTTTGTATCCTTGAATTTATCTATCGGTGAAGAATATTGTTCTCTGAAATGTTGTTTGCTGCCAAGTAATCCCGGACAGGCAAAGGAAAGCTGGCCATAGAGGTCAAAGGTATTATTCTCTATCGGCGTACCGGTAATGGCAATCTTATTCCTCGACTGTAAAAGACGTACTGCATTGTAACGTAAGGAGTCAGGATTTTTTATCGTTTGTGACTCATCAAGGAAAATATAATTAAAGAAGTATTTCTTCAGCCACGCTATATCGTAAAGTAAGGTGCCATAGGAAGTAAGGATAATCTCATAACCACTAAAGTCTTCATGATCTTTTATTCTGTCCGCACCGTAAATGGTGTGTACTTTAATATCGGGCGCAAATCTGGCTATTTCGGCCTGCCAGTTAAAGATCAGGGTAGTGGGTACAACAATAAGATTGGTATTCTGCTTTGTCTTTTCACGCTGCGAAAGGATAAATGCTATAATCTGAATGGTTTTCCCAAGCCCCATGTCATCGGCAAGACAACCTCCGAAATTAAATTCATCCAGAAAATTTAACCAGTTAAGCCCCTCTTTCTGATAATCACGAAGGGTCGCGTTTAAGGCTGCAGGAACTTCTACTTTTTCAATGTTCTTAAAATCTGCTATTTTAGCTTTATAGGCAGATAACTCGAGTTTTACAGCCGCTGAGAGGATTTCCTCCTGGTACAGGTCCGTAATCTCCGTAAAGTTTACTCTCGGGGTACGGACTGACTCATCCACAACCTCCCCGGCATTGAAATATTTGGTCAGCCGGTCTATCCATTCCTGCGGCAGTATACCCATGGTACCATCACCAAGTTTGACAAATTTACTTTTATTCCTTATGGACCTGTGCAGATGTTTAAGCGGAACGTGCTGCTTACCAAAGGTAACTTCAAAAGTCGTGTCAAACCAGTTTAATCCACTGTTTACTGCGATATTGATTTTTGCTTTGTTTGGGTTGATATTATTGTTTTTGAGTTGATTGAAACCCAATACGGTTATGTCCTGCTGATGCCATTCTTCAAAGGCTGCCAAAAACCAGCCTTCATTGAGGAAACGTTTTCTATGGAGGTAAAAACAGTCTTTGTCCAGCTGCTCTTCAAAGTGTGGGTGCTGTCTGCTCAGAGAGGACAGAAACTGAAGCTCTGTTGCTGTATCCCGGGTTACCGTAAATACATTACCGGCATGATCTGCAGCGTGGATCTGTTTCCTGGACAATACCGGAACTTCAACTGCACCATATCTCATCACTGGTGTAATCAGTACATAATTTTCAGAATCAGACAGATAAATGATTTTTTCTGTTGACTGATCAAAATGGGTCTCCTTTAACTGTTCATGGGTCGCTGGTTTCAAATAGGAATAGTTAATATGGATCTTATTCTCCAGCTTAGAAAGAATGTCTTCTTTGAATTCACCAAATTTAGACTCATGGATAACCAGGTGATTATTATTCTGCCGGAAAAAATCAACTACTTTGATAAAATCTGGATTGTCAATGAGATACATTGTACCGTTGTAAAAGATGAAATAGCTGAATTTGATATTCAGTAACTTCAAATCATAAGTTTTTTCTTCTAAAATAAGCTCGCCGGAAATGGTATAAAAACCATTGGTCAGATTAACAGCGAGACGAATGTCTATATGCAGGTTTTTAAGCTGTACCGGGATAATTGAACTGACAGTCAGGTTAGGTGAAATATTCGGGTCATGATAAAAGACGTCGAGGTTAAGCGGGTTTTTTACTAGTGCTTTTAATCCGTTAATATCGGCATCTGCCTGCGCAGTTTCGTAATTTTGCTGGAACCGGGAAACCGCGGTAAAGAATTTCAATTCTTCAGGTTTCTCTGTTGCCCAGATATAATCCATCGCATTTAACTGATTCAGCGGATTTCTTATTTTACCTGTACTGGTTAAGGCACAGGCTAAAAAATCGGCCTGAAAATGCGAATAATAACGATGTTGCTTTAAGACCAGGATTTTTTTGATTCCGTCTTCCTGGCTATAGTGCTTTAAAAACGGGAGAGCTGTTTTGGGCAAAAGAAACTCTTTCAGGAGCTCGTTTCTCTCTTTGGTAACAGGCAAAAGATCTTTGATCACTGGTGTGATTTCAAAACTTTTATTGCCGTATTCAATGATAAATAAGTCATCCGGACTTTCATTCTCCAAACCATAGGCCACTGCAAATGATCTTATCTTCTCATGTCTTAGTCTGCTGTCAAAAAATACACGGAGTTCGGGACGTTCAACGATATTAAATAAAACCTGCATCTGATGTTCACACAATCTATTTTTACCGGCAACGCAGCGACAGGACAAAATCAGATCGTTTTGATGCAGACGAATATCCACCTGCGGAAACTTAATGGAACTGTTATGCTGCTCAAAAGAGGCATAACCTATAGAAATATGCTGAGGTATTAAATTAAAATAACCCGGAGCTGTAATATCGGCCGGACCTGAACTGTGTTTTAATATAAAAACGGTATTGAACTGAGCTGGTTCGAAATCACTGATTATATAGGTGTCAGGTGCGTTTTTAGCAGTTTCAAATAGGTTTGGGATGTCAGCCATAGTGAGATGGCTAAAGATACTTCTTTCCACTGAATGACTAAAATAAGAGAAAGAATAAAAATATTTAAAATAAATACTACTATTTCAGTAGACATTATTATATTTGCTGTCAGTAACAAAGTTCTGAACGAAATTATTAGAGAAAAACAAGCTGGAAAAGCTTTTCTCGCAGAAAAGTAGTCATGTGGCCGAGTGGTTAGGTGTGGGTCTGCAAAACCTTTAACGGCGGTTCGAATCCGCCCATGACGTCAATTGTAATGTTAAGCATTACGCTGGTACTTGATTTTGGTTAGATCTAAGTTTTGTTTTGTTGATACTCCAGGTTGGATGACCTGGAGTATCTTAGTTTAGAGGGGAGGGGTAATAGCTTTTGTTTTTATTCAATCCGTATTATCACTGCTAAAACGAAATAATTAAACCGGCCATATGTCAATGTTTGTGTAAGTAAAGAAGTCGTTGGCGTAATAATATTTTAAGATCAAATAGTCTTTCATACATTTAGCGTTAAGCTCGGTTAATCAAGTTGGTCATTACTTCTTGCATTCAATCTTGCTCTCAAATTGGTGTGTTTGATATACTAAAGGGGAATCTCGGTTCCCCTTTAGTTATTTACAGGAATTCCCGTTTCTCTTTATCCTGATTTGCTCATCACCCGGAATACTAAATCATTATATCCTCATTTTGTTTATGATTTTATGCAATAAGGAAAGAATTGTGTATGCATTTGGGGACATTTGTCTTTATTGTGTTAATTTCTAAATACAACATATATATGTGTTTTTTGAAATTAATTCCCTTAATGAGCTATTGTTAAACGGATTTCCGATAAATTAGACACTTTTATGGTATGCACTTTGAGATTGTGTTTATGTAAAACCAGAAAAAAATAAACAATATGAGTAGCAACGATTTTAATCTTCGACTTTATAGTTTCAAGGATTCTTTACAGTCATTCGCTATTTCTTTTACCCGGGATTTAGATGATGCTAATGACCTGGTACAGGATACAATGTTAAAAGCTATTAATTACTCCAGTCATTTTAAGGAAGGAACAAATTTCAAAGCCTGGTTGTTCACTATAATGAAAAATACCTTCATTAATAACTACCGCAGGGCTACAAGAACCAATTTAATTATGTCTGTAACAGATGAAATTACTTCAGATAAGTTGCACTATAGTGCATCGGTAAATGACGGTAACGGTAAATTTATTATGGAAGATGTTCATAAAGCACTTTCGAAATTACAACCTGAATATTATACTCCATTTTTAAAGTACTTTGAAGGATTTAAATACCATGAAATTGCAGATCAGTTAAAAATCCCGATCGGAACTGTCAAAACAAGAATACATATCGCCAGACAACTATTGAAAAAGAGTCTGAAAATGTATAATGATAACTTTATGCAAAAAGATCTTTAAAATCAGGAGGTTATAAAGAAAAGCGCGGATTTGTTATAGTCTCTCGATTATTGATGTTGTGTGAATAAAAGCAGCTACTCCTTTGCTGCTTTTATTTTTAATTTGATTACAATTGTGTATTCATTTTAAACTCGTTTATCCTCTCTATGAAATTATCAAGGGTTGATGCTCATCATAAACTGAGCCTTTCATTAATTGTTGCATTACTGATTTTTGGGCTTTGTTATGGAAAAATGGCTGCCTCTACACAATTTATTCTGGTATGGATCGGTTATGCCATGACCCAGCTGGGACTTTCGTGGGCAACTATATTTTATGTGCACCCGATTGAAATGAAGAAGGTCTCTAAAGTGCAGGATAATAACCGTACACTGATATTTATTTTTGTACTTGTTGCTGCGCTTATGAGTCTTTTTGTGGTTATTATTCTATTGAAATCAACGCAGCATCTTACAGGTAATGCGCTCAGTTTACATATTCTTTTATCTGTTTTGGCGGTAATGTGTGCCTGGGCACTGGTTCATACTATATTTGTATTCCGGTATGCTCATTTATATTATGAGTCTAAGGAGAAATCAGCTGCAGGTGATGATCTGAAAAAATCAGGAACGGCTGAAGAAAAAGAAAATGTCCGCTCAAAGTACAAGGAAGGTCTGGAATTCCCGGAAGAAAAGACACCTGATTATCTGGATTTTACTTATTTTTCATTTGTAATCGGAATGACTTTCCAGGTTTCGGATGTGGAGATAAGCTCAAGAAGAATCCGCCGGCTTGCATTAATACACAGCCTGGTTTCATTTGCTTTCAATACGGTAATTGTAGCATTGAGTATCAATATCATCTCCGGACTGATGACGAAATAATAAAAACCATTTACCGGAACACTTGTTAAATCGTGGAAATCAAAATTTACTGCGATGAATTACAGGAAAATAATAATCTTTCCGGCCTGTATAATAATCTGGCTGCTGGCTTGTAACCGAGCTGCAAAAACCGGAAATCCCGGCGTCACAACTATTTCTGCAGATACATCTTTGGGAGTATTATCTGGAGCACATGAGACTAATGCTGCTAAGCTTAAACCCGAAGAAGCTGTTTTTGTAGAAAAGGTTAATGCAGGTGGCCTGATGAATATCGAAGCCGGCAGGCTGACTCTTCAAAGGACAAAGAATCCTTTGGTAAAGGAGTTTGCTGAGCGTATGGTTAAAGATCATATGCAAATAAATACTGAACTTACCACACTGGCTGCCGGTCTGGGAATTAAATTGCCGGATGCTCTTCCTGCTGCCGAACGAAGTCAGATTACCGGGCTTAAACAGATTTCAGGTATTAATTATGATCAGAATTATATGCATATGATGACCGGTAATCATGCAAAAGCTCTTGATTTATTTAATGGCGCAACCAGATTTGATAATTCTGTGTTGACTGCTTTTGCCATAAAAACACTTCCGGCAATAGAGAAAATTAATAAGTGGGCTATTACGACAGATTCGCTGGTAAAAGCAAAAATACAGGCTCCAAAAAGTGAAAATATTTATAGATAAATTAATTATTTCAATTATGGAAAATCAAATCTTAACGGCAAATCCACATACTAAGTATCCTCGTCCTCCATTTCCAAAACAAATGCAGGAAACTCCGGGTACAGAAGTATCAATGCAGCCGAAAGCTGATCATGGTGAGATGTCTTATAAAGGGACTGGAAAGCTGACAGGGAAGAAAGCGATTATAACGGGAGGCGATTCTGGTATAGGAAAGGCCACTGCAATTGCATTTGCAAGGGAGGGCGCGGATGTATTGATTAGTTATCTGGATGATGTGGAAGATACGGATGCAGAAAATACTGCAGAATTAGTCAGACAAAGTGGAAGAAGGGCGGTTTTGGCTAAAGGCGATTTAAAGGAGGAATCACACTGTAAATATATTGTTGAACTTGCTGTAGCTGAATTCGGGCAGATTGATATACTGGTGAATAATGCTGCTTTTCAAATGGGGCGCAAAAAGCTGGAAGAGATTCCTTCTGACGAATGGAATATTACTTTCGATACTAATATTACACCCATGTTTTATCTGTGTAAATATGCTGTACCCTATATGAAACCCGGTAGTAGTATCATTAATACTACTTCTGTGAATGCTTATTCGCCAAGTTTAGTTCTTTTACCTTATGCGGCAACAAAAGCCGCTATTCAAAATTTCACGGCTAATTTAAGTCAGATTCTGCTGGAACAAGATAAAGGCATAAGGGTGAACGCGGTTGCTCCAGGACCAATCTGGACACCGCTGATCCCTTCGACTATGCCGGATATTGAAAAATTTGGTGCTGATACGCCAATGGGCAGGCCGGGACAACCAGCTGAAGTTGCTCCTGCTTATGTCTTTTTAGCTTCAGATGAAGCAAGTTATATAGCCGGTGCAACTATCCCGGTAACTGGTGGAAGAATCACTATCTGACACATTTTTCTGATAAAACGCTGAAATTCTCCGGAATCAGTTCCGGAGAATCTTTTTTTTTCTGTGAAAAATAATTTGCACAGCGTGTTCGTTTTTAAATGGTTTTATTAATTAGAATACAATATGGTGTTAATTCGTGTTTTTAATAAATTAATAGTTAACTGATTTTTGTTTTTATTCGAAGATGTTTTTTATGGTTAAAATCAATAAAAAACTTAGTTTTATGCAGTTAATCTGTTGTTAACCTTGACTTAATGAACGACATTTACCTTCGTCCTGCTTTTAATTAAGAAAGCTAAATCATTTAAACAAAATAGAATTTGCATAAGTCTCAGGTTTATCTCTTACCGCACATATTTGTGCAGGCTTGCCTATTTTAATCCAAACAAAACAATCTTTATGAAAAAAACTTTACTCTTATTATTAATGCTGGTGAATATGGTCTGGGCCAGCCAGTCTGTTTTTGCTCAGGGTGTAACTACTGCTTCTATTAATGGCGTGGTAACTGACGGAAAAGCACCGATCCCCGGCGCAACAGTAGTGCTGACTCATACGCCAACCGGAACTGTTTATGCAGTTGAAACCCGTAGTAACGGACGTTATAATTTAATTAATGTAAAGGTGGGTGGACCTTATACGCTGAAAATATCCTACATTGGTTTTAAACAATACATTCAGGAAAATCTGACACTTTCTATTGGTCAGGATCAGGCAATCAATGTTAAAATGGATGATAGTGCCACCGATCTGAAAGAAATAAAAGTGGTTGGTACACAAGGTAAGGTCATGAACTCTTCGCGTACGGGTGCAAGGGAGACTATTACACGGGCACAAATTGATGCATTGCCTACTATTAACAGGTCTTTATCTGACTTTACCAAACTCACTCCTTCTGCCAGTACTACAAGTGCAATGAGTTTTGGCGGAAGAAGCAGCACCTTTAATAATATAACTGTTGATGGTGCCTTGTTTAACAATTCTTTTGGTCTTTCAGGCACATTGGGCGGACAGGCAAATTCACAGCCTATATCATTGGATGCAATTGATCAGATACAGGTTGATCTGGCCCCTTATGATGTGCGTCAGGGATTTTTTACCGGCGCAGGTGTAAATACAGTGATCAAATCGGGTTCAAATGATATTAAGGGTTCTGTTTATTATTATGGCCGTGGAACTGGTTTGACTGGTTATAAGGCTGGTGCTTCTGATGTGACTAAGGTTCCTTTTGATTATAACACCAGGGGCTTAAGTATTAGCGGACCGATTATTAAAAATAAATTATTCTTTTTTGTTTCCGGTGAGCAGGAACGTATCAGCAATCCGGGAACTACATTTGTTGCCGGCAGATCCGGGGTAAGTGGAGGAACTGTTTCCAAAGTAAATGCTTCAACTTTGGATGATATTGCAAATACATTGAAATCCAGATATGGTTATGATCCGGGACCTTATGAGAACTATAGTTTTAAAACACAGAGTGATAAGATTACTGTTAAATTAGATTGGAATATTGATAAAAATAATACTTTGAGTGCTAAGTATTTTTATCTTAAGTCATTCAAAAATCAACCGGCAAACGGTACAGGCGGGATTATCAATGATAAAGTTGGTGCAGGCCAATCGCGCGGTGCGAGTGTGAATTCTTTACCTTTCTTTGGTTCAGGTTATACGATCAATAACAATTTTAATATCGGAATGCTGGAACTGAACAGCAAGATCAGTAATACAATTTCCAATAAGCTGACTGTTGGTTATTCTGCTTTGCGCGATTTCCGTGAGCCATTATCCAGTAAAAATGTACCAATGGTAGATATTGATAATGGTGTTACCGATGCAACCGGTAAGATTATTACTGCACCAAGTGGTGTCCTGACAAGTTTTGGATATGAGCTTTATACTGCCGGTAATTTACTGAGCTCAAACATAGGTCAGCTTTCTGATGATCTGACAATTTTTGCTGGTAAACATGAGATCACTATTGGTACAAGTAATCAGACTCAAAGCTTTATCAATGGATTTGCGCCCAACTATAATGGCTTGTATACCTATAACTCTGCTTCAGATTTTATTAATAATCTTCCGGCTGCGGCTTATAATTATCGTAATGCTGCCAATGGTGGTACTTTACCTCAGGTAAGTATCAAATCATATAATTTTAGTTTGTATGCACAGGATAAATTCCGTTTGAGAGATAATTTTGTACTTACTTATGGTTTGAGAGCGGATTATAATTATTATCCTACCAAACTTGATCCTAACCCTAATGCAGCAGCTTTAACTTTCCAGCAAGGTATACAGGTTGATGTTTCTAAATTGCCAAAAAGCAGAATTCAATTGTCTCCGCGTGTTGGTTTTAACTGGGATGTTAAAGGTGACCACACCACTCAGATCCGTGGTGGTACTGGGTTATTCGCTGGTTTAACACCATTTGTATGGATCTCTAATCAGGCATCAAATACTGGTACATTATTTAGTTCTGGTACAGTAAATGGTACTAAAACACCCAATGACCCACGTTTAATCTATAATCCTGATGTGAATGGTAATCGTCCTACAGGAGCAGTTGCTGCTAATACTTCTTATGAATTAGATGTTACTGATCCTAATTTGAAATATCCGAAGATCTGGAGAACGAACCTGGCAATTGATCAGCAATTACCTTTAGGTATTATTGGTACGTTGGAAGGATCTTATACTAAAGATATTAATGCGATTTATCATCAGAATCTTGTTCTTTCTGATACCTATAATACTTTACCTGGTGTTGAAGGTCAGATCCGTTATACGACTAATAACAGGACTTCTAACAATGGTGCTCCGGTAAGTGCAACTAATCCGAACATAACCGGTTTGTACTACCTGACCAATACGAATAAGGGTTATTCTTATTTTGTTACTGCACAGTTACAAAAAAGCTTCCTGAGCGGTTTTTATGCAAATATTGCCTATACGCATACTGTTTCTAAAGATGTGAATGATGGCGGATCTACTGCAAGTATTATCTGGGCAGGCAGACCAACAAATGGTAATCCTAATGATCAAAGCTTATCAAACAGTACTTATGTAATGCCTAACCGTTTTATAGCTTCACTGGCTTACAGAAAAGAATACCATAAAAACTATGCAACTTCGATAGGTTTATTTTTTGAATCAGCTAATAATGGTGCGGTTTCTTATATTACAAGTGGTGACCCGAATAATGATGGAGCTGCGAATGATTTAATGTTTGTTCCAAAAAATATGGGTGATATTAATTTGGTTCCTGATTTTGCAGGTGATCCGAGAACACCTGCCCAGATCTGGAATCAACTGAACTCATTTATCAGTCAGGACAAATATCTGAGCCAGCACAGAGGTGAATACACAAAAAGAAATGGTGTGATTTTACCTTATTTCCAACGGGCTGATTTAAATATTACACAGGATTTCTTTGTGAAATCAGGTAAATCCAGAACTCAGAAAAATACAATCAGAGTTGAATTCAATATCATCAACTTAGGTAATTTCCTGAATCGTAACTGGGGGTTGTATGAAAATTCATTTAATGGGTTTAACACAGGATCTGTTGCCATCTTGAAGTATCAGGGAACTGACCCGGTTAGTGGTAAAGCTAATTATTCATTCCCTTACCTGGATAAAGATAACCTGATTCCGGTAACGAATTCAACAAGAGTGAATACCGATCAGATTTCTCGCTGGCAGGCACAAATAGGAGTAAGATATATCTTCAACTAATGTTATAATCCAAATGAAAAAACAGGCTATCGTCAAAAGATAGCCTGTTTTTTTTGTCCGGCCCGCTGGTTGCCATTTTACGGAGGTCATGCCCGGAAATGTTCCTGGCCTAAAATAAAAACACCTTTTTTTTGCGGGCAATTGGTTAAGTTTACATATAAAATAACTTTAATATACCCTATGGAAACATCAGAACCCAAGATAATTTTTTTTGATATTGGTGGCGTATTGCTGACTAACGGCTGGGGACACGATTCCCGTAAACTGGCTGCAGAAAAATTCGGACTCAATTATGATGAGCTGAACACATTGCATAACTATATTTTTAATGTTTTTGAAATCGGGAATATTACTCTTGATGAATATTTGGATACGGTTATTTTTAATCATCCGAGAGATTTTACCAGAGAGGATTTTAAAGAGTTTGTTTATTCCAGATCAAAAGAACTCCCAGGTTTATTACAGTGGATGAAAGAATGGAAAAGAGATTGTGGTTTCCGTATAATTTCGATTAATAATGAAGGGAAGGAGTTGAATACGTATCGCGTGAAAAAATTCAAATTGCATGAATGTTTTGATGCTTTTGTTTCTTCCTGTGATGTTAAAATGCGTAAGCCTGATCCAAATATCTTTTTGCTGGCTTTAGGTATTGCACAGGCAAGACCGGAGCAATGTTATTATTTCGATGACCGGATATTCCAGGTTGAAACGGCAAAAAATCTAGGAATGCATGCTTATCATCATACCAGTTTTGAAGAAACCAAAGCCATTCTTGAAAAAATAAAAGAGGACATCTCTAAACCGCAGTAATTTATCAGGAGAGATTGGTCTCTACGATGCCTCTGACCAGACTTTTCCACTGGGGATAGGAAAGACCTATTTTTGCAGTCCATCCAACCAGGGTATTTCTTATATTATCAGTCAGGTGTGAGGTGTCTGTATTAGGCACCTCATTTCTACCATGTTCTTCTGCAGAAACGGTATTGCCTGTTTGTTTAACCTGAAATGTTGATGTAGCCTGACTGGTGAAAAAATGTGCAATTGATGAGGACTGAGCTGTCGGATTTGCCGAAGGCCTGGCCTGTAAAGTTATGGCTGATGATTTATCATTGATTTCTTCATCGACTTTTTCAATGCATACCCAGTCAAATCCTTCTCCGGTATAAGTCCCGGGACCTGGAATATCTATCTTTAAATAATCACCAGGCTCTGCTTCCCGGATTACTTCATGACCATCTTTGTCTGTCAGTGTAAAAGTAGATAAAGGGACTTTACATATCTCTGCCCAGCAGGACACATTTAATAGTCTGCTTTTTGCAATCTGATAGAATGCTTTAGCTTCTTCTTCGGAAGGAAATCTGGCAATTGCAGTGGTATCCAGTTTACCTCCTTGATGCTGATCCGGAATATGGTTTTTCATTGCTTTTTTCTCCAGTAACGGTTACCAGCAGGAAATGTTTAAGATTTTATTTAATTACCCAGTATCCGACTGCCAGCCAGATGAGCCCTTTGATGAGAAAAAACAGAAATCCCCAAACACCAAGACGTCTTATCCATTTAAGGAAGATGTCCTTTTTTGAGTCCTTTTTCTCGTTGTTCATGATGGTCTCAAATTTAAGTAAAATCTTTCAAAAGAATAAGCTGAAAATAGTTTGACTATTTTTTGTCATAATAAACGTTTTAGTCCTAATTTATTCTTTTAAGGGAAACTTTATGGCACAACCGTTGTTCTTTAACTGAAAAATCACCATTATTATGAAAGATCAGATAAAAATTCAGGGCGCCGCGGGCAAAGTTAATGAGGAAAGTGTTTTTACAGGAGATCAATTGCAGCATCAGGAAAATGTTACACCGGTTTCTTTTAAAAACACAGAAACTATAAAAAGATCCTTGCCTGTTGCAATGCAAAAGAAAATCAATCCAAGACTTTTGATTTTGTAAGTGTTTTATTGATCTAAATATAAGGTTCTCGTTTATTGGTAACAGAGAAGAGAAAAAAGGAGTTTCATCAGAGAGGCTCCTTTTTTTATGGGTAATGTTTCTAAATAGAAATGAGATTTCCTGCTATGTACCTATACTTATATTTTTGCAGCAAAACACAATTACATGTCGAAGACAAAACTTACAATTAATAATAACGGATCTGTGAAGATCGAAGGCGATTTTGAAATCGTTGACAGAAATGGCAATGTTTATGGACTGCAGGGCAGGGAAATACTTTCAATCTGCCGTTGCGGAATGTCAAAAAACAAACCTTTTTGTGATGGTGCACATAACGGGCATTTTGAGCACGAAGCTATTGCATTTGACCTTCCTCCTAAAAAAGTATAGTTCAGTTTCAATTATCACACCAATACGTCTGATCAAACTGAAACAAAAAAGCCAATCAACTTGATTGGCTTTTTTGTTTCAGCGAATAAATTCTCCTGTGTGTTTTTAAAGTTCTCTGATCCAGATATTGCGGAAGCTGACAGGTTCACTTTTATCTCCATGTGCCTGAAGTTTGACAGGTAACGGACCATGTGCTTTTTTGTAAGAAGCTTCTCCAACATACTGTGTCGGTCCTTTGAGTTCAAAATTGTTCTGAACCAGCACACCATTATATAATACGGTTACCTTGGCAGGTGTGTTTACTGTACTGTCTGCTTTAAATGTTGGTGCAGTCCAGATGACATCATAGGTTTGCCATTCTCCTGGTTTACGTGATGGATTTACAAGCGGAGTTGTTTGTTTATATATACTCCCGGCCATGCCATTGGTATAAGTATTATTATCGTAAGAATCCAGAATCTGTAACTCGTAGCCCAGATCACCTTTTCCCATGGAAGCAAGGAAAAGCCCACTGTTTCCACGAAGTTGCCCTGTTCCGGTAATATTTTGTGGTACCTGCCATTCAATATGCAGCTGATAGTTACCGAAAGACTTTTTGGTTTCTATATTGCCCGTTTTTTTATTTACTGTCAGTTGTCCATTGGCAACTGTCCATTTTGCCGGTTGTGTTCTGTCATCTGTCATTACCCATTGATCAAGATTTTTACCATCAAACAGAACAATGGCATCTGAAGGTGCCCCATTCGGGATTTTTGCAGGTGCTACTTTGACTGGTACAGGGGTATAGAACTCAGTATCTTCATGTTTAGCTTGTGCGGTTGCATTTGCGATGCCTAATCCTGCGATCAGTACAGAGGCAATAATTGCTTGGTGTAAATACATGTTATAACGATTTATTTTATGATTAGGTTTGTTTTGACGCATGAATATAGGTAATTATTGTTTGTCTGATCTTTCATCACGAAGATGTTGCCTGATGAATTTATCCAGATCAGCTGTTGTATAAGCAGGGCAGGCGCCTGTCTGACCAGCGATAAATGCGCCCATAGCCAGCGCATAATCCAAAGCACCTGTTATAGCTTCTCCCTTTAGTTTTTTGTATAGAAATGCAGCGAGAAAAGAATCTCCTGCACCTACAGTATCAGCAACAGTGACCTGATAAGCTTTACCATGATAAGCTCTTTCCGCATTGTAATAAGATACACCCTGGCTTCCTCTGGTCAGAATAATTTCATCAATACCAAAATTCTGCTGCAGATAATTAATGCTATCTGCTTCTGTTGCGCCAGCTTTATAGAACCAGTCTGTCAGCAAAGCTAATTCGTTAAGGTTAAGCTTTAAAAGATCTGTTTTGGAGAGCAACAGCTGAAGTATTTCTTTGGTGTAATGCGGGGGTCTGAGATTGACATCAAATACTTTATAGGCTGCAGAATCAAGGATTTGCAAAAGGGTTTCTCTGGATACCTGGTTGCGTGCTGCCAGGCTGCCAAAAACAAAAGCATCTGCAGTGCCGGCCAGTACACTATGATTTGGTTTATATGCAATATAGTCCCATGCAACATTGGTCAGTATATCATAAGCCATCTCATGATCATCAGTGACTTTCCCAATGACTTCACCTGTGGCATGCAGCTCATCAAATTGAATCAGTTCCGTAGGCAGACCGATTTTACTGCAAAAGCAGACAAGTTCGGCTCCTGCTTTATCTTCGCCTGTACGGCTGATTAATTTACTTTCTGCACCTACACGATTAAGATGGTAGGCAACGTTCATGGGGGCACCTCCAGCCATTCGGCCTCCTGGCAGATTATCCCAGAGGATTTCTCCGTAGCAGATAATTAAGGGTGTTTTGTTTTCGGCTGACATCTTATTTGTGATTAGGTATTTAGGGATATTTGTTTTTTATAAGCGGATGGGGTACAGTTGTATTTTGATTTAAACACTGTTGAAAAATAAGTAGGGGATGAAAAGCCCACCTGATAAGTAATCTCTGAAATGGAGAGGTCTTCATTGATCAACAGATATCTGGCTTTTTTAAGTCTTCTGTTTAAGATATAATCGTTAATTGTGCAATCGAGCAGTATTTTTGTTTTTCGGTATAACTGAATTCTGGAAATCCCTAATGCGGTTGCAATGTCATCTACGTTAAACTTATCATTAGCGATATTCTGTTCAATTACTGTGGTAAAATCATTCATGAATTTCTTATCAGACCTGCTTAATAAAACGGTCGTGTTTTCTGCGGGGTTTTCGCTTGTAAATTTTCTTTTCAGCAGCTTTCTGTTCCAAAGCAGATTTTTAACACTTTCTTTAAGCAGGATAAAGTTGAATGGCTTGGTCATATAAAGATCTGCCATTTGCCTGATTTCACTTATCCTGTGTTCTTCATCCCCATCGGCTGCTAAGATGATAACCGGGATATGAGCAGTTCTGCTATCGTTTTTCAGCGCCGGGGTAAGCTGAACAGCTGACTTTCCTGTTAGTGCTATATCGGTAATAATAAGATCAGGAACCATCTCATAGGCCAGTTTTAACCCCTGGGTATTATGGCTGGCAGTAAATACCTCGTAGTCGTCTTTAAAGCTGTTCTTTAAATATTCAAGTAACTCTTCATTTTCTTCAATAATCAGCAGTGATTCTTCGTTGGTGTAATTGTCCTGCTCCTGATTTATAGGTTCCGCCGGTGAGTGATCAGGAAATATTCCTGTGGTATGCTGACTCAGGTAATCAGTGCCTGCAGTGAAGTCACTAACGTTTTTAGGGTTTTCTGTAATGTTTTGTTCTAATGGAAGTTTAATCAGAAAAGTAGTTCCATTTCCTTTTTCACTCTGAATGCTTAGGGTACCATGATGTAATTCTGTAATTTCTTTGGATAAAGAAAGTCCCAGACCTGAACCAAAAAAACTGCCCTTATCTGCCTGGTAAAATAACTCAAACACCTGTTTAACCTCTTCTTCAGTCATACCCTTACCTTTGTCTGCTACGGTAATTTCTAATATCTGCTCAGCTGGATTGTTCTTTAGTCCGATATGTATTTTTCCATGTTCAGGACTAAACTTAATCGCATTGGATAAAAGGTTAAACAATACTTTGTCAAACATGTTTTTATCAAACCATACCATAATTTCTTTATCAGAAGCGGATAGTCTTAATTCTATGTTTTTTTTGAGTGCTAATGCTTTGAATGATGATATAATATCTTTGGAGAAAACAACGAAGTCCTGCCTGGTAAGATCGATTTTCATTTTATCATATGCTATCTTTCTGAAATCGGTCAGCTGATTTACCATAAGTAATAATCGCTGAACATTCCGGTGAATAAGGTTCAGCTGATGTTTAGGGGCATTTGCTGAATTCCTGCTTTCGAGCATTTCATCTAAAGGAAGAAGTATCAGTGTAAGGGGAACTCTGAATGCATTGGAAATATGTGTAAAGAAACTGAATTTCGCTTCTGCAGTTGCCTGATTTGCTGCTGATAATGCAATTAACTCTTCTTTTTGTCTGAGACTCTCTTTGTTTTTGATCTCCAGCTGCATATTCTTCTGATGATTCTGATAGAGCAGATAACTGGTAATAACCGCAAAGATGATAGCCAGTATTAATGCAGTGACCAGAAAATTCAGACTATCCTGCTGTACGCTGCGCATAGGTTTATCAGACAGAGATACTGAATTTGCTGTTTCTTCCGGAAAACATCCGGAGATGAAAATGCTCGTCATCATGATTGAAATACTGATGAAAAGCAAGACTCTCTTTTTGTCTGCTTGCATAGGATAAGATAGGTAGTAATAAGCTGATAACAATATATATAAAATTTTGGTCATACTGTATTCAATACACTATGTCCGGGAATAATTAATGAATTTATCATTATTGTATTCGTCTCTATATTGTTACAATTTCTAAATAAAATTGGAAACACTCAAACATTTTAGCTGTATTTCATTTTGGTCTTCAATGTAAATAGCTGTATTACAGTTTATTCTGTATTATTTTTTTGATAAATAGATTTTAGTTTGAATTGATACAGAATCAATAACAAGGGAAATTATTTACGCATATATTGCTTTTACTATCGAGCCTAAACAAGCTTGCAATATTGCAAATATCAAATTGTCCACTGTCTCCTTTAAAACCCAAATCAAAAAACAGAAAGCTTTCTTAATCAACTATAAACTATAACCAAATAATTATGAACGAGTTTTTACCTAAAAAAAAGTGGTTTGTCTTTTTTGACAAACCCAAATCTCAGCTGCTGCAAAAAACAATCTTTTGTTGTCTTGCCCTGCTCAGCTTTAATCTGTCATCTTATGCACAATCTGTTGTCAAAGGAGTGGTGTCTGATAACGAAAAGAATACATTAATCGGAGTTACTGTTTCAGTTAATGGTACTAGTGTAAGGGCAATGACAGACGCGAATGGTAAATATGCCATTAATGTTCCTGCAACGGGAAAATCGCTTACTTTCAGTTATGTCGGTCTGCAATCACAAACGGTAGACATCAGTAACAGAACGACGATCAATATTGTACTATCTTCAGGCACTGATCTTGAGGCTGTTACTATTGTTGGTTACGGATCTGTGAAAAAAAGTGATCTGACAGGTGCAGCAACCACCATTTCTGCCAAGGATTTCAACAAAGGACCACTAATTGCTCCCGATCAGCTTATTCAGGGAAAGGTAGCCGGTGTGCAGATGATTAATAACAGCGGGCAGCCCGGAGGATCTTCAACAGTAAGAATCAGGGGAAATACTGCAATGACTGGTACAGGACAGCCACTATATATTGTAGATGGGGTTGCCCTTGATGGCAGATCGGCCAGGCCCACTGGTAATGGTGGAACGGCTACTGCTCCTGGTACTAATAATTTAAGTGCTATGGGAACTTCTTCTTCAGGGAATCCGCTGAATTTTATTAATCCGGCAGATATCGCCAGTATGGAAGTGCTTAAAGATGCATCTGCGACAGCTATTTATGGCTCCAGAGCGGCTTATGGTGTAGTTTTAATCACCACTAAAAGAGGTCAGAGCGGGGGAGTTAAAGTGGATGTGAGTGCCTCGGCTGGTGTAAGTAATATTGCCAGAAATATTAAAGTGCTTAATGGGGATGAATATCGCAGTGCTTTAACAAAATACGGATTGACTTCTGGTGATTTTGGCGGTAATGTAGATGCGATGAAAGCTATTACCCGTACCGGATATAACCAAAATTACTCTGTAGGTATCAGTGGTGGTAATGATGGCAATGTTTTTCGTGCTTCTTTTGGCTACCAGAATCAGCAGGGGATTATCAGAAAAACAGATTTTAAAAAATATAGTGGCTCATTTAACGGAAACTTCAAGTTTCTGGAAAGCAAAAAACTGGGGCTTGATGTCAATCTGATCAGTAACCAGTATTTAGAGAATCTTCCTCCTATTTCAACGGATGCTGGTTTTACAGGGAGTTTGATCAGTCAGGCTTTGTCCTGGAATCCAACGCGTTCGCTGTATAATCCGGATGGTTCTGTATTTATAGAAAAAGGATCAACAACGATCAATCCGCTTGCCATGTCTGATGCTTCAAGCGATAAGACAAAAGTGACTACTATTCTGGGAAGTGTATCACCTTATTATAAAATAACTCCATGGTTAGAGTTCCGCATGTTAGCCAGTATTAATTACAGCACCGGTATCAGAAGAGCCTCAACCCGCAGTAATATCAATTTGCAGGGAGTGGAAGCTACGGGTGATTTCCTTGGCGGATTTGCCAGTTATTCAAATACTGAACTGATTACTCAGCAATTTACTAATACGTTGAATTTTAATAAAGAAATAGCTACCAAGCTGAATCTGAACGCTATTGTCGGTTATGAGTATACAAATTATATCAATAAAGGCCAGAATATGACAGCTAAAGGATTTGGTGATATTGCAGTTGATTATACAGATGTATTTCATGCAGTAGCTCCTGGTAACCGTACGTCAAATTCTTATAATGACCCGACTACACAACTGCAATCTTATTTTGCAAGGGCTATCTTTAATTATGATAACAGGTATTTACTGACTGCCACATTCAGAGCTGATGGATCAACTAAATTTGGTTCGGATAACCGTTATGGGTATTTTCCTTCATTTGCAGCAGCCTGGAATATTAAAAATGAAAGTTTTATGGCTAATACTGCATGGATTAACCAGTTGAAACTTAGAGTAGGTTATGGTAGAACAGGTAACCAGGAATTCCCTTCAGGATCTGCCCAGCAGCGTTATGACATCGTTTATACCGGAGGACAGCAGTCACTGATTGGTGTAAATAATGAGAATAAAAAACTAAAATGGCAGTCGGATGAGCAAACCAACGTAGGTATTGATTTTGGTTTGTTTGGTAATAAAATTACCGGATCTGTTGATTATTTTAATAAGACCACTACTGATCTTTTATTTCCTCAGATTCCTTTCGCACCAGCAAATCCGGGTGTAACAGTGACATGGGTAAATTTACCAGGTCAGATCAGCAATAAAGGGGTGGAACTATCTTTAAATGCGAATATTATTGATAAACAGGATGTGTCTTTCTCTTTGGGAGGAAATGCAACGTTTATTAAAAATAAAGTAAAAAATATCCAGGGAATTATTAAAACCGGATCATTAAGCGGGCAGGGATTAAGTGGTGTTACTTTAGAAGTAATACAGAATAATTTGCCACTGTTTGCAATGATGACCAGACAGTATAATGGTCTGGATGCACAGGGTTTTTCTATGTATACTGATGATGGCTTTACTTATTATTATCTGGGAAACCCAAATCCTAGTGTTATTCTTGGTTTTAATACCAATGTAAGATATAAGAAAGTGACTTTTACTGCTAATTTCAATGGTTCATTAGGACAAAAGATTTATAACAATACAGCCAATTCTGTACTGCCTATTTCAAATCTTGGAACAGGAAAAAATGTAGCTGCTAATTTAGTGAATACACCAATTCAGGAGTCTCTTGCCAATCCTATTGCTGCTTCATCAAGATATATTGAAAGTGGTAATTATCTGAAACTGGCTAATGCAACAATTGGTTATTCAATTGGAAATATTGGTAAATCGATTAAAGGACTGAATGTTTTTGTGAATGGACAAAATCTGTTTGTAATTACTAAGTATAAAGGTTTTGACCCGGAAGTGAACGTAGATAAAAGTGTAAATGGTGTACCATCTGCAGGAGTTGAATATGTCCCTTATCCTAGTTCCAGAACATTCAATTTAGGTGTAAACTTTTCTCTTTAATTTAATATGACTAACATGAAAAATAAATATATAATCGCTTTTGCTGCCCTTGCAATCTCTTTTTCAGGTTGTACAAAACTGGATGAGAAGTTAAATGGTCAGATAGGTAATGGCGGGATTAATGCCGGAAACGTTCCCGCTCTGTTAAATGCAAGTTATACAGCTATGCGTAATCCTTATCAGGGACCGTGGGGCTGGTGGTCATTACAGGAATTCCCTTCGGATGAGGCTATTGTACCAACAAGAGCAGGGGACTGGGATGATAATGGAGCCTGGCGTGCATTGCATTTGCATAGGTGGGCGGCAGATCATTCGCGGATTTCTGATACTTTCAGAGATTTAAATAGTGTAAGTTATGCTGCTACTATTGTTTTAAATTTCAATCCAACACCATTGCAGGCTGCTCAGGCAAGATTTGTCAGAGCATTTGCACAATTCTCTATTCTGGATGGATGGGGTCAGGTGCCTTACCGTGAGCCTGGAGAGGATGTCAGTCTTCCTTCAAAAGTAAGAACTGCAAAAGATGAGATTGATTATCTGATTGCTGAACTTACAGCAATTATTCCTATTCTGACGGATGCACCTAATTACAATGCAAATAAAGATGCAGCAAAGATGCTGCTGATGAAGTGTTATCTGAATAAAGGCGCATTTTTGAACAGAACTGCACCTTCATTTGATGCTGCAGATATGGCTAAAGTAATTACGCTTGCTGATGAAATTATCAATACGGGTAAATATCAGCTGACTGCTAAGTATTATGATAATTTTGCACCTGCAAATGATAAATTATCAAAGGAGAATATATTTACATCTCAAAATATCGGTGGATCTGATGCCGGTGCAGTAAAAGATATGTGGGTTCCTCCTTTGCATTATAATCAAAATCCGAATGGTTATAACGGGTTCTCTACTTTATCTGATTTTTATAAAAAGTTTGAGGCTGCAGATCAGCGTATAGGTGGTGCCTATGCCGGAATGACAAATGTTTCGGGCGTTAAAGTTGGATTCCTTGTTGGTCAGCAGTATGATCAGACTGGTGCTTTATTGAAAGACAGACGTGGGAATAACCTGATTTTTACACCGGAAGTGAGCATTATTGAGCGTGATCCGAATCACCTTGAAGTGGCAGGAATCCGGGTGATTAAGTATCCGATAGATTATGTAAATGCTTCTACTAATAAAGCGGAAAATGATTGGGTATATTACAGATATTCAGATGTGCTGTTAATGAAGGCTGAAGCTCAGTTAAGAACGGGACTGGGATCGGCAGCATTGACAATAGTTAATGGACTGAGAACTGTCCGGGGAGCAAGTTTGTTTGGAAGTCTGACTCTTGATAATCTGCTTGATGAACGCGGAAGGGAGTTTTTCTGGGAAGGTGTAAGGAGACAGGATCTGATCCGTTTTGGCAAGTTTTTAACCCCGTGGCAGGAAAAACCTACTGATGATCCTAAATACCTGGTTTTCCCTATTCCTGATAATCAACTGACTAATCCTAATTATGTTCAGAATGCAGGATATTAATTAAGCTATAAGACATAAAAAGAGGTTAATCTGTTTTGAGCAGATTAACCTCTTTTTATGTCTTATAGTCCTGTATGTTAATTATATACAGAGAGAATCAACTTATAAATTGATGAATAATAACGAATGTTGAAATGGGGAAAGAATAGATCAGATAAATTAACAAGAGTCTGGTAATTAATGTTAATTTTAATTGGTTGCTTTTGAACGAAAACAAATTTTACCAATGATATTAAATCTGAAGAATATTCGAAATCTGGGGTTAGTCGTCTTGCTTTTAGGCTTTTATTCCTTTGTTAATGCGCAGGAACTGGCAAGAGTAAACTTTAGGATATCGCCTCAAAAGGCAACAATAAACTCTATTGTATTTACAATTAGTGAACTGAATCTGCAATTTGATCTGCAAACAAATAATCTGTACTTACTGAGCAGAGAGAGTAAGAGAAACATGGAATGGAGTGATTATAGCGATGATGAATACTATGATAGTTTTTCTGATGGTGATAAAAAGGGTAAAATCAAATCAATAGGGGGTGTGAAAGTTGATTATTATGATGTTTTTGACGGAGAAAAGAAAGGCAAAATAAAGTCGTTTGGCAATGTCAAAATCGATTATTACGATGTTTTTGACGGACCAAAAAGAGGTAAAATCAAATCAATTGGTAGTCATGTAATTGGTTATTATGATATTTTTGATGGTGGTGAGAAGAATGGTAAAATGAGATCATTTGGAAATATCAAGATCGGGTATTATGATGTTTTTTCAGGTGGTGAGAAAAAAGGCAAACTAAGCTCCGTTGGGATTGTGAAAATTGATTATCATGATAACTCAGCTCCGGCTCCCAGACCTGGTAAGATCAAATCGATAAAAGGAAATACTCCCGATTTATACGTGACTTTGGATAGAAGAAGCAGAATGTCAGACTCTGAAGATTAACTTTGTTATCATCAAGGTGCTTTAAAGTTTAATCAAATCGTTTCGGAGTGCAAATAAGACCAGCCCAGTACGCGATTTAATTTCAAATTTCTGAAATAATGACTCTCTGTAGTTATCTATTGTGTGTGGACTAAGATTCATTTTATCTGCAATTTCTTTGTAAGTGAACTCTGAACAGCAGTGTTCAAGGAATTTGCGCTCATTTGCTGAAATCTCCTGAATCAGGTTTTTGGAAGAGCCATTGTCCTGCAGGGATCTGATCAGCTTACCTGATACCAGATTATTCATGAAATAGCCATGTGCTGCGATGGTCTTTATAGCTGTAATCAGATCTGATGTTTTGGATTCTTTTAACAAATATCCTCCTGCTCCGCTTCTGAGCATTTCGATAATAGGTTTATCTTCATCGAACATACTTAATGCCAGCACCCTGATCTGAGGATATGTACTGCTAAGCCATTTTGTAGATTCATAACCGTCCATTTGCGGCATGTTAATATCCATCAATATTACCTCAGGCAAAGTCTCTTTATTCAGCATCGTGATCATTTCCATTCCATTGGAAGCATCGAAAAGAATATCAATTTCATCAGATTCTTCTAACAGACTAATCATCCCTTTTCTAAACAAAGTATGATCATCAACAATTGCAATAGCTATTTTTTTTTCTTCCATATCTGAGAGCGGCACTAAAACGCTGCTTATTTACCAGTAAATAATTTATCATCCTGTTTTAAGCAGCGTCTAAATTTATAAATTAAATTGTTTATTGCTGATTTTTTGACGAAACAATGCAAATTACTGTCTGAAATTGGAGTTTTTTTTGTAGAAAACGAGCAGAATTATTCAGGGATCTGCAGTTTGTCAATAGGTTTAGCTGTATGGAATAGAGATGTGTATTCCGGTACCTGTGCCCGGACTGGATTTAACTACGAAGTTCCCGTTCATCATCAGCGTTCTTTTTTGAAGATTGGCTAAGCCTAAACCATCAGCTGCCTTGATTTTTTCTTCCGGAGTAAAACCTTTTCCATTATCCTGAACAAAAAGTGATAAATAGTCTTTGGTCTGGTCAATGGTGATTGTAATCAGAGTGGCCTGGGCATGCCGGAGAATATTGCTCAGTATTTCCTGGAACAACCGGAACATAATCAATTCTTTATCTGCATGTGCCGGGATGGAATGTGTGGTATTGTCATTAAATTCGATTTCATAAGTCAGGCCCTTTTTCAACCAGTCAAGTTCGTAGGCAATAGCATGCCCCAGACTTTTTTTAATCAGTTCCTGACCATTCATTTTTTTTGAAAGCTGACGCAGTTCTTTAATTGCACGATGTGTTAATTCTGCGGCTGTATTTATTTTTTCATCTCTTAAGTGATCAGCTTTTATGGAACTCAAAGTCATACTCGTCAGGCTTAACAGCTGTCCGATATTATCATGAAGGTCACCTGCAATGGTTTGAAGTATATGCTCCTGTACTTCTATCTGACTCTTTAACAGTTCAAGTTCAAATGTTTTTTTTAAGGATTCTTTTTCTTCGAGGTGTTTGGCTTTCTTTTTATTATATAAAAAGATATAGATAATCAGAAAAAGAGGGGCAATCAGAAAAATGAATGTAATTATGGCAATCAATAAGATTAACTCCTTTGACGATATCTGCATATGAAAGCGTATGACCAGCAACTATATAAAAGTACATTTAGAATATTAAATGTAACATATCTTGTAGATAAACTCAGCGAATGAGCTTTCTCCTGCAAAAGATAGTCAAAAAATACATTACATGCAGTGCTGCCGAAGTAGAAAAATAAAACTCCGTTTACCACCCAGAAAGGGGGATAAGACTCCAGCTTTCTGAAATGTTCGTCCTTTAGGATAAGCATATAATAATACAGACTTGCAATGACGAATACAACGGACATGAAAGCAGCAGTTTTATAAGCAAAACTACCGAAGTTATTGTTGATTAGTTCCAGGATAAAAACTGAAATAAATAAGCCTAACCAGCTGTAAAGCTGGCTAGGTTTATGGCGGTATGGTTTGTATAAATGATAGAAAAAACAACTTATCATTGTACATTCAACCACCAGGAAACATGTATAGAGAGCGTAATTATTTTTATGTTGAATACGTAAGCTGATGCCAGCCATTTCCACGGCACATACCAGCAAAAGATAAATTATAAATGATTTCCAGTATACGTTTTTATCTTTGTATAAACAGAAAATGCTTATCAGCAGGCAAACAAGCTCTGTAATAGTATTGACTGTAAAAAAATCTGCAATGGTTTTGACCGTGAAAAAATCCAGCATATTATCTAGGGGACAAATCAGGTTTCTTTAACGTATCGATTAGTAAAGTTGCTCCAATTGACATGCAGTTTGAAGGTGGAGGGCATAATTCACCTCTGTTTTCAGGAACGAAAGTCACAATAAATCCGTTTTTAGATACTTTAGTGTTTTTATTTGCAATACTCTCCTGATTAACAATGTTTTCGTAATAGTCGAAGTGTAAGATTCCGTCCTCAGTCTGAACCGGCTTGGTCGATACCATTAACAGGGTGTTGTATCCCCAGTATTTTTTTGGAGGTACAGGAGTTTTCCTTCCTATTAATGTAGTATCATACTTTTTATTGTAGGTAATCATATAAAAACGTACACCATCTCCTTTTTCCTGTTCCAGCTGATTAAGCATCTGTCTTAATCTTTCTTTACTGAACCAAACACAACGGGTGTCCGGTTTTTTGGGTGCACGTGCGCTTACTTCTTCTTCAGTCTGGTCTACATAACCTGCATGAGGAGCGTAATTCTGAACATATTCTTTTGCAGTTCTGACATCAACCAAAACTGAATCAGGTATAGCAACATCCTGACCGGTTGTTTCTACTTTAGCAGTTTCTTTTTGCTGACAAGCAGCAACACTTACAGCAATTAATGCAGTAAACAGAATAGGGAATTTTAATTTCATAATATGGGCGTTTTTTTTAGCTAACCTAGGTATTTTATTTCTTACAGCAAACTTCATTTTGCCTTTTAATAAAGCTAAAATGCTGAAATCGAAAAGCTGTTTTCACCCTGTCATTTAAGATCGGTCAGCTTGATATTTGGCCTATATACTGTTCTTATAAAATCATATTTATTATGTGTACGCAAGGCGTTATTCAACTCATTGGGAAGCCGGTTAATGAAAAGCAGGCTGCCGTTTCATTTAATTTGCTGCCAGGTTCTGATCCGGTAGCTATGGGCTGTTTTTTATCCATCTGGGAGGGTAGCCGTACTCTTTCGAGCTCAGAAGCTTTGCAAACCAGAAGAATAAATAGTGGTGAACTTTTTGGTGATCATATATTTGATAAGCTTTCTATTGGAAAAAAGAATTATATTGTTGGGTTGGGCATTGATAAGGGAAGAGCTACAGAAACAATTGTAGCAACGCTGTCTTTGGGTGTGTCAGCTATACTTAATCAGCCCCTCCCTGCGGTATACAGTAATATAAGTGTAAATGCAGATAATATTGGAACAGATTTTCTGATTGCACATTTTGCCAGTCCGTGCTGTAACCAGATCAAAGCAAATAAAAAGTGGATTGCCCTGTTTCAGGGTGAATTTAACTCCGCGATCTATAATGGAACAAATATGATTGCCACCAGTAAGGCAGCACCTTATCAATACTCTGGAAGCATTATTATGAAAAATATACCAAAAGGACTGGCTCGTTTTGAAACTTATACTTTGATATTTGGACAGGGGCTGGATAAATTCGGTGATCTTGATTATACTAAGCTGATCAGCAGTTGTACATTCATTGTTTGGAGATCAAAAATTTATATAGGCGCCTCTGCCACCAGCCCTTTTTCGGCTTCTTCACCCACATTAATTAACGCTATATAAGAACTTGTTATGGACCTGGAAATATTTCTTCGTTTTCTTCTGATCTTACTTCTTTTAATCCCGCAGAATGTGAGTGCCCGGAAATATCATCATCATCACCATCAGCCAGTAAGAACATTACAGGTTTTTAAATGAGGTCTTTGAAATAATTTTGCCTAAATTTCAAGCCTCCTCTCTCAAGAGAGTATTTTTATCATGAATATTAATGAATTTCAACTCAGAACCGTCAATGTAACCCGTTATGTTACACCATTGCGTGAAGGAGGATCTATGCCTGCTATTGCAGAAGCTGATGATGATTTCCTGTATGTCCTTAAGTTCCGTGGTGCAGGGCAGGGGGTAAAGGCATTGATCGCCGAGATAATCGGTGGTGAAATTGCACGTACTCTTGGTTTTAAAGTACCTGAAATTGTGTTGGCTAATCTGGACGAGGCTTTTGGCCGTACAGAACCGGATGAAGAAATACAAGACCTGCTGAAAGCCAGTATCGGACTTAATCTTGCCCTGCACTATCTTTCAGGTGCAATTACCTTTGATCCTACTGTAACCACTATAGATGCGAAACTTGCTTCACAGATCGTTTGGCTGGATTGTTTGTTAACAAATATGGATCGTACTGCACGTAACACCAATATGTTAATCTGGCATAAGGAATTATGGCTGATTGATCATGGTGCTTCTCTTTATTTTCATCATTCCTGGCAAAACTGGGAAGAACAGGCACAACGGCCATTTGTCTTGATTAAAGATCATGTGCTACTGCCCTGGGCCTCAGAGCTGGAAGCTGTTAATGCAGAATTCAGCCCGATCATTACTAAAGAACTGATTTATCATATCGTAGGTTTGATCCCGGCAGAGTGGTTATGCGAAGAACGCACATTTAATTCAGCTGAAGAACATCGCAATGCTTATGCCCGGTTTTTGGAATTAAGAATAGCGAATTCAGAAATTTTTGTAAAGGAAGCACAAAATGCAAGACAATCACTTATTTGAGTACGCAATAATCCGCGTTGTACCAAGGGTGGAACGTGAAGAATTTATGAATGCAGGTGTTATACTTTATTGTGCCAGACAGAAATTTCTGCAGGCAGAGATTATCTTAGATAAGGAAAAACTAAGTGCTTTTTCACCTGCAGCGGATATAGAAGAGATTGAGCAAAATCTTTTGGCTTTAAAACGGATTTGTGCCGGTGGAAAAGAAGGAGGGCCGATTGGCCTGTTAGATGCTGCATCACGTTTTCGCTGGCTGACTGCTATGCGGAGTACAGTACTTCAAACTTCCAGGGTACATCCTGGTTTTTGTAAGGATCCCGCTGAAAAGCTGATGCTGCTACTTGAAGAACAGGTGTTATAAATTTTTTTTAAATGAATGACAAAAAAAAAGCCCCCTTTTAAATATAAAAAAGGGGGCTGATAATTTAGAATTGATTATTTCTTATCATTAATCTGTTGCTGAGCTTCTTCTATAAGCTTCACTGAAGGGTCGTCGTTTTGTTGTTTACGCACTTCTTTTACCTGATTAAGAATACTGATAATTATGGGGGCAGCTCCCTGCACCTTATACTTAATACCCATATCTTTTAAGATATTAATTCCCTGCTGGGCGTTTTCAGAATTTTTAAGGTGAGCAGTCATGATGGTGAAATCTTTCAGCATGTTAAATTGTGACTGCGGATCACTGTCCTGATAATTTTTATAGACAAATGGCCATTCTGCATCGCTGCCATTTTTAGCATAAATTGCAACAATAGCTTTTGTCAGTTCACCTTTGTTATCTTTTTCAAGAGATCTGGCAATGGTCAGCGCTTCTGTAGGTTTTAGAATAGATATTGCATATAAAGATGCACCTTGTACCGCATATGAAGAGCTTTTCAGTCCTTCGGTAAAAAGTGCCACCTGCTCTGCTGCATCTTTAGTACCGCTGATGATTTTCATGGCTTCAGCCTTTGCGAGGTTATTGTCGTCAGTTTTGGCTATTTTCAGAATTAAAGGAATTGCCGGATTTGTTAAAGCAGTATTATCCGGGGCAATACTGTTCATTGTTTTGATACGTAATCCGTAGTATTTATCCTGCAAGGCTGCCAGTAATATTTGCTGTGCTACAGGATCATTTTGCTGTGCTGCAGCTCCTTCAATGGCTTCCAGTCTATCCATGTATAATGGAGCGTGCTGATATTGGAATAGTAATTCTCTGAGGCTTTTATGGTCAGTTTTTTTGCTTAATGTGATTTTATCGGCATCTACATTTACAAGCCCTGGCTGGGCGGTTAATTTAAAAGTCAGTGTATCTGATTTACTTCGCATCCAGATCTGATGACGTTCTTTCTGTGTACCATGGTAAATATCTACAGCCATTGGTAACTGGAATGCCTTCCCATCCTGAGTCTGGTTCAGGTAAATGGTTTGTGTTTTAGTGGCCTCATCCCATTTGTATTTAATGTCGAGTAAAGGATGGCCTGCACCATAATACCATTGATTGAAAAACCAGTTTAAATCTTTGCCGCTGGCTTCTTCCATGGCAAGGCGTAGCTGCTGACCTTCACCATTTTTAAATGCATTGGTTTTCAGGTAAATATTTAATCCTTTAAAAAAAACAGTTGGTGTCAGATAATTACGCAGCATATTCAGAATACGACCGCCTTTTTTGTAAGACACATCATCAAACATGTCCTGGGCAGCGTGGTAATGAAAACGTACCAGATCTTTTGTTGCATTTGCAGGATCTTCAAGGTATGTTTCCAGGGCTTCATTGTTATGCTCATCGCCGGTATCCTGCCCGTATTTATGTTCGGCCCACAGTGTTTCACTGAAATCTGCAAAAGACTCGTTTACAGTAAGATTACTCCAGCTTTCTGCGGTTACATAATCTCCAAACCATTGATGAAACAATTCATGAACGATTGTACTTCGTCCTTTATCGTAATATCTGTCTGCCAGTTCGCGTGCAGTGCCCTGTACATAGGCGCCGTGCAATGTCGCAGTTGTATTCTCCATCGCACCGCTCACATAGTCACGTACTACAATCTGTGCATATTTATTCCATGGATAATCTACGCCCAGAATTTTTGAGTAAAATTCCATTACTTCGGGAGTAAAGCTGAATATTTCCTTTGCATAGGGTGCATATGCTGGTTCCAGATAATAACTAACCTCTTTGTCACGCCATTTGTCACGATATATTTTAAAGTCTCCGACTGCCATCATAAACAAATAAGGGGAATGTGGTAATTCCATTTTCCAGGTATCTGTTCTTGTACCGTCAGCATTTTTCTTCTGTGAAGCCAGTCTGCCGTTGGATAAGGTTACATATTTGGCTGGCACAGTCATACTGATTTCATCAGTAGTTTTTTGATTGGTTCTGTCAATTGTAGGAAACCAGGCAGAAGAGCTTTCCAGTTCACCCTGTGTCCAGATTTGTACGGGTTTACCTTTTTCAGTACTGTCCGGATTAATAAAATAAAGTCCTTTAGCATCGGTTATAGCTGCACCTGCTTCAAGTTTTAGCTCATCCGGCTTTGCTGTATAATCAATATAGATGGTGTAATTTTCTGTACTCTGATAAACTTTGTCTAGTTTAATTGCCAGTGAAAGATTATCATAGGTATATTTCAACGGAATGTTCCTGCCATTTCTAACCACAGCAACTGTCTTAATATCCATGCCTTTTGCATCAAGTCTTAAGCTGTCAGTTGCATAAATATGGGGCTTAATTGTTACCCATTCTTTTCCATATAAATAGCGCTTTTTATAGTCAAATTTAACATCCAGTTTAGTATGGATCAGGTCATTGATTTTTTCAGCACTTCCTCTGTAGATTTTTAATAAAGGATCTTCAGATTTTTGTTGGGCAAATGCCGGTAGTGCAACTGCTGTGGCAATGAAAAACATCGTTTGCAGTACAGCACGCTTATAAATTCTTGGTTTTATAATCATTTTAACGTCTTTAAAATATCGCTGTAAATCTAAGTGGACTATTGATAAAGTGCAAGTATTGTTTTTGCTAAAGAATTTAATGTTTTGTTCAAACTCATCGTATTGTAATAAACAAAGGAATTCCTTTGTTTATTACCTGCTTTACTTATATTTGTACCCTGCTTTAATCATCAGCTATCCGAATGCTGCCGATAAAGTTCTTAAACTGAATAATAATGGAAAAAGATGATTTGATGCTCGAACAACTGGCAAATCGTGAATACGAATTTGGCTTTGTTACAGCGATTGATATGGATATTTCTGAAATCGGACTCAATGAGGATACTGTACGGTTTATATCTGCAAAAAAGAATGAACCTCAATGGTTACTTGATTGGCGTATGAAGGGTTTCAAAGCTTTCCAGAAGCAAGAAATGCCGCAATGGCAAAACTTCAAAATGCCTGAAATTGACTTCCAGTCTATTTCCTATTATGCAGCTCCCAAACAACAAGCTAAATATGCATCATTAGATGAGGTTGATCCGGAGCTGTTGCGTACTTTTGAAAAACTGGGTATCCCGATATCTGAACAAAAACAACTGGCAGGAGTTGCTGTGGATGTTGTATTTGACAGTGTATCTGTGACTACTACTTATAAGAAACATTTGAATGAACTGGGGATTATATTTTGTTCTATCAGTGATGCGGTTAAAGATCATCCTGAGCTGATACAAAAATATCTGGGTTCTGTGGTTCCGCATACTGACAATGTTTTTGCTTCTTTAAACACTGCTGTATTCTCTGACGGATCTTTTGTATACATTCCTAAAGGAGTAAGATGCCCTATGGAATTATCTACTTATTTCAGGATCAATGCTGAAAATACGGGGCAGTTTGAGCGTACGCTCATTATTGCTGACGAGGATAGCTATGTAAGTTATCTTGAAGGATGTACTGCTCCAATGCGTGATGAAAATCAATTACATGCTGCGGTGGTAGAATTAATTGCCATGAAAGGTGCAGAAATAAAATATTCTACTGTACAAAACTGGTATCCGGGTGATAAAGATGGAAAGGGAGGGATATTTAACTTTGTTACCAAGCGTGGTGCCTGTCGTGGTGAACGAGCCAAAATTTCCTGGACCCAGGTAGAAACTGGATCAGCAATTACCTGGAAATATCCAAGTATTCTGTTGCAGGGTGATTATTCGTCAGGAGAATTCTATTCTGTTGCGGTAACCAACAATATGCAGATTGCCGATACCGGAACGAAAATACATCATATAGGTGCACATACTAAAAGCAGAATTATTTCTAAAGGTATTTCTGCCGGTCAGGGACAGAATAGTTACCGTGGTTTAGTGCAAATGGGGGCCAAAGCTGCTCATGCACGTAACTTTACCCAATGTGATTCCCTGCTGATTGGTGATCGGTGTGGCGCACATACTTTTCCTTACATCGAATCTAAAAACAACACGGCTACCATCGAGCATGAAGCCACAACCTCAAAAATAGGAGAAGATCAGGTCTTTTATCTGAATCAGCGTGGAATTGATGCTGAACAGGCCATTGCATTAATTGTTAACGGATATGCAAAAGATGTACTGAATCAATTACCAATGGAATTTGCGGTAGAAGCTCAAAAATTACTTTCTCTTACACTCGAAGGCAGCGTAGGGTAGATCATAAAAAAATATAGAAATAATATGTTATCAATAAAAAATCTTCATGCGAATATTGAAGGAAAAGAAATATTAAAAGGAATTAACCTGGAAGTTAAAGCTGGTGAGGTACATGCTATTATGGGTCCTAACGGATCTGGTAAAAGCTCATTGGCTTCTGTCCTTGCCGGACGTGAAAATTATGAAGTTACTGAAGGTGAGGTTTGGCTTGATGGTAAAAATCTGTTGGATATGAAACCTGAAGTACGTGCACGTGAAGGTGTTTTCCTTGCTTTTCAATATCCTGTAGAAATTCCTGGAGTATCAAACATTAATTTTTTAAGAACAGCATTAAGTGAGATCAGAACTCACCGTGAACTTCCACAGCTTTCAGCTAAAGAGTTCCTGAAAATGACCAAAGAAAAGCAGGCTCTTGTAGAGTTTGAAGCGAAATTGGCTAATCGTTCGTTGAATCAGGGTTTTTCCGGAGGAGAGAAAAAGAGAAATGAAGTATTCCAGTTAGCGATGCTGGAGCCAAAATTATCAATTCTTGATGAGACTGATTCAGGACTGGATATTGATGCGCTAAGGATTGTGTCCAATGGCATTAATAAATTGCGTTCTGCAGATAATGCTTTTGTTCTGATTACCCATTATCAGCGTTTACTGGAATATATTGTACCTGATTTTGTACACGTTTTATACAATGGTCAGATTGTACGATCAGGAACAAAAGAACTGGCATTGGAACTGGAAGAAAAAGGTTATGACTGGTTAAAAGAAGAGTTCCATGGCAATGAATCAATAAACAAAATCTAAGATGGTAAATCAGTTTACAACTCCATTTTATAATCAACTGATCACTGAGTTTGAAAATACGCCAAAAGCTGAGAATATTAACGCTGATCTATCAAAATCGCGGGAAGATGCTTTTGAACTGTTTAAAGCTAAAGGGTTTCCAACATCAAAAGATGAGGATTGGAAATTCACTAATCTGACTCCATTTCTGACTGATACTTTTTCACTGACTATGGGTGAAGCAGATCAGGAGGAAGTTAAGGCAGCCATAGATGCAGCCATAATCCCGGGCCTTGATGCATGGTTGCTGGTTTTACTGAATGGTAAGATTCAATTCGGATTATCCGTGTTACCTGAAGCAGATCAGTTGAGCGTACTTCCTTTGGAAAGTATAATCAATACTGAACTTTATAAAAATTATATTACCTGCAAAGAGGCAGAAGGTAATAGAATGTATGCTTTGAATGCAGCATTTTTTACTGACGGATACTTCCTTGAAGTGCCTAAAAATAAGGTACTCGACAAGCCTGTGCAGATTATTCATTTGTATACTGCAAATGAAAATATGCTTTTTCAGCCGCGCCATTTAATTATAGTAAATGAAAATGCGAAAGCTGAACTGATCGATAGTGCAGTTTCACTTGGACACACACAACGTGTGCTGATGAATAGTGTATCTCAGATTACTGTAAAAGAAAATGCAAATCTGATCCAGTATGTTATACAGGATAATGCTGCAGAAGACAGGCTGATCAATTATAACCATGTTACTCAGGAACGCAGCAGCCGTTACGATAATTTTATGTTTAATCTGCCAGGTGCAGAATTAATCAGAAACAATCTTGAAATTGTTCTGAACGGTACGGCAACTGAAACTCATTTGCTTGGATTATACCTTGTGGCTGATCATCAGCTGACTGATAATCATACAGCCATTCATCATAGATTCCCACATTGCGAGAGTAATGAGATTTATAAGGGAGTGTTACTGGACAAGGGTAAAGCAGTGTTTAACGGAAAAGTATTTGTAGAACGTCCGGCGCAGAAAACCAATGCCTTTCAGCAAAATAATAATCTTTTACTGAGTGATAAGGCACAGGTATTTGCTAAACCGCAATTAGAAATATTTGCAGATGATGTGAAATGCAGTCATGGTTGTACCGTTGGTCAGTTTGATCCGGAATCTTTGTTTTATTTACGTTCCAGAGGAATATCTGAAGAATCTTCCCGTAAACTACTGGTAGAAGCATTTATGTTTGATGTAACTCAAAAGATCGAGAATGAAGCGGTGAAAGATCATGTGCAGTCTTTAATTTATAAAAAGATGGAAAATTCATTATCAACTATCATCTAAAAAGAAAGGAAATGGGCCGATCAATAACAGAGAATATCAGAAAAGACTTTCCTATACTGGATACGAAAGTGTATGGTAAGGATTTAATCTATCTTGATAATGCAGCAACGACACAAAAACCTGTAGCAGTTTTAACTGCTGTAGAGGATTATTATAAAACCTGTAACAGCAATGTGCATCGTGGTGTACATTTGTTAAGTCAGCAGGCAACTGCCGCATATGAGGAAGCCCGTCATAAGGTCGGCCAATTCTTAAACGCAGCATTTAGTCACGAGGTTATTTTTACAAAAGGAACAACTGATGGTATTAACCTGGTTGCCTCTTCATTTGGACGAAAATTTCTGCATGTAGGTGATAGTATTCTGATTTCTGCAATGGAACACCATTCAAACATAGTGCCCTGGCAAATGATCTGCGAGGAGCGGGGAGCAACATTAAAAGTTATCCCGATGGATAAAAATGGTGTTTTGCAGCTGGACGTTTTACCTGCTCTTTTAGATGAAAGTGTTAAACTGGTGTCAGTTACATATGTTTCAAATTCGTTAGGAACGATTAACCCGGTTAGAGAAATTATCAGCCAGGCACACGCAAAAAATATACCTGTGATGCTTGATGCAGCGCAGGCTATACAACATTTACCTATAGATGTACAGGAACTGGATATTGATTTTCTTGCTTTTTCAGGACATAAAATTTACGGCCCCACCGGTATCGGGGTACTTTATGGGAAAGAAAAGTGGTTGAATCTGATTCCGCCTTATCAGGGAGGTGGTGATATGATTAAAACAGTTACTTTCGAAAAAACCATATACAATGATCTTCCCTATAAATTTGAAGCTGGTACACCAGATATTTCCGGAGCTATAGGACTAGGTGCAGCTATAGATTATGTTAATTATATCAGTCTGGATGCGATACAGGAAAAGGAGCATGATCTGCTAAATTATGCACTGGAGCAAATGGCTGAAATAACGAGTCTGAAATTTATTGGCAAAGCAGAACAGCGGGCAAGTGTAATCTCGTTTTTAATTGATGGGGTACATCCTTATGATTTAGGAGAATTACTGGATAAGCAGGGAATAGCAATCCGTACAGGTCATCATTGTACTGAACCGATAATGGACTTTTTTGATATTCCCGGAACCTGCAGGGCGTCTTTTGCTTTTTATAATACCCGTTCGGAAGTGGATTTACTGGTAGCCGGAATAAAAAGAGCGGCTGCTATACTCATTTAATTATTACAGATGACAATTAACGAACAACAGGACGAGATTATAGAGGAGTTTGAAATTTTTTCAGACTGGATGGATAAATATGAGAATATCATTGATATGGGGAAAGAACTTCCACTGATTGATGCACAATATAAAATACCAGAAAATCTGATTAAGGGATGTCAGTCAAGTGTCTGGCTGCATCCTGAATATAAAGAAGGCAGGATCTGGTTTACTGCTGATAGTGATGCTATCATTACCAAAGGGTTGATTAGTATGATGGTCAGGGTTTTATCCGGACATACTCCGCAGGAAATCATAGAAGCAGATTTATATTTTATAAATACTATAGGCTTACAGAGTCATTTGTCGCCTAATCGTTCAAATGGGTTACTGGCAATGTTGAAACAAATGAAAATGTATGCCATGGCTTTCAAATCACAGGGCTAAAAAGAGTTGTTATGAATGAACCATTGTTAAGAGATAAAATCGAAGAAGCACTACATACGATCTATGATCCAGAGATCCCGGTTAATATTTATGAACTGGGGCTGATCTACAAGATTGATATGCTCGAAGATAATAATGTACATATTTATATGACGCTGACAGCTCCGGCATGTCCGGCAGCGGGAGAAATTCTCGGTGAGGTGGAAACTAAGGTGAAAGCTATAGAAGGAGTAAATGGTGTAGAAGTACGTCTTACTTTTGATCCGCCATGGGACAGGGATATGATGAGTGATGAAGCAAAATTAGAACTAGGCTGGTTGTAATGGAAAATAAAGTGCCATTTAGGGAAGGTGCTGTGAATCTGCTGAAAACCAGCGGACCACAGTCTCTGTTATCGCTCGCCAGAGAGTTTAAGGTGACGGTAGAGGGTGCACGTTTCCAAATGCTCCGCTTAGAAAAAGAAGGTCTGGTGACTTCCAGTAAAACAGTTACCGGAAGGGGGAGACCTCAACAATTATGGTCACTGACCAGCATGGGACAATCGCGTTTCCCTGATACACATGCTGCACTTACTGTGAAGCTGATGGAAGTTATGAAAGAAATGCTTGGGGAAGGTGCAGTTTCACAGCTGATTACTGTGAATGGTGAAAAAGGAACCAATAAATACCTGCAGGAGCTGGAAGGTGTTGTTGATCTTGAAAAGAGGATCGATAATTTTGTTTCTATAAGGACAAAAGAAGGTTATATGGCTCAGGTAATCAAAGATGATGAGGGATTTATTTTTATTGAGAATCATTGTCCGATAGGGGCTGCAGCTCATGCCAATCCTGCAATATGCAGCGCAGAGTTCAAAACACTGCAAACTGTTATTGGAGAAAATGTACCTATCAAACGCATAGAGTACATCGTTGACGGAGGCAGAAGATGTGCTTACCGTATATCTTCCATTAAATTATAGATTAAGCTGCCTCGCAATCTGATTTGGATTTCAATGGTATAACTTTGTGCTTTTTCTTTAATTATCTTATTATCAGTTGATTGTTTGTGAGTGTCTTTTTAATTGTTCGTTTTCGGACAAATTGTATTTATAAACCAGCAATACATGTGATTTTTTTTATAAATTTCGCCATCAGGGATTATCCCATTCTATCATACCAAATATTATTTAATCGTTTGAAATGTCTGAGTTCATTGTAGCCCCCTTTTTACTTGTACGTTCACCAGCTTACAGTTACGAAAATTTTAACGAACAATACTTACAGCAGGTATTAAAAACAGACTTTTTCAGAGCGGGTCTGTATTTTGCCAGTCAGACATTATATTCAGAGCTACAGAAAAAGGATTTTGATTATGAACAATTAAATCAACACGTTAGAGTAACCCTGTGGAAATACCTGAACAGGATGTGTTTCAGAGCACTGCCATATGGTCTTTTTTCTTCGTTTTCTTTGGCAAAATGGACTTCCCGACAGTACAATAAGCTCAGTTTCACCGGGGCTGGGAGATTAACGGCGCTTCCGGATTTTGTAACCGTACTGGATTACATTAAAACATTAAAAACCGGGGGTTTACCATCCATTAAATATTATACCAATAATTCTATGTATTCGGTAGCCGGAGAGTTATATTTTGTGAGCCAGGCCTATGCAGAACAGAATAAACATGTTATAGTACATTTAAAAGTAGTTCCCGGATTAAAGAAATTGCTGAAGTTTATTGATCAGGGACAGACAAGAGATGCTATTCTTAATTATTTAATGGAACAATATGGAGAAGAAGCTGGTATTGAAGACTATTTTAATCATTTAGTACAAGGACAGGTAATAGTACCAGAGTTAATGCCAAATATTACGGGCATGCTGTATAATGAGCGCTGTCTGGGTTTATTAAAGGAATACCCTCAGCTTAATTTGAATGGGCTGAGAACATTCTCTATCCCGGTTAATGCTCAAAACGATTCATTACCGGTACTTTCAGCTCATATACAGGATCTGATTGGCCGGGATGAAGGAAGAGTTCCCTATAGTTTATATCAGCGTGAGATTACAGGAGGATTAACTAACCAGGTGCATGCAGAGTTTATCAAACTGATTAAGAATCTGGACAAAATGATTCCGGACAGGAGTGATGAGCTGATGAAAAAATTTAAAGAGGCCTTCAGAAAGAAATATGACCGGCAGGAGGTTTCCCTTATGGAAGTGATGGACCCGGGGACTGGTATTGGATACGAAAATCTGGCCTCAGCTTTTGATCATCAGGATGATGGATTCATTAATGATTTAAGCAGAAATAAAGAACCAGAAACCAGGGTTAACTGGGGGGAAGCTGAAAAAATGATTTTTAAGAAGTGGAATCGTCTTTCCAGATCTGGTTCAGAGAAAATCATTCTGACTCAGGAGGATATTGATCTGCTTCCTGAAAGTAAGTCTTTAATGCCGCCAGGCATGTATATCTTATATAAAAATGTTGACCGGGAGTTGTGGATAGATCATATTGGTGGCGTTTCAGGAATGGAGCTGGGAACAAGATTTGGGGTGTCTTATACAGCAATTGAAGATCAGCTTAAAAAAATATGTGAACAAGAAATGTCTGTAAATGATGATTTTATATTTGCTGAAATTGCTTTTTCCCCTGCCAACAAGACTTCAAATATCAAGCAGAGGGGACATTTCTATTCTTATGAAATTCCTATACTGACTCATTCCATGTATCCGGATAAAAACACGATTAAATTAAGTGATCTGGCTATATCAATGAGTGGTAATACTATACTATTAAGGTCTGTTAAGCTTAATAAGTATATCATACCAAGACTTTCTTCAGCTTATAATACCCAGCTCACAACTATTCCTGCATTTAGATTTCTCTGCGATCTGCAGTATCAGGGAACTAAATCAAGTCTGACCTTTTCTCTGGAGCATTTTTTTCCTGGTCTGGACTTTTATCCGCGTGTACAGTTAGACAGAACGGTCCTTAGTCCGGCTAAATGGATACTGGATGAAAATAAAATTCAAAGAATAGTTGACGGACACTTTGATGAATTTAAAGAAGAACATCAGTTACCAGCGTATTTTAGTCTGAACGAAGGAGATAATTTTCTGGTCTTTAACAGCAACAATCTGAATGACATCGATATTTTCAGGAAATGTATTAAAAATAAAGAATCAATAACGCTCAAGGAATATATTATTCCCAGCCATGCTGACCTTTATGATGCAGAGAAAAGACCTTATATGAGCCAGCATATTGCCTGTGTGGTCAATAAATCTAAGTCATATGCTATTCCACAGCCCACTTCTGCTATAATCGGGAATATGAAAAAGCTAAAAGTCAAACGTGCATTTCTACCGGGAGGTGAGTGGTTATATATTAAGGTATATGCATATAATTCATTAACAGATGATATTCTGCTTAATGTTGTTTTACCTGTTCTTGAAAAATACAAAAAAAATGATTCAGGATTTAAGTGGTTTTTTATCAGGTATAAAGACACGGGGAATCATCTTAGATTAAGATTTTTTACTACGAATGGTTCTGCTCATCATTTACTTGCAGAACTTCATGAAAAGCTAAAACCACTACATAATTCGGGAAAAATATCAGAGATTTTGCTGGATACCTATCAGAGAGAACTGGAAAGATATTCAGCAGAATTAATTGATGAAGTAGAGTCGTTATTTTATCTGGACAGTGAATATATCCTTAACTCAATCCGGATAGGAGGGACCGGTACAAGATTTAAATTGAGTTTTGCAGTTCATTCTTCTCTGCTAATAATCAAGTGCTTTATTAATGACCAAAAGCAGCGAAGTGAGTTTATGAATATAGTATTAGCTGCTTTTTCTGCGGAGTTTAATCATACCGGTAAAGAAATTTCACATAAAATGGACCTTAAATACAGAAATTTTCAACCGGAACTGATTAAAAGCGGACAG
The DNA here is from genome assembly GCF_040026395.1 of Pedobacter lusitanus. Taxonomy (NCBI): domain Bacteria; kingdom Pseudomonadati; phylum Bacteroidota; class Sphingobacteriia; order Sphingobacteriales; family Sphingobacteriaceae; genus Pedobacter; species Pedobacter lusitanus. Next base: position 5,705,194 of record NZ_CP157278.1, read on the forward strand.
TCTTCTGGTCTGAAAGATAACAGAGTTTATCCTCATTTTAATCAATTGCTTGATTCACTTAAGGAGAAAATCTCCAGCTGGAAGCATACCGATAAACATGATTTTATAGTAAGCCTTTTACATATGCACATGAATAGAATATTTGAAAGCTGTCCCAGAGAATATGAATTTCTGGCTTATCATTTTATGAAGAAACATCAGACTTATCTTAATTATATGACTAACGATGGGTTTTAATAACATTGCTATTTACCTTCTTTAAGAGTTGATCCTTGAAAGAAGAGCCTATAGGTAAAATCATTTTATCGATCATGATTTTGTTTCCTTCCATCATAGTTACCTTATCAATATTAATAATATATGACTTATGAATTCTGATGAAATTAAGCGTAGGTAAGCCCGCTTCGATTTCTTTCATAGTCAGATAAATAATATGATTATTCTGAGGTGTATGAATAACAATATAATTATTTAATCCTTCAATATATTCAACGTCATCATAATTGACTTTAAGCATTTTACCTTTGATACCAGGATTAACAAAGAAATAACTCTCGTTTTTTGGTGTACTCTGCGGTTTTTGTTCTTCGATCTTATTGATGACCTTTGTTACAGACTTTAAGAATTTTTCAAAGGAAATAGGTTTTAGCAGAAAGTCTGAAATATTCTTTTCAAATCCCTGTACAGCATACCCTGCATGACCGGTAGTAAAAATAATAGCAGTGTTTTTATAGATTAAATCTGCCACATCCAGACCGGACATTTCCGGCATATCGATGTCGAGAAACGTGATGTCTATATCTTTACGTTCATTAATATATTTAACTGCTTCCAGTGGATTTTGTGAAGAGGAGACAACCTCCAGCTGTGCACTGTCCGTGGCATATTTTTTTAGTGTTTCGATGGCATGTGATTCGTCATCTATGATAAAACATTTATACATAAAGGTTAGAGTGTTATTTGAAGCTTGAACGTATAATCATCTGCAGTTTCTATTATTTGGATTTCATGAGCATCTAAATAATATGCATCCAGTCTTAGTTTTAAATTTTTAAGACCTAAACCATGACTTGGAATAGGTTTTCTTGTTCTTATTTTTCTATTATTAATCGTGAATTGTAATTCATTGTTGTTAATTTCCAAATTGATTTTTACTGGGTGTTCGGCATTTTTAAGGTCAGCATATTTAAAAATATTTTCAACAGGTGTCAGCAGGATTAAAGGAAGTACCTGGAGATTCGCAGTATTTCCTGTAATAGTGAAAGATAGCTGTAAATTATGATCAAACCTAAATTGATTTAAATCTATAAACGAAGCAATTTGTTCAATTTCTTCTGAGAGCTCAACTTTTCCGCTTTGTGGTATTTCAGTTAATGCATAACGCATAATGTCTGAAAGTAAAAGTATTGGCTTAGTGAGCTGAGGTGCTGTCTTTATTGCAGAATTGTGCAGGAAGTTTAACGTATTGAACAGGAAATGCGGATTGATCTGTGATTTTAAGTAAGCAACCTCCGAATCGACAAGTTTCTTTTCCAGTTGTTGCTGATGTAACTGATCCAGTAATTTGCTCCTCTCCAGATCCGAAATTTCTTTCCGCTGAGCAATAATGTTTAAAGCAAACCAGTAACCTGAACTTATTCCTACAAAGTAGATAAATCTATAGACAGTTCTGGCAACAGTATCCTGAGTAATGACAGAAGCAGGAGGGTAGGTTGAAAGGTTAAGTACAAAGTATATCCACGCAAAAATATATTTTAGAGCCAGGTAGGCAGTAAGTTCGAGTAAGATCAGTACTACCCCGATATATATGGGTTTTTTATAGGCTATTGGCCATACAATGTGTGAGTTGGTATAGAAAAGTGTTATATTGAGCGCGTAAGCTAAAATATAGTCAGCTGCGGAAGCAGTTGGAACATGAAGAAGAAAAGATAAGAGAAATTCAAAAGTAATAAAAAGCGACCACGCGAAGATGTGGGCACGGTAAAACTTAAGTTTTTTTGAGGCGGATGCGGAAATCATTAATTCAAATATAAGAGATTATATGTTGATTTACCCCGAGATTACGCTAGTTCGTGTAATAACTTTTTTAATAAATGATGAATTCTCTATAATTGTTGAAATTAAGCGCTGTTGCATTATGAAAAAAATGAAAACAAATTTTTTAAAATTAGAGTTAACTCCTGTTTATCAGATCGCTGTAGTAAATAAATTTGGCCCTGTTCCAGAGAATATTCCTACAACTGCAGAAACCATTAGTTTTACCGGGCAGGGAGTTAATATTTCTTTTGCTAAATAAGAAATATAAGAAGATAAAATTACCTATAAAAAAGAGCATCACTGATTCATAATTGGTGGTGCTCTTTTTTTTACTGGAATTTTGGCTTTGAATTTGATTAAGTGTTTACATTAATCAAACTCAAACAAAATCCAGTCAATGATGAAAACGATGAAATTACCGAAGTTTAGAATTGCACTTCTTTTATGTGCGGGCTTATTTTTAAACATCTCGGTTAATGCACAGGAAAAAGAAGAAAAGAAAGTCGAAGCAGCGACAACTGTCCTTACGGATTTTAGTAAGATGAAGGAATCTATACCGTCAGATTTACTGGCTGTTACAGAGGGTATTATAGTTGTTCCTAAATTAATCAATGCCGGTTTTGTGATCGGTGCAAAAAGAGGTAAAGGAGTGGCTATGGTTAAAAGAGCTGATGGCACCTGGAGTAATCCTGTCTTTGTAACGATTACCGGAGGTAGCATTGGAGCACAGATAGGTGTGCAGGCTGTGGACCTTGTTCTGGTCTTTAAACATAGCAGCAGTCTGACTGATATTAAAAAAAGCAGTTTTACATTAGGAGGGGATTTATCTGTCGCTGCAGGCCCTGTAGGCAGAAATACTACAGCAAATACAGATTATAAACTTGAAGCTGAGGTCTATTCTTATTCCCGTAGCAAGGGACTTTTTGCAGGAATTTCTCTAAATGGTGCTTCACTGGCAATAGATGCACAGGCGAACACTAATTTTTATGGAAAGGCAGCTACTGCACATAAGATATTTAACGCCCCTGACAATTCTGCAGCTACTATAAAAGAATTGAAATCCACTTTGACAGATATGCAGGCAAAATAAGCTGTATCAGGTTTATTAGTCCGGTTCTGCGATACTTAATGACTGGTTTCTTTCCGGTCATTAAGAAATTCACGCTGATAATTTAGCGGACTTTTACCGGTAATAGATTTGAAATATTTGTGGAAACTGGCAAAGTTATAAAAGCCACTTTCATAACAGATCTGCTTTACATTAATCTTATTTTCGATCAGCAACTTACAGGCATGACCTATTCTGATTTCATTAATGAACTGAGAATAGGTCTTTCTTGTTCTTGATTTAAAATATCTGCAAAAATAGTTAACACTGACATGGGCAATATCTGCCACTTCCTGTGTTTGTATCTTGCGTTTGAAATTGGCAAGGGAAAATTCATAGATTGAGTGAATCCTGTCGTTCTCTGACTCCTCAAAATTGTGTTTGAAGCCGATAGAAGAAAGTAGTCTGGTCTTGGTGCAATTACCAATATTTGTCAGTGCTTCCATCAGCAGGATAATTTTTCTGGAACCTTCAGCCTGTAACAGCTGTTCCAGAATTTCTCCGATATTGTTTTTGATTTGTCCTCCTATCTGAATTCCGCGTCTTGCTTTTTCAAGTGTGGTTTTGATCAGTTTGTTTTCCGGCAAATTAAGGAAAACGTCCCCCCAGAAATTCTCATTGAAGTGTATGACGCGTACATCAGCACTGGTATTAAGCTGTTCATCAAAATATACATCATCAAATCTCCAGTAGTGCGGGAGATTTGCGCCTATCAGTATGACATCCCCGGAACGGAAACGCTTAATACTATCTCCTATAAATTGTGTACCATTACCCTTTTTGAAATGTATCAGTTCTACTTCTGTATGATAGTGCCAGCGGTTGTTAATGTAGGGTACGTTATCCTGTCTGGCATTGAAGGAGTTAATTGGGTTTGGAGAAGCTTTTAAAAGTTGAGGTTTCATTTTTTTGTTACAAATGATAGCTGATGAAAGGTAAATATGCCAAAATCATTTAATCTTTCGTTCAAATGGTAAAATAAATAAAATCAAAAATACTTTCCTTTGAATATACAAAGATAAGGCACGATCTAAAAACAGAAAACAGATAAATGAGGACTTATTGTTTAACGCTCGATTTGATTAACGACCCCGAACTGATTCGGGAATACGAAAAATATCATCAGAAAATATGGCCGGAAGTTTATGCCAGTATTAAAGATTCAGGTATAGAGAAGATGCAGATTTATCGCTTTGCCAACCGGCTGATGATGACGATGAGCGTAAATGATGCTTTTAGTTTTGAGTATAAAGCTGCAAAAGATGCAGCTAATGAGAGGGTTCAGGAATGGGAAAAGCTAATGTGGAAATATCAGCAGGCTTTACCAGGAGCTAAACCCGGAGAGAAATGGATGTTAATGAATCTGATTTTTGAACTTGAATAATATGGCATTAACAGAAACAACCTGCTTTATACAAATCCATCCGCTGGATAATGTATTGGTAGCCCTGGTAGATTTACCCGCAGGGTTTAAAGTGAGGTTTAATGCACTGAATTTTGATATAATCGCACCGATAGCCGCCAAGCACAAATTTACCATGCATGATCTGTCTGAAGGGAACAGTATTTTCATGTATGGAGTGCTGGTGGGTAAAGCAAGTGAAGCTATTCCTGCCGGGCATGCAATAACCGTGGATAACGTAAAACATGCAGCCGATGGTTATCAGCTGGGAGAAAGAAAAACTGAATGGCAAAAGCCAGATGTGGAAGCTTTCAGAGATAAAACCTTTATGGGGTTTCACCGGGCAGACGGCTCTGTAGGAACCGCCAACTACTGGATTGTAATTCCTCTGGTATTTTGTGAAAACAGGAATGTAGAAGTTCTTAAAGAAGCACTTACCGGGAAGCTTGGTTTTAAAAAGGCTAAAAGCTATGAAAATGAAGTAGATGGTCTGATTGCTTTATATCAGACAGGTAAAAGTATAGAAGATATACTGCAGGCAGATTTGCAGCATTCAGCTTCTGTAGCTCCTGCAGATAAATTATTTCCAAATATAGACGGCATTAAGTTTTTAAACCATGATATGGGCTGCGGAGGGACGCGGATGGACTCAGATAGTCTTTGCGGTTTACTGGCAGGATATATTACCCATCCCAATGTGGCGGGAGCAACTGTTTTAAGTTTAGGCTGTCAGCATGCACAAATAAGTATCCTGGAAGCAGAAATTAAAAAAAGAGATCCTGAATTCAGTAAACCCCTGGTCGTTTTAGAACAGCAAAAACTGGGAACCGAGAGCAGACTATTGCAGGAGGCCCTGAAGCAAACCTTTACCGGTCTGATTGTGGCTAATCAGGAAGAAAGAGCACCAGCGCCCTTATCTAAACTTTGTATTGGTCTGGAATGCGGCGGTTCTGATGGGTTTTCAGGAATTTCAGCTAATCCGGCATTGGGTCATCTCTCAGATTTGCTGGTCACTTTAGGCGGTAGCGTTATTCTGGCTGAATTTCCAGAATTATGTGGTGTTGAGCAGGAATTAAGTGATCGCTGTGTAGATATAGAAACTGCTAACCGTTTTATGGGGCTGATGAGTACCTATAATGCACTTGCAGAAGCAACAGGCTCAGGTTTTTATGCAAACCCTTCACCAGGAAATATCAAAGACGGTTTGATTACCGATGCTATAAAATCAGCAGGTGCAGCAAAAAAAGGAGGTAACTCTCCTGTCACAGCAGTGCTGGATTATCCGGATAAGGTGACAAAACCAGGTCTGAATTTATTATGTACACCCGGCAGTGATGTAGAAAGTACTACTGCCGAAGTAGGGTCGGGAGCCAACATTGTGCTCTTTACCACCGGGCTGGGTACACCAACAGGAAATCCGGTTGCACCAGTAATCAAGATCTCTACTAATACAACCTTATTCAATAAAATGCCAGATATTATCGATATTAACTGCGGTACTATCATTGAAGGAACAGAAAGTATAGAAGAAGCCGGCGAAAGGATTTTGAATTATGTTATTGATGTGGCAAGCGGTCACGTTAAGCCAAAATCAGTAGAATTAGGACAGGATGATTTTATTCCATGGAAAAGAGGAGTTTCATTATAATTTAAGATATGTTTAGTTTAGAAGGAAAAATAGCCATAATTACCGGTGGAGGAAGTGGTATAGGAAAAGCTATTTCTATATTATTTGCCAAACAAGGTGCAGATGTACATATTATCGAACTTAATGCCGGGGCGGCTGAGCAAACAGTGACTGAGATTAAGAAGAACAATGGCAAAGCTCACATTCATAGTTGTGATGTAAGTAATCAGAACCAGGTTCTGGATGTGTTTTCTCAGATCGGAGCGGTGGATATTTTAGTAAATAATGCCGGAATTGCCCATATAGGTAAAGCAGATACAACCAGTGAAGCAGATTTCGACAATGTATTTGCTGTGAATGTTAAAGGAGCTTATAACACTTTGTTTGCAGCTATTCCTTTTTTGAAGCAAAGTAAGAGTCCGGCGATTTTAAATATGGCATCCATAGCGGCTGTAGTAGGTATAGCAGACAGGTTTGCCTATTCCATGAGCAAGGGCGCAATTTATGCCATGACTATGTCAGTTGCCCGTGATTATCTCGAAGATGGTATTCGTTGCAACAGTATATCTCCTGCAAGAGTTCATACACCTTTTGTAGATGGGTTTATTTCAAAAAACTATGCAGGACAGGAGGATGAGATTTTTACTAAACTCTCTAAAAGTCAGCCAATCGGAAGAATGGGGAAACCAGAAGAAGTAGCAGCACTGGCCTTATATCTTTGCGCAGAAGAATCAGGATTTATAACAGGAAATGATTATCCGATTGATGGAGGATTTATAAAACTTAACAACTAAAGATATTTATGAAATTAATAAGATGGGGCGGTGCCGGCCGGGAAAAGACAGGTGTAATTATCAATGATATAAAGTACGATACTTCTGCTTTTGGCAGAGATTATAATGAGGATTTTTTTGAAAAAAACGGGCTGGCAAGATTGGCTGAATTTGTAAAGGCAAATGCAGGTAAACTAGTACGTATTCCCGATTCAGAACGTTTAGGTTCACCCATTGCACGTCCATCTAAAATTATATGCATAGGTTTAAATTATGCTGATCATGCTAAAGAAACCAATGCACCAACACCAGTTGAACCGATCATTTTTATGAAATCGACAACAGCACTGGCCGGGCCGAATGATGACATCATCACTCCGAAAAATTCTGTAAAGACAGACTGGGAAGTGGAACTGGCAGTAGTGATTGGTAAAAAAGCATCCTATGTAGAAGAAGCAGATGCGCTGGATTATGTCGCAGGTTATACTTTACATAATGACGTTTCAGAACGTGAATTTCAGATAGAAAGAAACGGAACCTGGGACAAAGGTAAAGGCTGCGATACTTTTGCACCTTTAGGTCCATTTTTGGCAACCCCTGATGAATTAGGTGATATTAACAAATTACGTCTTTGGCTTAAGGTAAATGGCAAAACTATGCAGGACGGTAATACTTCAAACTTTATTTTCAGCATTCCATTTGTAATCTCATACGTAAGTCAGTTTATGACATTACTTCCCGGAGATGTGATTTCTACAGGAACCCCTGCCGGAGTCGGACTTGGTTTTAATCCGCCAGTATATCTGAAAGCCGGTGATGTCGTAGAATTGGGGATTGATGGCCTGGGGATTTCCAGACAGGAAGTCAAAGCTTATGTTAAAAATTAATATTAACAGAAAAAGATAATGGATCTGCAATTAAAAGATAAAATAATCATTGTTACCGGTGGAGCAAAAGGAATTGGCGAAGGGATTGTTCGTCAGCTGGCAAATGAAGGTGCTATTCCAGTTGTTGTAGGCAGAAAAGAAGCAGATAATCTGAAGCTGGTCAATGAAATTATTGCCGAAGGCAAGCAGGCCTTTCAGGTCGTTGCAGAGCTGACAGATCCAAAAAGTACAGAAGAAACCATTCATACAGTTATCAGGATTTTTGGTAAAATTGATGGCCTGGTGAACAATGCAGGAGTAAATGATGGGGTAGGACTGGAGAGCGGCAATTACCAGTCATTTGTAGATAGTTTGCATAAAAATGTAATTCACTATTACCTGATGGCTCATCATGCACTTCCTTATCTGAAAAAAAGTAAAGGAGCTATTGTGAATATTGGTTCAAAGGTAGCTGATACAGGACAGGGCGGGACATCAGCCTATGCGGCGTCAAACGGAGCCAGAAATGCACTGACAAGAGAATGGGCAGTGGAATTGCTGCCTCATAGTATCCGTGTAAATGCGGTCATTGTAGCGGAATGTTATACCCCTTTGTATCAGACCTGGATCAGTTCGCTGCCGGAACCGGAGAAGAAGCTGAAAGATATTACTGCAAAAATTCCTTTCGAACAAAGAATGACTACTACTGCAGAAATTGCCGATACAGCTGTATTCCTGCTGTCTCCCAGATCAGGTCATACTACCGGGCAGCTGGTTTATGTTGATGGCGGTTATGTTCATCTGGACCGGTCTATATAAATATTCAAATCAGAGCCTGTAAAATTATAACAGGCTCTGTGAAGATTTTCTATATTTGCAAAATGTTCAGAAGCATTCTTGCGCATATTCTCATTTTCACTACATTGACTGCTAATTTCAGTCAGGTCTTTGTGAGGGCTGGGTTTGAGCTGAACGAGAACTATATCGTTTCCAAACTCTGTATTAACCGTGACAAACCGCAGATGCATTGCAATGGTAAATGTTACCTGATGCGTAAGCTCAAACAGGCGGAGCAAAAGGAAAAAAACAGAGCAAATGAAAATCAAAGAAGTCTGTACCAGGCAGGTATCGTAGTTGAAAAACTAACTTTTAATCCTTATATGATCCATATTGAGCGGGAATATAAGCCTGAGCTGCCTTTTCGTTTGCCAGCCTATGCTGCGGAAATATTTCAGCCACCCCGCGTATAATCCCATTTTTAGCCCTGTTTATTTTGAACAGGTATTCGTTTTACCGGAAATCTAATCTCCGGTTTAAAGTCTGAATCATTTTTTCTTTAGCTCCGCAGATTAATCCGGACAAAAGCTAAAGAAGGATGGCTCAGGCAATATTTATATGGATTATAATTTCGCATTTTACAATGAAGCTTTTCAGATTTCTTCTGCTATTCAGCGGTTTTGCATTTTTTCTGCAGACCGTTCAGGCACAAAATCAACCTGTGACAGGTAATATTTATGACTCTCAAACCAAACAGGCACTTGCCGGTGTGAGTATCAAAACATCCGATAATAAATTACTTACCGTATCAGATAAAAACGGATACTTTAAGATTGAAAATACAACATCAGATCAGCATTATAAATTTGTTCTGCTGGGTTTTAAAACGCAGGATGTAGATTACAGTAAAAAAGAAGGAGTGCTGAATATTCAGCTCGACGCAGACGAGTCCAGTTTGAATGAAGTACGTGTGACTGGTTTTGCCGGTAACCGGACCAAGAAGGAAACTGCAGGCTCTGTCGGAATGATTACCAGTAAAGATATCAATCGTGGCAGCGCCCTGTCCTTTCAATCAGCACTCAACTCTATACCAGGTGTCAGAATGGATCAGAGTACACTTTCTGAAGCCAGGATTTCGATTCGTGGAAACGGAGTCAGATCATCGTATGGATTAAGAAATATCAAAGTCTATCTGAATGATATTCCCGTTACTGAAGCCGACGGAACTACCAGAATTGAGGCTTTGGATGTCAACAGCATTGGCAGGGCCGAAGTGATCAAAGGTCCCGCCTCCAGTATATATGGTGCCGGTACAGGTGGTGTTATCAATTTCCAGTTACAACGTTCTCCTTATCAGGAACAAAGCCTGGAAGCCTCCGGTTTAGCAGGTAGCTATGGTTTACACCGTCTGGCCGCAACTTATCGCAATGGCGGAGATAAAATTAACAGTTATGTTTCCTATGGATGGCAGGAGTATGACGGATACAGGGAACACAGCAATGATATGCGCAGATTTCTTTCAGGAAACTTTCAGCTGTTTCCAAGTAACAGACGTATTATTACTTTATTACTCAACCGTACTACGCAGTATTCACAGATTCCAGGATCACTGACTGCAGATCAGGTTGTTGCTAACCCTTTGCAGGCTAATGCCAGTAATCTGGATAAACAGGCTGGCCGTTATCAGACCTGGACAAGAGTAGGACTTGGACAGCAATACCAGATCAATGACCAGTTGTCTAACAGCACCAGTGTATTTACTTACTCCTATGATTTAAATCACCCTTTACCATATGCCTATCTTAGAAATTATTATCAGAGTTATGGTGGCCGGACCAGTTTTACTTATAATCCAGGTTTTTCTGAATTACCAACTAAATTTATTGTTGGTGCTGAATTCAATGAAGGGCTTACTAAAGGAACGCAGTATGTAAACAACAAAGGTACAGAAGGTGCAATCACAGGTAATATAGATTACAGAAATACACTTTATTCTTTGTTTTATCAATCAGAAACCCAGCTTGGAGCACGTACACTGTTAACCCTTGGGCTGAGTTATAACAGTCTGAAATATGATGTGTCAAATTATCTTGTTCCGGCACAGAGTGGGATAAAGGATTTCAAACCACAAGCAACTCCCCGTATTGCAATCAGTCATAATTTTGCTGAAGAACTGAGTCTGCATGCCAGTGTAAGTACAGGTTTCTCGCCGCCTTCAAGCTCAGAAGTCAAAAATGTAGACGGGTCAATTAATCCTGTGCTACAGGCAGAAAAGGCAATTAATTATGAAATTAATGCTAAAGGTAACCTGTTGAATTCCCGTTTGAGTTATGATCTTTCCCTGTTTAAAATGGATATGAAAGGAGAGTTAATCGGGCAGTCCGTTCAGCAGGGGATTACCATTTACAATAATGCAGGGAAAACAACACATAACGGGGCGGAGCTGGCTCTGTCATGGCAAGCCTTAAAATCAGAAGATAATCTTGGAATAGCAGTCCTGAGACCATTTGTTGCCCTGACTTATTCAGCTTTCAAATTCAGGGATTATCAGATTCTGAATGCAAAGAATGAAGTAACAGCTTCTTATAACGGTAATGCACTGACCGGTATTTCACCCTGGGTAATCAGTGCTGGTCTTGATTTGGAAACCCGTTTTGGTTTATATGGATATTTAAATTATTACTACAATGATAAAATGCCATTAAATGATAAAAACTCTGATTATAATGCATCATATCAGGTAGTTAATGCTAAGGTTGGGTATAAGGGCAGACTGGGAAAGGCCTTTGAAGTTAATATTTATGCAGGAATAGATAACCTGTTCAATGAATCATATAGTTCAATCTTATCTTTAAATGCAGTTGGATATGGTGGTGCCCAGCCAGCTTACTTTAACCCTTCGCCTAAAAGAAACGGATATGCCGGATTGGGTGTGAAGTATTTCTTCTAGAGGGGGGATTTCTGTTTATGCAAAAAGCCGGTTCTGTAAAGAAGCCGGCTTTTTGTATAAATAGCGGAATAAATTATTCCTGCGTAATCTGACGTACAGAGATTGAATTAGCAGTAGAACCGGTGATATAAACGGTGTAAGTTTTATCAGCGGCAAATGCTGTTAAGTCAAAACTGCCCAGACTTGTAGTCTGACCGGCAGCATAAATTCTAAGAGAAAGAATACCAGGTGCTATAGTTGTAAAATTAGTAGCAACATCGCGACCAAGATTTGCAGCTACATTTTCACCAGTTGAACGTCTGATGTCAATATTTGCAGGAGCTCCGTCACTTAAATGAATAAATCTCACTTTTGCCTGTCCGCTTGCAGGCGCACTGCGGTCGTCTTCAAAAAACTTCACTCTTGCGGCCTGTCCGTCACCAGCTAGAAATATCGTGTAGCTGGCACCATTTTTAATATCAGATTTTCCCGATGCATAAGCTGTTGATGATCCGTCACTTCTAAATTCAGCTACAAGATTATTGCCTGAATTTGTAGAGATATAAGCAGATGCGGTTGCAAATGATAATCCACTGGCTACAACTGTTTTATTGGCTAAATAAAAGCCCTGGTTAGGTGATGATGGCGAGGCGTTTACCACTTTAATATTCGCAGAACCTGAGCTGTCAACATCATTTTTTTTGCAGGACGATACCAATACGGCAAGAGATAAAATGGCCGTGCCCTTAAGCAGGTTTTTTAAGAATAATTTCGTTTTCATGGTAATAATTGTTTTTTATTTAATAGTTGGTGAATTGATTGTATAACATTTTTGTTACTATCAGGAGGTTACAAGAATTAATCCGTTAGGTGGTTTTGTCGAAAATATGTGCTCGTGTTTAATTGTATCTTTCTGAAAATAAGAATGTTATTTCTATTCTGTGAAGAATGACACACCATGATGTTAATTGATAAGTCATCAGCATAAGTGTACTTAATACTATACAGCATGCGGACTCCGGGGAGGAGAAGAATGAATGAAAGCAGAAGATTAAAATGTATTTAAACAAAAGATCAGATTAAACTTTTCAGCTGATAAATTGTCTATTGTTTAATACGTAAAGTATTGATAATGTGTATTTAATTGTAAATATAACTCAAATGAAAAAGCTAGTTTTAGTATTGTTTGCTGTAGCAGCTGTATTTTCAGGATGCTCTTCATACAATTATTATTCAGTGACCCGTAAGCCACTGGATCCCGCAAAATATAAAACCTTCGCCTGGATACCTGAGGGTAAATCAAAGTCAACCTCCATATATAATAATGATATAGCTACAGATAAAATTGTAGAGTCTGCCAGCCAGGAAATGGGAAAGAGGAATTTCGTTCTTCAAAATGAAAATCCCGATTTATTGTTACGGTACACCGCGATAGTAAATAAAGAAATTAAAGAGTATAGCGACCCGGTGTATTATAATCCTCCGCCAAGAATATTACCACGCGTATCCTACTATCGTGGAAGAGGGGTCTATTATTATTCTTATTACAATCCGCTTCCCATTTATGTAGGAGAAAGGGAAAGAAGTATAAGAGTAAAGGCTAACAGTATCATGATTGATATAATCGATCGTAAAACCTCTAAAGTGATCTGGAGAGGGTGGGCCGAAGGAGAAGTTGATAATCCTGAGAAAGCGATTAATGAAATTCCCGAAGTAATAAGTAATATTTTTAAGAAGCTGTCTTAATCAAAGGATGATGTGGAATTATGCTGTAGAGGTTATCCACCAGGTATTTCCAAAAGGATCTTCTATACCTCCGCATCGTCCATAATCCATATCTGATAATTCAGTCACTACAGATGCGCCATGAAATATAGCTCTCTGGAATGTTTCATCAGCATCACCTACATAGATGAATAAATTACCAACGGCTTTTCCATATTTATCAGCTGCTTCAGATAACAGCAGTACGCTATGTCCTATTTTGATTTCTGCAGACAGAACAGTTCTGTTATCAGCAGCTATATTCAGTAAAGTAATTTCCGCATTAAAAACCGTTTTGACAAATTCAATAAATTCTATTGCATTTTCAAGCATCAGATAGGAGAGTATCGTTTGTTGATCCTTGTAATTATTCATAGATGTGGAATTTTGCGTTATATCTGCTTTTAATAATCAGCGTGACGTTCTTAACAAATAATATGAGCAGAAGTTTTTATAACCATTTTTAATTGCAGAATCTTAATCAAGTGTTAATATACGCCTAAAAAAGATCAATTTAATGATATAGCAAATAAATGTGTAAAGCAGAGGAATTAATGAATACCGGTTTTTATTAAAAACTGACTATGTTATTAAAGTTGTCAGAATGTAAAATTTAATCATCTTATCATAATTATCTCTATATTGCCCAAAACTATACTGGAAATAATAATCGGATTTCTATTTTTGCGGAGATTTAGATGGATGAATTCTGCCTTTAAGCTCTCCGTCTGATAAATATAGAATAACCCAAGTTCAAACAATGCATAACCAAGGAAAGAAAATCAGAGTTGCAATTTTAGGCGTAGGTAATTGCGCCAGCTCGCTAGTACAAGGCGTGGAATTTTACACTAAACATGCAGACAAGACATCAGGATTGATGGCTAATGATATTGGTGGATATAAAGCGGCTGACATTGAATTCGTTTGCGGATTTGATATAGACGAAAGAAAAATCGGCCAGCCATTAAAGGCTGCTATTTTTGCTAAACCAAACTGTACAATCGTACTTAATGCTGACATAGAATCAGAAGCTCCAATATACAGATCACCGGTTATTGATGGTGTATCTCCGCAAATGGCTGCTTATCCTGAGGCTAACAGGTTCGTGATCAAGGAAGAATTGAAAAATACTGATATTCTTATTGATGGTGTTACCTATGACAAGGCTCAGGTAGCTGGCTTACGAGCTGAAATTATTGCGCAATTGCGTAAACACGAAGTTGAAGTTTTAATCAATTACCTGCCTGTGGGTTCACAGCTGGCTACAGAATTCTATGCAGAAATCTGTATTGAGTTAGGTATCTCTTTAGTTAACTGTATTCCGGTATTTATTGCTTCAGATCCTGTATGGGAGCAAAAATTCATTGAGGCAGGTATTCCAATTATCGGAGATGATATGCGCAGTCAGTTTGGTGCAAGTATTGTTTCGCAGATGCTTCAGGAACTGGCTTTCGAAAGAGGACACCATGTAAAAGCCCATATCCAGAGAAATGTTGGTGGAAATACAGATTTCCTGAACATGGAAGATAAAAACCGTTTGAAATCCAAAAAGATCTCTAAAGAGAATGTGATTCGTGCACAGAATGATATCAGAGGTATTTCGACTGAAGATAGCTTCCTGCATGCTGGTCCTTCAGAGTATATCTCATTTTACGGAGATAATAAAGTAGCTAATTTCCGTTTGGAATTAGAAGGCTTTATGGGTGCTCCGGTAATCTTTGACGCACAGCTTTCAGTTCAGGATTCACCTAACTCTGCCGGTGTGGTTATTGACGCGATCAGATATGTATATGTGGCCAGAGAATTAGGTCTGGTAGGAGCGCTTAGAGGACCTTCGGCTTCAACTCAGAAAACACCACCGGAACAAATGATGTTCAGTGATGCCATCTATGAATGTCATGCTTTAGCGAAACGCGAACTGACAGCATCCACCAAAAAGCAATTAAAAAAATAACTGAAGGTTCAGCAAGCTTCAAAGTATATTAAAAGGAGCATATGAAAATATGATCCGCATAAAAAAACCGCTCAGATCAAAAGGTCTGAGCGGTTTTTATTTATATAACGGGCTATTTTACTGCGCCAGTAACTCATCAATCTTTTTCTCAAAAGCTGCTTTATACCTGGTATAATAATCGCCGGTTCCCGGGCCGTAAAAATCCGTTGTAATTTCTGTTACTTTCCCGCTCTTATTCAAAATCAGGGTAGTTGGAAATACTTTAATCGCTGTTAACTGCGGTAGTGTTTTCTCTGTATGTAAAGAATCAGATACTGTAGTAGGCGTAATCAGTAATGAATATTTCACATCAAATTTTTTCTGAAACTTACGTATACTCGCAGTTGAACGTTTAACGTCAGTAGTGTACTCGTAGGCAAGTCCAATAATTTCTACACCTCTTTGTTTGTTCTTTTTGTAATACTCGCTTAGAAAGGCTGTTTCGTCCATGCAATTAGGACACCAAGATCCCATTAACTGGATGATCACTACTTTATCTTTAAAACGTTTGTCTTTAATGGAAACCTGTTTCCCGTCAAGATCAGGAAAACTGAAATTTAAACTTCCATCTTCACCATCTTTAAGTTTAGTAACCTGTTCAGTTGATAAAGCTGCTTTGTCATCTTTTAATGCGGTCCATTTTTCTTTTGAAACCGGTCCGCTGTATAGATTACCATCAGTAATATTTCCTTTATTAATCTTTCCGGTAAAGACCATGGCATGAATACCATCAAAAGTTGATAGCTGAAGTGAATCTCCGGTTACTATTCCTGACAGATAACGGTAATCACCAGAAGGCGTAAGTATTGAACCTGTTACCTGATTTCCTTTTTGTGAGAACTGACCAATGGCCTCCCTTTCTGATCCTGTACCTTTTACAAAATCAATTTTCCATTTCCCATCTGCACTTTCAGTTGCATTGCCATTGACAGCAGGAAAACGAAAAGCCTGTTTTGTTGTTGCAGTGAAAGGCATTACAATATCTTTGGAAGTGGTTTTTCTGATCCATGTTCCGGAAAGGCTGTCTTTTGATATAATTTTTAATCTGAATGCAGACTCAAAAACCGGCATATTGATAAATACGGAATCTTTAACGATGGTCACATCATCAGCAAGCATTTTTTCAGGATCATTCACAATATAGAATACTGTTTTTCCTTTTTGCTGCTGGATATCCAGGTTAAAAATAATCTTGTTTCCGTCATTTCTTTGCAGTGCAGCACGCCAGGCTCCCTGCTGAAGAGAAGTCTGTGCCTTTGCACCAACAGATAAAAGGGCTAACAAACCTATAGTCAGGGTCTTTTTATACATATGTTTTATCGATTTTGAGCTTTGTTTATCAGGCAAATATAAGTATATAGTTAAATTCTACTAATTTTATAGAGTAAGACTATCGTCAAATTAAGCAAAGTCATTCTGTATCTATTTGATCAGGTTGCATTCAAATCAGCTATGGTGTCAGGTAAAATAGTGATTTTAATTGCCGGATTTTAAAGAAGAGAGTAATTGTGAAAATATTTCGGGTTTATGACTAAAAATAAACCCGAAATATGCAGCTGAATTTTATCCTTTATTACCTGTAAAGGTGATCACACCCGTAGCAGGAACCATAATTTCAAAGATTCCATTTGACTTTACAGCTATAGGAGCACTGTTTTGCCATCTTGTGTTGCTTTCAGTAGTCTGATAAGCATTTAGCAATCCGGCAGTGAAGCCATCTAAGCGGAGTTTGCATATCACTGCTTTCTGACCCGGGTTAATTACAACCAGGCTGAACTTACCACTTACCGGATCTTTGTAGGCCGATATTTTCAATGTAGAGTTATTTTGCAGTTTAGAATCAAAACGAACATAACCCGGATGTATAGCTTTAGAAAACTGTCCCATTACATCATAAGTTTTAGGGAATTCCAGACTGCCATCACTATTAGTGCCTATGAGGGATTCGTTGTTTTTAACAGCCAGCATACCCAGCCAGTATACAAATGCACTGACATTACATTCTGCCAGGAATTTATGCATGCTTGTTGCCAGTTTTAACCCACCAGTGATTGTACCATCATAAGTACCGCCATCATCAGAGGTCTCAGTTAACCAGACTGGTTTGTTCCCCGTACTGAATGTCCAGGGTTTTGGATTCTGGTTCAAACCCCTTTTGCCAAAAATAAGATCGCCGATTTCTACATAGCCATGTCCGGCCAGGATATCGACATTGGATTTATCCATTCCAGACAAAAAAGAATTAGCTGTTCCCCAGGCTGCATTTTCAGAAGAGATAATTTTGGTAGAAGTTAAGCCTGCATCATTTAAAGCAGGACGAAGATTGTTGGTTAAAAATTCACCCAGATGTTTTGAATCCCAGTAAGAAGCATCCCAGTCAGAAAAAATATTCTCCGGCTCATTGGTTGGTGAAATTGCATAAAAGTTAATTCCTTCATTCTGATAAGCTTTTGTAAATCCTGAAATATAACGGGCAAAATCTGTAGAGCAGCACTTGAAATTAAGGCCATTGAAATTTTTGGCACTTTCGCTGTCCGGATTTGTTTTCATATACAGCGGAGGTGTCCAGGCACTGGCAAACATGATAGGTAACTGATAACGTTCTTTTGCTTTTTTCAGGATCCAGAGCTGGCCAATCTGTTCCTTCTGGTCTTCAGTTAGTTTTTTGTATTCCGCACCATTTACATCCATATCAATATCCGAACCTGCCGGTTTGATGGTTACCACACCACTTTGTTTATCAAAAGGATAACTGCGGATAATTTTTCCACGGATGATAGTCAGCTGTAAGCCTGTTTCTCCCCACAGGTAATTCATAATGCTATCTCTTTTAGGAGATTCAAAAAAAGGAGTAATGCGTCCGCCAAAAGCACCAAAACCTTCAATCTTCTGGTAGGTCTTGTTCCAGGATAGTGTAATGTTTGCCGTGTCTTTAGTGACTTCTACAGCATCGTTTTTCGCATTGCTGAGCTTTTGCTGAAGCTGTACATTTTCTTTTTTACAGGATAAAGCCAGTAATACCGGCACAAATAAAATCAGATGGGATAATTTCATGGTTAAAATATTGTTTTTCAAGTATGAGGTATTGTTATTAATTGAATATTAAGATAATGGAAAGGAATTGGATTTTAGTTGTCGTGCAAAAACTATTTGAAGGTCAGCAGCAGTTAAATTGCATTGTTAAGCTCTGATAAATTGTGTAAGCTTGCATTTCATGGAAATTCAAAGGAAACTCAAACCCATAATGTTTGTTGGAACCTCATCTGATGTAGGTAAAAGTGTGATTACGGCCGGATTTTGCCGGATCTTTAAGCAGGATGGCTATTCGCCCGCGCCATTTAAAGCGCAGAATATGTCGCTGAATAGTTATGCTACTCCACAGGGGCTGGAAATAGGCAGAGCACAGGCTGTGCAGGCCGAAGCAGCTGGTATTCCCTGTCATACAGACATGAACCCGGTGTTACTTAAACCTACCAATGATCAGACTGCACAGGTTATTCTGAATGGAAAACCTATAGGTAATCAAAGTGCGAAGGAATATTTTTTATCTGCAGACCGGGATGAATTGTTTGAAGAGGTTAAACGGGCATGGCAAAGATTAGCCTCACGCTACTCACCAATTGTCATGGAAGGAGCAGGGAGTATCTCAGAATTGAATCTCAAAAAACGTGATATTACCAATATGCGGATGGCGATAGCTGCCGGTGCGGCAACTTATCTCATTACAGATATTGACAGGGGAGGAATTTTTGCCAGCCTCTATGGAACGATGACTTTACTGGAACCTGAAGAAAAAGCCTGTATTAAAGGAATTATAATTAATAAATTCCGTGGTGATGCTGATCTTTTTCAGGATGGAAAAAAAATGATAGAAGAGTTGTGCGGAGTCCCGGTTATCGGAATTATTCCTTATTTCAAAGATATTTTTATTGAAGAAGAAGATGCGGTCTCCCTGAAACTGAAACGTAACCAGCCGGCAAGTGGAAAAGTCAATATTGCTGTTGTGCTTTTAAGCAGGATGTCTAATTTTACAGATTTTGACCGTTTAGATAAAGACAGCAGAATCAATCTGTATTATACACATACAATAACGGGCATTTCTCAGGCTGATATTATTATCCTGCCAGGCAGTAAAAATACGATTGAAGATCTGATGGAACTCAGAGCTAACGGGCTTGCTGATGCCATTATTCTTGCCCGTTCAGCCGGTAAGACTGTGATCGGTATTTGCGGGGGATATCAGATGATGGGTAAGATTATCAGAGATCCGCAGCAGATTGAGTCTGCAGCCGGAGAAATCGCCGGACTGGATATTTTACCGGTAGAAACCATATTACTGTCAGAAAAAACAACCAGACAATGCCATTTTACTTACCGGCATTTTCCCGGAGAATGTATGGGTTATGAAATTCATATGGGCGAAACACTGGTCCATGGAGAAGGCAGACCTGTAGCGTATCTCGAAGAAAAACAGACTGACGGTTATTTTTTGTCAGAAAAATGCTGGGGTTCCTATCTGCATGGGATTCTGGATAATCAGGTAGTCATCAATGATTTGGTCGCTCCATATACAGATTTGCAGGTAGAATCTGTCGATTATCTTGAGTTCCGGAGCCAGCAATATGATAAATTAGCTTTATTATTGAGAGAAAACCTGGATATTGACCAGGTATATCAGCATATCAAAGATTAATCAAATGTTTCAGGGACACGGGGACGACGGATATTTACACCGGCAGACATTAGCCGCAGATTTTAGCACTAATGTCTGGTATGGCGGGGCACCAAAAGGATTAAAGGAACATCTTTTTGCACAATGGGATAATGTACAGCATTATCCCGAGGTACTTGCAGAAAGTCTTACCGCAAAAATAGCCGGTTCATATGGCTTTAAAGCCGAAAATATATTGGTAACCAATGGGAGTACAGAGAGTATTTATCTGGTTGCCCAGGCTTATCAGCATCAGAAGACAACCATTACAATTCCGGCTTTTGCAGAATATGAAGATGCCTGTAAACTATTTGGTCATGAAATCAGATTGCTGGATTGGTCAGCACTGGAGACTGGGCTTATGCCTGATAACGGGCTGCTGTTTATTTGTAACCCGAATAATCCAACAGGGGCGGTAATCGAAGATCTGGAGAAATTGATACGGAAATATCCTGATCTGCTTTTTGTTGTTGATGAAGCATTTATTGAATTTACACTAGTGGTCAGTTCAGTGATTAATCTCATTGAAAAATACAGTAACCTGATTGTTTTACGCTCGATGACCAAAGCTTATGCGATTCCCGGTTTGAGATTGGGGTATATAGCTGCAAATATTTCTTTGATTGACCGGTTAAGATCTTTTAAATTGCCATGGGCAGTAAATACGATGGCAATCGCAGCCGGACACTTTATTTTTGACCATTACCAGGACCTGCAAATTCCTGTTCATCAGTTATTGGCTGATAAAACTGAATTGATAAAGGAACTACCAGCTGATCTGCTGACTGTTTATCCCGGGCATACCCATTTTTTTCTTGCAAAGACAAATTTTCAAACCGGAGCAGCATTAAAACAGTTTTTACTGAAAGAATTTAATATATTGATCCGTGATGCAGGAAATTTTAGAGGACTTAGTGCCGGGCATATTCGTATGGCTACTTTAAGTAAGGATAAAAATCAATTACTGATCAATGCTTTAGCTGAATGGAAACATATATAATTATCATTATTCCTTTGCTTGCAGGTTATCTGCTTGATCTGATCTTCGGTGATCCGGAAGGTTTGCCTCATCCGGTCAGATTTTTTGGGAGCCTGATTTCCTTTGCTGAAAAGCAGCTGAACAAAGGAAGGTTCAGATTTGTCAAAGGTATGTTGATGGCAATCGTATTTTGCGCAGGTACATTTTTGTTTTTCTACGGGGCTATACATTTCATGTTAAGTCACAGCGTGCCGGTCTATTTTCTGTTTGCTACGGCATTTGTGTATTATGCGCTGGCCAATAAGGGGCTGATTACAGAAGGAAAGCAAGTATTTGATGCATTAAAATATAAAGGTCTTGAGGCAGGCAGAGTACGTCTGTCCAGGATAGTAGGCCGGGATACTTCCAATCTCGATGCCCAGCAGATTCGCGTGGCTGTATTCGAAACCATGTCAGAGAATCTGAGTGATGGTGTAATTGCACCTTTGTTCTTTTATTTTGTAGCTGGCATACCCGGGATGCTTACCTATAAGATGATTAATACTATGGATTCCATGATAGGATACCGTAATGACAGGTATGAGTATTTCGGCAAATTTGCGGCCCGCCTGGATGATGTGGCCAATTTTATTCCGGCCCGTATCACTACCATTCTGATGCTGATGGTTACCTTTAGTATGCGTGGATGGCAGTATGTACTGAAATATGGTCATCAGCACAAAAGCCCCAATGCAGGGTATCCTGAAGCCGCGCTGGCCGGAATTCTGGATGTCCAGTTTGGCGGCCCTAATGTTTATCATGGTATTCTGGTAGATAAACCGCTGATAGGCAGTAACAGCAGAGAAATCAAACATGAAGAATTCAGGATGGTCAGCAGTATCAACCAGGGCGTATGTCTGATCATGGTTTTATCAATGGTTATTTATTTCTTTCAGGTATAAGATCAGTATCATTCTTCTTCCATGAAAATTCTCATTAAACTTGTGCCCAATGGCTGATATATCCCGGAAATACATCATTAGCGGAGGTCCCGGAGCAGGAAAATCAACATTGACTGACGGGTTAAGACAGCAAGGGTATTTTTGCGCCGAAGAGGTATCCAGAAAGATGATTATCCAGGAAAAAGCAAAAGGATCTTTTTGTCTGCCCTGGATGGATGTTTCCTGTTTCTCTGTCAAAGTACTGGATGAAATGATCATTTCCTGGAACAGTGCACCAGCAAATGAAATCACTTTTTTTGATAGAGGTATTCCTGATATCATTGCCTATCTGAGTGTTGCCGGAATAGCAGTTCCGGAAAAATACTATACCAGCTTAATAAATTATCCTTATCATAAACAGGTTTTTATCCTTCCGCCCTGGCAGGATATATACGTTCAGGACAGCGAACGCTGGCAGACTTTTGAAGAGTCAGTTGTGATTTATGAAGCCATCATAGATACCTATACCGACTGTGGATTTGAGCTGATTGAGGTGCCTAAAAACACCAGTCAGAGCCGCGTTGCATTTATCCTTGATTTTATCTAGGTTTGCAGGCGTAAGGCTGCATTTTATTTTTACAAAATCTAAAATGCTTTAAGGGAATACCGGTGTAAATCCGGAACAGTCTCCGCTGCTGTAAACCTCGTTAAAAAAACTGTTGTAATACCACTTTCTGTAAGAAGGGAAGGTGACAGTTGGAGGAAGTCAGAAGACCTGCCTTATCAATAGTTATTAAATGCTTTCGGAAGAAAGGCTAAACTTTATGATGAAAAAAATAAATTATCCTTCATTCAGCAGAATATTCCCCTGTCTGATAGTTTCCCTGTTGCTGATTACTTCATGCAAACAGAACCATTCTGGTCAAAAACATACCTCAGCAAAAACCGGCAGTGCAGAAATTAAATATGCCAAAGGCTTTAATATCGATTATTATGATCATTATAAGCTGGTCAGTATTTATTCGGGTATGGGGGCAAAGCCAGATACGGTACAGTATGTTTTATTAGCTAAAGGCGTAAAAGCTCCCGAAGGTTATAAAAAAGCACAGCTGATTGAAATTCCCGTTAAAAGTCTGGTGGCTATGTCATCTATGCATATTGCTCTGGCAGATTTTGTGGGAGCTGCCGATGCAATCACAGGTCTTGGAAGTCTGAAATATGTGAGCTCAGAGACCGTGAGGAAAAACATTGCAGCAGGTAAAGTAAAAGAAGTAGGAATAGACGGGACAATGAATGATGAAGTCCTGATCAGTATGAAACCGGGTTTGGTTATGGTCATGGGGAGTCCCGATGCCAAATTCAGTAAATATGAAACCTTATCTGGTGCCGGTGTGCCGGTCATGCTGAATTCAGAATGGCTGGAAACTACGCCGCTTGGCCGCGCAGAATGGGTTAAACTTATGGCAGCGCTCATGGACAGGGAAAAATTTGTCAATACTAAATTTGACGCCCTGGAGAAAGAATATAAACGTCTGGCTGCAATTGGTGCAAAGGCAGTCAATAAACCGTCTCTGATCTGCGGAATGCCTTACAAAGGGACGTGGTACGTGCCAGATGGAGATAGTTATATGGTTCAGTTTCTGAAAGATGCCGGTACAACCTATAACTGGGCAAACATACATGGAAAAGGCAGTTTACCACTTAGTTTTGAAGCTGTGGCTCCGGTAGCACTAAAAGCTGATTTCTGGCTGAATGTCGGAACCGTGGACAGTAAAAATGATATTAAGGCAATCGATAGCCGATATGCAGAATTTAAGCCCTTTAAAGATAATCATATCTTCAACTTCAATAAAAAAGTAAACGATATCGGTTCCAATGATTACTGGGAATCCGGGGCGGTAAACCCTCAGCTGGTTCTGGGTGATTTAATCAGGATTTTTCATCCTGAATTACTGCCGGATCATCAGCTCGTTTATTACAAGCAATTGAATTAATTCCTTAAGAAATTGAATAAAATAAAAGTTTCAGTATTGCTGGCCATATTACTGGTGGCTTTTCTTCTTGATGTGGCTCTGGGCTCTGTAGATATTCCCCTGAAGGAAGTTATCAAAGCTTTATTTACTTCTGGTTCAGGAAATGATACCTGGATTTATATTATTGAACAGATCAGGCTGCCCAAAGCACTGACAGCTATTATTGTCGGCTGCGGTTTATCGGTAAGCGGTTTACAGATGCAGACACTGTTCAGGAACCCCCTTGCAGGACCCTCAGTTTTAGGGATTACTGCCGGAGCAAGTTTGGGGGTGGCCTTAGTTATGCTTTCGGCCGGGAGTATTACGAGTTTGTATACCATTAAAGAACTGGGGATCTCAGGCAGCTGGTTAATCATAACAGCATCTTCTTTAGGAGCAGCTTTGATTATGATCCTGATAGTTTCTATTTCTTCCTCTTTAAAAGATAATGTTATTGTACTGATTGTAGGCGTAATGATTGGGAATATCACACTTTCCTTAATTAGTATCTGGCAGTATTTCAGTTCGCCGGAGCTGATTAAAGATTATCTGCTCTGGACTTTTGGTTCGCTGGGCGGAGTGACAGGCGGACAGCTGACGATACTTGCTGTTGTGGTTGCGGCCGGACTGTTAATTTCATTCCTGTCTTCAAAATTACTTGATGCTTTATTGTTAGGCGATAATTATGCACGTAGTATGGGGCTGACGGTAAAACGTGCCCGTATACTGATTATTGGCAGTACCAGCATTTTAGCCGGAGGCATAACCGCATTTTGCGGACCTATTGGTTTTATCGGTATTGCAGTACCACATTTAGCCAGGGCTTTATTTAATACATCGAATCATCGTGTGCTGATTCCGGCATGCTGCCTGATTGGAACTGTGCTGATGCTGATCTGCGATATTGTAGCACAATTGCCAGGTAGTCAGACCGTTTTGCCTATTAACGTGATTACTGCACTGGTGGGGTCACCGGTAGTCATCTGGATTATAGCAGGGCCCACTAAACTAAGAGGATTCTAATGGCCGCGCAAACATCATTACTTTATACCTCCGGGTTAACGATAGGTTATCAGGCAGGAAAAAACAAGGTTAAAGCTGTTGCAGGACCTTTAAACCTGGAACTCCATGCCGGGCAGCTTGTTTGTTTATTAGGCCCGAATGGTTGCGGGAAATCTACTTTACTCAGAACTATATCTGGTTTGCAGCATCCGCTGAATGGCGGGATTACACTGGATGGAAAAGAGCTTAAAAAACTGAAACCTGCTCAGATAGCCCGGAAAATAAGTTTAGTGCTGACTGATAATATAAGATCCGGAAACCTGGATGTGTATTCCCTGATTTCTTTGGGACGTTACCCTTATTCAGGATGGCTGGGTATACTGACTGAAAAAGATAAAACAGCGATTGACCAGGCAATTAAAGCGACTGGTACAGAAGCTTTTCTGGGTAGAAAGATAGATAGCCTGAGCGACGGCGAATGTCAGAAAGTGATGCTGGCCAGGGCAATGGCACAGGATACGCCGCTGATTATACTGGATGAACCCACTGCACATCTTGACCTGCCCAGCCGTATTCAACTGATGCGTTTATTACATCAGCTGGCTAAAGAAACCAATAAAGCGATTTTACTTTCCACGCATGAACTTGATCTGGCACTCCAGGTAGCCGATCAGATCTGGTTAATGAGTAATGGCGGACAGCTGGCTGCTGGTTTGCCGGAAGAACTGGTTTTAAATGGCTCATTTCAGCATGCTTTTGATAAAGACGGAATTGCGTTTGATGCCGCTACCGGGACCTTTAACATTCATTATGAAGGTAAAAGAAGCATTAATGTAATTGGAGAGGGCGCCGCAGCTTTCTGGACAAAAAAGGCACTGGTTAGAAATGGCTTTAGTACAACTCAGGCTGAAGGAAATGTACTTACCGTTTTTGTGACCGGTAAGGAATCTGATTTGCTCTGGAAACTGGAGGAAAATAATAAAAGCTCAACTTATACTTCGCTGCGTGAATTTCTGAATGCACTATAATGTTTTGATAGATTGTCAATTACACACCTAAATTATATGAATAAAAATTTACCATTATTATCATTAAAAAACCTGCTTATCGGCACGGTTTTGATCAGCAGTCCTGTTTTTGCACAGGAAAAAAAAGCTGATTCTCTTAAAACCAACTCACTGGATGAAGTGGTGGTAACCTCTTTAAGGACAGAGGTTAAAAGACGTAATGTACCGCAAAGTATGACGGTCATCAATAAAGCAACCATTAACATGACTCCTGCACAGGAAGTTACTGATCTTTTAAAAAAGAATTCTTCTGTAAGTATTATTCAGTATCCTGGTTTATCGTCAGGCATAGGTATAAGAGGCTTCAGACCACAGGCAAGTGGTTTAAATCAGCGTTCATTGTTATTGGTTGACGGCCGTCCGGCTGGTACAGTAAGTATTTCGACTATAAATCCATCTGATATTGAACGTATCGAGGTACTTAAAGGTCCGGCTTCTGCTTTATATGGCTCATCAGCTATGGGTGGAGTCGTGAACATTATCACTAAAAAATCGTCTGGTGATATTCATGGAAATGTATTTGCAGAATATGGCTCCTATGAGACTACCAAATTAGGCGCTTCGGCAGGTGGGAATATCACTAAGAAACTGGATTTTGATTTGTCTTTCCTGAATTTTGACAGAGCAAAGAATATGAAACTGGGTAAAGGAAATCTGTTCAGGAAGATGCTGGGTGCGAATACTGCACTTTACAATTATACAGACGGACCGGTAGAAAAGGACGATGAACGTTCTGACGGACTGAGACGTGATTATACTAAACTGAACTATAATTCGGGGAGTCTGAGACTGGGTTATCA
Organism: Pedobacter lusitanus; assembly: GCF_040026395.1. NCBI lineage: Bacteria > Pseudomonadati > Bacteroidota > Sphingobacteriia > Sphingobacteriales > Sphingobacteriaceae > Pedobacter > Pedobacter lusitanus. The sequence goes on from NZ_CP157278.1 coordinate 5,731,961, forward strand.
GCTGGATGCCAACTGGAGAATTGATGTAAGAGGAGAACGTTTTGCCGCAAAAAATGTCGAGTCACCAAGTGATATCTTTTTTGGAAACGGACAGCCCAGTACTAAAGATATTGAACGCCATAATGAAGAAGTAACCCTTTCCGGTGATCTTGCACAGCATCATTTGACCTTAAAGGGATATACTTCACAGGAGAATAATTTAAACAATTCACTGCTTGCTGTGAATGGCCTTCTGGCTCCTTATCCTTCTTATAAAAGTTCAACGAGCTGGAAAGGAATACAGGCAAAAGACGCTTATCAGTTAGGTAATCATACTCTGATTTTTGGTCTGGATTACAGTAATGCATCAACCCGCTCACAGTCCTTTAATTCTGACGGTTCTGAATCGGCTCCTTATTCTCCAAATTACAGTCTTTCTTCTGCTGCGGGTTATATTCAGGGACAATTCAATTTCCTGGATAACAGATTAGTTATTAATCCTGGTGTACGTTTGGATCTGATTACCTACAATGTAAAACAAACTCCTTTATTGCCGACCTATGCAGGTGGAAAACAAACTAACCCTTTTTTCAGCCCGAGTTTAGCTGCTCAATACGCAATCAGTAAAGCGTTTACCGTACATGCCAGTACAGGACGTGCATTTGTGACACCTGATGCTTATAATGTTGCAGGTTATTCCGAAAAAGTTAAAGATGGTAAAGCAAGCGTAATCCAGGGAAATGCTGATCTGAAAAATGAGAATAGTATCTCATGGGATGCAGGTTTAAGATTCAGTAAACCTGAATGGGGGCTAACGGCTGACATTACTTATTTTAATACTTATGTAAAGGATAGAATTACGACTAAAACCACTATTCCTGTTCCTGTGGAAACTACACCAAGTGGTTTTCCGATCAGTAGCCGTATGACTTATATCAATGCCAATAAAGCAAATATCAATGGGTTCGAAGCTGAATTTGCCTGGGATTTTGGAAGACTGGCAGATAAAGATTATTCATTGAAAGTCTTTGCCAATGCTACCAAATCATCTAAGGCCAGAGAAGTAACTATTCTGGCTGATGGTTCTGAATCCACTAAAGATATTTACAATGTTCCAAATTTTACTTCAGGTTATGGCTTTGAGTTTAACAATCTGAAAGGACTTGATTTAAGATTGGGTGGCAGATATGTGGGTAAACGTAAGGATACTGATTTTAATGATCCTAAATATCCGGAAATTGTTTATCCTGATTTTATGGTAGCTGATTTCGCAGCCAGCTATACCTACAAAAAAAGACACACAGTTACTTTTCTTGTAGATAATATAACCGATGAAAATTATTATGAAAAACGTGGTTTCAACCTGGCCGGCAGAAACTTCTCGCTGAGATATAATCTCAGCTTCTAAAAATAAAAAAGGATACTATGCCATCGCATAGTATCCTTTTTTATTTATAAACTTTCGATCTGCTCTATGGATAGTGCAGTAAAACCAGCAATTTTAATGAAGTCGAAGTTCTCGAGTTTCATCTTTCTGGCTATTTCAACCGCAAGTTCAAGTTTTCCTTTTTCCAGTCCCTTTTCTATTCCCTTATTGGTCGCGTATTCAATAGTACTTTCATAATCCGCGCGGTCCTGTAAATGCGTTTCATATAAAAACTGCTGCTCTGCTGATAATCTTCCCATTTCTGCTATGTTAAATGTTTTTTGAAAAATGCGTTTATCCAGATAATGAGGAATCCGATCCAGACTGTGCATATGTTTCAGCATATATGTCCATTTGTCCAGCTCATTTTCTAACTCATCCTCTTTTTTGTCAAATTTAGGCAGTTCAAGAAATTTAAATCCCAGTCCATTGTGGAATTTTTTACCTGTAGTGGTATTAACCAGTAAAATACTTTGTAAATAATGATCTCCGAGACTGTTTTTCATTTTAAAATCCAGGATAGCGATCAGAAAAACCTCTTTCAGCCTGGTTTTCCAATTGTCTTTGCCTGGTAGTTTTTGCTGGTGGATCAGCCGGCTTAAATAAAAAATGCAGCGGTCCTCAAAATTATCATGAGCTGCCCGCTGCATTTCTACTATAAATTGTTCTCCCTGGTCACCGGTACACAGCAAATCAATTGATTTATGCCATCCAACTTAATCCCGTTTTTTATTTAAAAGGTAATAAATGTCATTATTGTGAATAACTAGTTTAAAAATACCTGCTGAGTAACACTTGTACTCAGAGTGGCAGTTTTGATATGCACTGTTCCTGTTTTATCATTCGGATCAAAATAATAACCTGTTAAAGCCTTATCAAAGCTCTCTTTGTTTTTATAGCCTTTAACTGATTTCCCATTGACAGTAACTTTTTCAGGTGAACTGGTCTGATGGATATCAATTAAATAAACCCTGTTCATATTCCGGCCTTTAAAATCGCCTCTGGCAGCATTTATTTTAACAGTTACACCTTTAGTCGCATCAACTTCCAGCAGTGTTTTGGCGAAAGCCCCATTGCGGTGTTCACGGGTTAAACCATCATCTTCATACAGGTCAAAAGCAGACTTTTGAAAAGGATAAATATCCAGTGTCAGGCTATCCGTTTTCTTTTCCCCATCATAATTCATCAGTGGATACATAGGAATAATAGCCCCTTGTTTCACAAACAGCGGTAGTTTTTCCAGCCCGGCTTCATAATTGTTCAGCCAGGTATTCCCCTGGTAGGTTTTACCACTCCAGTAATCAGACCAGTTACCTGCAGGCAGATAAATACTATCTCTTTTTGCTTCGCTTTTATAAACAGGAGCGACCAGCAGAGAAGCACCGTTCATAAACTGATATTGTGTTTTTTTACCCCTGGTTACCGGATCTTCAGGGTATTCCAGTACCATTGCTCTGGAAGCAGGTACTCCGGTTTCATAAGCTTCCTCACATAAAGTATACATGTAAGGCGTCATTCTCATTTTAAGCTGCAGATATTTTCTGTTGATAGCGGTAAAAGGTTCACCAAAATTATACGGTTGTTTATCCTTTTTAGCCCAGCCGCTCATCACCATTAATACAGGTGTAAAACACTTCCACTGCAAATCTCTGACATAAGTAGAATCGCTGCCGCCAAAAATCCCGTCTACATCTCCGGTAGCTGCATTTTGTGCCGATAAACCAGAGCCAATGACTGTTGGAATATGGAAACGGATATACTCCCAGTTTCCTTTCTGATCACCCGACCAGACAGTAGAATAACGCTGCGTACCAGCCCAGCCCATTACGCTCCAGATAAAACCCCTTGCATCGCTATTGTTCTCTATCCCTTCATAAGCTGCTTTACAGCCGTCCAGTGCATATTTGTAACCCGGGCCAACCCAGGCAACATCCAGTTTAGCCAGACGGGAACCTGACTGTCCAACCTCTTTAGCAATTTTATCTACGCCGTTTTCTGTCCATAATCCGGTATAGAATCCACGTTTATGTAATTCTGTAATAGTAGAATCAAGTTTGGTATAACCACATCCATAACCATCATTAGGTAAGATCCAGCCACGTGGGAAGTTATTAGCCACATATTTATCTGCAACCAGCTTAATTACATCCGGTGTGGTACCAGTACTTCCGGTTCCTTTATAATTTTTGCTCTCATTGCCTTTGGCACCACGGTTATAACAATTGGCATCTCCCAGACTTAAAGCCCAGCGCGGCATTAAAAACGGCCGTCCGGTAATCTGAGTATAACCATTCAGAATTTGTTTTAAAGATGGGCCGTAGAAATAGAAACAATCAAAACGGTTCTCATTATGAGTAAACTGAAGATTTTCCCGGAATGAATATTTACCTACATCAAAAGTGTTCCTGAAAGCACCATATCCTGCTGTAGAAAGATAGAACGGGGCAGGATTGGCTCTTCCGCCATCGTCCCATCCATTTCCTTTTTCAATCAGAATATCTTTATCACGATGTGAAAAATAACCATTTTGCATGCCGCAGCCATAAAAATATTCGTCTGCATGACGTTTCATACTTTGTCTGGTATGTGCACCAAATGACAGCGGTTCTGATTCTTCCCAGATTGCCTTGCTATCAGTGATATCATACATCGCAAAACGCAGCGGGCTTTTGTAAACCCTGACTACACAGCTGGCACTTTTGAGCTGATAATAATCACCTTTGTCTGTTGAAGTCACTGCGGGATTCTTCACCGCATAACTCACGACAATATCATTGGCCGCAGGATTAGTAAATTCTCCATCCGGAGTCATCCAGATTCTGAAAATATCATCACTGTAGAAAATTACTTTGAAAGCTGACAAACCAGCAGTGATATTAAACTCATTTTTATCAGCTTTAAAAGCTGTCAGATTTCCAACTTTAGTCTCTTTAGCGTTAATTTTAACCAACAGGTTGTTATTGGATTCTTTTTCATCTGCATCATATTTCAGACGGAAGTTTAAAGCATGCATGGGTCTGTCTGTCAGATCGGTTGCCGGAAATTTTACCGTGATCTCTTCGCCCGGGGAAATCCCTTTTTTACCTGCAGGAACAACAGCTTCTATTTCTCTTTTCCCATCCAGTTTACAGTAAACTTTAAATGCAGATCTGATGGTTTCAGTGCCACTGTTTTTCACTGTCACAGCTAAAACATCAGTTTTGGTGAAAGTGTTCTCTTCTTCATCATGGGAAGTTAAACGTCCGATAGCGAGGTCTTTTTTATAAGCTTCTGCCAGTTCAATATCGTCAATCATCCAGTACCAGCTATAATAGCCTTTCCAGTAAAAACGAAGATATACTTTGGCCTGACCAGCTGCGGTTTTAGTAATATTCAGCTCCTGATTAATAGGCGTGAACATATCTTTCACTGCCGGTGCATTATTCATTACATTATAGTCTGTCCACTTTACCCCATCGGTACTGACGCCTACAAATAAGCCGGCACCCGGAGCCGCAGATTCATTGTTGTATCTGAAGGTTTGCTGGAATCTTAAAATTACAGACGATTTACCAGAACAGTCAATACTTTTAGTCTGCATCCAGGTATCAGGATGCCAGTTCTTTTTTATCCAGCGCGGCTGATCTTCATCAACAAAATAACCTGCCTGAAACTGAAGATGGTATCCTCTGCTTTTTGAGGCAATAGGAGGAGCCTGCTGCTGATATTGATAAGAACCCGGATAAGGTTGATTTGTGACCAGCCATTCAATGTTCTGTGTGCTTTGATCTACGTTTTTCCAGCCTTCAGGTAATTTACCTGTTTTGAAATTCTCTGACCAGAATATTTTAGGGTCTGCTGCAGGTTTCTGCCCAAAAGATTTGCCTGCAAACAAGGCAGTCAGGGCGCATAAAATTAGTCTTTTCATTTGGTTATTGCGTTCAGGATAATGAAGCTGTTTTCATAGCTTCTACAGTTACAAACCAAACTTAAACAATTGAAAAGTGAGATTTCAGCGCAAACGTTTGTTCAATTTATCACAAAGATCAACTAAGCCTTCTTTTTGGTATTGTTTAGATTTTATTTGTTAAAATTGTGCTCTTGATGCATTAATCAAATCAGATGAAGATATATACTAAAAAAGGGGATAAAGGAACTACCGGATTGTTTGGCGGAAAACGTGTAGATAAAGACGATATCAGGGTAGAATGTGTAGGCACACTGGATGAAGTGAACTCTACTATCGGGATGCTGAGAGTAAAGCTGGGCACCACACATGAATGGCAGCCTAATCTGCATAAAATTCAGAAAGATCTCATGGACATGATGTCCCATCTGGCCCGTCCGTCTGATACCACTAAAATCAATACTAATCCTATGCCTGTGGACGGACCTGAATTTTGTGAAGCATGGATTGATGAACTGGAAAATGCAATGACCCATCCTTCTGATTATTTTATCCTGCCGGGAGGAAATGAAATTTCTGCACTTTGCCATATGGTAAGAACACAGATGCGCAGAGGCGAAAGAAGACTGGTCAGTCTGCTTAAAACTGATCAGGTTGATGATACCATTCCGGCTTATATCAATCGTTTATCTGATTTGTTTTTTACGCTTTCCAGAGCCGAAATGGATAAAGCAGGTGTGGCAGAAGAAAAATGGCAGTTGTTTTTGTATAAACGTTTCAAAAAGACAGATCCGGAGGTGAAATCTTAATATGCTGATTTTTGTAACAGGAGGAGTGAGAAGTGGTAAAAGCGGATATGCACAAAAACGTGTTAAGGAATTGTGTGCAGATCCGGTTTATATAGCTACAGCCAAAATCTGGGATGAGGATTTTCAGGAAAGGGTAAAAAGGCATCAGGATGACCGTGGGCCGGAATGGACAAATTTTGAAGCTTATCGTGATCTGCATCTTTTACCGCTGCAAGGTCGTTATGTGGTGATTGATTGCGTCACGCTGTGGCTCACTAATTTCTTTATGGACCGGGAAAATGATGTGGAGCTTTCACTGGCTGATTTTAAAAAAGAAATTGATCAGCTGCTCAGTGTTCCTGCTACTTTCCTTATTATTTCAAATGAATTGGGGATGGGTTTACATGCTGAAACTCCGGTAGGCCGTAAATTTGCTGACTTACAGGGCTGGGCTAATCAGTATGTTGCCGCTAAGGCTGATGAGGCTGTACTTATGGTATCAGGGTTACCTTTGTTTTTGAAAAAATAATAATATTATCCTCTAAATTTAAACCGGCTTTTAGCTGATAAAAAGAATATATGATCACTGAAGATTTAAAGATATTAATAGATAATAAAACCAAACCTCCCGGCTCTTTGGGTATGCTGGAAGAGCTGGCTCTGCAGATTGGAGAAATATTAGGTACAACAAGTCCTGAGTTAATTCAGCCGCATCTGGTCGTTTTTGCAGCCGATCATGGGATAGCGAATGAAGGTGTAAGTGCTTTTCCGCAGGAAGTAACCCGGCAGATGGTCCTGAATTTTTTAAACGGCGGTGCAGCTATCAATGTTTTTTGCAGGCAGCATGATATCCATTTGCAGGTAGTTGATGCTGGTGTAAATTATGATTTTGAACCTGATCTGCCTTTGGGGGATGCGAAAATTGCCAAAGGTACGGCGTCATTTTTACATGGTCCGGCAATGACAGCAGCACAGATGGAACGCTGCCTGACCAAGGGCGAAGCGGTAGTAGCTGAGATTGAAGCCAAAGGCTGCAATGTGATTGGTTTTGGAGAGATGGGAATAGGAAATACTTCAAGTGCTGCGGTATTAATGAGTTTGCTTTGCAATTTACCCATGGCAGATTGTATTGGCAGGGGAACGGGACTGAATGATCAGCAGCTGCTCAGAAAACAGGAAATACTGGAACAGGCAGTTGCAAATTACAGCGGAAGCAGGGCTGTCTCTGAGTTGATGACACATTTCGGAGGATTTGAACTGGTTGAAATGACTGGCGCAATGCTGGCCGCCGGAAAAAGAAATATGGTGATCCTGGTTGATGGATTTATTGCTACTGCAGCCTTTCTTTGTGCTCTTCAACTGGATCCGCAGCTCAAAAGTAAAGCTGTTTTCTGTCATGAGTCTGAAGAAAAAGGACACCGGTTACTGTTAACGCATTTAAAAGCAAAACCGCTGCTGGGCCTTGGTCTCAGATTGGGCGAGGGTACAGGTTGTGCATTGGCTTATCCATTATTAAAAAGTTCCGTAAATTTTCTGAATGAGATGGCTAGTTTTCAGAGTGCGGAGGTATCCGGTAAATCCTGATGAATAAAGAACTTAAACTTTTCTTCACGGCATTATCCTTTTATTCCAGATTGCCTGCACCGGCTGCTGTACATCAGGATAATGCGCATAATCTGCCTGATGCTATCAGGTACCTGCCGGTAGTGGGCTGGGTGACAGGATTGATCACTGCCTTTGTTTTTATTGCCGCTACCTGGCTGTTTGGAGAAGCAATTGCTATTTTATTAGCCATGATCATTTCTGTATTACTGACAGGAGCTTTTCATGAAGATGGTTTTGCAGACGTATGTGATGGCTTTGGTGGCGGATGGTCCAAAGAGAAGATTCTGGATATTATGAAAGACAGCCGGCTGGGGACTTATGGTGTAGCCGGGTTGATTTTACTGATGGGACTTAAATTTGCAGCACTTCTGCAGTTATTTACAGAAACCTTTACCGATCCTGCCATATTCACAACGGCCGGATTGTTTATTGTGGCCCATACATTAAGCAGGTTTGCTGCCATAACAGTTGTTTTTAATCATAGTTATGCCCGTATCGAAGAAAGTAAAGCCAGTGGGGCGGTGGCCAAAGGAAAACCGGTAAATCTTATCCTGGCCGGTATTTTTACGCTAATACCGCTGGCCGGTTTAACTGTCTGGCTCGAACAGCCTTTATTGCTGCTGATTGTTGTTCCTGTATTGCTTTTTAGTCTGTACCTTGGTGCATATTTTAAAAAATGGATAGGAGGTTATACCGGTGACTGTCTGGGAGCGGTTCAGCAGCTTACTGAGGTAACAGTCTATCTGTCTTATATTTTGATATGGAAATTTACCTGATCAGGCATACTACCCCCCTGATAAAAAAGGGACTGGTTTACGGTAGGATGGACGTTCCGCTTGCGGCTAGTTTTTCAGCAGAAAAAGAGCATATTCTGGAACAGATTCCGGCAGTATTAGATATTGTTTATTCCAGCCCTTCATTCAGATGTAAGGTACTGGCAGCTGAAATTTCTCCGGTCTATCAAATGAATACAGCACTTTATGAACTGAATTTTGGAGATTGGGAAGGAGATACCTGGGATAAGGTGGATCGTGCCGAATGCGAAACATGGATGAATGACTTTGTGAACCTGGCACCGCCAAACGGAGAGACTATGCTTGGAATGCAGCAAAGGGTGATGGCATTCTGGACAGAACTTTTACAGCAGCCCTATCAGCAGGTAGCTATTGTTACACATGGTGGGGTGATCAGGATAATTCTGGCAAATCAGCAGAACATAGCCCTTAAAGATTCTTTTAACCTGAAGATCGCCATGGGAGAAGTCTTTAAACTTTCCATTCCCTGATCACCAGCTCGTCGCCGATACGGATAGTTCCCGAACCCTGATGAATAAGGTTCTGACCAAACATAATTTTCTTATCGACAGTACGGTAACGTGCCAGTGTTTTCAGTGGTTCAGCACTTTTTGTTGCGGTCTGCTGATCTACTGTAATCATCACGCATCTGGAACAGGGTTTTACTGCCCTGAATAACAAATCCCCGATATAAAAAGTGTCAAAACGATCTTCAATATGAGGTTCCCCTCCGGTAAAGACAAAATTAGGACGAAAACGATCCATCGGGACTGCCTGATCGAGCTTCTCGTTAAGTCCGTCCAGTGAAGCCTGGCTGATGATCAGACAGGGATAGCCATCTGCAAAGCTGACCACCTCATTGTTTGGTGCATATCTGGGATCTACCAGTCTTCTTTCTGCTTCCGGCATTTGTACCAGCCGGGCTTCTGTTTGCAGTAATGCAGAGAACCATTTACTTACCGTTGTATTAACTTCAATGCCCTGGCAATCTGTACCCCATACATTGACAGCAATAAGCTGACCGGTGTTTTCTCCATAGCCAAAGGAAATAGTCTGAGCAGGATTATTTTTGTGGGTAATGGTGAGCTGTTCTTCTCCAAGAGTGATCTGGAGTAAAGCGAGTTCCGGATATTTTCGCTGACTGATAAATGTGCCTTCCTGATCAATCAGCATCCATCTCCTGTCGTATTGCAGTCCTTTTTCTTCCAGGATTGACGTGGTCAGGCTAATACCTGCAAGGGATTTAATCGGATAAATGTTGAGCTCTGACAGAAAGAATTGGTTCATAATTCAAAGATAAGAATTAATCATTCACTGGATTTGAGAAAGTGTCTCTGTTTAGGAGAAGCATCTTTTTTTATTGTAATATTGGATAAGAAATTAAGAATTGATTTTATGATTTACAGAAAAGGGGCGGCTGGTGGTCTGCTTGACGAGTATGAAAGAGCAATAACTGATTTATCAGGAGTTATAGCAGTTGTCTCTGATGCAGAGCTGATCAGCATTGCTGATGAGTTTACATTGAATGAGGATTGCAGATCAATTCAAACTGTCTTATCGCATGTGGTGAGTTCTGCCTATAGCTATGCGATTTATATTCAGAGTCTTAGTGGTGTTCTGACCCCGAGGCCCGCCAAGATATTCCAGCTTACGGCTGCAGCTTATATTGATGAACTTAAGCAGGCTTTTCTGTTTACTGTGGGGGTTTTTGAACTGATTAAGGATGATGAGCTGGAACGATCTGATGCGGCGGATAAAATCATGACCGGCTGGGGGCAGTTATATGATATAGAACAATTGATGGAACATGCAATTGTTCACATACTGCGTCACCGAAGGCAGATTGAGCGCTTTATCTTATTGATCCGGAAGGGATAATTTCCGGTTTTCTTACCTGTTTTTTGATGTTCTCTGTTTTTTAGGCGTCCGGGTAGCGGACGCCTCAGCGCTATGTTTGTGGTCGGGGTTGGTATAGGGTTGGTATACCCCGGGGGTATACCAACCCTATACCAACCCCGACCACAAACACCCTTTAAACTTTTGATGTTCCCTTCCTGGATTTCTTTTTTTGAGACAACTGGCCCTGTTATTCTCGTTTATTTAGCTGTAAATTAGTTACATGCCATCCGGATTCATATACCTGCTGCTATTCTTTGCTGATACAGATTTTATCCTGCTGATTACACGCTAATACTCAAGAGGCAGTCTCACACAACCATGAATAACCGGGTGGCATTTATGCTGTTTGTTTTCGGTTTTTAACAATTAGCAGCCTATTTATCTATATTTTGTTAAATTTGGGTTGCGCTTGAAGGATACACCTGACGGGTTAGCAATTTTTTATATTACATGGGATTATTCGATATTTTCAAAAAGACTGATACAGCAAAGGAAACGGAAAACGGGAAAGCTGCTGAAAAAGAGTCTGTTGTTGAGGCTGGGAAAACAAAGGTGCCACAGGAGTACCTTGGAGATTTAGAAAAAACACAGTTGTTATCTGTACTTTTAGCTGTACCAATGGAACAGAGAGATGCAGACTGGGTAAGCCGGTTTTTGGCAAATCTGCCTCTGGCAAGCCTGCGTTGCGGAACACCGCAAATCATTGCAGGGCCGGATGGTTTCCCTTATTTTCAATTATTTGTTCCTGAGTCAGGGGAAGAATATCAATCTTTTTACATTGAAAGAATGATTACTGATTTTCTGCTGGAAAGGGGATATGGTATTGTGATTAATCCCGGAGAAGGACAGCCAGACTGGGTATTGTCATACGGTGATCTTTTAAATTATCATTTGAATGGTGATTTCTTTACGGCCGAAGACAGCCAGTTTAGTGTGAGTACCAGTACAGAAGAAGTCGTTGCTGAAGGAGAAGAAATTATGGTTGGGCAGCCTGCAGAAACGATACTTCCATCAGAAACCAGAAAATTATTAAAGGATTTCTTTGAACTGAACGGAATTGAAGGGCCTAAGGTATTACTGATGGCACGCAAAGTAGGCGAAGAATTAAAACAGGATCTGGCTTTTAATATTACCCCGGATCGTTTTGAATCTGAAACTCACTATAGAAATATGATGCAGACTGTTACCTGGTATCTGCCAAGACATTATTCTGTTATCGGTTTACACGATGATAACATTGAAAACGGTTTTATGCCTTTGTAGCAAGCCAGTTTTTACCCTCCGTAAAACGTGCAACGAGCATTGCCGCTACGGTATCTCCGGTTGAATTTAATAAGGTGGCCATCGGATCTACTAATGTTCCGATGATCATCGCGGGGGGTAATGCTTCGGGCGGGAAACCGTAAGCGGAAATAAAAAGCAGTTCGCCCACATAACCACCATTAGGTATACCTCCTTCTACAATACTGACCAGTACGGTCATTCCCAATGCGATCAGTATATTCTCCATACTGTCAAAGCCTTTGCCGAACATCGCAAAAACTACAGCCATTTTAATAATAGATGAAATGCTGGAACCATCTTTATGCAGTGTTGCGCCCAGCGGAATGGTCACATTGGCAATATAAGCAGGGATACCAATCTTTGCTGCCGCATCAAGATTGGCAGGTATATTAGCTATACTGCTGCAGGTGCCTACAGCAGTGGCAGATGGGACGATATTATTATTCCAGTATTTCTTAACTCCTTTTATTCCGCCTGCCACAAACGCATAAAAGGTGAAGATAAATACAAAGTAAAAAACGCCTGTACCATAATATAAGCCCAGGGATCTGGCATAGGCACCAAACAACTGCGGGCCAAAAACACCGACCTGGTAAGCAAAATAAGCACCTAATCCAATCGGTGCCAGTTTCATGATCAGAATAAACACATGCTTGAAAACTTCATTGCCCGCATTTAGAAAATTGGAAAAAGCAGTTCCGTATTCACCCGAACGTAAGGTTGCAAAACCGGTAAGTACTGAAAATATGATCATAGCAAGCATACTTTTCCTGGAAAGGAGCTCGAAAAACTCGCTGGTGGTTAACAATTGTGTAAGCTGATCTCCAAAAGGTTTTTTTACTATATTTTCTGTCAGCGGTGTATTGGTCATATGCTCGTGTACCGGAAATAGCTTAACAGCCATTATGGTTAAAGAAGCAGAGATCAGTACAGTTGAAAGAAATACCAGCACCATTACGGCCATCATTTTACTTAATTTATTGGTTTCTTTCAGACTTCCGATTGCTGACGCGATAGAAAAAAATACCAGTGGAATTACTGCAGTGAACAGCAGATTAAGGAAGATTTCGCCAATGGGCTTAAGTACTTTCACGCTTTCGCCAAATATTAAGCCGGCAAGACTGCCGGCAATGATACCAGCTATCAGCCAGATGATTCCTTTGTAGTTTTCGTAAAAGCTGTTCATAGGTCTAATATAGTTTTTATTGAGGTAAAAGAACCATCAGAAAATTAGCTGTTTACCTTATTGTGTTTCACAATATACACCTGAACAGACCCGGATATCTAAAAAAAATATATAATATTGGAGGATTGTTTTAACCCATTTAGCATCTAAATGTCCGGAAGGATGTTTTTAAAGATGCCGAGTTAATCTGATAGATATTAATGAAAAGAAGATCTTTTGTGCAGAAAGCCGGACTTTTAACAGCTGCAATGATGTCAGGTAAAATGTTTTCCTATGCTGCTGAACCCGAGTTTCCGGTAGTAAGAAAGGCGATGGAGTTACGTCGTTTTACCAGTAAAGCGGTTGAAAATGCGATTACTGAGTTTACTGACAAGGTGAAAAATAAGGAACTGGCCTGGCTGTTTAATAACTGTTTCCCAAATGCGCTGGATAACCTGGTTAGTTACAGTGAGGTGAACGGGAAATCGGATACTTATATGAATACCGGCGATACTGATGCCATGTGGCTGAGGGACAGCAGTGTTCATATGTGGACTTATCTGCCTTTTTTAAAAAGGGATAAAGGCTTAAGAAATCTGGTTGGCGGAGTAATCAACAGACAGGTAACTTATATCCTTAAAGATCCCTATGCCAGTTCTTTTTATAATGACCCGGCTAAAGTGGGGGCAATGAAAGATGATCTGACTACGATGTTACCTGGTGTTCATGAACGTAAATGGGAACTTGATTCACTTTGTTATCCTATACGTTTAGCTTACAGATACTGGCAGCAGACTAAGGATACGAGCTTTTTTGATGCGAAATGGCAGGAGGCCATAAAGACCATTTTAAAAACCTTTAAAGAACAGCAGCGCAAAGAAAATAATGGACCTTATCATTTTCAGCGAACTACTTTATGGGCGACAGACAGCTTACCGATGGAAGGTTTCGGTTATCCGGTAAAACCAGTAGGATTGATCTGCTCTGCTTTCAGACCAAGTGAGGATGCTACTATTTTTTCTTTCCTTGTTCCGTCTAACTTTTTTGCTGTAGTGAGCCTGCGTCAGGCTGCTGAATTATTCAGAGTCATCAAAGCTGATGAACAGGTGGCTAAAGATATGGAGGCGCTGGCACTGGAGGTGAGACAGGCCCTGCAAAAATATGCGATTACAGATCATCCGGTCCATGGAAAGGTGTATGCTTATGAAATTAACGGAATGGGAAGTTATAATCTGATGGATGATGCTAATATTCCGGGATTATTATCCCTTCCTTATCTGGGTGCTTTATCTATGACAGACCCGGTATATCTGAATACCAGAAAAATGATTCATTCGGCTGATAACCCGTTTTTTTATAAAGGAGCCCTGGCAGAAGGGGTAGGAAGCCCCCGTATTACCAAACATATGATCTGGCCAATGAGCATTATTGCCAGAGGGCTTACCAGTACAGATGATGAAGAAATTAAACTTTGTCTGAAGATGCTGCAGAAGTGTCACGGGGATACAGGAGTTTTACATGAATCTTTTGATCCGGATAATCCCAAACAATTTACAGGTTCTTCATACTCAAGGGCAAACAGTCTGTTTGCTGAGTTTTTATGGAAAATATATCAGGAACGTCCGTATCTGCTGGTTTGACAGGTATTGTCATCTGAATGAAATTATGAAGAATGCTTAACATTAACTTAACATTAGGTTGGCATATTTGTATATGTTCTTACCGATACTCGCCGCCACGTTTTATTTATTTACAGCTATAGCTGCTTTTAAAATGGAAACCCCAATGAAAGGGTTGTTATTTATACTTGCTGTTGCAGGGATAAGTGCTATACTTTATCTTTTTGTGTTGTTTCCTGGTATTTCAGGAGTTTCAGTAGCATTAATGCTTGGTGCATTTATTTTACGTCAGGGAAGCAGATAAAAAAAAACCACCTGGCAATAGCTCAGATGGTCTTTTTGAAATTTGTTTTTTTAGTTCTGCTGTACTTTATGTATGCTCGATGTTATGCTTAGTTTCTTAGCATCAACAGTTGAACCCAGTAAACCTTTAGCATAGATAGTGTAAAAATTTCCGGCTGTAATATCTACATCTGAAAGTGTAGCTGCAACTGCTTTTGTTGTAGTGTTAACCAGTGAAACTTTGTATTTAGCTGGTTTGATATTTTTAAATTGTGTGAAATCTTTGAAAGCTCTGTTTTTGAAAGTAGTAGTATCACCTTCCAGTACCAGGTCATAAGCTGGTGAGTCTGAAGAAAGGTTAACAAAACGTATTTTACTTTGTCCAACTGCAGGCGCTGTAAAATCATCCTTTAAAAGAAGGAATGAAGAAGTATCATTCTGGCTGATCAGGTAAAGTGACTGATACTGACCATTGGTTAAAGTGAAGTTTTTGTCATAAAAAGTTTTCGGAGCACCCGGTCTTGCCAGACCACCCTGATGTGTTCCCGGACGAACAATAAGATAATTGTAGGTTTTTCCGAAAAGTAAAGGAGTTGAGCCATTCAATCTTGAACCATTCAGGATAAAATCAACTGAATCTCTGAGTGGAGAAGCATTGGTGATAGCGAATGCTGATGCATCCTGCTGAACTGGTGTACTATCCTTTTTACAAGAGGCAAAAGACAACGCTGTACCAAGCAGTGCAATAAATACAGTTGATCTTTTGATGTTTTTTGAAAATAGAGTAGGATTAAATTTCATGTCTAAAATGTTTTAATAAAAATTAATATGTTTTTTGAGGGTAAAACGTAGCGGATTACGATAACGCTACAACGTTTTTAGATAAATTTGATATTTGAAGAAAAATCCGATATTTATCGATTTATTAAATAGTGACTGTAGCGTTATCCCGGTGAACTGCGTTTATGCATTTAATCCGGTACTGTTAAATAGATGGAGATGGTTGCAATCTGCTTTAAGCAGAAGGATAAAATAGATAGATTGACTTACAAGATAGGTTTAGCGAAGCGTGGATAATAAGAATACAGTGTTCCAGGAGATCATTGCGGGCCTTGCTGCGCGTGATGAGCGTATACAAGAACGTATTTATATCCATTACTGGGGTTATCTTATGGGGATATCAACACGTTATTTTAAAGATAGAAATGCTGCAAAGGAGGTAGTAAATGATAGTTTTATGAAGGCATTTAAAACAATGTATGACTTCAGGCATGATCATAATCTGATAGATTTTCAGAAAACCTTTAAGGCATGGCTTGCTAAAATAACAGTTCGGACTTCACTTGACCGGATCAGGGCAAACAAATCTGTTTTGACTTATGTAGATGACTATGAAGACGGGACTGTTGGTTATGTCGAGGTAGAAGAAAAACTGTTTGCTGAGGATATACTAAAGCTGCTTCATAGTATTCCTGATTTACACCGCACTGTATTTAATCTTTATGAAATTGAGGGCTTCAGTCATGATGAAATAGCCTCACTGTTAACTATACCG
This sequence comes from Pedobacter lusitanus, assembly GCF_040026395.1. Taxonomy (NCBI): domain Bacteria; kingdom Pseudomonadati; phylum Bacteroidota; class Sphingobacteriia; order Sphingobacteriales; family Sphingobacteriaceae; genus Pedobacter; species Pedobacter lusitanus. The sequence goes on from NZ_CP157278.1 coordinate 5,748,243, forward strand.
GTCAGCTCGAGCCGGACTTATCTGACCCGGGCAAAACAGAAGCTAAGAGAACTCTATAAAAAAAGTATTGATATCAACTGATGGAACATCCTAAGAAAGAATTGATAAAGGAGATTGCTGATCTTTTCGAAGATTATCAGGAAACTTATGTGCCGGGAGAATGGGAGTCATTTTCAAAGGTTAAAAAGAAGAAATATCCCTTTGCTGCAAACTGGGTTAAAATTGCTGCGGTATTACTTTTAATGGCTGGATTGCCTTTTGCATTTACTAAACTATTTCATCAGGAAAAGACAGCTGAGGTTGCTGTGATCAAACCACCTGTTCAAACCAGCCCGGCCAGTCCGGTTGCTGATCAGGTAAATCCGGTTAAGCCTGTTCAGGGTAAGTCTGCAGACATTGCTGAAAATAGGGCAGGCACTATGAGCAGCAGCAGTACTGCGGGTGATTTAAATTCGAATGCCGGTACTCAGACTGAGCCAGCGAAACGTCAGGCAGATCTGGCTTATGCTGTTCGGGATACAACTGTGTATAAAAAGATACAGCAGGTTAATACAGAAAGGACATTGACTCCCGGACAGAAGAAAGACGGACAGAAAAATATGACAGAACAGTATGTCAGAACGGAAATTAAACCTGCAGCAGATCCGGAAGCCGGCCGCGGCCGTAGCAGTGAACTGGCTGGTGTCAAAGAAAAAGATACTGCCGCTACTCAAAGCCGCAAACAATTAAGTACAGCTGAATTCCTGTTAGCTGAATCAAGAAATACTGGTAAAGTCCTGAAAAAGAAAGAGAACGTGTCTAAATGGGATTTTGGGGTTGAAGTTATGCCGGCTACAACCAGCGCCAATGTGAATATCGGCGCAGGATTGACAACCGCCTACAGGATTTCGGATAAATTTTCACTGAGCACGGGTATTTCCTATCTTCAGATGGATGCAGGAGGAGTTATTCCTCCTCAGCCTGATAGCTATCGTGCGGCAGGAATAAGTGCTTTTTCCGATAAAAAACTATTAGCTGTCGATGCAAATCTTAAAGCCATAGATATTCCTATTGCCCTGGTTTATAAACTAAATAAAAATTATTATACCAGTGCAGGGGTTTCTTATTTTAGTGTTTTTAGTGAGAAGCGCAGTAACACCTTTGAACAGACCAGTCCTGTAGATAAAATGAGTTATGATCCGGATACCGGGCATCCGTCTACATTTAAATCAATTTCTGTTGAAGAGGTTGATGAACCGGTGATGGACAAGCATTTAAAGGGCAATAGCTATATAGGTTTCTTTAATTTCTCTATAGGTCGTCAGCAGAATATTTTTAATAAATATAAAATCCGCATTGAGCCATTTGTTAAAATACCAGTTGGAAAACTTTCTTCTGAAGATTTGAAATTGACGAACAGCGGTATAAAATTTCAGCTTTCATTTTAATGAAAATTGCAATTTTATGTTTTATGGCCTGATGTTTGATCATAACAGGCTGATACATTTGTCTGTCAGATGTTTTTATTGTTACAGCTTATTCTTGTCTCTGTAAACCAGCACTTTTAAGCGATCTACAAAAATCATTATCTTTTTTTCTGTCAGATGAATTTATTTATCATTATCTGTAATTTACTATAATGTTTTAGCTTAAAATTTCAGTAAATGATGTGAAATTTATGTTAAATAATTTCTAATTTTATTTGTAAACAAACTCACCAATTAAATATTTTATAATGAAAACACTGGGACAGAAGTTCAAAATTCTCCGTCAAAAAAAAGGCCTTAATCAAAAGACAATGGCCGAATTATTAAAAGTTTCTATTCCTGCTTATTCAAAACTGGAAACAGGAATTACGGACCCAAACTTTAGCCGTATTCATCAGATTGCAAAAGTACATGGTTTAGATATCAGACAATTGTTAAATACCGGCGAGGACGATAAAAGTGAAGTCGGAGAGGAAAATGAACGATTGAAGCAAAAAGTACTGGAACTGGAATCAAGTGTAATCCGTTTACAGAGTAAATTAATTGATCTTTATGATAAAGAAGATCTGCGAAATAAGCCTGGACAATCAAAATAGGGCATTTATCTGCGAAGCTTTTTCTTGTTTTTAATTTAATATAAGTATCATTTTAATGTCTGATTTGATGCTGAAAAATTGTGGAATGAAATATTTACAATACTTTTGGACCATAATTGAATTTCGGTCTAATTATTTATTAGTAGTTTTGAATGGAAAAGGATGAGATTGTAATAGAGGAGATACTATCAGGAGCGAAGAAGCTATTCGGTAAACATGGTTTAAAAAAGACTACCATGGAAGAAATAGCGACTGCTGCTGGTAAAGGAAAGAGTACGCTCTATTATTATTTTCCAAGCAAAATTGAGATTTTCGAGGCAGTTGTTGAAGATGAAATGAAAAATGTGGTGAAACGTATACGTGAAGCCGTAAATGTTTCATTAACAGCTAAAGACAAGTTAAAGGCTTATTTGCAGGCACAAATCACTTCCATAATAGGTTTTCATAGCTTTAGGGAAGTGCTTTTTGATGACATTGTTGATAGCATGAGAATGCTGATTTGTATAAAATCCAGATATGAGCAGATTCAGATAGATATGATTACAGAGATTCTTCTCGGCGGAAGTCAGTCGGGGGAATTTAAGGAAATGACGCTGGAACGGATGAACAAAATCGCTTTTGTGATGGTTACTGTTTTTCGCGGACTTCATTTTCCATTATCTATTGAGCTTTCTGAACAGCAGACGCATGAATATTTTGATGAAATGATCGACATGCTGATCACAGGGATAGGGAAGGGTAAGCCACAAAAGAAAACAGATTAACAAAAAATCAGAATTAGGACTCTTTTTAAACAGAGAAATATAAGGAAGATTTTAACAATAAAATAAGATATAAAAGGTTGAATTATTTATTTGACAATAATATTATAGACTAAAATACGCTTATGGTCTAAGAATAATTTACTTTTGTCTATCTTAAAATTAACATATTTTTAATATATTAGATCATGTTTCATTGCGGTATTTTCAGTAATAAGCTGTTTATGAATAAAATAAATTATGAATCTATCTGAAGTAAACATTATACAATTCAGGCATGCGTAAAAAATTGGGCGATAGGATTGCAGCATTTAAAGATGCTAATGCAATTAAGGAAAAAGGATTATACCCTTATTTCAGATCGATAGAGTCGGCACAAGACACTGAGGTCATCATTGAAGGGAAAAAAGTTTTGATGTTTGGGTCAAATTCTTATTTAGGGTTAACAAATCATCCAAAGATTAAAGAAGCTGCAAAACTTGCTGTTGATAAATACGGAACAGGCTGTGCCGGTTCAAGATTCCTTAACGGAACATTAGATATACATCTGGAACTGGAAAGAAGACTTGCGGCTTATGTTGGTAAAGAAGCTGCAGTATTATTCAGTACCGGTTTTCAGGTTAACCTTGGGGTTATTTCCTGTTTACTGGAAAGAAATGATTATCTGATACTTGATGAATATGATCATGCGTCTATCATTGATGGTAGCCGTTTGTCATTCTCACGTACTATAAAATATGCTCACAATGATATGGACGATCTGCGTAAGAAATTAAGCAGATTACCGGAAGATTCTGCCAAACTGATTGTTGCAGACGGAATTTTCAGTATGGAGGGAGATATTGTGAAGCTTCCTGAGATTGTTCAGCTTGCTGAAGAATTTGGCGCTAATATCATGATGGATGACGCTCATAGTTTAGGTGTTATCGGATTTAATGGTTCAGGAGTAGCTTCTCACTTTAACCTGACAGATGATGTAGATCTGATCATGGGTACGTTCAGTAAATCTCTTGCTTCACTGGGTGGATTTATCGCCGGAACGGAAGAAACTATTGAATATATCAAACACAGGGCACGTTCACTGATGTTCAGTGCAAGTATGCCTCCTTCTGCTGTTGCAAGTGTAATTGCAGCACTGGATATTATAGATGAAGAACCAGAACGTATAGATAAACTTTGGGATAACACGAACTATGCAAAAAAACTACTTTTAGATGCAGGATTTGATATTGGACATACAGATAGTCCGATCATACCTGTTTATATCAGAGATAACGATAAAACTTTCCTGATCACTAATATTCTGCACAGGAACGGGATATTTGTTAATCCTGTTGTTTCACCAGCTGTACCTTCAGATTCTTCTTTAATCAGATTCTCTCTGATGGCTACACATACTTTTGCTCAGATTGAGGAAGCGGTGGATAAACTTTATGCTGCTTTTAAAGAAGTTCAGCTAACCCCGGTTAAGGTTAGTATCTAAGCTATGAAACTCATGGTTGCTGCCTGTAGCAAAAAAGATTTTAATTATGTTCCTGGATTATTTATAACTCAGGAACATAAACTGATCACTGGCAAGCACCCTTTCCTGGAGCGTTTTTCGCTGCAGTTATTTGTAAAAACGATATGAAGAAGCGTGTACTGATAACCGGAGCAAGTGGTTTTGTTGGATACCATTTGATTGCGGCAGCTATATCCTCTGGTTTGGAGGTTTATGCAGCAGTGAGGCCGAGCAGTAATATCAAACATCTGGGGGAATTTGATATTCAGTATACCAATCCTGATTTCAGTAATATTGATTTATTGAAAAAAGAACTGGAAGAAAAACAGTACAGCTACATTATACACGCTTCCGGTATTACCAAAGCAAAAACACAGGAAGAATATAATACTGTTAACGCAGAATATACCAGAAATCTGGCTTTGGCAGCTGTAACGGCTGCGATTAACCTGGAGAAATTCATTTTTGTAAGCAGTCTTGCAGCTCTGGGCCCCTTAAAAGACCTTTCCGGTTTGATTGAGGATAATTCTCCGGCTCACCCTGTAACCAATTATGGGGCAAGCAAATTACTGGCTGAACAATATCTGGCAGAGATAAATGGCTTACCACTGATAGTCATTCGTCCTACTGCGGTTTACGGACCAAGAGAAAAAGACATTTTTATTTTGCTGCAAACTATAAACAAAGGATTAGAACCTCATATAGGTAGTTTTAAACAACAGATTAGTTTTATTTATGTAAAAGATCTGGCTAAAATTATCATTGATGCACTATTCTCGGACGTAACAAACAAGAACTATAATGTGTCTGATGGTGGTATCTATGATAGATATGCACTGGCAGAAGGAGTAAAAAAAGCATTGCATAAACGGACATGGAAATTCCATTTACCCGTTTCGGCAGTTTCAGCGTTAGCAGCACTAATGGAGCGGATTTATAAAAACTCTGCAGGTGCACCAACACTGAATAAAGAAAAGATGAATGAACTGACCGCTGTTAACTGGGCATGTAATATTGAAAAACTTAAAGCAGACCTTGGATTCAAGCCAGCTTATAATCTGGAAAATGGTCTGCTGGAAACAGTTAACTGGTATAAAAATAATAAGTGGCTTTAATTAGCACATTAATAATCAGAGAGGAAATGTTATTTCATAAAATCACATCTACAAGCCTGGGTATCGGGTACATTGGCAAAGGAGCAGGAACTGCTGCTGCCGTGGCTACGTGTCTGGTTTGGTATTTTGTGCATCCTGATGGATTTAACTTTATTCCTGCTTTAATTGTTACTGGTCTTTTGACTGCATTAGGTATCTGGTCCGGCAATATTGTGGAGACCATTTGGGGTAAAGATCATAACCGGGTAGTTATAGATGAAGTGGTCGGTATGTGTATCACCCTTTTATGGATCCCGGTTACACCGGTAAATGTGTTGTTGGGGTTGATTCTTTTTCGTTTTTTTGATATAGTAAAACCACTTTTTATCAGACGCCTGGAGAGTTTGCCAGGGGGTTGGGGAGTGATGTTTGATGATATCCTTGCGGGTATATATGCAAACATCCTGTTGCAGGTTATTGTAAGATTTATTATACGTTAAATATGGCGACTTTTGTAAAGGCTCAGGTTGCTTCATTGTCGGCCTCAATTATTGACTTTCTTACCACATTAGTCTGTACGCAGGTGTTTCAGATCTGGTATGTCATTGGAAGTGTGATAGGTACGACTGCAGGTGGAATGGTGAATTTTATGATGGGCCGCAACTGGGTATTCGGTGCAAAGGAAAGAAACATCAATCATCAAATCTTTAAATATATTATAGTTTGGGTAGGGAATTTGCTGTTAACAACTGCAGGGGTCTACCTCGTTACCCATTATCTACATGTTAATTACATTTTGTCAAAAATCATAGTCTCTTGTACCGTTGGAATTGGTTATAACTTTCTGATGCAAAAGAAGTTTGTATTTATATAATTTTTATGAAAACTCGCATTCAAACAATCATACTCATCTGTGCTTTAGCACTGCCTTTTTTTGCAGTTAAGGCTTCAGCTCAACAACACACTGTAATCAGTGGTGTGGTTACAGATGCTGCTGACAAAGATCCTATACCTTATGTGACTGTTCTTTTCAAAGGAACCAATATTATCACCAAAACTGATGCGGATGGTAAATACAGTATTTCGACAAGTGAGGTACATAATCAATTGCAATTTAGTTATGTAGGCTATAAGACTAATTATGCAACTATTAAACCCGGAGAAACACAGGTTATTAATGTGCGGTTGCAATCTGAATCACAGAGCCTGACTGAGGTAGTGATCAGTTCTAATAAAAGACCAGCGTATAGAAATAAGAACAATCCTGCTGTTGAACTGATTAGAAAAGTTATCGAGAATAAAAATAAAAATCAGAGTAAAAGCTATGATCATGTGGAATTTAAACAATATGAACAACTGGTTTTTTCTTTGAGTAATCTGTCAGAGAAATTCAAAAATAAACGGATATTCAGAAATTACCAGTTTCTTTTTGAACAACAGGATTCTACCAAAATAGGTGGCAAGCTATTAATGCCTGTCTATATGGAAGAGAAGGTTACACAAAACTATCTGCAGAAAAATCCGAATAAAAAGAAGACGATTGTAGAGGGGGATAAACATGTCAACTATGATAGTAAATTTATAGATACTCAGGGATTGAGCATGTATTTTGAAAGGATGTATGCGGATATTAATATATATGACAGCAATATCTCTTTAATGAGTAACCAGTTTTTGAGTCCTATTGCAGATGCATCACCAACATTTTATAAGTTTTTTATTACTGATACAATCAAAACGCATACTCCGAATCTGATTGAGCTTTCTTTTATTCCAAGAAATAATACAGATCTTTTGTTTGAAGGAAAGATGTATGTGACTATGGATGGCAATTATGCTGTTCAGGATGCATTCCTTACTGTAAATAAAAATATCAATCTGAACTTTGTAAGAGCGCTGGAAGCCAAGCTTGATTTTGCGAAAAATGAGGATGGCAGGTATCATTTATCAAAAACCAATCTTATTGTTGATTTTGGTATCAACAAAAACAAGGGTGGCGGTTTTACCGGTCAGCGTACTGTTATTATCAATGATTATCAGATTAATAAGCCACAGGGAGATACTACTTATGCTGGCCCGTCCCTGGTGACACTGCCACAGGCAGCATTGCGTACAGATCAGTTCTGGAATGCGCAGCGGCAGGATAGTACGGTTCGTTCAAAACTAAGTGTTTATAAAAATATTGATACTTTACAAACGATTCCGTCTTTTAAAAGAACGATGGATCTGATTACTTTACTGTTTGCCGGTTATAAGGATTTCGGACCGTTTGAAGTAGGACCTGTGAACACGTTTTATAGTTTCAATAATGTAGAAGGTTTCCGTCTGCGTTTAGGTGGACGTACAACCCCGGCTTTAAGTAAAAGATATTATTTTGAGACTTATGCCGCTTATGGTTTTAAAGATGAAAAATGGAAATATTTCCTGAGCGGAACTTATTCACTGAACAATAAATCCATCTATTCTTTCCCTCAGAATTATGTAAGGGCAAGTTTCCAGAGAGATACTAAAATTCCGGGTCAGGAACTTCAGTTTGTTCAGGAAGATAACTTTTTGCTATCGTTTAAACGTGGTCAGAATGATATGCTATTATATAATGATTTTTATAAAATTGATTATATAAAAGAATATGAAAACCATTTTTCATACGCTGTATCATTGCGTAAATGGACGCAGCGCCCGGGCGGTACACTGGCTTTTAATAATACACTAAACAATACGGTAAATCCGGTAGATCTGATCAATACTTCAGAAATAAGTGTGAATCTGCGTTATGCACCACATGAGAAGTTTTATCAGGGGAAAATATACAGAGTTCCTATCTTTGACAGATATCCTATTTTTAACCTGAGGTATACTGCTGGTTTAAAGGGAGTTTTTAGCGGACAATATAATTATCATAACCTGATGGGAAGTATTGACAAGCGTTTCTATGTTTCACAACTGGGCTATACTGATGTTACTTTAGAAGGCGGAAGTATTTTTGGTAAAGTACCTTTTCCTTTGCTTGTTATACACAGAGCGAATCAAACCTATTCTTATCAGCTTAGTTCGTATAACTTAATGAACTTCCTGGAATTTGTGAGTGATCATTACGCAAGCATCAATATTGATCATAATTTTAATGGATTCTTTTTTAATAAGATACCATTGATCAAGAAATTGAAGCTTAGGGAATCCGTATCTTTCAAAGCTTTATATGGAGGGCTGAGAGATCAGAATAATCCGGATATGGATCCTTCACTATTACAGTTTCCAAGAAATGCAGATGGTGTGCAAACTACCTATGTTCTGGGAAATCAGCCTTATATGGAAGGTAGTGTGGGAATTGGTAATATTTTTAAAATATTGCGTGTAGACATGGTTAAGCGTTTCACTTATCTGGATAATCCGGTAGTGTCTTCGTGGGGAATCAGGGCAAGGGTTAAATTTGATTTTTAAAAAAAAAAGAATAAAGAGATATTTATGCAAGCATTATCATTTCGTGATCGTTTACAGCAGACGATTTATAAGGTCATTAACCCTTTTGTAAAAGGACTGATCCGAATGGGGTTAACACCCAACGCTGTAACCACTATTGGTCTTTTACTTAATGTTGGAGTAGCTGTTATTTTTGTTTTTGGTGCGGAAAGAAGTAACAGGGGAGACCTATCTTTTGTAGGCTGGAGTGGTGCACTGGTTCTTTTTGCAGGATTGTTTGACATGCTGGACGGACAGGTTGCCCGTCTTGGAAATATGAGCTCAAAATTTGGAGCACTTTATGATTCTGTTCTGGATCGTTACAGTGAACTGATTATGTTCCTGGGGATCTGTTATTATCTGGTGTCTCATCATTATTTCTTAAGCTCATTATTTGCATTTATTGCATTGATTGGTTCTATGATGGTAAGTTATACCCGTGCAAGGGCAGAAGGATTGGGTGTGCAAAGTAAAGGTGGCCTGATGCAGCGTCCTGAACGTGTGGTAACCATTGGTATCTGTGCTATGGCTGCAGGTATTACAGGACACTATATAGGTGGTGACTATAAAATATTTGTACCAGGTATCTCCTTCCATATTTTTGAAACGATCTCTATTTTTACAATCCCTATTACAGTAATGGCATTTATGACCAATATTACTGCGATAAACAGATTAAGGGATGCTAAAAAAGCACTGGATGCCCAGGATCTGAATGAGAAGAAAGAAGAAGAAGCTTTAGCAGGTGGGAAAAGTAATCCTTTAACGATTGTGGTTACAGGTTTAATTCTGTTAACGGCTTTGTTCAGTTTTGGATCTGCGACTACTGTATATGCACAGACACAGGATCAGAGCAATCCATCACCGATTAAATTTCCTGTGCCAAAAGGCATAGCCAACCAGCTTTTTTATGTACAGCGTGATCCGAATACAAACACGATCATCTGTGAGCTGAATGTGAATGGAAAAGGACAGGTAGATAAAGATAACCCGGTTCATGTTTACTGGATCCGTTATACTGAAGACGAATCCAGAAAAGAGCTGGGATATATTCAACGCAAATTTGCTTATGGAATAGAATCCAAAGCACTGGCTAATGATCAGTTTGAATTACGCTTTGTTTCGCATAAAAAATTGCCTTTGTATCTGACCAGGTCAGAAGATGATAAAAAATATCATGTTTATGTGACAGTTAATAATAAGAAAATTCAGGTAGAACGCATATTTTTGCGGATAGAAGGTGGATCGTTCTGGTTACCTAATGTAAAGTATGTCGAAATTAAGGGTGTGAATACTTCCACCAATGCCTTAATTACTGAACGGATTAAAATTTAAGAAAAACTCATGAAAAAGAATTTTATATCGAACTCTTCTGAATCTATCAGAATGTTCAAAAGCGGCTTTTTAGAAAAACTATCTAAAGTAGATTTTTATGTGCCGCTGATAGTTTTTATTCCTGTTATTGCCTTTTTGATCTGGAAGGCCTTTGCTGATGCTCAAATGAGTTTCCTTGGTTTTGCAGGCTGGCTGATTATCGGTTTGTTTATCTGGACAATAACAGAATATATTATGCACCGTTATATCTTTCACTTTTATCCGAGTTCAAAAATCGGTAAAAGGATACATTTTATTTTCCATGGTGTTCATCACGATTATCCGAATGATGCAAAGAGACTGGTAATGCCTCCATCGGCAAGTATTCCTATGGCGCTTGCTTTATATTTTTTCTTTTTGTTTATCCTGCCGGCCGGTACTATATTTGCTTTTTATGCAGGATTTCTGATTGGTTATTTATTTTATGATATGGTGCACTATGCTTTACACCATGCGAATTTTAAAAATTCATTCTGGAAGAAATTAAAACAGCATCATATGTTACATCATTATTCTGATTCTACCAAAGGCTACGGCGTGAGCTCTGCTATCTGGGATAAAGTATTAGGATCAGATTTTATAAAAAAAGTAAATGACAGACCAGATACGGCTGAATAGACCATTTTTCTCCTGGAGAGACATCATCGTAACTACTTCGCTGTCTTTTGCCTATCTGCTGATTTCTTATCTTTTAATCGGATTTAAAAGTCAGCAGGTTGTATTAATAGTTATTTTTAACTCTTTGTACTACGCTTCTCAGATAACCAGAAAGTTTATTCTTGGGTTTTCTATATTTATAGTTTACTGGATAATCTTTGATTATATGAAGGCATTTCCCAATTATGCTTTCAATAAAGTGCATATTGCAGAATTATATCATCTGGAAAAACAGGTCTTCGGCATTTTATCTGATGGTACTGTTTTAACCCCTAATGAATATTGGAGATTACATGGTAATACTGCTCTGGATGTGATAGGAGGGATCTTTTATCTGATGTGGATTCCTGTACCCATGGCATTTGCCGGTTACCTTTTCTTTGCAAACAGAAAACTTTTTATCCAGTTTCTGGTCACCTTTGTGCTGGTGAACCTGATTGGTTTTGTGATCTATTATCTTTATCCGGCTGCACCGCCATGGTATGTTCAGTATCACGGATTTGTATTTGAAGCCCATACTGCAGGAAATACTGCCGGACTGGCTAAATTTGACCATTTCTTTAATGCACCTATTTTCAAGTCAATTTACAGTAATGGTTCTAATGTTTTTGCTGCAATGCCTTCTCTGCATTCTTCTTACCCGGTAATCGTACTGTATTTCGGGTTGAAAAATGAACTGGGACCGATCAATATATTTTTCGGAATTGTGACTGTAGGTATTTGGTTTACAGCTGTCTACACCAGTCATCATTACGTATTGGATGTAATAGCCGGTATTACCTGTGCAATAGTAGGAATCAGTCTATTCGGCTGGCTGGCTAAACATACTGCATTAAAGGTGTTCCTGGAAAAAATGTATACTGTAGTCAGTTAGTTTTTCGTATTCCTGATTTGAAGATTAATTCTGCTTCAAAATGTCTAATTTTACTTAAATTGTTTATAATTCTTTTTCGGCTGTAAACAATTGTATTCTAAACAGGCTTTTATATAGTTAAGCATCAAAAATTTTGACAGTGATACCTTCTATTAAATTATCCGAACTTACCCGTCAGATTCATGATACTATTAATGACGTTTTTGGGGGCAGAACATTCTGGGTAATTGCCGATATCACTAATTATACCTACAAACCTCAGAGCAATTTTCATTATTTTGAATTGGTTGAAAAGGATAAATCCTCTGCAAAGATCCTGGCTAAAATAGGTGGGAGAGCATGGGGGAACGCCTCAGTAAATATTTCAAACTTTGAAAAAGCTACCGGACAGCAATTTAAAAATGATATTAATGTGCTGATTCAGGTTGCTGTACAATACAATCCTTCATTTGGTTTACAGTTAAATCTGCTTGATATTGATACCAGTTTTACACTAGGCAGATTTGAACAGCAGCGTAAAGAAACGCTCGACAGACTGGTGCGGGATAATCCTTCCTTTATACGGCTGACAGACGGGCAATACAGAACCAGAAATAACGAGCTGTCTTTGAACAGGGTATTACAGCGGATAGCGGTTATATCTTCTGATACTTCTGCAGGTTATCAGGATTTTAAACACACCCTGGAAAATAATGCTTTTGGTTATCGTTTTGAGATTGATGATTATTTTGCCCTGGTACAGGGAGAAGGCAATGCCGGGCAGTTTCTGGCCAAACTTATCCAGGTATTCGGATCTGGTAAAGCGTATGATGCCCTGATTATTATCAGAGGTGGCGGCGCACAGACAGATTTTCTGATTTTTGATAATTACGAACTCAACCGTGCTATTGCAAAATTTCCCATACCGGTAATTACCGGCATAGGGCATCAGAAAAATGAAACTATTGCCGACCTGATGGCACATACATCTACGAAAACTCCTACAAAAGCAGCTGAAATGCTGATTGCACATAACAGAAGTTTTGAAGAATCTGTTTTGTCGCTCCAGCAACATTTGGTTATCAGGACTTTTCAAATGATGAATCAGCATAAAGAACAGATGAACCGGCTAAACCAGGTCATCATTAATTCAACAAAAAATCTGCTGCATGAAAAACACCGGGATATCCTGAATCTTTCAGGAATGGTATTAACGAATCCTAAAATTATCATTTCCAACAGAAGTAAAGACCTTAAAAATTTACTGGCCAATTTTAAATCTTTTAACAGGATGTATTTTGCCAGTCATGCAAGGTATATTGGTCATTTTGAATCTGTAGTGAGAATGATGAGCCCGCAGAATATTCTGAATAAGGGTTTTGCGATTGTAAAAGTGAATGGTTTGATTGTGAGTAATGCAGATGCTGTTGTGCCTGGAACAGAATTGACTGTAAGTCTGGCTTCGGCAGAAATTAATACAAAAGTTTTATCTAAAACACCCCGCAATGGAAAAGAATTTGAATTATGAGGCAGCTTACAGCGAGCTGACGCAAATCGCTCAGGAAATAGAAACTGAAGCTGTTTCTGTTGATATACTGGCTGAAAAAGTAAAAAGAGCCTCTGAACTGATCGCTTTTTGTCAGACAAAATTAAGGTCTACTGAGACCGAAGTCAACAAAATTATTAAGCAGATGGAAAACCAACCCTTATAACTACCTTCGTATACCGTTTAATTTAAAAAAAAATCAGCCATGTTAGTTTATAGTCCGGAAGAAGAAGAAGTATTTTTTGATCAGATTGATCAGGTTTATACACTGACAGAGTCACAGAATTTAGAAGAAGCTGAACAGCTTTTATTGAAAATTGATGGATCGATCCCTTATCCAAAAGAAAATTGCAGCGTTGGCGGCATATTGCTGGACAGCATTTTTTCTTTTTATGAGCAGACCGGCCAGGTTGAAAAGGCATTGCCTCATTTTTTAAAGGAAACTGAATATCTTCAGGAAAAAATGAAAACTGAAACTGTAAAAAGTTCAGGCCATTTTATTACCACCGGTAGTATCTATTATGCATTGGGCGATCTGGATAAAGCCAGAGTGTATTTCAAAATCGCACACAGCTTGGGAAAGAACAGTATTTTCCATGATTTTAATGCAGATTTCCTGCATATGGCTGTCGTTTCTGATGTAGAATTTGAAGAGTTCAAAAAGAATTTTGTACCCGCAGATCATTTGCAGCAGGAAGAGCTGACAGATGAGCAACAGGATTTAATGGAAGAGTACTGTGATCAGGGAAACCTGGAAATGGATGCTGAGAATTTTGAAGCAGCAGCGGAATGGTTTCAGAAAGCACTGGATGTATTACCTGAGCCTAAGGAAGACTGGGAAGCTGCCGGCTGGGTTTCAGCTTCTTGTGGTGATGCTTATTTCAATGCAGGAAAGTATCAGGAGGCGCTTGGTCATTTATTGTTAGCACATGATATCTACAGCAGTGAAGAAGAAATTAATCCTTTCGTCTTACTTAGACTGGGCGAAACTTATTTCGAGCTGGGTGATAAGAAAAATGCCAGTTTACATTTATTGGCTGCTTATAAAATGGAAGGTGCTGATCTTTTTGAAGATGATCAGAAATACCTGAAATACCTGAAAACTGAACATAAACTTTAACTGGTTATCAGTTGCTGTTCTATAGTACTTAATAAAAAAGAGATATCGAATGGTTTAGCTACAACTTCATCTGCACATATCTCTTTTACTACTTCTACCTTTGGATGGGTAGACAAAACTATAACGGGTATATGGCTGGAATCTTCGGCTGCCTTAATAGTCTTACATAATGCAGTGCCTTCTTCGGTAGGACTGATAATATCCAGCAGAATTATATCAGGCTGAAAATTTTTAATGTGATCAAAAATTCCAAGTTCTGAGGATAACACGTTAACGATATAACCCTCGTCTGTCAGCACAATATTAATCAGTTCAAGAATATCTCTGTCCTTTTCCAACACTAATACTTTTTTATTCATAGATCTGATTCTCTGTCCGTTTGGTCTTTGCTGATAAAATTTCATGCAAAAATAAGTACAAAATCTGAACTATGTGAAATGATAGCGTCATTTTTAGTATACAGCTGAATCTGTCTGTACTGTAACAAGTTATCTACGGATGGGATAACTTAAACTTTAGTTTAATTTTTTCTCTCAGAACGGAAAATTAGGAGCGCGGATCTGTTGGAACCGGTGAGCTGACCGGGCTGAATAAGACGGAAAGATAGTGGTTGTAATTTATTTATAAGATATAATCGCAATTAAGGGGATGATTTATGTGTTTATTTCGCAAAAGTTATATATTTGATTCTGTATAAAACATTAAAACATGGAAAAATTTTCAAAATTAAAAGAATTGCTTGCTTCTGTTGAAGTTGATGCTGAGAAGTTTTATTCTGCAGGTAACAATGCAGCTGGAACAAGAGTACGTAAAGCGATGCAGGATTTAAAAGTTCTTGCTCAGGATATCCGTACTGAAGTAACAGAGAAAAAAAACACAGCTAAATAAAAATTAGCACAACCTTACCAGAAGAGGGGGTTTATAACCCTCTTTTTTTATATTCTTTTTTTTATGCCATATATAGCTAATCCTGAACGTTATACCCGGATGTCTTACCGCCGTTGCGGTAAAAGCGGACTGAAATTGCCAGCCTTGTCGTTAGGTTTATGGCATAATTTCGGATATGTAGACCAGCTTGAAAATTCGCGGAATATTATTAAGCTCGCTTTTGATAGTGGAATTACACATTTTGACCTGGCTAACAACTATGGCCCGCCACCGGGTTCGGCTGAAGAGAATTTTGGTATAATTTTAAAACAGGACTTTTCAGCTTACAGAGATGAAATGATTATTTCCTCGAAAGCAGGCTATACGATGTGGGATGGTCCTTATGGAGACTGGGGCTCTAAAAAATATCTGGTTTCCAGTCTTGATCAGAGCTTAAAGCGTATGGGCCTTGATTATGTTGATATTTTTTATCACCACCGTCCGGATCCGGAAACTCCACTGGAAGAGACCATGGCGGCATTAGACCTGCTGGTCCGCCAGGGTAAAGCTTTGTACGTTGGAATTTCAAATTATCCCGCAACTGAAGCGGCAGAAGCTTTACGTATTTTAAAAGAATCAGGAACACCTTGTTTAATTCATCAGCCTAAATATTCTATGTTTGAAAGATGGATTGAAGGTGGTTTACTAGATTTACTGGGTAAACAGGGAGTAGGATGTATCCCTTTCTCGCCATTGGCACAGGGACTGCTGACCAATAAATATCTTCATGGTATTCCTGAGGGTTCAAGAGCCGCAAAGTCTCATGGGGCTTTACAGGAAAACCAGATTACTCCTGAACGTCTCGGTCAGTTAAAGGAACTTAATGCATTGGCAGTGGAACGCGGACAGAGTCTGGCACAAATGGCTTTATCCTGGATTTTACGCGACCAGAGAATTACTTCTGTACTGGTTGGTGCCAGCAGACCTGAACAGCTGGCAGATTCAATTAAATGTCTTAATCATCTATCTTTTAGCGAAGATGAATTGAGTTTGATTGAACATGTTTTATCTAATTCAGATAAATACTGATTTTCCTAACCACTGCATCCTTATTTCAATTATATTTGTCCTGATTAAGTTCTTTACTATTTTTTCTTCATCAACCGGAAAAGGTTCTGCTTAACGCAGATTAATAGGGAATCGTGTGCAAATCACGAGCTGTCGCGCAACTGTAAGTAACCAAACAGTTTTTGCCCATGTATATCCACTGTCTTCAGAGATGGGAAGGATGGCAAAAATGTTACAAGTCAGGAGACCTGCCTCAACCGCATTGACAATGCTTTCGCGAATAGAAGCTTTTGATCAGGTATGATGCATTTTTTTGTCTTAAAAACATCACTATATGTTTAATGGCTATTGGTGCGTATATATTTTATCCTTCTTCTGTTATAAATCATTGTGAACATCTAGCTTAAAAGAGCTTTTAACTGATTTTTTTATCATTTAAAAAGCAATGAAAATGCTAACAAACAATCTAGGCTACCCGCGAATAGGTAGCAGCAGAGAGCTCAAAAAAGCCAGTGAACTGTACTGGTCGGGCAAAACACCTATTGAAAACCTGTTGCAAACAGGAAAAGAAATCCGGGCAAATAACTGGAAACTTCAGCAGGAGTCAGGAATAGATCTTATTCCGTCAAATGATTTCTCTTTTTATGATCAGGTACTGGATCTTTCTCTAACAGTTGGCGCCATTCCAAAACGTTATCATGAAGTTATTCTGAACAAAGCTAATACTGAGCTTGATCTCTATTTTGCAATGGCCAGGGGATATCAGAAAGACGGTATTGATATTACGGCAATGGAAATGACCAAATGGTTTGATACCAACTATCATTACATTGTCCCTGAATTTTATAAAGACCAGACATTCAAGTTATTTTCTCAGAAAATTGTCAATGAATACAATGAGGCAAAAAGACTGGGCATAAAAACCAAACCTGTAATTATCGGTCCGGTTTCTTATCTGCTGCTGGGCAAAGAAAAACAAAGCGGTTTTCACAGAATCGACCTGATCAGAAACTTATTACCAGTATATCTCGAAATATTGAGAGAATTAGAGAACCAGCATGTGGAATGGGTACAATTTGATGAGCCTTTCCTGGTTCTGGATTTAACACCAAAAGAAAAAGATGCTTATACCTATGTATACAAGGAAATCAGAAAACAGTTTCCTAAATTAAAAATTCTTCTGACTACTTATTTTGAAGGATTAAAAGATAATCTGGAACTGGCAGCTTCGTTACCGGTTACTGCATTGCATATTGATTTGGTCAGAGCTCCTGAACAGCTTGAAAGTATTTTAGCTGCTATTCCTAATCATTTACAGTTATCGCTGGGTGTAGTGGATGGAAGAAACATCTGGAAAAATGATTTTCAGCAGTCGCTTTCTCAGCTGAATCTGGCGGCGGAAAAAATAGGAGAGAGCAGAATTTTAGTTTCTCCTTCCTGCTCATTGATTCATGCGCCATGTGATCTGGAGCTGGAAACCAATGATCAGACACTAACACCGGAAATCAAACAATGGCTGGCCTTTGCCCGTCAGAAAGTTGATGAAATAGTTTATCTGAAACAACTGGCAGGTAAAACACCTTCAAATCATGCAATTACTGCTTTACAGGATAATGTTGCTGCTAACCAAAGCCGCCGTACTTCTAAGTTGATTCATCATGACGCGGTTAAGAACCGTATTGCCGGAGTGACCGAAAAAGATGAAAACAGATTAAACCCTTTCTCCAAACGCAGAATTGCGCAGCATAACGCCTTAAAGCTTCCCTTGTTTCCAACAACTACTATCGGTTCTTTCCCTCAGACTCCTGAAGTCCGCAGCTGGAGAGCTAAATTTAAAAAGGGTAGTTTGACACTGGCAGAATATGACGCGTTAATAGAGAAGGAAACTGAAGAAACCATCCGTTTTCAGGAAAATACCGGAATTGATGTACTTGTTCATGGTGAATTTGAGCGTAATGATATGGTCGAGTACTTTGGTGAACAGCTTGCGGGTTTTGTATTTACTAAAAATGGATGGGTACAGAGTTATGGAAGCCGTTGTGTAAAACCTCCGATTATATTTGGTGATGTTCATCGCCCTGCACCAATGACAGTAAGATGGTCGTCTTATGCGCAGTCCTTAACCAGTAAATGGGTTAAGGGGATGTTAACCGGACCGGTTACGATTTTACAATGGTCATTTGTCAGAAATGATCAGCCACGTTCGCTGACCTGTAAACAAATAGCACTGGCAATTCGTGATGAGGTATGCGACCTGGAAAAGGCAGGTATTAAAATCATTCAGATTGATGAACCTGCTATTCGTGAAGGATTGCCTCTGCGTCAGTCTGACTGGCAGGAATATCTGAAATGGGCTGTACAGTCTTTTAGGATTTCTGCAAGTGGTGTCCGCGACGAAACCCAGATTCACACCCATATGTGTTATTCGGAATTTAATGATATCATTCAGCATATTGCTGATATGGATGCGGATGTGATTACAATTGAATGTTCACGTTCGCAAATGGAATTGCTGGATGCTTTTGCAGATTTCAATTATCCAAATGAAATAGGACCAGGAGTTTATGATATTCATTCTCCAAGAGTTCCGTCAAGAGATGAGATGGTATTGCTGCTGGAAAAAGCAAAAGCAGTAATTCCGGCCGGTCAGTTATGGGTTAATCCGGATTGCGGTTTAAAAACCCGTCATTGGGATGAGACTAAAAAAGCACTGATTGAAATGGTTGAAGCCGCAAAAGAATTGCGTTTATCCGTAAAAGAACCAGTAAGTTTGTAGCCTTAAGCAGGCGGTTTGTTCTCATTCCGCCTGTTTTTATTAAAATAAATTACAGATATGACTATTGAAGAGAAGATTAAAGCATCAGAGACCAGAATTTTTAAAGCCGTATTCCCTAATACTACGAATCATTATGATACTTTGTTTGGCGGTACAGCTATGCATATGATGGATGAAGTGGCATTTATTACTGCTACCAGGTTTAGCCGCCAGAGAATGGTAACTGTAAGCAGCGACAGAATTGATTTTAAAATGCCAATTGCTGCTGGTACCATTGTAGAACTGGTGGGTACCGTAAGTCATATTGGAAATACCAGTATGAAAGTAAAAGTAGAAATCTATGTAGAGCAGATGTATTCTGAGGAACGCGAAAAAGCGGTTACTGGTGAATTCTCATTTGTAGCTATTGATGAACATAAAAAACCTACAGCTATTCTTAAGTAAGAATATTTATTCAAAAGGGCCTTATTATTCAATAAGGCCCTTTCTTATTAGTCTTCAGCTTTCCAGTATAGTGATTTGCCTGATGATCTGCTCCTGATTTACGGGATAAGGTTTGTTTTCTCTTATCGTTTGATAAACAGCATCAAATAAGTGAAGATAGGACGATTTTCCTGGTGGAATAAGTTCCCTGGTAATCGTACCATTTTCATCGATCGTACTTAAAATACCTTCTTTACCAGGTTGTTCAATTCCGTATGAAGGATCATCAGGACTCATGTTTTTTAGTAATTGTGTTTCCTGTATATCTGAACGGTGTTTAACATACGAGCCTTTGGTTCCGTTAATAATAAATGCAGGCTGCTGTTCTACAACAAGCATACTCATAGTAATAAATACCTGTAAATCTTCAGGATATTTCAAATGAATACAGGCATAATCGTCAACCTGTGTACCCGGGCGAAAATGTCCGAGAGTTTTAGTCCATTCCAGTGGCTGACCAAATAAAGCAAATACCATATCCAGCAAATGCGGACCAAGGTCATAAAGCAATCCACTTCCCGGCATCGGGGTTTCTTTGAATACTTTAGGCCCTATAGTATACCGGTATCTGTCATAACGGATATGAGCTTCTACCAGCCGCCCTAATTTTTTACTGTCTACTATATCTTTTGCAGCTAAAAAATCACTGTCATAGCGACGGTTCTGATAAGGAAGAATATGAAGATTTTTTTCTTTGGCTTCGTTGAAAAGTATTACTGCTTCTGCAGAGGTGACTGTAAATGGTTTCTCTACCAAAAGATGTTTACCGGCACGAAGGGCTTTGCGGGCAAATTCAAAATGCGTATAATTCGGTGTATTGATGATCACCAGTTCTATTGCCGGATCTGCAATAAGTTCATCTACCGAATCATAGCTTTTTATATCCGGAAAACGATGCTGTGCTGTCTTTTCAGATCTTTCTACTACTGCGGTAAGGTTAAATCCGGAATGTGCGTCTACAAAAGGGGAGTGGAACAGCTTTCCAGACATTCCAAAGGATAATATGCCTGTATTTATAGGTTTTTGCATGGATAAATATATTAAATTTAGCGCGGATACTAATTCGTTTCAGATGATTGATTACAAACTGGAGGCTGCAAAAGCTTCATTAAAATTTATAAAAACCGGACAGGTTATCGGATTGGGAGCAGGAAGTACAATTGTACATCTGGTTAATCTGATAAGTGAAGAGGAGAAAATGGCTGCATCTTTAACCTTTGTATCTTCTTCTTTTAAAACCCGTGCTTATCTGCAGGAGAAAGGACTGAAAATTGAGTTTTCAGCCTTGCTGGAGCGGGTAGATATCTATTTTGACGGATGTGATCAGTTTGATCCGGCACTGAATGCCTTAAAAAGCGGAGGTGGTATTCATACAAGCGAGAAAATACTGGCTTCCATGGCTGATGAGTTTATCTTAATCGGTGATGAAAGTAAAATGGTGAAAAAATTGGATCATACTTATCCTCTGGTCATAGAAATTTTGCCTGAAGCGTTACAGGTTGTCCTGGGGCAGATAAAAACCAGATATCCTGAGGCATCAGTTCAACTGAGAATGAGCAGCCAGAAGGATGGTGCACTTATTTCTGATCATGGAAATTTACTGGCCGATATTTATTTTACTGCGCTACCCGGACTAAGTGAATTAAATATTGCCGTGAAAATGATTCCGGGAGTAGTTGAGCATTCTCTTTTTTATGGACTGGCTTCAAAAGCTGTGATTGCAGGCAAAAATGGAACGAAGGTAATGGTAGCTGCATTATAGTTTTCAAAAAGAAAGGGTTAAAGATGTACATCTTTAACCCTTTCTTTTTGAAAACCTGCTATGGTTTAAATACCCAGATTTTTTCTTACTGCTGCCGGTATACCACCTTTATTTAGTAAGAACGCTGTAGTTTTATATTTTACATAGTTCTTGGTTACATATAAATAACCTTTATAGTCATTAGTTACTCCCCATGAGTTTTTCACGATATAATACTCTTTACCATTCTGATCTTTTGCTATTCCTACGATATGCATACCGTGGTCATCAGTAGTTTCATAATTGTCAAAAGCTGCCTGACGGTTTTCCTGAGTGATTTCCATTTCAGGTTTTGGCTCACTGAACATAGTAGTTTTTTCCTGTTCAGTCATTTCTTCGTATGGTTTAGCCGGAATATAAGCTACGCCATTTTTATATGAAAATGATTTCTCGCTTACATCAGTAGCCCATGCTACAGAATAACCTTTTTTCAATGCATTGTCAATGATGTCAGTGATCTCATTCACCTTTACATTGTAAACCTGATCAAATGACCAGTTGTCCTGAACTAATAAAGTGAATTTGCTGTAGAAAGGATGATCATTAAATGAAGATAATTCTACGTAGTCATCAGGGTTAATACCAACTACCTGTTTTGCAAATGTCTGAGGAGTATAGCTTTTTCCTTTGTAATCAAATTTTTCAGGTACCTGACCTAAATAAGCATCGATTGCTGCAGTATATGCTTTTAACCAGTTAGGAGTTAAGCTTTTGTTAGGGTTTTTAACTACGGCCTCTAAAATTCCTGTAGTAATTGCACCCATTTCGCCAAACTTATTGATTTTGGTACCATAGTTTAAACCTGTATAGTTTACTTGTGGAACTGCACCATATTGTCTGAACATATTGATTACATCATGTAAAGCACCACCGTCTCCAAGAGTTACAGCTCCATGCATACGTACGTAATTTTTACCTTTTTCTACATAAGCATTACGTGCTGAGAAGATTTCTGATAAAGCAACAGGCTCTTTTCCCATCCTGATCATTTCTGATTCAAGGAAAGAGTTGGTAGAATAACTCCAGCAGGTTCCTGAAGAACCCTGATTTTTAACAGGTGTATTTTCAAGGTTAATCACATCTGTGAATTTGAAACCTGAAGTACTGTTTGCTGACTGATTGTTTTTTAAAGAATTTACCAGGTTATCCTGAGCAAATCCAAAGGTAGAGCTAAATAATAGTCCGGAAGCAAGGACTAAGGGTTTAAATATTAATTTATTCATATTGTGTATTAATTAGTATTCAGTGTGATATTTGAGCGCAACATTATTGCATTTGTGTATATTTGTAGGGCAATGTACATCTTTTATACAGTATTGGAAAAATATTAAATGGAAAATGTGCCGAACAACATAAAATTTACACAGGTAACTGTTGAACGTTATATTATTTGGCAGAAGATGGACGGATATCTTAAGTTTGTAACAATGAAATATATAAAGGCAAAAGAAGTAACGATCCTGACAGGATTTTTGGGAGCGGGTAAAACGACAGTTCTGAACGCAGTAATTTCTAAAATGAAGGATACACGTTTCGCTATTATAGAGAATGAAATCGGATCGGAAAGTATTGATGCAGGATTGATCATTAAAGGGGAAGAAGATGTTGTCGAACTTAATAATGGCTGTATATGCTGTACTTTAAATGATGATTTGTTTGATATTTTAAATAACCTGTGGGAAAAGAAGGACTCATGGGATCACCTGATTATAGAAGCAACCGGGATCGCTGATCCGGCAAATATAGCCCATCCTTTTCTGACCATGGATCAGGTTAAAAGAGGATATGATTTAAAAAGAGTAATTTGTATTGTAGATGCCGAGCTGATTGAAGATCAGTTAAAGGAGCGTCCTGAAGCAATTCAGCAGATTGCTTTTAGTGATAGTATTCTGCTAAACAAGATAGAGCGGGTAAGTTATGGTTATATCAAAGAACTTCAGGCTGTCTTAAAGGCTATTAATCCTTTTGCAGAAATTCTGATTGCTACAAGAGAAGATTTTCAGGTCCGAAAGCTTTTTGCCAGAGAACGTTTTGCTAATTTTTACAGTAATCCCAAACCGGTGTCTACCCCGAAAGGAATGTTCAGTCTGGGAACAGGCACTGCTGAAAAGCAACCTTTAATGGCCTTTGCTGCTTCTCATAACCGGCATGAACATAGTGATATTGAGACTATACTTTTAAAATATAAAGAAAGTCTGGATATAGAAGCCCTGGAACATAGAATGATGGTGTTTCTGATTGCACAGTCAGCTAATGTATACCGGATTAAAGGAATTATATACAGTCATGTTTTTCAGAGCAGAATTGTGTTACAGACTGTAGGTAAATCGCTATCTATCACTTTGGGCGATACCTGGCTGCCTGATGAAATCAGAGAAACAAAGATTGTTGTGATCGGGAAAGATCTCAAAGTATATGGTTTTGACAAAATGTTCCGTACTTGTCTGTATCCTGAATCTGAACAAAAATAGTAAATTGCCTGCATGACTGTTAGATTTAAAGCCCTGTTGTTTCTGGTTGTTACACTTGCTTCCTGCTCATCAAGAAAAGTAGTTCCTGACCCTGTTGTTGAAAATGGTGTGAGCAGATCGCTGGCTGTTTATCGAAAAACAGCACTTTCTGCCATTCATTATAAACTTGAATTGAATATACCGGCTCAAAAGACTGAGGCAATTACGGCACATGAGGTACTGAATTTTAAACTGAATACTGTCAGATTACCTTTGCAGCTTGATTTTAAGGAAGATCCTTCAAAAATCAGTCTGCTTACAATTAACGGTAAAAATGTTACAGTAACACATAGCAGAGAACATTTGATTCTGCAGCCTCAGTTTTTGAAAAAAGGAGATAATGAGGTACGTATCTTATTCCGTGCAGGAGAGGGAGCTTTAAACAGAAATGCAGATTATCTGTATACTTTATTTGTGCCAGACAGAGCAAGAACTGTTTTTCCATGTTTTGATCAGCCGGATCTGAAAGCAAATTATACACTTACGCTTCATCTGCCCAAAGACTGGCAGGCGATAGCGAATGCTGAACTCAGAGATTCTGTGCAGGAGCAGTACCGTAAAACTTATCACTATAAGACCTCGGATCTGTTAAGTACTTATTTATTCGCTTTTGCCGCAGGTAAATTTCAATTGCACAGTGGCAAAGTAAATCAGTTGAATACAGATTTTCTATACAGGGAAACGGATGGGGCCAAACTTAAGCCAAGTTTGCCTGCTATATATGATATTCACACTGCTGCACTAAAATATTTTGAAGACTGGACTGCTATTTCCTATCCTTTTCAGAAGTTTGGTTTTGTTGCCATTCCTGATTTTCAGTTTGGCGGAATGGAGCATCCCGGAGCAATACAGTATAAATCGGCCAGTTTATTTTTAGACGCGGGCGCCACAAAAGATCAGCTTAATGCCCGTAATAATCTGATTGCACATGAAACGGCACATATGTGGTTTGGTGACCTGGTAACGATGGACTGGTTTTCTGATGTATGGATGAAGGAGGTGTTCGCTAACTTTATGGCAGATAAAAGCACAGAAGAATCAGGAGGGAAGGCTAATTATTCACTTAAATTTCTGATTGATCACTTTCCTGCTGCTTACGCTGTTGACCGTACTGCAGGAGCAAATCCTATTCGTCAGCCATTAGATAATCTGAAGGATGCAGGAACGCTTTATGGTAATATTATTTATCACAAAGCTCCAATTATGATGCAGCAGCTGGAAAGTCTGATGGGAAAGGATAAATTCAGAGAGGGTGTAAGAGCGTATTTAAAGAAATTTGCAAACAGTAATGCTTCCTGGCCTGATTTAATTCATATTCTGGATAATCATACTGCCGTAGATCTGGAAAAATGGAATAAGGTATGGGTAAATGAAAGTGGCAGACCTGTAATTAATTACGATATCACTTACCAGGGGGATAAAATCAGTGCAATGACTATTACCCAGGAGGCAGAATATGGGGAAAAAAGAGTATGGCCGCAAACTTTTGAGGTGACTTTGTTTTATCCTGGTTCGGTTAAGGTACTTCAGGCTGATCTGGCTACAGATAAACTGGATCTCAAAGAAGCGGTGGGCCTGGATAAGCCCTTATTTATATTACTCAATTCAGCAGGAGATGGCTATGGCCGGTGGCCGGTTGATCCTGCAATTCAGTCGCATATATTCAGTCTGGAAAAACCATTGCAAAGAGCTGTGGCCTATATTTCATTATATGAACAGATGCTGAGCGGAAAAGATATCCGGCCTGCAGCTTTGCTGACCTTATTTAGTAGTGGTCTGATAAAAGAGGATGAAGAACTTAATATAAGATTGCTGAGTAATTATATCAGTACTATTTACTGGCAGTTTAGTGATGCGAAAGAAAGACAGGCGATAGCAGATGTACTGGAAGATCAACTGTGGTCTGCTATAGCGCTTCAGAAAAGTAGTAATAACAAAAAGCAGCTTTTTAAAGCTTATCAGGATATTTTTCTAAGTAAGGTAGCCAGAAACAGACTTTATCAGATCTGGAAAAATATGAAGGCTCCTGCCGGAATAACGCTTTCGGAGGATGATTATACCAGCCTTGCGCTTTCATTGGCAGTAAGGGATGATGCGGATGATCATATTTTAGGCACGCAGGATTCAAGAATCACAAATCCTGACCGCAAAAAGCGTTTTGAGTTTATCATCCCTGCTGTTTCAGGCAGGAAAAGTGTAAGGGATGATTTCTTTGATAGTTTGAAATATCCTGCCAACAGAGCGAAAGAATCTAATGTGCTTGCGGCCCTTTATTATCTTCACCATCCATTACGTCAGCAATATAGTGTTGCTTATCTGGAGAAAAGTCTTGGATTGTTAGAGGAAATTCAGTCTACAGGGGATATTTTCTTTCCTCAGTCGTGGCTACAGGCTACATTTGGTACTTATCAAAGTAAAGAAGCCGGAGTCATTGTCAGTGAATTTCTCCAAAATCATGCGGATTTTAATCCCAGACTGAAGGCAAAAATACTACAGGCGACAGATAATTTGTTCAGAACAGTCCGGTTATCGTCACAACGGAGTAAATAAGTGGAATAGGCTAAATGGATATACGAATATTTTCAACATTGATATTGAAAATATTCGTATATTAGTGTTTTAAAACTCGAAGATATGTCAACTACAAGTGTATTACTTTCGGATAAACGGACAGAAACACTTCGCGTCAAGTTTAATGCAATTGACGTAAGTGATGATATGAAGGTCTTTCAATATGCAAGACAAGGGCTAAAGCCAGGGCTATTCTATGATTTTGCTGAAGCGATTAATATTTCTAATAAATCACTGGCAGATCTGATTAATATATCTTCCAGGACCATCAGTAACTATAAAGAACAAAAGAAATTACTGGAACCTGTTTATGGGGAGCATTTGCTTAAATTAATAGGTCTTTATAAAAAAGGAGTAGAGTTATTTGGCTCAGTTGATGAATTCAGCTATTGGTTAAACAAACCTTTCTGGAATTCAAAAGAACGTCCTATGGATTGGTTAACAACTCCGGGAGGGGTAGACCTGGTAGCAGATGAACTGATAAAAATGGCTTATGGTGATGCCGTTTAAGTTTACAGATGATTGTATTCAGAATAGGGCATAAAAATTATGCGGGTTCACTCACTGCATCAGGGGTAAACGGAAGATGGGCCTCTGCTGGTAAGCGGGTAATCTATTGCGCAGAAAACATACCACTGGCCTTCATGGAAAATATGGTACGGAGACAGGGGGTAGGTTTCAATCAGGACTTTAAAACTGTTTTTGTTGAAATTCCGGATGATTTATTAATTAATACTGTCGAGGAAAGTAAACTGGATCCTGACTGGCGTGATCCTTATGATTACAGTCATTGTCAGCCAATAGGAAATAAATGGTTTGACGACCTGAGATTTCCTGTGCTCAAAGTTCCATCGGCTGTCATGCCTGAGTGTAATAACTACGTGCTGAATACGCTGCATCCTGATTTTAAAAGAATCAGACTAATTGCTGTTACAGATCTTGTACCGGACGTAAGAATAGAAGATATCCTCAAAAAATATCATTAAATTATTTATACCACAGAAAGTTAATATAAATGATATCGGACCAGGAAATCTTACAATGGGTTTAAAGATTATAAAATTTATATTTTTCGGTAACTATTTTATAGGCCTCCTTGCCGTGGCTTTAACCATAGAATCTACCCTGCAGTTAAAAGTACCTTTTAATTCACTGACCTATTATATCTTATTGTTTTTTGCGCCAATTGTCTATTATACTTATGCTTATATGGGGGCAAAAAGTAGTATTAATACCCAAAATCCCCGGACAGCATGGTATGCAGAACATCGTAATTTTATAAGGTTGAGTCAGCTGTTGCTAAGTCTGGTTTGCGGGGGACTGATTGCCTATATGGTTATCAGTAATTTTCAGGCTATTTTGCATCTGCCTCTTGAATACTGGATTATTGTAGGTCTAGTGATAGGGATGGCTGTTCTCTATTATGGGCTTGTACCTGTTTTCTTCTTTAATCTCAACTTAAGGAATACGGGATGGCTTAAACCCTTCATTATCGGCTTTGTCTGGGCCGCCACGGCAAACCTGCTGCCATTGATTTTACTCAAAATACAGTCTGATACGGACGTTGCTAAAACAACTTTCTGGTACTTTCTTTTTGTGAAAAACTGGATGTTCTGTACAGTAAATGCAATTATGTTTGACATGAAGGATTATGCGATTGATTCTAACAGTCAGCTTAAAACATTTGTGGTTAGAATAGGACTCAAAAAGACCATATTCTATGTCTTAATTCCTCTTTTGATTACCGGGATTTTATCTTTACTGGTGTTTGCTGGTATTGAAAAGTTTCCACTGCCCAGGGTTTTAATTAACCTGATTCCGTTTGTACTTACTGCAATTGTTGCCTATTCGATGAATAGCAGAAAGAAAATATTTTATTACCTTATTGTTATTGATGGACTGATCATGGTAAAGGCCATTTGTGGTATCATTGCAATGCAGTTTATTTAGAAATGAGTTTGTCCTGATAATCCAGAGGGAATGAAAAATAATTATGATCGTATAGCCGGATATTATGATGTGCTGAGCCGGATGGTTTATTTTCGTGCTCAGATGAAAGCACAGATTGATCAGCTGAGTGCTATTCCGGTAAACAGTACTATCCTAATTGCAGGGGGAGGCACGGGTTGGATACTGGAGGAAATTGCCAGAATACATCCTTCCGGTTTAAAGATCACTTATGTCGAAATCTCTTCAAAAATGCTTGACATTTCAAAGAAAAGGGATGTAAAAGCTAATACTGTAACTTATATCCATTCTGCTATGGAGGATTTTAAAACAACAGCTCTTTATGATGTTATAATTACAGCTTTCTTTTTTGATAATTTTGCTGCGGATAGTGTAGGCACTGTCTTCAATCAGCTTAATGGTTTGCTGAAATCCGGTGGTCTGTGGTTGTTTTCTGATTTTTATTACACTGAAAAGTCTGGAAAAGTATGGCAGCGGTTGTTATTACAGGCAATGTATTCGTTTTTTAGTAAGATTTCTGCTGTTGAAGCAAAATCGCTGATTAATACAGAACATCTCTTTGAAGAAAGGCTGTATTCTCCACTCAATACATCTTTTTATTACCGTCGTTTTATTAAAAGTATAATTTACCGGAAGCCTGATTAGCTAATTATTGCTAATTCTGCAGAAAGAACGTGAAATAGAAAAGGCTTTCTTTGTTTTAATATATTCTCTGTGGTCTGATAAGTCAGTATAGTGTCATTTGTCGTTTCGCAGAGTACTGTTTTTACCGACTTTCCTTGTTTTTTTGCTCAAAAAGGAGACAATTAGTCTGCATTATCTTTGAATTTAATAATTTCTGACGCAATTATTTGAATTTAATAAGTATTGATTTGAACCGCATATTTTCGTTTGACGTTATAACAGATATTTTTGCCTGTACAATAAACACTAAGTAGAATATCGATTTAATTTAACATCAATCTAATGCCCCGAGTATCATTTTCTACAATTCTTTTTTCCTCTTTCCTGTGTACTGCTGTATCTGCCACTGCTCAAACCTTAAATATGAAGGATGCAGTCAATGCAGCAATTACCAATTATGGAACTATAAAGGCAAAAGATAATTACGTTAGTGCCTCTAAACAAACAGTTGAACAGGCCAGAAGGGAATATCTCCCTAATTTCACCCTTGCTGCACAGCAGGATTACGGTACAATCAATGGTCAGAACGGACCGCTTTCTGCTTTAGGTGGATTAAGCACGGCCTCGTCTGGTCCTGCATTAGCCAGGCAAAACTGGAATGCTGCTTTTGGTGCACTCTATCTCAGTAATATAAACTGGGATTTTTTTAGTTTCGGAAGGATCCGTGAAAAGATCAAAGTTTCGAAAGAAATCCTTAAAAGGGATAAGAATGATCTGAATCAGGAGATTTTTCAGCATGAAGTACGGGTCTCGGCTGCTTATCTGAATTTACTGGCAGCTCAAAGACTAACCAGGTCTCAGCAAAAGAACCTGGAAAGAGCGGTTGTATTTAAAAATAATGCGGCTCTGCGTGCGAAAAATGGCTTGATTGCGGGTGTAGATTCTTCATTGGCTGTTGCTGAAGTTTCGAACGCCAGAATTGCATTGACCAAAGCAATTGATCTGGAACAGGAGCAGGCCAATAAACTGGGCATCTTAATGGGGGTTACAGCAACTGCTTTTAAAGTAGATACAGCTTTAATCAATCATGTGCCTCAGTCAATTTTACGCACAGATACCAATGTGAATTTTAAAGAACATCCTTTGTTGAAATACTACAGGAACAGAATTGATGTAAGTAATCAGCAGTTGAATTATTATAAAAAACTAGCTTATCCTACATTTTCTTTCATTGGGGTATTTCAGGGCAGAGGTTCAGGATTTGATACTAATTATCCGAATGACCTGAATGCCTACTCGCATAGTTATGGTGATGGAATTAATCCAACCCGTGGTAACTATTTGTTTGGTGTTGGGCTGACCTGGAATTTAACTACTATTTTACGTAATTCTCCGCAGGTTAAAGCACAGCGTTATATTTCAAGTGGTCTGGAAAACGAGTATGAACTGATTGATCAGCAATTACATGCTCAGCTGCTGCTGGCAGAAAGTAAGATTAAAAATGCCATGGACAATTATAATGAGGCGCCGGTACAGGTTAAGGCTGCGAGTGAAGCTTATCTGCAAAAAAGCACCTTGTATAAGAATGGACTGACTACAATTGTAGATCTGACACAGGCTCTTTATGCATTGAACAGGGCCGAAACAGATCGCGATATTGCTTATACGAATGTATGGCAGGCTCTATTGCTGAAATCGGCCGCAACGGGCGATTATAATCTATTTATTAACGAATTTTAAGCCGCTACCCTGATATGAATTTAATACGTTTTGCATTGCGGAAACCCATTTCTATAATGGTGTTTGTTGCCGGATTACTGTTCTTTGGTATTAGCTCCATGACCAGTATCAAAGTGGATATTTTGCCGCAGATGAATTTGCCGGTGATCTATATTGCACACCCGTTTGGTGGATATACACCTACACAAATGGAGTCTTATTTTGCTAAGAACTATGTGAATGTACTGCTTTTTGCCAATGGGATAAAGAGTATTGAAACTAAAAATACACAAGGGCTGATGCTGATGAAACTCACCTATTATGAGGGGACAAATATGGCGCAGGCAGCTTCAGAATTAAGTGCACTGTCTAATCGTGCGCAGGCAATTTTTCCGCCCGGGTCCCAACCGCCCTTTATCATTCGATTTGATGCTTCTTCACTGCCTATCGGGCAACTGGTATTAAGCAGCCCGACCCGCAGTAATAATGAATTGCAGGATTTAGCGAATACTTATGTACGTGCTTCCTTTACTGCTATCCCTGGATTACTGGCGCCTGCACCTTTCGGAGGTAGTCCGCGTACGGTAGAGATTAATGTTAATCCAGGTTTGATGCGATCACACAACCTTACCGTTGAACAGATTGTAAGTGCTATCAGTACAAATAACCAGACTGCTCCATCAGGAAATGTGCGTATCGGAGACAAAAATTATATTACGCCTACTAATTATACGATTAAAAATATCAAGGATTTTGAGGATATCCCGTTATTTAAGGGTGGGGTTCAGAATCTTTATCTGCGTGATGTTGCGAGTGTAAAAGATGGTGCTGATATCACAAATGGTTATGCACTGATTAATGGTAAACGTTCAGTTTATCTGAGTATTGCCAAATCGGGGGATGCCTCAACCTGGGATGTAGTAAAGAATCTGAAAGCTAATCTGCCGAAAATTCAGAATACGCTGCCTGAAGATGTAAAACTGTCTTATGAATTTGATCAGTCCGTATCTGTAATTAATGCTGTAGAAAGTTTAATCAGTGAAGGAGCTATAGGAGCTATTCTGACTGGTTTAATGGTATTGTTGTTTTTGGGAGATAAAAGGGCTGCATTAATTGTGATCCTGACTATTCCAACTTCGATTATTGCAGGGGTATTATTCCTGAAATTATTTGGTCAGACTATA
Source organism: Pedobacter lusitanus (assembly GCF_040026395.1). Classification (NCBI taxonomy): domain Bacteria; kingdom Pseudomonadati; phylum Bacteroidota; class Sphingobacteriia; order Sphingobacteriales; family Sphingobacteriaceae; genus Pedobacter; species Pedobacter lusitanus. Next base: position 5,780,241 of record NZ_CP157278.1, read on the forward strand.
AATATTATGTCTCTTTCGGGGCTGGCACTTGCAATTGGTATTCTCGTAGACGAATCTACGGTAACTATAGAGAATATTCACCAGCATTTTGATATGGGTAAGCCTAAAGCACTTGCGATATGGGATGCCTGTAAAGAGATCGCTTTCCCGAAATTGCTGATTCTGCTATGTATTCTGGCTGTATTTGCACCTGCATTTACCATGACGGGAATACCGGGAGCATTATTTTTGCCTTTAGCACTGGCTATTGGATTTTCAATGATCATTTCTTTTTTACTCTCCCAGACCTTTGTGCCTATACTGGCCAACTGGTTAATGGTGGCACATCCGCATCCGCATAAAAAAACTGATCCTGCAATTACTGATGACGAAGATGCTTTTAATCAGACTGGGCTGACGCTTGAATCTGAGCAGGAAACATTGAATCAGAAAAAGATTCTGGTAGAGAGAGAAGGTTATAATGAAGATGGAAAGGTGACCTTGTTTGATAAATTCAGAAACAGGTTTATGCGTTTTATTGACCGGTTATTTTTGGTTCGTAAACCTGTGGTTATAGTTTACCTGGTAGTAGTGATTTGCTCGGCAGTTTTGTTGTTATCAAATATTGGCCGGGATGTATTGCCCAAGGTGAATTCAAGCCAGTTTCAGCTGAGGATGAGGGCTCCGGATGGTACACGTCTGGAAAGAACGGAAGAAAAAGCAAATATGATTCTTAAGGTACTGAAAAAACTCGTTGGACCTGAGCATGTAGGCATCACTTCTGTTTATGTAGGGCAACACCCGGCTCTGTTTTCTGTGAATCCGATTTATCTGTTCATGGGTGGGCCCCATGAGGCTGTTTTCCAAATTGCACTGAAAGACTACCATGTCAATATGGATGAGCTTAAAGATAAATTGCGTGATGAGGTTAAAAAGCAAAGTCCGGATTTGAAATTGTCATTTGAGCCTATTGAATTAACTGATAAAGTACTGAGTCAGGGTTCTCCGACTCCTGTTGAAGTCAGAATAGCAGGTAAAAACAAAAAGATAAATGAAGAATATGCAGGCAAAGTTGCTGCTGAACTAAAGAAAATCAATTACATGAGAGATGTGCAGATTGCACAGCCGATAAAATATCCTTCCTTAAATATTAATATTGACAGGGTAAGGGCAGCGCAGCTGGGGGTTGATTTAAGTGATATATCGAAATCACTGGTTGCTTCGACTTCGTCTTCGAGATACACAGATAAAAATAACTGGGTAGACGAAAAAATTGGCTTGTCATATGGTGTACAGGTACAGGTGCCATTAAACCAGATGAACAGTAAAGATGATCTGGGAGAAATTCCCTTGCTCAGAAATAATAGCAGACCTGTATTAAGTGATGTGGCGACTATTAAGCCGGATACTACTTATGGTGAAAATGATAATCTTGGAGCAACTCCATATCTTTCTGTGACCGCGAATCTGAATGATAAGGATCTGGGTTCTGCAAATAAAGATGTTGCCCTGGCTATAAAAAATGTAGGGGAACTGCCAAGAGGAGTTATTGTGGAACAAATAGGACTTGGAAAAGTTCTGGACGAGACTTTAAGTAGTTTACAGAATGGTTTACTGGTTGCTATTGTAGTGATTTTCCTGATGTTGTCAGCTAATTTCCAGTCTTTCAGGGTACCTCTGGTAATTCTTGCTACAGTTCCGGCTGTTGTGCTGGGGGCATTGCTCTTGTTGAAACTTACCGGTTCAACACTTAATTTACAGTCTTATATGGGAATTATCATGTCTGTCGGTGTGTCTATTGCCAATGCTGTATTATTGATCACCAATGCTGAAGAGTTGAGAAAACATAATGGTAATGCACTGGAATCAGCGAGAGAAGCTGCCGGATTACGTCTTCGTCCTATTATTATGACCAGTGTGGCGATGGTGGCAGGTATGCTTCCTATGGCAATTGGACATGGAGAAGGAGGGGACCAGGTATCCCCTCTGGGAAGAGCAGTAATTGGTGGATTAATAGCGTCAACTTTTGCCGTATTAATTATCTTGCCTATGGTGTTTGCATGGGTGCAGGGAAAAGTTTCCACGCAATCCTTATCGTTAGATCCGGAAGACGAAGAAAGCGTGCATTTTATTAAAGGATTAAAAGAAAAGTAATCAAATCACGGTGTTAAAAACACGATAAATAAAAAAATTGAACAGGTACATAGACTATCATATAATGAACAAAAAAATATTTAGCCGGACTTCCCTTTTTCTAAGCAGTATCGCATTGACAGCTCTGATAAGCAGTTGCCATCACGAGGAGAAGAAAGAAAATAATGCTGCTGAAAAAAAGCCTGAGATTAAGACTTTTGTTTTGAGTAAAGAAAAAATGGCCACTTCTTTGAAGATACCTGGTGAGCTGATTGCTTATCAGCAGGTTGATCTTTATGCAAAGGTCAGCAGTTTTGTAAAAACTTTAAAAGCGGATATCGGTTCAGAAGTTAAACAAGGTCAGCTGTTGATGACACTTGAAGCTCCCGAACTGACTTCACAGCTGGCAGCAGCAGATTCCCGTCTTAAATCTCAGGAAGCTGTTTATACGGCCAGCAAAGCAAATTATGAACGTTTGTTTGAAACGAGCAAAACACCTGGTACTATATCAAAAAATGATCTGGATCAGGCTATTGCAAAAAGGAATTCTGATCTGGCACAGTTTAATGCAGCAAAAGCTTCTTATAAAGAAGTTGGCTCTATTCAGAATTATCTCGAGATCAGAGCTCCGTTTGATGGTATCGTTTCTTCCAGAAATGTAAATCTGGGTGCCTATGTAGGGCCTTCGGGCAAAGGATCTGAATTCCCGTTATTTACGATACAACAGCAAAAACATTTGCGTCTGGTCATCTCTGTTCCTGAACTGTATACTGGTTATCTGAAAGAAGGAGATGAAGTAACTTTCACGGTAAAATCGCAGCCTGATCTATTGTTCACTGCTAAAGTTAAAAGGTTATCTGGTGCACTGGACCAGCGATTACGTTCTGAAAGAGTAGAAATGGATGTTCCCAATCTGACTAAAAAGCTTTTACCGGGGATGGTAGCAGATGTTTCTATGCCGCTTCCTGCAAATGCAAGTACTTTTACTGTACCAAAAACAGCTATAGTTGATAGTGCAGAGGGGGTATATGTGATTCGTTCGAAAGATGGAAAAGCAGAAAAATTAAGCGTTAAAAAGGGAAGGGAAGCTGATGACAGAATAGAGATATTCGGGGATATTAAAGAAGGAGATATCCTGGTTAGTCAGGCGAATGAAGAAATTCATGCCGGTGATGTTATCAAACCATAATATTACACAAAAAATATAGGGACATCTTAAAATTTATGCAATTTTAATGCGTGAAAAAAAGTATGTCCCTTCAGGAATTTTATGAGATGTTTGCTGTCAACAGACCAGATGTCATCATTCCAAATCCTATACTTGATGCACATACAGGCCATTTTAATGTTTTTAAAAGGTTTGGTTATTGTACATTAAATCCTTCACCTTATAACAGGAGGGATTTTTATAAAATAGCTTATATCATTGGAAAAGGAGTTCTTCATTATCCAAACCAGCGGATAGAAATTGACGGATGCGCCCTGATGATTACCAATCAGACCATCCCATATTCCTGGGAAACTACTTCAGAGTTCCAGTCTGGTTATTTCTGTTTATTTACGGAAAACTTTATGCGTCAGCGGACAGAGCCTCTTAAGAATTCTCTGCTGGCTAAAATACAGGATAATCCTGTATTGTATATTAATCAAGAACAACAGGAGACTGTAGCCAGGATATTTGAAAAAATGCTGAGTGAAATGGAAAGTGATTATACTTATAAGTATGATCTGATCCGGAATTATGTGAACCTGCTGATTCATGAAGCAATGAAGCTGCAGCCATGTGAGAGACAGGTTAAATCAAACAATGCTTCTTCCCGTATTGCTTCTTTATTTTTTGAGTTGCTGGAAAGACAATTCCCTATATATTCTCCTGATCATGTATTGCAGCTCCGTACAGCAAATGATTTTGCTGAACGTCTGTCTATTCATGTGAATCATCTTAATCATGCTGTTAAAGAAGTGACAGGTAAAACTACTTCAGAACATATTTCCGGCCGTATAGCAAATGAAGCTATTGCGTTACTTAAACATACCGAATGGAATATTTCAGAAATTGGTTATTGTCTTGGCTTTGAATATCCTGCCAACTTTAATCTTTTCTTCAAACGCCAGACTATGGCAGTGCCAAAATCATTCAGAGAGAAAACAATTGGCTTGAGTTAGTGTTGTATTTCTGTAGTTGAAATTATATCATATTATATATTTTTTATTTTTTGGTATTTTATGTACAGATTGGAAATCTTTGGGTTTTTTAACATACATTAACATCTTAATTCAGAAAGATTTGGTTAATTAGAGCTACCGTATAATACAGAATTGATATTATATGATATAATTTAATATGCGTTGCAGATTAAGCTATTATTTCCGCTAGTATTAATAAAAAAAGACTTAGGCCCGGCGTTTTAAATTATGATTGATTTCCAAAAAAAGTCTTTTTGTGTATTGACAGTACTGATTTTCCTTTTTACACTCCAGGCTGCTGCCCAGAGTACTGAAATTTCAGGAGTAATAACAAATATTAAGGATAGAACTCCTATACCGTACGTAACTGTTCTGTTTAAAGGATCAAAAATAGTTACTAAAACTGATGCTAATGGAAAATATACTATTAGTACTACTGAAGGTTATAGTCAGTTACAGGTTGAATATGTTGGCTTTAAAACACGCTATTTGCCTATAATTCCTGGTAAAGTACAAGTGCTGAACATTAAGTTGCAGGAAGAATCACAGAATTTGAATGAAGTAAATATCAGTTCAAATAAAAAAGCTCCATATCGGAATAAGGATAATCCTGCTGTTGAATTGATTAGAAAGGTCATTGAGCATAAGCCGATGAACAGACTGGAAAGTGCGAAAAATGTAGAATATCAGCAATATGACTGGATGCAGTTTTCGCTCAGTAATCTTTCAGAGAAATTTAAAAACAAAAAAATCTTTCGTAAATATCAGTTTCTCTTCGATCAGCAGGACTCTTCTGAAATTGGAGGCAAAAATATAATGCCTATTTATCTGCGGGAGAGATTGTCTAAAAACTACTATCGTAAAGACCCTGAAAAAACGAAGGTAATTATACTGGCCGACAAGCATGTGAATTTTGATCAGGGACTGGTAGATAATAATGCTATCGGTAATTATTTTGAAAGAATGTATGCTGACGTAAATATTTACGACAACAATATTATTTTTACCAATAGTCAGTTTTTAAGTCCTATTGCTGATGGTGCACCTGCATTTTATAAGTTTTTTATCACGGATACGATCAAAACCAGTAAACCTGCTTTAATAGAACTTTCTTTTGTTCCCCGAAACAAAAATGCCTTACTGTTTGAAGGGAAGATCTATATCACAATGGATGGAAGATATGCTGTCCAGAATGCTTTATTAAAAACGGGAAAAGGAGTAAACATAAATTTTATCAGGGCTCTGGAGGTTAAACTTAATTTTGAACAGGATTCTTTAGGAAAGTTTCATTTGAGTAAAAGTCATCTGTTAATGGATTTTGGTGTCGGTGCTGACGGAGGAAGGGGATTTAAAGGGGAAAGAACTGTTATTATTAAAGACTATAAAACAAATGTAGTGCAGCCGGATATACTCTATAAAGGAGAGAGCATGGTTGTAGATCCGCAGGCAGAAAACAGATCGGACCAGTTCTGGGCACAGAATCGACTGGATACTCTGGCCAATGAAAAGGTCAAAATATATCATAATATGGATAGTTTGGGCAAGATGAAATCCTTTAAACGGATGATGGATGTAGCTTCTTTCCTTTTTATTGGTTACAAAAAATATGGTCCTGTTGAAGTTGGCCCCATTTATACTTTTTACAGTTTTAATAGTCTGGAAGGATTCAGATTAAGATTTGGCGGGCGCACGACAACTGATTTTAGTAAAAGATTCTATTTTGATACTTATGCTGCCTATGGGTTCAAAGATGAACGATGGAAAGGGTATCTAAGCGGGGCTTATGCCTTCAATAATAAATCTATTTACACTTTCCCACAGAGTTTTATCAGAGCCAGTTTTCAAAGGGACGTAGATATTCCCGGTGATGGAGCCAAAAATATCATTCCGGAAGATAATTTTGTTTCTTCATTTAAACGTGGGGAAAGTAATCAGTTCTTGTATAGTGACTATTACAGAGTTCAATATATGCAGGAATATAGTAACCATTTTTCTTTTAATCTCGGATTTAAAAAGTGGACACAAACAGCTGCGGGTAGTCTTGTTTTTGACAGTTATAAGGATAATCAGATTGTTCGTACTGACCGCGTAACAAGTTCAGAGCTTAGTTTGGATTTGCGTTATGCTCCGCATGAAAGATTCTACCAGGGGAAAACTTTCCGTGAGCGGTTAATTGAAAAATATCCTGTATTTAACCTCAACTATGCGGTGGGTGTAAAAGGATTATTTAGTGGTCAGTATAATTATCAGAATATTATGGGCACAATTGATAAAAGATTCTATTTATCTCAGTTTGGCCGTTCAGATCTTCGTTTAGAGGGAGGGTATATAGTTGGTAAAGTCCCTTTTCCATTACTTGATATTCATAGAGCTAATCAGAGTTATTCTTATCAGACTTATGCCTATAATCTGATGAATTTTATGGAATTTGTCAGTGATCATTATGTAAGTCTGAATATTGATCATAATTTCAACGGATTGATTTTAAACAGGATACCTTTAATTAAGAAGCTGAAATTAAGGGAGTATATTACTTTTAAAGGATTATATGGTGGTTTAAGAAAAGAGAATGATCCAAATCAGGATCCTGCTCTGCTACAATTCCCGGTCAATGGAGATGGAGTGAAAACAACCTATTCTCTGGGTAAATTACCATATATTGAGGGAAGTGTGGGAATCGGGAATATTTTTAAAGTTGTTCGTTTGGATTTAGTCAGACGATTCAACTATTTACAAAACCCTGGTATTTCTAAATATGGTGTAAGAGCAAGGGTACAGTTTGAATTCTAGAATGCCTCATTGATACCAACAAACACCCCATTTGATCCATTACCAAATCCGTAGTCCAGACACAAATTAGTCCTGGTATGTTTATTGAATAATATCCGTAGTCCGGCTCCTCCGCCTGCCTCCCAATATTTGAATAATTGAATATTACGTTGATTGTTTGCTGTTTGCATATTAAAGAAAGTGACTCCGCTAATCAGCTTATTTGCAGTGATTGGAAATCTATACTCTAATTCATTGTAAAAATAGGAAGGACCTTTAAAACGGGCAATTGTATAGCCCCTGCCCATGCGTTGATTAATATCACTACCGGTTCCTGGTAATTCCAGATATGGTATAGCACCTTTTAATAAGTACGAACCCCATAACCAGTAGGCAAGTACATGTTCAGGGTTTTTCCTGGAAAGTGAAAAGTATTTTCTAAACTCAGTTTTTATCTGTGTTGCATTATGATCACTGCCAAGCCACTTCCTGTTTGACCTGAGTGTTACATTGGCATATAGTCCTTTATACGCTCTGAAAGGCTGATCTCTTGTATCGTACTGAAGATTGAGCAGTAAGCCACTTGCTGCATAGCCGAATGTGGGAAAACCATTTTTAACGCTATAAAAATGATTACGTGTTTTCGAGTTTATCGCATCATGTTTTTCATCATCAATATTCGTATAATAATTAAAGGCAATTCCTGCACCGGCGTAAAAATTATCAAATATCTTTCTGTACACATTTTCGTATAGTTTGATATAAGTATACTTTATTGGTGATACACCCGGATCATCTTTGCCTGTGCCGATGCCATGGTCAAGTACTACAGTTTTTCCCAGCTCCCAACTTCCCTCAACATTCCATTTATTAGCATCAGAATAAACATTATGCTTGAGTTGTATAAAAACAAGCTGATTGGTAGACATCGCAGCAAAAACATCAAATATTGATAATGTTGTTGTATTCGGGTCACCAAATACTCTTGTATTAGTAACTTCCGCACCGAACATAAAGCCCGTACTTGGGGTATAGCCAATAGTAGGCAGTAATGCCAGACTATTGTTTTTTTTTAGAACTGTATCTGCTTTTTTGTTTTTTTTGAAGAGTATTTTAAAAATATCATTTACATCCTGCTGTGCCACAGTGTCTTTTAAAGCCGCTTTTTCTTGCGCAAATAATGCACACGAAGTACTCAGAAAAAATAATGAGGCAGAGAGAAAATAACGAAACATATATTTTTTAAAATTACAAAGAATAAATTCAATCTTGTCAAAGCTGTCTCATAAATTTCATTACTTTTAATCATGTTCATTCAGTTGAAAGTACTTCTGGTTATCATTTTACTTGCCGCAGGTGGTTACATCAGTGTCTATACCAAAAAACTAACTGTAGCGGCAGCGATTACTGGAGTTATATGTGGAATAATTATTTACCTGGGCACTGGTTATGTGGGATTGGCTTTACTGACTGTGTTTTTTGTACTGGGGACCATGGTAACTGCCTGGGGAAGGAAGGTAAAAGAGCAACTGGACAAAACCGGCGACTCAGTTCAAAGGAAACCAGGGCAGGTACTGGCTAATGCAGGAGTTGCAACATTACTTTCATTTCTGGCTATAATTTTTCCTGAATATGAACAGGTCTTACTTTTGCTTGTAGCGGCAGGTTTTGCCTCGTGCACTGCAGATACGTTATCATCTGAGTTGGGTGTGTTATACGGTAAAAGGTTTTATAATTGTCTGACCTGGAAAAGAGAAGCGAAGGGTTTAGATGGAGTAATAAGTCTGGAGGGAACGCTGATAGGTATTGCAGGAGCCGGACTGATTTCGATGCTTTATGCTGCTTTTACTTTAACATATAGTCACTTATTGATTCTGATTTTTGCTGGTTTTGCTGGTAATTTTTCGGATTCTGTGATGGGAGCAACCCTGGAGCGACGTCATTTTCTTGATAATGACTGGGTAAATTTTCTCAGTACGTTATTTGCTGTTAGTGTAACTCTGTTATTACTCAGTGTTTTCTGATGATCATAATTTTCTGATCGTCAAATGAAATATTTATATTGTAAATTATTGAAAAAGCCCCTTAAAATTAACTAAAATTGTCAGAATAAAATAGTCGGTTGATGTAGACTGCTAAAATTCATTGAAAAAAATGAATAAAAGAAAGGATAGAAGCGAAGATGCTGTCCTGAGAATTGAAATTATTTATTATGAAACAAATATTGAAGATAGGACTGGATTCTGCGGCCCCTTTTCCTTTACACAGCGATTATAATTCATCTGTTTTTGAAGGATTTGAGGTAGACATGATTCAAGCCGTTGCTGAAGTTTTGAACCTTGAATTGCAATATGAGGTTTCATTATGGAAAACTATCCTCGAAAAACTATATAAAGGAGAGCTTGATATGATCTGCTCTGCGGTCACCATGACCACTTCCAGACAAATGATTCTGGAGTTCAGTAAACCTTACCTGCAATTCCAATTATGTGCAGTTATTAATAAAGGCAATAATCTGACTGATTTAAGTGATTTTACTAATAAAAAGATTGGTATCCGGACTGCTACGGAAGCTGAAAAATACGTTATGGCGCAATTTCCAGCTAATGTAACAGTTCACACAGATACGAATGACGAATTATATAAAAAACTGCTTGCTCATAAAATAGATGTTTTGATAGATGATTCACCTATTGTTGGCGGTTTTCTGGCAAAACACAAAAATCTGGAAATAGGTATGTTTATGCCCGGAACAGAATCAGAATATGCTATAGCAATGAAAAAGGGGGATCTTACACTTAAACATCAGATAAACGAAACATTGGCTTTATTAAGGAAAAATGGCGTTTATGATTCGATCTATGAGAAATGGTTTAATAGTATTAAACTTGTCTGAAATCATTTCAGTAATTAATTGTAAATTTGTATCTTATATTCTTCTTCTTCGTGAGGTTTGTAAGATAGTGTATGTCGGATAAGAAAAAACATAAAGACAAAAAGCATTCTAAGTCTAAAAAGAAAAAAGAATGTTGTGAGAAGTATAAAAAAGGCAAACGTTGTGATAATTGTCCATTTAGATAAAGACAGTTATTTTACTTTTACTGACTTCAATGCATTTGCTATGATCTCACTCAATCGAGGGTTGTCGTCGGTGTACGTTTCTTCAAGCCACATGTATTGTCCTATTTCAGTATCATAGATGGCAATGCCCGGGCCATGTCCAGGACCAAGGCTGTTAAAATATTCATGGCAATCCACAACAGATCCTAATCTGCAGTACCAATCCTGATCCAGTTTGTAGTTGATATTAATAGCTAAGTATCTCATGATATAAATTTAATAATCGTGTTTACGGCGCTCAAAAAAATTATATTAAAAGACTATTACCCTATATAATCCACCCTTTTTGCAAAACAAAACAGATTCCTGATTGCTTTTATAATATATGTAGGAATAAAATAAACTATTTATTATGGAAAAAATAATTCAGGCGCTGTTCAATACGGAATCAGAGGCACTACAGGCAATGCAGGCGATAGAACAACTGGATGAATCACAGGATATTTCTCTGGGGGAGTCTTTTGTACTAAGTAAGGATAAAAGTGGAAATACTGCTATTCGTTCTGCTAAAGATGAGGCGGAGGGCTATAGTGCGATAGGAGGCGGGATAATCGGTGGATTGATTGGATTACTTGCCGGACCACTTGGTTTTCTTGTAGGTATAGGGGCGGGTATGGTGGCTGGTTCTGTAGGTGATACTATCAGAGCGGAAGGAATTTCTGATTATCTGGATAGTGTATCTGCGAATATTCCCAACGGCAAATTCTTATTGATAGCTCATGTCTGGGAAGATTTGGAGAAACCAGTTGATACAGTATTAAGTCCGTTAACAAAGCATATTAACCGTACAGATGTAGATGATGAGAGCTTTATTAAGCCAGCACCTGCAAAACTTGTTGCGCTCAGAGAAGATCAATTGTCCCGATGGGCAAATAATCACCAGGAGTATAATACCAGCAAAGGAGAAAATGAAGGACATACAAAAGAAAAGCATGACCTTCTTGCCAGTCGGATTGCTGAACAGAAATCAAGACTGGAACAATTGCGAAAAGATAGGTAGATTTGGACTATGAACCGAATAGACCGTCTCTCTGCTATACTCATTCAATTGCAATCACGCAGAACAGTCAGAGCCCAGGACATTGCTGAGCGTTTTGAAATTAGTTTGAGAACTGTGTACAGAGATATCAGGTCACTTGAAGAAGCAGGCATACCAATAATAGGTGAGGCAGGAGTTGGATACTCTTTGACTGATGGCTACAGGTTACCTCCAATCATGTTTACCCGTGAAGAAGCAACGGCGTTCATTACTGCAGAAAAATTAGTTATAGGTTTGACAGATACTGCAAATAGTAACTCTTATAGCAGCGCACTTTATAAGATCAGAGCAGTACTGAAAAGTGCTGATAAAGATCATCTGGAGAATCTCGATGACAAAATTGAATTCCTGAAATCGAGCCACACACCCGAACTTAGGGCGGATAAAAATCCTCTGCAAACGATTTTGAATGCTATTGCAGTGAGGAATGTATTGCAGCTGAATTATTTTGCCTATTACAGGCAGGAGCATACACTCAGACAAATTGAACCAGTTGGTGTGTTTTATCTTGATAATTACTGGCATCTGATTGCTTATTGCAGAGAAAGAAAAGCATACAGAGATTTTCGGTTTGACAGGATTACAGAAATCACTACGCTATCAGAACTATATCCTGACCGTCATCCATCACTTAAAAGTTATTTACATGATATGTTCAGGGAAGTCAAACTGGTGGAAGTAACTATTAAGGTAGATAAAAATGCGTATCCATATCTTGGACAACAAAAGTATTACCATGGGTTTGTATCGGAAAACCACCTCCCTGATTGTGTAGAAATGCAATTTCTCACTAATTCTATAGAAGGTTTTGCCCGTTGGTTTATCACTTTTGCGGATCATGCTTTTGTCCTGCAGCCGGAAGTATTATTAGATCAGGTTAAGAATATTTTCTCTGGTATAGAAAAAAATCTGGTCAGCAGATAATACTGTTGACATAGGGTTGTCACCTGCCATTCGTTTCTTTGGTTTAACAAACAAAAACGAATATTATGTCAACCATTCAAAATTTATTAAAAGAATTAATTGAAGAATCAGCAGTCACCCGTAAGATGCTGGAGCGTATTCCGGCCGACAAACATGACTGGCAGCCTCATGAAAAAAGTATGTCTATCAAGAAGCTTGCAGGACATATTGCCGAACTACCTGATTGGATCAGCATGACTTTCAATACTGATGGATTAAATTTTGCAGATTATCCTTATCAGTCACCTGTATGGAATTCCAATTCAGACTTGTTGGAAATCTTTGAAAAAGCTCTGGAGGGTGCAAAAACATCTTTGGAAAATGGGAAAGAAGAAGATTTGCAGCTAAACTGGACACTAAGAAATGGTGATCAGGTCCTGATGTCAAAAACAAAAGGTGAAGTTATTCGTCATTCTATGAGCCAAATCGTTCACCATCGTGCTCAGTTAGGTGTTTATTTGCGTTTACTCGATGTACCTATTCCTGGTAGTTACGGACCAAGTGCCGATGAGCAGGGTTTCTAGTAATCAGTGGCTATCTAAAAAAAAACAGCCTTTGCAAATAAGTGAAGGCTGTTTTTTTTAGATATTTATTTTAACTTCGCAGCATGTCAATAGAAGAATTAGAAGCCTATTTTACCGGAATAACTCTGCCTGAACAGATTGTACTGGAACAAGGAGTTGTTGTGAAAGATCTGCCACTTTTTCTTGAATCGCATTTAAGTTATGTAAAGTTAAAAGGTGATTTGAAATCTACCGAAGTTTTTATATATCGCTTGCATCTACTCAAAGAAAGACTGGAAGAGATGAATGGTTAATTTTTATGATTCCATTAATATTACTCCAGCAAGAGCTATCAGTGTAAGAACTATATTAACTTTGAAATGTTTATACCACCCCATTCTGGCAAATAATCCGCCACATGCGCATGGATAACGCTCATAGATCTGAAAAACTGCACCACCAACATACAGTGTGAAAATTGTCATCATGAACAGAGATGAATACATTCCTATCAATCTTGTCTGTGGGATAACAAGAAGCCCAATAAATGCAAGTTCAGTCAACGGTAACACATAAGTCAGGATTTTTCCAACCCAGCGTGGAAATACCTGCGTCATCAGTGCATGCTGAAACTTATGCATATTAAAGATTTTGGAAAAAGATGCATAAGCCCATAACAAAACGAGCAAACCAGTAATAATGATAATAAATGGATGTGGGTTCATAGTTTTCTGCATTAAGTTTAAATCAATTAATTGCAGCACTGAACGAAATAGTCATTCTAGGGAAAGACGTGTAAAGACATATTTTTGTCAGTCTGCAATTAATGGAGTTGTTAATTATCTTGTTTGATAAGAGCAATTTACGGAGGCTTTTTGCTGAAAAAAAGGGACAAATGTCCCAAAAGGAATAGATTTTCGCTATAAAAAAAGCTGCAACCCTACAGTAAAGGGTACAGCTCTGAAAGGCCGGAAATTACCAGCTGATAAAATAATTTAGAATTAAGAGGGGGAACGGCTAAACTGCTGAATCTAAAATCTCCTGGTTCTGGATCTGATGCGGTTAAGAGTTTTTCTGGAAATGCCAAGATATGCTGCAATACTTTCTACTGATGCTTTTCTGAAAATAGCCGGGCAATCTCTCATTAAATGCAGGTAATGTTCTTCAGGCGTATATGCAGCAAATTCAAGTATTCTCTTTTCGCTCATTTTTTGATAATCCTGCATGATTTTTCGCACGTAATCATTTGATTCAGGAAAACCTATTAATATTTCCTGTACGTCCTCAAATGAGATGGACAGAAGAATACTGGGCTCTAACAATTCAATATAAGTTTCGGAGGGAATCTGGTTGAAGAAGCTATTAAGCGGAACCATGATATCATTCTCATTCCAGAACCAAAAAGGCACTTTTTTCTCTTCTTTAAAGACAAAGCCCATTGCAGACCCTTTTTCGATAAACCATGCCCGGTTAGGGATTTGACCAGGTTTTAAAATAATCTGACTTTTGGCATAATACTCCCTCTTAATCATGTCGTTGAGTTTTAATTCTAACTCTAAACGCAAAGAATTCTTTCCAGCTAGCAGTCTGAACAATTCCTTATTTTCCATTTCATATTATAATTTAAAAATGACACGAATTATTAATTAGTCTGTAAATCTGATCTGCATTTTGTTAGGATCTGGCATCAACGCAAATCAATTATAAAATAACTCAATATTTTATTCTTAAGTAGGAACCAGTAGTTTGTAATGCATATTCGATGGTATAGGTTAATAATCAACAAAATACGAAAAATATCATTTACTTTAATTATTATAAAAATAAATGTATTAACAATTATCTATCAATTAAGAACTTTATATTCTCTTTATACTCAAAACATTGCTTAGAACCTTATTAATCTGATTTTTTCAAAAATATTAAGCAATTCTGTATGGAAAAAATCTTTCATTTATACACATATAAGTGATGTGTCATTTGACACATCGTGATTAATGTTACTTAATTTTATTCCATTTCTTTTATACGTGATTTTTTTGTCTGTCATTAATAATTTGGAATTTTGAAGAAAGCATATTATAACTAATTACTTTCGTGAATTTTAACAGTTCATTTTGGCCTGTCAATTGCGTTTGTTGTTAAGTTTGTTTATTGTAATTATTTAGTTGTCAAATGGTTAATTTGTTTTAATCTGGATTAATTTCCCTGAAGAAAAGCAATTTTATGTATTGAATTCTCCTTAGCTATACATCGTTTCTTGTATGGATTCTGTATGTGTGCTATCCTGATAGTTAAATCTAATGGAACCTTAAGACCAATAGAATGTTAATAACTCGAGGTAGTAAAAAAAATGTATATCATAAAAACCAAGTGGTTCTTACTTTCGTAAATATCTTTTTTTACCCCGGATAATTTTGATTTTAATATTTAGTATATGGAAATTAAACTAGATCACAAGAGTCTGCCTGCAGATAAACAACGTGTAAGATTTCAGGTTGTAATGGAAGAATTATATGGTATATGGCATGAAGGTGTTTATGTTGCAGACGAAGATATTTTCAGGGTGGACGATGAAGTCTGGTATGATATCTGGTCAGAGATTGTACGGTGGGAACCGATAGATTAATTAATCGCATAAGCTGGTTTTTTTAAATTTTTATAGTTTGTTTTCCTTCATGTAGTCTTATTTCTTTCCCTTTCCAATTAAATACTCCAGTAGTTTTCCCGGGAATAACTATTTCTGCAAATATTCCATTTTTCCCGTTTCGTTTTAAGATTACAGATACCATTCCAGCTGGAATAGGGATGGAGCCTGTTGCTTCAACTAAATTACCTAATGCAGGCTTAATCAAGACTTTACTGAATCCGGGCGCCTGAGGCATAATACCACAGATTGTAGCAAGAAAATCGTAACTCGGACTTGCACTCCAGGCATGACAATCAGATCGTGTGGGTTCCGGCTTTTCAGCGAAAGTTGTTAGTCCCAGGTTAAGCATATTCCGCCATGGAGTAAGCTGTTGATAATAATGGTCGGCCATTTCGGCTTTCTTTAATGCTTGTGTCAGATAGAAACGGTAAAAAAATGTTACCTGACCTATTGATTTATCTTCAAGAATCTTTTGCATTAAGATCTGAGATTCTGATAAGGATACAGCACCACTTAATACCGCCCATATTGCAGCATGCTGACTATATGACTTTTGCTCCGGTGTATCAGCAATTAATCCATTTGCCTGATTATAACAATACCAATATGTATGATTATTTAATTCAAATGCCAGCATTTCCTGAGCGTTGGCTTGTTCCGGAAGATCAAAAGCTCTGAATAATTCTGCAGACTGATTGAGTGTATAAGCATATTGTAAAGTTATAATTGAAGAGTTTCCTGTGTCCGAACCCGGGGCTGTACCCCAGTCATTGAAATTGTCCCAGTCTACAAAATTCCACCACGTTAATGGCCCAAGCATCTTTTTCTTTTGATCAATACGTCCACGAAACCACTCTGTAATCTCATGAATGGCAGGGAGAAATTGCTTTACGAAAGCATCATCGTGACGGTGCATCCAATAATCATGAATCATTGAGATCCAGAATAAAGAGAATGTAGGAATAATTTGTAATCTATTGCTGGGATAACGGCCCTGGGTAAGCCCTTCTGGAGTACGGGAGTGATAAAAATCCAGAATAGCTTTTCGCATAAGACGGTCATCACCTGAGGTATATAAGGAAATTAGTGATTGGATGCGACTATCTCCTGTATATTGCAATTGCTCATAGTAAGGCGTATCATAATACATATCACCAGCACAGAGCTGCGCCGTTCGCCAGCCAACCTTCCATATTTCCTGAAGTGAGGGATCGTTACTGGAAAATGCAGCATTCATTGCAAGAGGATATCCGGTTTTCATACTATATATATCATTCAGCGCTAAGGGTTCATCTGTAGTTGTGATATCCAGCTGCAGATAGCGGTAAGCCCTGATCCATAAAGGCCTGAATTTTCGGTGATTATCTCCATCCGGTATAAAAACATCATAATTTCCTCTGATTTCTTTGTCGTCTATTTCATTTCGGTTTCCTTTTTCTCCCTGTTTATTAAATAAAGCCTCCGCATAGGTGAGTTTAATTTTTGACCCTTTTCCTCCGGAAACCATCAATTCCGGATATCCCGCTGTCATGAATTTTTGATCCAGTAAAATACTTACCTTTTGATTGGCAGGGATTTTTAATGTTCTTTTACCTGTTAGAAATTCCTGATTTACCTTTATGCCGGTGGCGCGCCGCATAATTGGGAAGCGAAGTAGATTTTCTGTGAATAATGGAATATTTCTTGGCGCTAAAGTCCATCTGTTATCAGTTCCGTAGCCTACTGGTTCAGGATGAGTGATTTCCTCCGCAGTATTCCATGATGAATCATCATATGTTGTTGTTTCCCAGTTCCATAGTAATTGCCTGCCGTCTAACTGATCTCCCGGGCCAACAACCATATATGCTTTTAGTCTTTCTCTATTATCCAAAGAACACGGTGTATAAGCTTTACTTTTTTCTACTTTCCAGCTCGCATCGGTGTTAACCATTTGTTCAGCTGCAGAGTCACCCTGCAAAAGAAAAGCTGTTTGATTAGATACTTGTGCAACAGGTGCAATATTTCCCATGTTCCATACTAAAGCCGCAATTGTGTTTTTACCTTCTTTCAAATAAGCAGCGATATCGATGGTTTCATAAAACCAGTTAAACAGGTCACCATGCGCAGGACCTGAATAGATTGGTTTCCCATTTACAAATAAACGGTAACGGTTATCTGCAGTTACATGGATTAAAAAAGATTTTGGTATGCCTGATGTAGGGAGGAGAAAGACTTTTCGAAAATGATATACCCCATACTCACGTTGTTGTGAGTTGGGAGAAGTAATCCAGAAAGCTGGCCAGGAACTTTTTAGTAATTGATTATTAATCTGTAATGTTGTCTGACCTGCAGTCTGGTTTATTTTGCAAAAGATTATACATATAACAATGACTAATCTGAATTTCATAAGCTCAGTTTATACAAATGGGGTGGATATATTTGGTTTATTTCAAAGGTGTAAAAACCAATTCTATACATTTATATAAATGTGAAAATCAGTGCGGCTAATTTACATAAATCTTTATATTTAAGGTAGTTAGTTTAAAAAACAAGTATAAATACGTACGATTATAATCTCGTTTTTTTCTACTAAATGGTATTGTGAAAAAATAAAAGCATTTAGCATAAAACAAATTTTCAGGGTTAATTCTGATGAGAAGATTATTAGTTGATTTTAGCTTTGTCTTTTGGGTCTTCAAAAAATTTTATGCTGGTATTATTAGGATGTAACGTAGCAATGAATCCCTGGAAATAGTCATGTGCATGAATTTTTCCTCCTGAATTTCTTACGTAGTCGTCATCTTCACCAATCTGAAGATTTTTAAAAGGATGTTTTTCCCAAAATGACTTTCTATAAATCAGACTGGCTCCGGTTAACCATGGTCTTTTTGAATTACTATTTTTGGTCATCCAGTAGCTATTGAGAGCGGGCGAAAAGAATTGTACCTGATTTATTCCGCAAATATCTGCATTTGAACTAATTAGTGCTTGAACCTGATGCGAAATCCAATCCTGAGCATACCAGTCATCATCATCCCAATGTGTTATTAATTCTCCATTAGCTATTTCGCAGGCAATATTACGTTTCGTACCTATTGGACCGAGTGGTGAAAAATAGAAATAATGAATGCGGGGATTATCGGGAATCAGGTCTTTAACCGATTCCTCTCCATCGTCAATGATAATCAGTTCTGTATTCATATAGTCCTGCTTCAGATAATTTTCAATTGCTGAAGGAATAAATTGTTTGCGGTTAGCAGTAGGCATTATGCAGCTTACCAGAGGAAGATCAGAGCTGGTAGATAAAATAGAGTGCTGTCCACATTCTTCAGGAGTTTCAATTTTCCGCAGCCATTTTTCTAATTGAAGCTTATCTTTAGGATCTTCATAAATCTCTGCTGATAAATTATATCTGTGGATTATGCCAAGATAACCCTCTGTGTAATTATGAGGGTATACATTAGCTTTTGAAGTTGAGATAAAGTTATTATCTTCTCCTAGTTGCAGGGAGTTGAATTTATGTTTTTTCCAGAAGGATTTCCAGTAAGCTAGTGTTCCGCCATAAACCCATGATATATTGTTCTCTTTATTTTTATAACACCATCGTTTATTTACCAGGGTAGAAAAGTAGTTTACATTGCTTAACCCAGTAATGTCAGCTCCGGATTTAATCAGTGCGTTAACCTGGTGACTTATCCAGTCCTGAGCATACCAGTCATCATCATCCCAGTGAATAATAATATCCCCGGAAGCAGTTTCGCAAGCCAGGTTTCTTATTGCGCCAATACTACCAATAGGACGAAAATAATAATAGCGGATACGTCGGTGTTTTGGAATTAACGAAGCCACAGAATGCATACCATCATCAATAATAATAAGTTCTGCGTTGGGGTAATCCTGGTGCAGAAAATAATCAATAGCATAAGGAATAAATATCTGCCTGTTTGCTGTAGGCATAATACAAGAAACGAGTGGGAAATCCATATTAAGGTTTTCTTTAAATTTAGGCAGTAATTGGAGAGGTTGCGTGGGACAAATGTCCCAAAATAAGCGGTGCTTAATAAGTTGATTATTAATCTTCGCCTAAAAATATATGACTATGTTTTAAATATTTTCAGACGCCATAGGACATTCTATTATTATAACATACTGTTATAAGGAAGGGCATCTAAAGCCTGGATGTTTTAATGAAATCAAAAAAGTCTAAAAAATTTAAAATAGTATTTTTAAAAGCGGTTGAAGCCTATCTGGATCATACTGCGGATGAAGGTCAAATATTATTTCTAGAGCAATACTTTGATCTTTTCGCGGAATTGGACGAAATTTTAGAATCTCAGAATATTATACAAACTGAAAATATTTGTAATCTTATGCATTCCAGAATTCATCAGGACATTACCAGATGGGAATACTTAGAAAAAAAAAGTAAAGTTGTGACCTCCGCTTCTTTAAAGTATTTGTATATGGCAGCAGCAGCCATATTTTTGACTTTTATGAGTGTTTATCTATACAGGAGTAATTTAGGTGAACCTAAATCAGATATCGATAATAGTCATTCGGTAGCAGAAATTGTACCTGGTGGAAATAGGGCAACGTTAATTCTGGCAAATGGCTCGAAAATATCGTTAACTGATACGAAAAATGGAGAGGTTATGACTCAATATGGTACTATCCTCACTAAAAAGGGAGATAGTCAGTTAGTTTACCGTAACTCCGGCTCGCCAATTGAAAATAAATATGCATACAATGCTATAGAGACTCCTAATGGAGGACAATTTCAGTTGGTTTTGCCTGATGGAACAAAGGTCTGGCTAAACGCCGCATCTTCTTTACGATACCCTTTAGCGTTTCAGGGTAATGAACGTAAAGTAGAATTAACCGGAGAAGCATATTTCGAAGTAGCGAAGGATAAAACCAGACCTTTTAAAGTCCATTCGAAAAGTCAGATTGTGGAAGTACTCGGAACGCATTTTAATATTAATGTATATTCAAATGATCCCTCAGTTAAAACTACTTTACTTGAAGGAAGCGTAAGAGTTACAAATACATCATTAGGTGTGAATACTGTAATCAGGCCAGGACAGCAGGCAGTTATTCATAAAAACAGTCATAGTCAATCAGGAATTGAAGTAAATAATACTGATATAGACGAAGCGGTAGCATGGAAAAATGGTTACTTCATGTTTAATAGTGAAGAACTTGAAAGTGTTTTAAGAAAGATATCCAGATGGTATGATATTGATATTCAATATCAGAATGACGAGTTAAAACATCAGTTGTTTAGTGGAACCCTATCTAAATATATGAGTGCTTCACAAGTACTCAAGAAATTGGAACTGTTACAATCTGTTCATTTTAAAACCGAAGGGAGGAAAATTATTGTAACCCCATATCTACATAAAATATAATGCTCTTAATATATAAGTCAGTGGATGCGCTAACATCCGCTGACTTCTTAAGGCTTTAAGTTAAATTATTAATAACCTAACCTATACAAAGAGACTGATCTTGTAAAGACCTCTTTGTAGCTAAACCAAGCTAACAAAAATATGAATTTTTTTACTAAACTCCCAGGTTATCTTCCAGGTAACCTGCGTAAATTGTTGTGGATCATGCGACTGGTTATTTCTTTATTATTGGCTGGGGTAATGCAGGTATATGCAACTGCTTACGGACAGAAAGTTAGCCTCGAACGAAAAAATATCGCGATCAAAGATGTCTTTAAGGAAATCAAAATCCAGACTGGGTATGATGTGTTATGGCAGCCGGGACAGCTGAACGCAGAAAAAAAAATAACTGTAAAATTTGTCCAGACGCCTATAGATAAAGTTGTCTCTACATGTATCGCCGGACTAGATCTTGGATTTACAAGTGATGAACATACCATAGCTATTTTTAAGAAACAGAATTCCACTACAGATCATATAATGGTTTCGGGACCTGCAGATTCTGTGATTGTACTTTACCATGGTACTGTGTTTGATGAAAACGGACAGCGATTACTGGGGGCCACAATTAAAGTTAAAGGGAGAAAAAACGTTTCCCGTACCACACCCGAAGGTAATTTTTTTATAGAAGGACCTGCCAGAGCAACGCTTATTATTTCGTATGTGGGTTATATTAACAAAGAAATTGGTGTGACAGCTGCGGATAAAAATAGTATTCTGAAAATCACCATGGCCCCTAATTCAAAACAACTGGGAGAGGTTAATATTGTAAGTACGGGTTATCAGGATAAGAGTAAGGAGAGTGCGACCGGAGCTTTTGAACTTGTGACAAAAGAACAGCTGCAACACAGTAATGATCCGAATATTTTAAAAAGATTAGATGGAATAACGACCAGTCTTGACTTTAGAACGAATTCGATAACTAATCCTACTAACTCAAGTGCAGGTAGTTTCGGAACATCGCCACTGGCAAATTTAACTATTCGCGGAAAAAATACATTGAATGTCTTTAACACTCCGGATAATACCAGTGGTCAGCCCCTGGTTGTAATCGATGGTATTGCCAGCGCGTATTCTGTTGATCAGGTAAGTCCGGATGATGTAGAAAGCATTACTATTTTGAAAGATGCAGCTTCAGCATCTATCTGGGGTTCCAGGGCAGCAAATGGTGTTATCGTTATTAAAACAAAAAGAGGAAGTTATAGCAGACCAACCAGGGTGTCTTTTAACACCAATATTGATGTGACAGAGAAGATGGATCTGTTTTACCGAAAACTGATGAGTACGTCTGACTACGTAGATGCACAGATGTTTGCCTATAATAATTTATTCAAAGGAACAGCTACTCTCCCTGCTTTTTCTGCAACTCAGGCAAGAGCTGTAGTTTCACCTGTTGCAGAAATTATGAATCAGATGAAAACAGGAGCGATTACTGCTGCTCAGGGTAAAGTACAGCTGGATGCATTAAGAGGTAATGATATCCGTAATGATATGGAAAAATATCTCATTAGGCCAGCCGTTTCGCAGAATTACTCTTTGGCGATTGATGGAGGCTCGAAACAGGTCGCTTACCGGTTATCCGGATCATATAATAATAACTTAAATAATACTAAGTATTCCAGTTCTGACCGTTTTAATCTTAATTACTCAACTTCATTTAAGCTATTTAAGAAAATAGAGTTCACTTCAGTTCTGACTTATATATTAGCCCATACCAATTCTCCATCCCAGCAAAATAATATTGACGTAAGTACCCGGTCAGCGCCATATTATATGTATACCCGACTGGCTGATGATCAGGGTAATCCTTTGGCTATTCCTTATACCTATCGTCCCGGATTTATAGATCTTTTGAATGCAAAATACGGCAGTAAGATTCTTGATTATACTTTTAAACCCTTAGATAATCTGAAAAATGGGGGATATATGAAAAACAAAAATCAGACTATGGCTGCAATTTTAAATGCATCATATAGTATTAGCCCGGTATTTTCTGCGAATCTGAGTTATAATTATACCAGAGGTCTGAGTGAACGTGTCAGGTATAATAGTCCGGATTCCTGGTATATGAGAGATCTGATTAACACCTTTACTGATCCTGTCACACTGGTTCGGAATATTCCATTGGGAGGGTATTATAATCCAACTAATTCAAAGACTTCGAATCAAACACTCAGAGGAATGTTTACCGCAAATAAAAATTGGAATGATGTACATCAGTTAACCGCAATAGCAGGTGTTGATATTAGTAAATCGACTTCCAATACCATGGTTGATCAGTTTTTCGGCTATGATCCAAATACCCTTAGTACTAATAATGTTTTGAATTATATTGTTCAGACCAACAAGTTGTTTACTGCACCTGATGGTAGTTCCAGAGCTGCGATTCCAAGAATTACAAACCCTGGTTTTTCATTCATTAATAGCAGAACATTGAGTGAATTTGCAAATGCTGACTATTCTTATAAGAAAAGATATACCTTATCTGCAAGTATACGTAAAGATGGCTCCAGTGAATTTGGTCCGGGAACTAATAAAACCGGAACTCCATATTATTCATTTGGTGGTGCATGGAATATAAACAAGGAGTCTTTCTACAAATCTTCACTGATCCCTTTTTTGAAATTGAGGATGACCTATGGATACAATGGAAATGTTAATCCAGCTATCACTGCCCAACCTACACTTTTGAATAGTCCAACTTCGCCTATTGACCCTTATACAGGATTACCCTATACCTTTATTGCTGATGGTGCTACCAATAATAAATTGCGTCCTGAAAGAACTGGTGTATGGAATACCGGATTGGATTTTGGCTTCAAAGGAGGAAGGATATCCGGTAGTCTGGATTATTACATTAAAAAAACTACGGATCTGATCACAAATGGTCCGCTTGATCCATCAACCGGTTATTCTACGCTATACTATAATACAGCCAACCTTCGTGGTCAGGGGATAGATTTTAGTTTAAATACTAAAAATCTGCAACTTGGAAGGTTTAGTTGGGTAAGTGCATTCTTGTTTAGCTACAATAGGGTCAAGGTTACCAAATTATTTGTAGATGGTGCTGAAACAGTAAGTCAGGTCATACAGGGGGATTCGGGAGGTTATTATAATGTTGGTGCTGATTTGACCCGTGTATTTGCGATTAAGTGGGCCGGCCTGGACCCTGCTACAGGAGATCCGAGAGGATATGTCAATGGACAGCCTGTCAGAATTTCTAATGATGCTGCAGGGGTTACTGCGATCAACAATATTTTTAACCAGCCAAGATCTGAAGCACATTTTTTTGGTTCTGCTGTGCCAGTTTATTTTGGCGGATTCAGAAATACATTCTCTTACGGAGCATTAACTGTATCTGCAAATATTCAGTATAAACTGGGGTATTTTCTCAGAAGGCCAGCTACAGCAGTTGTGAATTACCGGAATCTATATAATACAGGGGAACCAGCTGCTGCGGAATATGCTAACAGATGGCAAAAACCAGGTGACGAACTAACAACCAATGTTCCTTCTGCAGTATTTACAACAAGTACATACAGGGATACATTTTATCAATTTGCTGATATTAACGTAATGAAAGGGGACCATATCCGTCTTCAGGAAATTAATCTTTCTTATGGTATTAATAATAAGCCGAACTGGTTTGTGAAAAATCCAAGAATATATTTGAACGTCTCTAATCTTGGAATAATCTGGAAAGCAAATAAATTTGGAATTGACCCTTCAGTTCTTGATTATCCACATCCACGCAGTTACAGTTTTGGTTTCAGTGCTAACTTTTAAGAAAATTAAAATTATGAAAACACTTAAAATGATGTCAGCTCTTTTCTTTTGCCTGTCATTAGTGTCATGCCAAAAATATCTCGATGTAAAAAAGAATAATTCTCTGGTTTATATTTCAAGCGCTACTGATTGTCAGCGACTTTTGGATAATTATTCGATCATGAATACAGAGTATCCCAGTGATGCTGAGAATTCATCAGATGATTATTATCTTACAGATGGCTATGATCAGCAGGTTCAGGAAGATCAGAGCATTTATACCTGGCAATCTTCGGCTATCCGTGCGGGAGCTGTCCCTCAATGGCAAAATCCGTATTTGGTAGCCTACCATGCAAATCTTGTCATGGAAACGGTTGAAAAATTAAAAGGCAGTACCGATCCATCTATTTTAAATCCATTGAGAGGAGCCGCCTTATTTTTCCGGGCATATGCATTTTGGCAGGTTGCTCAGCTATATGCCAAACCCTATAACGCGGCAACAGCTGGTCAGGATCCTGGTATTCCTTTAAGATTGACGTCAGATATTAACGATGTCTCATCGAGAGGTACTGTACAGCAGACCTATGACCAGATGGTTAAGGATTTACAGGAAGCGGCCGGTTTATTACCAGCAACAGCAACAATTTCATCCAGACCAAGTAAAGGTGCAGTTTATGCTATGCTGGCGCGTGTTTATTTAACAATGGAGAATTATCCTGCTGCTTTGAGTAATGCTACCGCTGCTTTACAGATCAATAATAAGCTGATAGATTTTAATACGCTTGATGTGAATACGGAAAGTCCTTTTGCCCGCTTTAATGCAGAAGTATATTTTCACTCACTGACTAACGATATAACAAATCCGAATAGTACTATGCTGATAGATCCTACCTATGCAAAAGTAAGTACAGATATAGTTACTTCTTATAAGACCGATGATCTGAGAAAAGTTATTTTTCTGAAAAACAATGGTGATGGAACTTTCCATTTCACAGGAAATTATGAGCCATTTGCGTATATGACCCTTTTCAATGGTCTGGCAGTAGATGAAGTTTACCTGACACGTGCAGAATGTTATGCCCGGGCGGGAGATGCAGCATCAGCAATGTCTGATTTAAACACTTTGCTAAAAAGCAGATGGAAAACAGGGAAATATGTTGATATGTCAGCAGCCAATGCAGATGATGCCTTAGCTAAAGTATTGGTTGAACGAAGGAAAGAGCTGATCATGCGCAGTACAAGATGGACAGATCTGAGACGATTAAATAAAGATCCGAGATTTGCTGTTACTTTAACAAGAGTTGTCAATGGTACAACCTATACCTTACCACCTAATGATTTAAGGTACACATTACTTATACCAAATCAGGTAATAATGAACTCTAATCTTGCTCAAAATCCCAGATAATATATAACCTGATACAGCTATCCAAAATTAATCCGGATAGCTGTATTTGCTTTAACCTTAATAACACAAATGAAAAAGAAGCTTAAAAAAATTGCGCTGTTTCTGCTGACTTCAGGAATAAGTATGGTGAATGCCCAGCAGAATTCATCTTTCACTTATCGGAAGCCTCTGTTTGATTTCAGGTATGATAAACCTGTATTGGAGTTAAGAGATGAACAGAAGGCTAATACCAATCGTTTATTGAGGTTTTCGGCATTGAGTGGTTACCGTGAAGGAGTTAAACCTATTGTTGGACAGCAGGATTCAAACTTTGCTATGGATTACGATAAACAATTGCAAACCTACAGATACGTAATGATGAACTTATCTATTCAGGACATGTTTATAGGTTTCCCGACAGATCCGAATGATATGATTCTGGAAGTGAAAGACCCTTCCAAATACAGGTATATTCCTGCATATGGAGATAAAGATGCCTGGATGAGAAAAAATGCCTATTGTTTTGAATATATGGTTCCCCGTGGCATTATAAATTCAGATCTGATCCGCGAAGAGCTGGAAAATTATTTTGGAGTTAAAGTTGAATTTCAAAGCAGAAAACTTAAAACACTGATTTTAGTAAGAACGTCGTCAGTTGATAAAATCAAATCAGACAATAAAGGTGTAAGATCAGATGGTAAGGATGGATATTTAAAAAACTCTGGTCTTTACTTTCTCATATATAATTTAAATAAAGTGGCAAATATGCCTAAAGTCTTTGACGAAACTAATTATACAGATGCAGTTGATATGGATCTGAAAGTAAAAGACTGGTCAGATATTCCCGCTTTGCGTAAGGCTTTAGCGGCATATGACCTTGATTTAAAGGAAGAAGTTCGTGAACGCAATATCTGGGTGCTTAAAGAAGTAAATTAATAAGATGATCAGACCAGTATTAAGTAGTAAAATATCAGAAATAATAAATTTTATAATGAAGATCAGAAATCAAAAAATAAACCGGCCTCATCAATTTATGATAAGAGTCAGTTATATCGTATTTGTTCTAATCCTGTTTTCTTTCCATCAGAGTTACAGCCAGCAAAAAACACCTTTAAAGGTTGGTGACATGATGCCGGATATTAAAATTGAGAAAATTTTCAATGACCCTAAAAGAAGCGCTGTTATTTCAGACTATAAGGACAAGTTATTGATTCTTGATTTTGGATTTACTTCCTGTACAGCTTGTGTGGAGGCATTGCCAAGAATGAATAACTTACAAAAGGAATTTAATCAGAAGATTAAGATTTTCTGGATTACAAATGAATCAGAGGCAATCCTCAAAACATTCTGGCAGCATAACAGACTAACAAAGAACCTCACATTGCCGGTTATAGTGGAAGACAGGAAACTTAATGATCTTTTTAAACACAAATCGGATCCGCATGAAGTCTGGATTTATAAAGGGAAAATTATTGCCATTACCCAACCTGAATATGTAGATGCCGGCAATATAAAAAAAGTATTGTCCGGTGACGTTGTTAACTGGCCTGTGAAAAACGATTACTATGTTTTTAATCCTTCTCTGGAGCCATTATTCAGACCTGACTCTAATCAGATTGATATAGCCTCAACTTCATTAAAATATGCAGCAGTTAGTGATTATAAAAATGGTGTTTCTACAGGAGCTGAGGTTGTGAAGGATGCAAAAAGAAAGACTATACGTACCTATATTACTAATCAGTCCATTTATAATTCTTATGTTAATAAATTGATGGATGTGGTTAATGCTGATTCCCTGATAAAACCTTCAAGTTTATTACCTGAACCAAATCAAATTGTCTGGAATGTTATTGATCGTTCTAAATATATTTATGAGCCGGGGTCTGGTTATATGGAAGACTGGAAACGAAAACATTATATATGCTTTGAATCTTTGTATCCGGATACCGGACAGAATGATAAAACGATTGCAAAAAAATGTATTGATGATTTAAACAGATTATTCGGGTTACATATAGCCTGGGAAAGGAGAAAAGAAAAGGTCTTTGTTTTAATCCGCACTACTCAGGAGGATAGGTTGAAAAGTAAAAAAACATTAACAAGTTTTTATGATGAGCGTATTGTAACCAAGGGTTCACTACATCAGTTGCGGGATATTGGTCTGGGTACATTTGTTGCGAAAATGAATAAGGAACGGAATAATCCATACATATTTGACGGGAGTAATTATCAGGGGAAGGTTGATATGGATCTTAACTTTCCTTCCTGGACAGCAATTGAGGCAATTCGTAAAGCCTTAAAGCCATATGGCCTGGATTTAAAGGAGGAAGAAAAGTTAGTGGATAAACTGGTGTTTTCAGAAGTGGATGATGTTCGTATAGTAGATACAAAGATGATCAGTGAAATAGAAAAGAAAATAGCAGCACAAAAGGATCTGAAAAGTCCTTCACCGGAAGAAAATAACTTGTTTATGATGGCCAACAAAACTAAAAAAGGTGTTGTTGTATTGCCTTCTGGTCTGCAGTACCAGATTATGAAACAAGGGAATGGCCCGAAACCTGAATTAAACAGTAAAGTAGGCGTAAACTATATTGGTACACTGGTAAACGGGAAAATTTTTGATAGCTCAATGCTGGGGGGGAAACCTTTTATTAAAAGTATAAGAGATTTGATTAAGGGCTGGCAGGAGGCTTTATTGTTAATGCCGGTTGGATCAAAATGGAAAATTTATGTTCCTGCTAACCTGGCATATGCTGAACATACAGCAAATCATACAATTCCACCCAACAGTAATTTAATATTTGAATTGGAGTTACTTAAAATTCTGAAATAAGATGTTGAAAATAAACAGCGTATTAGTAGCAGGGTTGTTTCTTTTCAGCTTGTCAGATCCATTAAGTGTTCTTGCGCAGGCTGTAGCCCAGAAAAACGTAAACTGGCAGAATTTGGATTTAAGGGCTGATGACGTATTTGGCATAAGTACCGAGAAAGCCTATAACGAATTATTGAAAAATAAAAAAGCTAATTCTGTCATTGTTGCTGTTATTGATGGGGGAGTAGATGTCAGACATGAGGACTTGAAAACTGTAATCTGGACAAACCCGAATGAGATTCCGGGTAATGGAAAAGATGATGATCATAATGGATATATTGATGATGTCCATGGCTGGAATTTTTATAGTACCATGCAAAAAGGAGATGAGGAATTTGATATTTCTGTACTTGCTAAAGAGATCAATGCTTATCAACTTGCACATAAAGAAACTGATAGCAGCAAAATGTCAAAAAAAGACCTTTTGGCTTATCAGGATTATAAGCTTCTTAAGACTTCATTAAATCAGAAACTGCAGCCTTTAATTAATAAATTGAAAGAAACAGAGTCGAAACAGCGCGTTTTGGAACAGATTCTTCATAAGATTAATAAAACTGAACTGTCAGCAAATGATTTTAAACAATATATTCCGGGGAGTGCAGAAGAACTCGGGATGCAAATGGACCTTGTAAATGGTTTGAGAGAATTTCCTGGTTATGTAACCTATAAAAAAGCAAATCTGATCAGAGCAGTTGATTATTATAAAATGCAGCTTGCTTTTTATAATAATCAGGGTTATGATCTGATAACAGGAGGGCCCACTGCTTATCATGGGACACATATTGCCGGTATTATCGCAGCAGATCGTGATAATAATATTGGAATCAGAGGTGTCGCTGATCATGTGAAAATTATGGTAATCAGAGCAATTCCCGGCTTTAATCCAATTCCCGAAGATGCTGCGGGAAATGAACAGCTGGTTCTGAAAGGTGGAGCTGATGATAAACAAAGCCTGGCGATTGCTAAATCAATCCGTTATGCTACGGATAATGGAGCCAAAGTGATTAATATGAGCCTTGGAGAAAGTTGGGCGATGACTTCACAGGAGCTACGTGAAGCCATAAAATATGCTGTCGCCAAAGACGTACTTATTGTACATGCATCTGGAAATAAGAATAAATATCTTGATGACATGAATGTTTATCCTGATCGTAAAACTCCGGATGGATTGGCAGTCGCAGCCAGCTGGATTGAAGTGGGTGCGTCAGGTTTGAAGAATGATGATAAACTGGCCGGTAAATTTTCAAATTATGGAAATAAGACAGTAGATGTTTATGCCCCTGGAGTTGAAATCATTTCAACTATCCCCAGATCGGCTTATTTAAATGATACAGGTACCAGTATGGCAACTCCTGTTGTTGCAGGACTTGCAGCACTAATCAGAGCATATTATCCCGGATTAACTGCCAGACAGATAAAAGAAATTATTATGAAAACTGTGATCAAGGCAGGTTCACTAAAGGATAAGTGCATCTCTGGTGGGGTTGTAAATGCCTATAATGCACTTCAACTTGCAGCAACTTATTGAGGTGATATTACTCATGCCTTAATTTTAGACCGGTTTATAAATATTTCTGAATAAAGGTTAGGGCGTAATGCTCTAACCTTATCTATTACTCATTACTTGTAACAATGAGTAGCCATTTCTATATTTAATGAAATACCATATAAACATACTGGATTGCACCTGGAGGGAGTTGCGGTTCAGGTACTCCGTCCATAAGTCCATTAGCCATATATTTTCTTAAGTTGGAAGAGATAATCGTCGGGAATGCCCCACCATATATTGCATAAATAGCGCAAACATTAAACCCACTTCTACATCCTGGTCTTGTTGGAGTATAAAGGTAACTTGAAGGAACAACGAGGCTTCCTGCATTATTATATATATACCATGCTCTAGCCATAATAAATGAACCTTTTATGGATCAAAAAGAGAACAAAAACTTTAGTTTTTGCTTACTCTTTTCAGGGTTTTCAGCGTGCTCCCTTCTTATTAAAAAAGAATGACTCCTCCAGAGATTATTTTATCATTACCCATCTTTCAAATAGATATAAGCCAGTGCATTTACTGGTATCTGAGGTTGTGGAGTACCAATAGTCAGCCCGGCGGCGATATATTTTCTTAAATTTGCAGAGATAACCGTTGGAAATTGTCCTCCATATATTGCATATACTGCACATAAACTAAACCCATTTCTACATACTGGTCTGTCTGGTGTATAAATGTAACTGGAAGGTAAAACTAAACTTCCAAAGCCATCATAAGCATACCATGCTCTAGCCATAATTATTGAACCTTTTATCAATCAAAAAGAGAACAAAAACTTTAGTTTTTGCTTACTCTGTTCAGGGTTTTCAGCGAGTTCCCTTTGAAAAATCTGATTAAGAGTTAGGTTTCATGTACACAAATGTCACTACACCTACGGGAATCTGTGGCTCAGGTATCCCATTAACTAATCCATTAGCAATGTATCTTCTAATGTTTGCAGAAACCACCGTTGGGAATTGTCCGCCATAAACTGCATAAATCGCACAAAGGTCAAACCCATTTCTGCATA
This sequence comes from Pedobacter lusitanus, assembly GCF_040026395.1. NCBI lineage: Bacteria > Pseudomonadati > Bacteroidota > Sphingobacteriia > Sphingobacteriales > Sphingobacteriaceae > Pedobacter > Pedobacter lusitanus. Next base: position 5,811,595 of record NZ_CP157278.1, read on the forward strand.
TAGGTTTGGTTGGTGAATATAGATAACTTCCAGGTACAACAACACTACCTACACCATCATATGCATACCATGCTCTAGCCATAATTAATGAACCTTTTATCCATCAAAAAGGAACAAAAACTTTATTGTTAATTTATACAGCGTTATCAGTACTTTATCCGGATAAGTTTAATTATTCCAGAAGCATTGCTACTGGAATAATTAATACCCCTGATTATTAGTTATACTTTAAAGAAACGTAGTTTGTAGTATCTACCAGAGTGGTTTGTACTGCAGCTATATTGTCTGAATAAAGATAACTTCAGGGCAGAGCTTATTTCTCCATCCCACCATGAGTAACTAAGCTTTGCTTTTTAGCCCACGCTGTTCAGGATATTTAACTCAATTAAGAGATAGTTTTCATGTAAATGTACTGTACTGCACCTACAGGAATCTGTGGCTCAGGTACTCCGTTAGTTAATCCCTGGGCAATGTATTTTCTTAAATTCGCAGAAACCACTGTTGGGAATTGTCCACCATAAACTGCATAAATCGCACAAAGGTCGAAGCCATTTCTACATGCTGGTTTAACTGGAGTATAAAGATAACTTCCAGGTACAATAACACTACCTACACCGTCGTATGCATACCATGCTCTAGCCATAATAAATGATCCTTTTATAAATCAAAAAGAGAACAAAAACTTTAGTTTTTAGCTTACTCTGTTCAGGGTTTTCAGCGTATCCCTTTTAAATAACCCGATTAAGAGTTAGGCCTTAGATAGACATATGTCACTGCGCCTACAGGAATCTGTGGTTGAGGAACCCCGTTAGTTATTCCGGCAGCAATATATTTTCTGATATTAGCAGAAATATTTACCGGGAACGCTCCACCATAAACTGCATAAATCGCACAAAGTTCAGAACCATTTCTACATGCAGGTTTGATTGGTGTATAAAGATAGCTTGAAGGTAGAATAACACTACTTACGCCATCATATGCATACCATGCTCTAGCCATAATAGATGATCCTTTTATAAATCAAAAAGGGAACAAAAACTTTATTTCCTGCTTACTCTGTTCAGGGTTTTCAGCACTCGCCCTTTAAACTCAATTAGGAGTTAGTTTTCATGTAGACATATGTCACTGCATCTACAGAAATCTGTGGTTCAGGTACTCCGTTAGTTAATCCCTGAGCAATATATTTTCTCAAATTTGCTGAAACCACTGTTGGGAATTGTCCACCATAAACTGCATAAATCGCACAAAGGTCGAAACCATTTCTACATGCAGGTTTTATTGGTGTATATAGATAACTTCCAGGTGCAATAACACTACCTACGCCATCATATGAATACCATGCTCTAGCCATAATAAAATGATCCTTTTATAAATCAAAAAGAGAACAAAAACTTTAGTTTCTCGCTTACTCTGTTCTGGGGTTTTCAGCCTAACCCCTTTACTAAATAACCTGATTAAGAGTTAGTTTTCATGTAGATGTATTGTATTGCACCAACAGGAATTTGTGGTTCAGGTACTCCGTTAGTTAATCCCTGAGCAATATATTTTCTCAAATTTGCTGAAACCACTGTTGGGAATTGTCCACCATAAACTGCATAAATCGCACAAAGGTCGAAACCATTTCTACATGCAGGTTTTATTGGTGTATATAGATAACTTCCAGGTGCAATAACACTACCTACGCCATCATATGAATACCATGCTCTAGCCATAATAAAATGATCCTTTTATAAATCAAAAAGAGAACAAAAACTTTAGTTTCTCGCTTACTCTGTTCTGGGGTTTTCAGCATCGCCCATTTAACTGACTGATCAGGTTCAATTAAATTCCTTGTTTTCCGAAATTATTCTCTTGTATTGTTACTGTTTTTATAAGCAGTAATTATTCACCGGTAAATATTGTGAGAACTAAATCTTAGTACTAATTTACGCCAATATCACCTCGGTTGGTAGGGTCAGAAGTCTCAAACTTTATTGACTTAATCCATTGCTGGATAGAGAGTTTTCTGTGTTTTCGTTGAATGGAATATCCATCCATTCAATGGCATGTTTTTTATGCCTGGGATCTTCAAATGGCTTTAATGTTGTGTTTCTTGCATGAAGAGTTGCAATAAATCCCTGTGTATAATCATGAGCAAAAACAGTGGCTCCGGAGTTCCACACATAATCATAATCTTCACCTATCTGTACATCTTTAAAAGGATGTTTTTCCCAGAATTTTTTTCTGTATGCCATGGTTGCTCCCGCGATATATGGACGATCTTTATTTTGATCTGTATGCCTCCAGTATTTACCAGTTAAAGGGGAGAAGAATGTAATATCATTTAATCCACAGATATCTGCATTGCAATTTTCCAGCACCTCAAGCTGTCTGCTGATCCAGTCGTAGGCATACCAGTCGTCATCATCCCAGTGCATGATTATCTCGCCCTTAGCTTTATCACAGGCAAAATTTCGCTTATTCCCAATAGATCCCAGAGGCTCAACATAGAAATATCTGATTCTGCGATGATCAGGAAGCATGTCTTTCACAGATTTTTTTCCGTCATCTACAATGATCAATTCTACATCCCTGTAATCCTGATTAAGGAAATAGCCAACGGCTAACGGAATGAAATTCTCCCTGTCAGCAGTTGGCATAATACATGAAATACGTGGTGAACTCATAATTCAGGCTCTTTTGTTGGTTCTTTCCAGGGGGTAGGATTCTTTTTGTGTTTTGGATTTTCAATAGGTTTAATACTGGTATTATTAGGATGTAATAAGGCCACAAAACCTTCAAAAAAGTCATGAGCAAATATCTTGGCATTGGAATTCCAGACAAAATCATAATCTTCACCTACCTGGAGGTCTATGAATAAATGGTCCTTCCAAAAGGACTTCCTGTAAGCCATTGTTGCTCCGCATAACCATGGTTTTTCCGGGTCAGAATCTTCATATACCCAGCGGCTTTCCACAGTTGGAGAATAAAAAATTACCCTGTTTAATCCTGTTATGTCCGCTTCTGATGTTATTAATGCATCAACCTGCCTGCTAATCCATTCAGGAGCATACCAGTCATCGTCGTCCCAGTGCATAATTATTTCCCCCTGTGCCTTATCGCAGGCATAGTTACGTTTGATACCTATGGTTCCTATCGGTTCTGAATAAAAATATCTGATCTTTGGATTATCTATAGGAATCAAAGGTGCAATTGATTCGATACCGTCATCAATGATAACCAGCTCTGCATTCGGGTAATCCTGTTTCAGAAAATAATCAATTGCAAAAGGAATGAATTTCTGCCTATTAGCAGTAGGCATAATACAAGAAACAAGTGGTAAATTCATAAGTAAGTTTTAGGGTTTTAATAATACAAGAGGAACAGCATTGGTTGGCTGCGGTATACCAGTAACTAATGCATCCGCTATAATAGATTTCATTTCATTTGTGAATCCACGGGGATGTATACCATTATCTTTAGTGTATACCGCGCAGATACGTTCTCCTATTTCGAATGCAGGTTGAACGTTTGTCCGAAAATAGTTTTCTGCAATTAAGGGGTCCCCATGTGTAAAAGCGTACCACTGTCTCTTATTTGACTTGCAATTATCCATAATCATAGGATGCTTTTATAGATCAAAAAGCTATCATAAAACTTTAATTTATGCCTACTATTTTCAGGGTATTCGGCTTCTCCCAAATGAACAGAATAAAATTAGAGAAATTTGAAGGTGACAAATAGGGCCAAAAGTCCCAGAATCGAACTATTTAAAGGATCAATCAGTTTTGTGCGTAAATTGGATTTACTTATTAAAACATTCAAAATCAGCTCATTTTATGAACGATATTATAGAAATAGACATCATTATATTAAGCTACGCACAAACACCAGAATTTAAACAGATGACTGATCAATGTATTCAGTCACTGATCAATTCTGAAGATCCGGGGACTATAAAATTTAATATTATAGTCATTGAATCTGCAGTAGATTTCGAAAGTTATCAGTACAGAGGTACGAAAACAATTTATACCGATAAAGAATTCGGGTACCATAAATACATGAATATAGGAATAGAACTAACTTCTGCACCTTATATATGTTTATGTAATAATGATCTTATTTTTTATCCGCACTGGGCTACAGAAATGCTGACTGCATTTAATACCTATAATCTCTCGAGTGGCTCGCCGGTTTGCCCATACCATCATCCAGGTGTCAATATTGATTTAAACAGCGGTGTTCACCTGGGTTATAAGGTTAGACAGGAAATTTCAGGATGGTGTATTTTTATCAAACGTGAACTGCTCAAAAAAACGGGTAAGCTGGATGAGAATTATAAATTCTGGTGTTCAGATAATGACTATGCCAATACACTTTTTATGCTGGGGATTACCCATGGACTCGTGACCTCTTCTATTGTGGATCACCTGGAAAGCCGAACCTTAAGTTCGCAGCCAATTGAAAAACAACAGAGTTATGTAGATGAAGATCTGGTCTATTTTGGTAAAAAATGGAATTCACGTCTGGGTTACGCTGGCTGGAGCGTATTAGCAGAGGGAGAGCAGAATTAATTCCATTCTCCCTTTGTATTTCTATTTCAGTTCTCCGTTTGCCGGATGAGCTGACATTCTAACCTCCAGGGGTACCGGGGGGAAAGTTGATGAAGGTTGTCCTTTTCCCCTGGCAAGTGCTCTGATCATATAAAATAATAATCCCGGAGTACCTTCAATGTCTGGCCTGCGCTCTGGATCTTCAGGTATCTCATCTGCAAAAATAGCATTCAGATAGGGGCCATCTACATGTTCCGGTGCTTTTTCCAAAATTGTATAGCTTTCAGGATTACACAAATCCAAATCATTGTTAATTAATTGATACCACGGCATATTATAAGAATTATTTGTTTTACCTACTCTTTTCTGGGTTTTCGGTATCGCCCTTTAAGGACAGCAATTTAAAAATGAATAAATCGGTGTAATAGGGTCATATGTCCCATAATCAGGTCTGCGTGTTTACTTTTTTCTATTCTTTGTAACTTGGGTTTATACGCTGAAATCACTGTCGTGAATCTAAACCTGATCAATTAATAATTACTATGAAACATAGAACAGAAATCGATATCATTATTTTAAGCTTTGCGCAAACCGATGCTTTAAAACAAGTTACAATTGACTGCATTCATTCTCTGATGGCTTCAGAAGATCCCGGGGAGATTAAATTTAATGTGGTTGTTATTGAATCTCAGAAGGACCTGAAACCTTATCAGTATGAAAACAGTACAACAGTATATTCCGATCAGCCGTTTGGTTATAACCGCTATATGAATATTGGTATTGAAATGACATCCTCGCCCTATGTCTGCTTATGTAATAATGATTTGATATTTCATCAGCACTGGGCAACAGAGATACTGAAGCCTTTTGAAGAATATGCCGATTTGCTGAGTGCTTCTCCTGTTTGTTCTATTCATCACCCTAAAATGGATTTCGAGTTAAATTCCGGACTTAAACTGGGTTACCGGATCAGACATGAAGTGTCCGGATGGTGCCTTTTTTTTAAAAGAGAGATGCTGGCCATTACCGGGAAATTAGATGAGAATTATAAATTCTGGTGCGCAGATAATGATTATGCAAATACGCTTTGGGTACTGAAAATTTATCATGTACTGGTTACCTCTTCTATAGTTGATCATCTGGAAAATAAAACCCTCATCAATCAGACCGAAGAAGTTCAGGATCAGCTGACAGAAAAAGAGGTCTTTTATCTGCAAAAGAAATGGAAACCCCGTATGGGTGACGGCTGGGTTCTAATGAACTGAGCGTTTTGGGACATTTGACCCTATTCGTCAGACGATAAATTATATAATTTTATTTTAAATCTTAATGTCAACCCTTATGGCAAAATCATGGTATGCTCTTCTGGGAGGTAATCCTACTGATGTTACAAACTATTTTAAAATAACCAACAAGCATAATTGCTTATGCGGAGATAAAATCTGTGCGATTTATGCCACAGATGATCCCGATGAAGAGCTGATGCGGCCAATGCATCCTTTGAGCCCTAATATGCAGCTCTATATTAAAGATGCTTTGGCTACCGGCTATATCCAGCCCGATATCCCCTTCGACGCCAGAAAATATGTTTATTTAAGGTATTAATTTTTGTTTAAATATTAATTTATGAAATTAACGGATCCACTAATCTCCTGTATTTGCATTACTAATAACCGGCCGGCACTGCTTCAGAAAGCAATAAGATGTTTTCAGGAACAAAACTATCCTAACAAAGAGCTGGTTGTCTCTTATCCCAGAAAGGACCCATCTACAAGAAAAATTCTGGATGAAGTACTCAAAGAATCAGAGTTGAAAATACTGATAATTGAACGTGATGATGATGAGTCTGTAGGTAATGCCAGGAATCATGCAGTAGCAAAGGCTGGCGGAGATTATATCTGTATCTGGGATGATGATGACTGGTATCATCCAAGCCGGTTATCCTATCAGTTTAAAAGTATGCAGACCTTAGGACAGGGATATCAGGCAAGCGTGCTGACCTATGTAATCCTGTATGATACTACAACAGGTAAAGCCTATGCCTCTTTTCCTTATACCTGGGATGGTAGTATATTGTGCAGAAAAGAAATAATCATGCAGAATCAGTATGCAAATGCGAATAAAGCAGAGGATACCCATATTATTAAATTCCTGGATTCCAGGAAGCTTTTGTATCATATTGAAGATGCACCATTCCTGTATATCTATATCTATCACGGTGGGAATACCTGGGATTATGCACATTATGAATATTTTTTAAAACAAAGTGAGCTTCTGGATGATGAGGTTACGGCTAATGTTCGTGGCCTGGTAGAAGCCTGATTCAACTGAATTTATAAAAGGATGCCTCTTAACCGGATATTTGGAAAGCCTGGCTAAGAGGCATTTTTTTTAATGATTCACAACAGGGTCAAAAGTCCCATAATCTTATCACTGAAGCTATTCGGTGCACTATTTTTTATCTTAGGAACAAGCAAAAAAAAGATAAAATGATGAAGATTAAGTTTTTTTCCAACTACGAGGTTTCCGAAAATCTATTGAAAAGATTCAAAGCTAATTATAGCATAAATGATGGTTTGCTGGACTTTACTACAGCCGATGATTACAATTTTGCTGTAGTGTTTAACCGCACAAGTGAGCCAATCAGATCCGGAGCCGGAATTATTACCGTTATTCAGGAACCATCCTGGAGTCCGGCGCATCAGGATACCTCATTCTTAACCAATAGCGATTATATATTTATACATGACAAGGAATTATTTGAAAGAACACATCAATTGAAATTAGGAGGGAAGGTTATCGAATCTCCCGCATTGATGTTTTATCACGATCATGTAGATCATTCGTTTTATAAGGATGCAGCAAAGGCTGTAAAGGAGAAAAAGCTATCTATTATTGTCTCAGGTTTATACTCCAGCCAGGCCAATTATCAGAAACGTATTGAAGTATTAATCCGGATACTCGAATCTGACCTGGATATTGATATTTATGGAAGAGGATTAAGTATTGAAGACCGGAGGTATAAAGGAGAACTGCAATATAAATACGAAGGGTTGCTGCCCTATGAATACTCCATTGCGATAGAAAACTCGAACGAGAAAAACTACATTACAGAGAAGTTTGTAGACTGTGTTTTGTGTAATACGATACCTATCTATAACGGAGCACCAAATCTTGCCGAAGTTTATGATTCGCGTTATTATCGCACAATAGATCTGGATAGCAGGACAATTGTTCACGATCTTAAAAAAATTATTGTTCATCGTGCACCCAGCTCAAGTGTAAACAAAGAAATATATTTCAAACAATATAACCTGTACACTAAAATAAAAGAGATTGTGTATGGTTAGTATCCGGAATATACGGAATGCGGATTCACTTTCTTATGAGACGGCTGCAATTGGGTTATGCTATAAATATAAAGACACAGATCTGCAATTATTGCCAGCAGTAATATAAACAGAGTGATTTTGATGAGCCTTGCCATAGCCTTAAATTTAACTGACTGAAGGCTTCGTTGGATGGGTCAATAGTACCATAATTTATTAAAAACAAGTTATTTAGGGTCAAATGTCCCCAAATTCAATAATGTAGATTACCCTGTGATTTTGTTTGTAACTTGTTATTATAAATACATGTGAATCTTATACATCTAATCAAACTACCGTGAAAAGACGCCAGATAGAACTATTTGTGAAAAGTAAAACTGAAGTTGATATTATCATCCTGAGCTTTGCAAAAAGCGAAGAATTAAAATTGATTACTCAACAATGTATCAGCTCTTTAGTAGCATCTGAAGATAAAGACGAGATTAAATTCAATATTGTTGTGATTGAATCTCAAAAAGATATGAAGCCATATCAGTATCCGGACACTAAGACAGTTTATCCCGATGAAGAGTTTGGCTATCACCGCTATATGAATATGGGTATTGAAATGACTTCTTCCAAATATGTCTGTTTATGTAATAACGACCTGCGTTTTCACCAGGGCTGGGCTACGGAGATATTAAAGGCTTTTCATAAGTATTATGATCTTTCCAGCGCTTCGCCATTTTGCTCTTTTCATCATCCAAAAATGGGGTTTGAAGAAAACAATGGAATCTATACAGGCTACAGGAGCAGGTATGAAGTTGCCGGCTGGTGTCTTTTTTTAAAACGGGATGTTTTCAGGCTAACCGGTAAGCTCGACGAAAATTACCAGTTCTGGTGTGCTGACAATGATTATGCAAATACACTTGCTGCATTGAAACTCAGACATGCTCTTGTTTCTTCAGCTGTTGTAGATCATCTGGATAGCTGTACCCTGGATAGTCAGGCAGAGGAGGCAGCAATTGCCTCCAGTGAGTTCTTTTATCTGGAGAAAAAATGGAATCACCGCAGTATGGGGAGCTGGACCTGTGTGTGATTTCGTCAGTTAATGGCCTGAGTTTTTTGATAGCAGATTAATAATCAGCACCCCGATTATAATAAATGCAATGCCAATAACAGCAGGGAGGTCAGGCTTTTGTTTGTAAAATACGGCACCTAAAGCCGTAACCAGAACTATACCAACGCCTGACCAGATTGCATAAGCAATTCCCAGGTCCATCTTTCTCAGGGTCAGGCTTAGAAAATAAAAAGCAATAGCATAACCGCAGACCACGACAACAGAAGGCCAGAACCGGGTAAACTGCTCAGAAGCCTTTAAGGCTGTGGTAGCGATAATCTCTGAAACGATGGCAAGAAATAGAAATATATATGTTTTCATAAACAGGTTGCTGAACGGCAAATATCCCCAATAAATTACAGTAAACTGAATTGATTAATGTTTCTTTTTGTGATTTGGATTTTCAAATGCTCTTATAGTTGTATTATTGGGGTGTAGCATAGTTATCATTCCATCTATATAGTCATGGGCGAAAATTTTGGCTCCGGGCGTTTCAACAAAAGCTTCGTCTTCACCTTTCTGCAGATCTTTAAATGGATGTTTTTCCCAGAAAGATTTCCAGTAAGCAATAGTTGCACCACCCAGAAATGGTTTTGAGTTAGGATTATTCCGGTTATGTGCATCGCCCTGCCAGAAGCTATTGGTAATTGCAGAATAATGGTGACTATGTCTTATGCCACAAATATCCGCACCAGAAGTAATCAGAAAGTTCACCTGCTGACTAACCCAGTCATAAGCATACCAGTCATCATCATCCCAATGAACAATGATCTGTCCTTGCGCCTTATCACAGGCATAGTTGCGCTTTATTCCGATTGTACCCAGCGGAGGTGTGTAAAAATACCTGATGCTTGAAAAATCAGGCAATAAAGGTGCAACAGACTCTTTGCCGTCATCAATAATTATGAGTTCGGTGTTAGGGTAGTTCTGCTGTAAGAAATAGCTGACAGCAAAAGGAATGAATTTCTGCCTGTTGGCAGTGGGCATAATGCAGCTTACTAGCGGTTGTTCCATAGTGATTTATTTGAGGTCAATTTAGAAATGATTGTATCCGCATTACAGGGCCAAAAGTCCCAAAAAACCAATCCGGTAAGCACGCTTTTGATTTCTTTGTAACTTGGAACTAATCGTAGAACCTAATTGTAAACTGAGATCAGTTATGTGTAGTATGACATCCTTTTTAGCTTATGCAAAGACCAAAAACCGTGTTTTAAAGCATGTTGATGGAATTATTATGTATCCTTTTGAAGAAACACCTGTTCCTCAGTATGTATATTTCATGCCGAAAAAATTAACTGAAGAGGATCGCCTGGGTAGATTTTTCGAACAGCAGTTCTTATATCTTCCGGATATCTTTTATGTGCTCTATTTTAATCCTATCCGGTGGATACTCCCTGATCTTGGCGCACTGATTCACTCACTGGATTGCAGAGCGGTAGGCTACGGCAAAGATTGTAAGTTATTTCAATTAAGCTATGGCAGAATAACATTTGATATTACGTCAATAACTCAGGAACAAGAAGAACAGACCGTATTCAGGGTGCCTTTATACATAGGCGATACCAACTTCTTTATTAACGTAGTGGAACTTCCCGGTACAATGGGAACACCCAAATTATTCGAGAAAGTAGACTTTAACTGGTAAAACATATAAAATGAAACTAATAGAAAAAATTGACCGGCACGAAGTCCTTAGAAGATGGGCAATAGGAGAAGTGTATTCTGAGTTTTTTAATCCTCTATATGAGTTTGGCAGAGATGAAACCATGAAAATGCTTTTATCCGGCAGCCGTTATCTGGAAAGAGAGGCTATAGATATGGTTCTGGAATTTAAGCAAAATCTGGTAGATTCTATATCCCTGTATGTAAAGTGGTACAGGGCAATACTGGAAATCAATAAGTCTGATCTGGATATGGTTTATACTTTGCAATTACCGGGATGGGAGAAAAATACAGATGGGTCTTTTCTGGTTGCCGATGCTGCAAGAAATATTAATGAAATGCCTGATATGGATGCCAGGATCAGTGGGATTTATCAATCGTTAAAGGACAGGGATGTAAAGTTGCAGGGGATAACTCTTTTAGCTGTTGACAAAATAGGTCCATATGTGGCAGTAGAAGGAACAGGGCGGTTAACCAGTATTTATATGGCGCAGCAGTTGAATAATCTGGATCTGATCCAGGACAATCAGGTGGAAGTAGCATTAGGATTATATTAAATGGGATATATCAACAAATTTAATTACGGAAGATATAACAGATATCGGAGTTGTTATGCCAGGTTATATGCAAAACACAATCTTAAAAGTTATTATAAGATCATATACCGGTTATTTAAGCGTCATAAAACATGATAACACCTGTATTTTAATGCAGTAAGAAAAATATAATTCGTCTTTTTAATTATATTTAAAAATATATAACTACATTTGTGAATATTTATAATAATAATACAATGCAAGAAGGAGTAGTAAAATTTTTTAATGAGACTAAAGGTTTCGGATTTATCGTACCATCTAATGGTGACAGTGAAATCTTTGTTCATTCAACAGGCCTAATGGCTAGCATTCGTGAGAACGATAAAGTTACTTATGATGTAGAAGAAGGCCGTAAAGGTCTTAACGCAGTTAATGTTCAGTTAGTTTAAGTTTATATAACTATATAATTGACCTTGACCGGTCCGATTTATCGGACCGGTTTTTTTATGCAATAAGGACAAATGTCCCAAAATTTGCAGAGACTATTATCTGCTTTTCGCATTCTTTATCTTAGTTAGGACAAAAACAGCTAACTATATGAAGATTAAATTTCTCTCCAATTACGATGGTTCAGAGAACCTTTTAAGACGGTTTAAAGCAAATTATGCCATTTATGATAGTGATCTGAGCTTCACTATTGCAAATGATTATGATTATGCAGTAGTTTTCAACCGTACTGATGAACCCGTTAATCCAAAAGCGAAAGTAATTACGGTTATCCAGGAACCTTCATGGAGTAAAGCACATGAATACATTGATTTTTTATTGCATAGTGATTATGTGATTGTACATGATCCCGCGTTGTTTGAGCAAACGCATAATCTGCATATCGGAGGAGATGTGATTACTTCTCCTTCCTTTATGTTCTATCATGACCATGTACCCAGGGCTTTTTTTGAATCGGCTGCCAGTACTGAAAAACAAAGGAAATTATCTATGATTGTTTCTTATCTGAATAAACCGGAGGGGAATTATGGTAAGCGTACAGGTCTTTTAAATCAGATATTGGCTTCAGATCTGGATATCGATATTTATGGCAAAAGACTGGAAATAGAGGATAGAAGATATAAAGGGTCTTTAGAATACAAATTTACGGGCTTGCTGCCTTATGAATACTCTATTGCCATTGAAAATTCCAATGAAATAAATTACGTCACTGAGAAATTTGTGGATTGTGTTTTATGTAATACTATTCCCATTTATAATGGAGCCCCAAATATCAGTGATATCTATGATAAACGTTATTTCAGAAAAATAGATCTTGACAGTCCGTCCATAATAGAAGATATCAAAAAGATTATCGCAGAACCTGCGCCTGTTTCTGACGTGAATAAGGCCATTTATTATAATAACTATAATCTGTATAAGAAGCTGAAAGAGATTATTATTGAAAAACGCTATGATTCATAAGCAGGAAGGAGCTGTCAATAAAATAAACGGCTCCTTCCTATACTTTAATAAAGCTCCAGGGTTCCCTCTATTTCAGCATAGATATAATCCAGATCTTCATCACTGATACAGTATGGGGGTAAAATATAGATGACATTTCCCAGGGGACGCATTAAAATACCTTTATTTAAAAAGTAATCATATAATAAATTCCTGAGGTCATCAAAATAGGAAGTACCGGTTTCAGTGCGCCACTCAATTGCAAGAATTGTTCCGGTCTGTCTTACTGATTTAACCCGCATGTGATCTGCAATTCTTCTGGCAAAATCTGCATGTTTGCGGCAGATTCTTTCGATGTGCTTTTGTGTCTGATCCAGTAACAGTAAGTCAATACTTGCCGAAGCTGCAGTACAGGCTAAGGGATTGGCCGTAAAAGAATGTCCGTGAAACAGTGTTTTTAACTTGTCTTTAGATAAAAATGCATTGTAAATATCTTCCGAACAAGTTGTTACGCCCAGAGGCATTGTTCCCCCGGTTAAACCTTTTGAAAAACACATGACATCAGGCTGTTCTTTCAGGTGGTTGGCGGCGAAGAGTTTTCCTGTACGTCCAAAACCTGTAAAAACCTCATCCTGAATCATCAGTACTCCTTCATTACGGCAATGCTTCATCAGTTCATCGAGTTCAGCAGCGCCATACATCAGCATTCCGGCAGAGCCCTGTACAAGCGGTTCGTAAACAAAACAGGCCAGCTGATCACTGCATGCTGAGATTTGTTTTTTCAGCTGTTCTATGTTTTCAGTTGTCGGAACCTCCAGGTAAAGCACTTCAAATAAATAGGCGTCAAACGGAGCTGTCCATGCACTGCGGCCACTTACAGACATGGCTCCAAAAGTATCTCCATGATAACCGTTATGAAAAGCCAATACCTTTTTTCTGGATTGTCCGTGGTTGTGCCAGTATTGCATGCACATTTTCATTGCTACTTCTACAGCAGTAGAGCCGTTATCCGTGTAAAATACTTTTTGCTGATTCTGAGGTAACAGGCTCAGGAGTTTCTCTGCCAGTTCCACAGCGGGTTCATGAGTGAAGCCGGCAAATATTACCTGATCAAGTTTTCTGATTTGTGCCGCTACACGATCTGCAATATAAGGGTGGGAGTGGCCATGAAGGATTACCCACCACGAAGATATCGCATCAATGTAACGTTTGTTATCCTCATCAAACAGATAACATCCTTCTGCGCGTACAATGGCAGTTGGAATTATTGCGTTCAGCATTTGTGTATAAGGATGCCAGATGACTCTTAAATCTCTTTCAGTTAAACTTAAGGTTTCTTCAGCTATTGGACTCATAATTTGCTGGTTATTAATTTTTATTTTCTTTTTGCATAGGTCTTAGACCTAAGAGGTCAAACATTTTCCGGTCATCATCCAGTCTTGGATTTGGGGTGACCAGCAGTTCTTCACTCTCACTGGTGAAGATAGAATTGGCTCCGGCCATGAAACACCAGGACTGTTCTTCGGTACTCATTTCGGCACGGCCGGCACTTAATCTGACCATTGCCTTTGGCATCAGGATTCTTGCAGTGGCGATCATTCTGACCATCTCCCATGAATCTACTTTTGGTAAATCCGCCAGAGGAGTTCCCTTTACTCTGGCCAATGCATTTACCGGTACAGATTCAGGATGCTGTGGTAAATTTGATAAGGTATGCAGCATATTGATTCTGTCTGCATGAGTTTCCCCCAGCCCGATAATTCCACCAGAACAGACAGAAATTCCTGCTTTTCTGACATTGTTCAGGGTGGATAACCGGTCATCATAGGTACGTGTATTGATAATTTCCTGATAATATTCCTTTGAAGTATCCAGATTGTGGTTGTAGGCATACAGGCCGGCTTCCTGTAGTCTGGCGGCCTGTGATTCGTTAATCATTCCCAGGGTACAGCAAACTTCCAGGCCAATCTCATTGACGCCCTGTACCATTTCAAGGATGTTTTCGAAATCTCTGTTATCCCTTACTTCGCGCCAGGCAGCAGCCATACAAAAACGGGATGAGCCTGCGTCTTTAGCTCTTTGCGCTATGGCAACCACATCATTTTTAGACATCAGTGCCTTTACGGTAATTCCGGTATGGTAACGGGCCGCCTGACCGCAATAGGAACAGTCTTCGGGACAACCGCCCGTTTTGACTGATAGTAAGGTGCAAACCTGCACTTCTCCGGCTTTATGCCACTGGCGATGTACCGTTGCAGCCTGGTATACCAGTTCCAGCAACGGCTGATGATAGATGTCCTCTATTTCCTGGATAGACCAGTTATTGCGTATAGTTGTGTTATTGTTCATGCGATTTAAATTTAAGTGGTGATTGGAGTGGGGCTTAGTTGAAAAGGTGCATTGGCAATAGCATCCTTGTTAATTGTGGTAAATTCCGGTAGTTTGCTCCAGGTACAATTCCTGGGAAGATGGTGTAGCAGCATATTAAGGGTGTCAAAATCGAAATCTCCGTTAAGCACCAGATGTTTTAGTGGAATTCCTTTGCTCTGTAAAGCGTGTATGCTAAGCAGCGTATGGTTAATACAGCCCAGGTAATTTCTGGTGACCAATACAGCTTCAGCTCCCAGCAGACGGATCAGGTCAATCATCAGAAAACGGTAGGAAAGTGGCACAAATAGCCCTCCTGCACCTTCGATTAACAACTGGTTGCTGGTCTCAGGCAGCACGAAGTCCTGCTGGCGTATTTCAATACCTTCGTGCTTTGCAGCACGATGCGGTGAAGCCGGCATGTTGAATTTAAATGTTTCAGGATGAAAAATACTTCTGCTGTTACTGATCAGCTGTTTGACTTTGAAGGTATCCGTATTGTCGAGATCACCGGCTTGTACAGGTTTCCAGTAGTCGGCTTGTAATTGTTCAGTCAGCACGGCTGAGACTATGGTTTTTCCTACCTCAGTGCCAATTCCAGTGATAAATAAGGGCTTGTTATACATATAGTTTATTGACTCAATAGTTTGATATGATGACATAATTGAAGAATTTCCTGATCGGTATTATGGAGATGAATACAAATCCGCAATCTTTCCTTTCCTTTTGGAACTGTAGGATTCAGAATAGGACGAACGTCGAACCCGTTTCGTTGCAGAGCCCTGCTAAATCTGATGGCCTGATCATTGCCCGGAAGAGCGAGGCAATGTATAGCACCGGGGTTATCCTTGCATGGCAATTGATACTGCTGCGGCAAATTAGCCTTCAGGAGCGATGATTTATGTTTTAAGCTGGATTGTAGCTCCGGGTGAGTTAAAAGGTGTTTATAGGTGAGCTGGATAGCTAAAAGCTGTGGATAGGGCAGGGCGGTAGTATATATGAAGGGGCGCGCGAAGTTAATGAGGTAATCTCTCAGTAAATCAGTACCTAATATAATTGATCCATGTAAACCCAGTGCTTTTCCGAAAGTGATCAGGCGTGCAAATACTGTGTCCTGGATTCCCAGCTGATCTACCAGGCCGGTACCTGTTACGCCAAAAGCATGTGCCTCATCAACAATTAAATGTGCCTGATATAGCTGGCAAAGTGAAGAAATCCCTGCCAGATCGGCCTGATCGCCATCCATTGAATAAATACTTTCAACTGCTACATAACAGATCCCTGTGCTTTTTTTGAGTTTTCTTTCCAGGTCTTCCAGGTCATTATGCCTGAATTTTACTCTGGTGGCATAACTTAATCTTGATCCGTCAATAACTGAAGCGTGAATAAGCTCATCATGTATAATGGTATCATCTTTTTGAGGCAGGCAGGAAAAAATAGCAGAATTGGCTGCGTAACCAGAATTGAAGATTAATCCATTTGCCGCATGATGATAGCCGGCTATTTCTTTTTCCAGTTGTTCGGCAAACTCTGTGTTGCCGCTGAGTAACCTTGAACCGGTAGAACCGGAAAGTATTTGCGGATGTTCTTTCAGTGTTTCATGAACTAACCGGCGCAATTCAGCACTGCGTGCGAAACCTAAATAATCATTAGAACTGAAATCGTGTAAGTCATTCTCATACTGAAGACTACGAAAAGTCGAATCCGCTTTTCTTTTGCTTATTTTTTCAGACATCATATCATTGGCGCCGTGCTTCATCTATATAGTCTGGGCTAAATCATTAATCCAGTTGCTATATAATACGGCTTCTATAGTAGTGATGTTTTCTGCATGGGTTTCCCAGGTTGTGGAGAAATTTTTAAGCTGTGCAGTCATTTCTTCCAGGTGTCCCTGTTCTTCTATGATAATTGACCTGACGCTTACTTTACTCTTATGCTGGTTTAATACCTTTTGATAAACAGGGTAAATAAGATCTGCGCGTACTTCAATAGCATAGGTAACCAGCAGGTAGGCAGCAAATTTCAGTTCGGCGCCAGATAACTGCAGCGTGTCTTTTAAATAACGGCTGGTCATCAGATCCAGCTTGTTCAGGTAGTATTTACTGCTGTAGGGTGCAAGAAGGTAGTCCGGTTCATAGGTAGGACAGGTAGCTATATTTAGCCGGTCAATTTGTTTTTTCAGATAGTAAGCATGCCGGTGTTCTTCTGCAGCATGTTTTAAAACCATATAGCTGGTTGTTTCAGGTCTTTCGTTCGCTGAGATCTTTCTGGCCCCTATATTCTCCTGTAAAGACAGGGTGTTGAGGAAACGGGCATGGGTGTGATCATCACTGACTATATGTTCAAGAAGCGTTTCTAATTCCATTGATTTCATTTGTTTGAGTCAAAAGTATTACCTTGCCGGATAGTTGGTGTGTACCAGTTTTAAGTTTATGAGTAGTCCGGTTCAGATTTCTTTTCCAAATGTTATCCATATCGACAGATCATTAGATCGTCCGGTATATCTTCAGATAGCCCATCAAATGATCAATGCGATACAAAGAGGGGTGCTTTTAGCCGGAGTTCAGCTGCCGGGAACCCGTAGTTTGTCGGAAGCCCTGAATGTGCACCGGAAAACGATAATTGCGGCATATGATGAGCTGGATGCTCAGGGATGGACTGAAATCAGGCCAAATAAGGGGACTTTTGTGAGAAATAAGGGGCCGCAGGAGAATATCGCCCTGCAATCTTATGATGAAAAGTTTCTGACCAGTTATCCTTCCGAGACCGGTTATCGTTTTAAACAAAGTATTCTGCTGGATGTATTAACTGTAGGGCCGGCTGCAGGGCTGGAATTCAATGATGGTCTTCCTGATATCCGATTGCTTCCACTGGAAAGATTATCAAAGGTTTATGGCGGAATTTTAAAAAGCAAAACGAATTATAAGCATTTCGGCTATTCTCATGTGGAGGGAAATGAATATTTCAGGGAAACACTGGCTTCATACCTTAATAATACCAGAGGACTGCATATCAATAAGAATAATATTCTGACAACCAGGGGGATTCATATGAGTATTTATATGGCATCGAGTATGCTGATTGAGCCCGGTGATCTGGTTATTGTAGGTGATTTAAGTTATTATCTGGCTAATATGTGTTTTCAGCAGTCAGGAGGCAGAATAATTTCTGTACCTGTTGATGCTGATGGGATTTCTGTAGAGGCCATCAGAGAGCTTTGCAAAACAAAAAAAATAAGGATGTTATACCTGACTCCTCATCATCATTATCCAACTACAGTGACTTTAAGTGCTGAGAGGAGGGTGGAACTATTGCAGCTGGCACAAACCTATGGCTTCATTATTCTGGAAGATGACTATGATTATGACTTTCATTATAACGGTAATTCTGTGTTACCGATGGCCAGTGCGGATACCAATGGGATGGTAGTTTATATCGGTTCATTCTGTAAATCCCTGGCCCCTGGTTTTCGTTCAGGATACCTGATTGCTCCGGAAAATCTGATCCGGGAAATGGCCAAATTCCGCAGGCTGGTAGACAGGCAGGGCGACATGCTGATGGAGCAGGCACTGGCCGAATTACTGGAGGAAAAAGAGATTCAGCGACACCTTAAAAAGGCAGTGAAAATCTATCAGGAACGCCGCGATGTTTTTGCAGATTTACTGGAAAAACATCTGGGAGAGGAGCTGAGTTTTTCTTCTCCACCAGGAGGATTGTCTGTCTGGACAAAATGGAATCCCCAGCTGAATCTGATGCGGATCAGTAAAAATTGTCTGAAGAGAAATCTGCATCTTCCTCAGGAATTATTGTACCAGACTGATAGTTTTACGGCCATGAGACTGGGCTTTGGAAATCTGAATTCGGGGGAGCTGGAAGAGGCTGTGAGTATACTTAGCCAGGCAGTAAAAGAGAGTTAAAATTTGATAAAATATTGACTTATCATTTGATAGTATTAATTTTTTAATCTGCTGTTTTTCAATGTTATTTTGGATTTTATATGAATTTATTCTTTTGTTTTAAAGATAAGGTTTCATCTTGCCGTATTTTACCGTTTAAATGACAGATGTAGTGGTAATCTGCTCCTCTTTAGAAAGCCGGTTTTCCTGACTTATCCTGTCAGATCAGCTGCGGGAAATCCGGATCAGCTCCTGGTTATGCTCCCGGAAAACGGAGGAGCCAGAGAGCTGTAAGTGATTGATGTTGGTATAGGGTTGGTATACCCCTGGGGTATACCAACCCTATACCAACCCCGAACTCTAGCATACCTTAAACATGTCTCCGGCGGTGTTCTCTTTTTTGGGACATCTGACCCTTTCTGCCTGCCGCAAAGTCTGTAAATTGTGACGAAAAAAACCAGTTGAAATTATGCTGATTTTACTGCCTGGTAATGGATTGGAGATAGGCACCTGGTTAACAATAATCACTAAAAATAATTGTAAGGGCAATGAAAAAAATAAAGATCATCGAAGCCGGAAATGAACTTGGTTTAGGCGGTACTGAATACACGATTCAATTAATCAGTAAGTTTCTCAATAAAGAAAATTTTGAAGTTACTGTAGTAGGAGTCAGGGAAGGTGGAGCCAGGGTTAAACTGATTCAGGATCTTGGAATCAATGTGATGATTTTAAATGGTGATATGGTTAAGCTTGCACAATTGCTTCGTGAAACAGATGTGTTTCACTGGCATGGGGATGGTACGCTGACTCCGGAAATATTTAGTGTAGTGAAAGCAAACAAACCAAAGCTTGTGCTGATGACCAATGTTTTTGGATTATATGATCATTCTCCATTCTATGACCTTGTGGATTACGATTTGTTTATCTCAAAAATGATTCTGATCCGCAGAATGTTCAGAGACAGTCATCTGGAAGATAATTTTGCGTCAAAAAGAAAGGCATTACCCTATCCTGTTGATGTGAAGCATATTAATAGTCTGTTACCATCTGATAGTCAGCTGAAACTGTTTAAGCAGGAGCATAATTTGCAGGGGGCTTTTGTGGTAGGTAGGATAGGTCGTGCGGATATTGCTAAGTTTGACATCATTGCGTTGGATGGGTTTGCAGCATTTGCAAAAAGAGTTAGTAATGCAAAGTTTCTGCTGGTAGGGGCAACTCAGGAAATTCTGGCCTATGCCGCGGCGCTGAATATCCTGGACAAGCTGATTGTTTTTGATACTACTTCAGATTTTAAGCAGCTATTAATGTATTACAAAGCTATGGATGTCTTTCTTGCTGCAAGCAGAATAGGAGAAAGCTTTGGAATGGTCATCGCCGAAGCGATGACCGTGGGTCTTCCTGTTGTGACTATCAGTACTTTAGATCGGGATAATGCACAGATTGAGCTGGTTGATAATGGACAGACAGGTTTTGTTGTACAGCGTGATAAAGACAGGATTGCTGATGTGCTTGTCTTTCTGTATGAAGATGAAAAAATAAGAGAGATACTATCTGCATCTGCAAAACGAAAAGTAACCAAAGAGTACAGAGCTGATAAAATTGTTAAAAGTCTGGAGAACCTGATATATAATCATTTGAATATTGGTGCAGCAAAATATAAAGAATCACTTCTGAAGGATTATTCGCTGGAAATTGTAAATGATTATTTTAACCGGTGTTCAGACCTGTGGGAGCCGGAAAACAGGTCTTAATGTCTTAATACTTATCAGGTTTGGTGTCTCTTATTTCTTATCTGGTTTGATATTCAGTATCTGGCTCCCCCCATTCCACTGCAATTTAATTACAACAGGAATATTGGAATGAATCTTGATTTTTGGTTTATCTGTATTGTTTTTTCTTGCAGCACACCAAAAGTCAAGGAGTCCGTTTTCTTTAAAGGGGTATTTTTTGACACCAAACTCGTCTGTTAAGCGTATGTCCCAGGTAATCATATTTTCCGGCACTTCAGGTTTAAGGCCAAATACATATTCAAAAAGTACTGAAATCGGGACCAGGCCAGTCCATCCAACCAAATCTTTACGATCCTTGCCCAGAACTTTATCAGGAGCGTAATTTTCCCAAAGTGATCCGGTCTGGTCAAAGACCTGAACTACATTGTCCAAATGATTTTTTGCTATAACAAAGGCAAGGGAGTCCTGTTTGTATTGCGTAAGCCCTCTTAATACCATATACGAGGTAGGAGCCCAGACGCCACCACGCCAGTATCCGCCATCTGCGCTATAACCCGGGTCATCTGCCGAAAGGGTTGGTACTCGATGCAGGCGGGCAAATTCCTTAGGGTTTTCCAGATGGGCTGTGAAGTCTGCTAAATGCTGATCTGGCACAACACCTGCAAGTAAAGCCCAGTATGCTGCAATACTTTTTACATCAGAGAGTTTTCCATCGCGATAACGGTCATAAAAAAAACTGGTTTTGTCAGACCACATGTGCTGCTGTACATAACTGGTCAGGAAGCCGACTTCGGTTACGATATCTTTCACCTCGTTTTGACGATTTAATTTTTCGGCCATTGCTATCAGTGTTTTACCAGCAAAAATTTGTTGAAGGGTTGTGTCAATCCAGGACATGAAACCTGTACTGAACTGGCCGGAATAGCCAGCCGGCAATCGGGGCTGATTATCCATTCCGCAACCCCATCCACTGGAATAATAGGAACCATCAGGCCATGATCTGTTATCTCTGAACCACTGATAATAAGCCAGAAGTGGGCTGAACACGTTTTTTAACCGTTCCATGTCATGGAAGTTCTGGAAATATTCCCATTCTGCCCAGGGCATAATATTGGGGCCCGTACTTGATACATCAAATTTTTCAAAAAGTTTATCCCCGTTTAGTTCTGATATTTCACGGCAGATATATCCATCTTTTTCCTGTTTGACATAAAAATTATCCATGCTGGATTGAAAATCAAAAGCGTGATGACCATAGCGGCCGAATAATACCATAAAACTTGTATCCCACATGAAGATATGCTGGTTAAACGCTGGATCAATAAAAGGCTTGATAAAGCCATTTTCGGAGGTTGCACCATGCAGATTTGAAAAAGCTGTTTCCCATGCTTTCCAGTAACAGCGGATTACATTTTGTCTTTCAGGCCAGAATGGTTCAGGGAGTTTTGCTTTGCTGCTTTCAAATGTTGGTGGTGGTGTTTTGTCCGCATTTTTTTTGATGAATATATTTTGTTCCACCAGGGTGTTGGGGATACAGGTATTTGCATAATGCTGAGCACTGGCCGCTTTAGAAAGCAATAGCACGCCTAAAGTAAACAACAATGTATTTACTGGTTTCATAGAATTTATAAGTTATAGTTGATTTTTTCAAAGTAACTAAACTGATGCTTAGCAACTGTCCTCGACAGTCTGTTCGGCATTAACTTATAAAACTTCTATACCTTTTGCTTCGAGTTCGTCAAAAATGATAGAATTGATGCTGCTTTTTGTGTTCTCTGCCTGTGAAATGTCTTTGCACCAGAAATAGATCTTAATTCCGCTGCTGTTCTTGTTTTTTGGAATAATGATGATTTTAGGTTCTTTGGCCACGAAAATATTATCATGGGTGGCAATGATTTCTTTGATAGTCTCTGTTACTTCTTCCCGCTGAAAAGGGTTGCTCACAGAAAACTCTATGACCACACGCATCTGGTTATTGGTCAGTGTCCAGTTGATAATGTTATTGGATAAAATTGCACCATTTGGGATGATGATTTCTGCTCCGTCATCTGTCAGTAAGGTACTTGCACGTAATCCGATTTCTTTTACCTTGCCTTTTTTATCACTGATCTCAACTACGTCACCAATACGTACGGTTTTATCAAAAATAAGGATAATACCGGAAACAAAATTACTTACGATGTTCTGAAGCCCTAAGCCGATCCCTACGCCCAGTGCGCCCAGCACGACGGTGATCTTGTCAAGCGGAAGTCCAGAAGCTGCTACAGCGATTAAAAAGCCGCCTATGAGCAAAATTAATTTGGTTACTATCAGTTTAGAACGCTCGCTTTTATTGTCATCAAGAGAGTCATCACCTGTGTCACCAAAAAAGTAAGCAATGTATTTTTGCAGAAAGTTGGCTATCCAGATAATAATCAGAAACAGGCCTATACCCCAGAAAGTGAATATAAGGGTTCCTATCTGGCGTTTTTCATTCAGAAAGGCGATCAGCGAAGTATACAAACTATCAAAGATGTTCAGGTTAACCAGTAACAGCGTCAGCCAGATCAGAAATACTGCAATACCTAATAAGCCACGCAGACTTTTGACAACAGGCTCCCAGTCAAAATGCTCAGGATAGTCTTTTCTGACCCTGCTGCTTTTGATCTGCAGTAAAAAGGCTTCTGTGATCATTCCGGCAAGGATAATCAATGATATAGCATGTAATGCAGAGTTGACAGCACTGCTGTAAAAAATCTGGGTTAGCGTAAAACGACCAAATAAATTACAGATAATAGCCAGGAAGTTAAAAATGATGTAAATGATTCCAACACTTTTAAGTAATCTGTATTTTACTGCTTTTTCTTTTAAAATCTTGTAACTGTATAAGCCATAAACCAGTGAAGCTATACCAAATATCAGCAGTAACCAGCGTTGGTAACGTGCAGGCATTCCCAGTGAACGCAGGATTATCGGAAAAACCAGCAGTACAACAAAAATACACCATTTGTAAAAAATATCCCTTGGCAGTCTTTTGAAAAACAGTGCTGTGATACTGAATGCCAGTAATACATGGATGGTTTCTATATAGAGTGCAGGTGCTAAGAGGTCAAAAACAGGAGCCAGCGTGAGTATGAAAATCAGGCTGATCAGATAAGGTTTAGGTCTTACAAATGTGAAATTGAGGTGGTTTACAGAGTCCAGTCTATTTCTTTGTTTCAGACTTTTAAAATTAAAATACAACCAGAAGAAAAAAGCGGCGCCTAAAACTATCAGTAAAAAACGGCTGCCCCGGGTATATTCAAAGTAATAGCCGGAAACCTGCTGCTCACTTTCCATAAAGCGCTGAAAGTCTACTTTTTTATTGGCTGCTTTATCTACAGATTCCCAGAGATACCGTCTTTCTTTGCTGAATGCTTTGATACTTACAGATTCGAGCTGGTTGTCTGCAGTATAGGTTAATTCTCTGATATTAATGATGTTGGCGGATGTTCTTGCCTGAAGACTGTTGATTAAGCTGGTATTGGATTTAATCAGGCTATCCATAATTATCCGTTTTTTGCCCAGCTCTGCAAACTCTGTTTTAAAACTTCTCTTTAAAGAATCTGTTCTGAATATTTTCATCAGTACAGTATCTTTTCGCAGATTAAGAATCTGCGTTTTAAGTCCGTTTAATTTTTTTTCATAATCCTGCAGATCTGCCAGACAACGTACGTTGTTAGTCTCGAGTTCATCCAGCAGCGTCTGATACATCTGCAGGTTTTGGACATTAAGTGTTCTGTCACCCTGACTGAGACGCTTTTTTAAAAGGGCAATTGCCGCTTCGTCCTGTTTCAGGTGTCCTGCTATGGGTTCCAGCAGATAAAATGAAGAAGTGGTTACCTCAACCTGGTTAATTGTCTCAAATACCTTACCCAGGCGAAGCAGATAATCGCTTCGGTTGAGTACAGTTGAGTCGGTCAGGTAGGAGAGATCACTGGTACTTTTAACAGCTTTTTTCTGCTGCGCTAAAATTTGTGTGCTATTAAAAAACAGCACCATCAGCAGGATTAAAAATCCCGGACGCTGCGCAATTGAAAAAGAGCTGCTGATCTTCATTTATACCTTTGTGGTTTGAATACGTTTTTCGTAAATTCTGTATTTTTTATAGGGATCACCTTTGATTGCCTTGATTGCGTTGTTTACTAAGTCATTGTGTTCCAGTGTCCAGGATGCTTCTGCATACTTTAATCCTTTAGCTTTATAGGCTTTGATAATATTGCCGTATAAACAAGCTTCGATACCCAGTTTACGGTAACCTTCTATAACGCCCAGCAGTAAAATTCTGATTCCGGATACTTTCTTTTTGTTCATCAGCAATTTAAACAGACCGGTAGGAAATAATCTTCCTTTTTTGATTTTGATCAGAATTTCGTTGATATCTGGTATGGCCGCACCGAAGCCGACAATCTTTCCATCCTGTTCTGCAACAAGACAAAAATCAGGATCTAAAATCATTTTCAGATCTTTTGCCTGGTAATCATATTCCTCATCATTCAATGGTACAAAACCCATGTTTTTATCCCAGGCTTTGTTATAAACTTCACGAAGGTTTTCTGCTTCCTCCTTGAATTTTTTCATATTGATCTTACGGATCGTGATATTACTTCGTTTTAACCGATCCTGTAGTTTTTCAAGTAATTGTACTGAACGGTCATCATAATTATCTCCATCCCATTTCCATGCAATCAGATCTACTTTTTTGGAAAGTCCGGTTTGTTCGAGTAATGCCGGGTAATAAGAGGCATTGTATGGCATCATCACTACTGGTGGAGAATCAAAACCCTCAATCAGCAATCCGCAGGATTCGTTGGTAGAAAAATTGACAGGGCCGATAATGGTTTCCACTCCTTTTTCTTTTAACCATTTCTCCGCTTCTGCGATCAGCAATGAAGCACTTTCGTTATCATTGATACAATCAAAAAAGCCAAAAAAACCATCATTGGCCTGGTTGGCGATATTGTGGTTATTATTTAAGATAGCGGCAATACGTCCGGTAACTTTATCCCCGTCATAAAGCAAAAAGGTCTGAAGGGAAGAATGTTTGTGAAACGGGTGTGTGGTTAATAAATCTTTTTGTGCAATAAACAGTTCCGGGACGTAGTTTGGATCATGCTGGTATAGCTCATGTGGAAAATCAATAAATGTTTTTAGTTCTTTTTTTGATTTTACCGCAATTATTTTTTTCATATGAACAATTTGAATGGAGAGGTTTATACCTGTTTATAATCCGATTTTGTATTTCGGTCTCCAAATATATTCAAATGCATAATAGCTTGTATAATTCATCAGTATTTTGATCAGATCATTCTCCCCAGGCAGTCAGCATAACTGCTCTGGAGCCACCGTAATTGCGATGCTCACATAAATAAATTCCCTGCCAGGTACCCAGGGCTAATCTTCCGTTCCGGATCGGGATCATCAGGGAAGTATCCAGCAGAGCTGTTTTTAAATGGGCAGGCATATCGTCAGATCCTTCCTCATCATGCAGATAATCCGGATCATTCTCCGGGACTGCCTTATTGAAAAATATTTCGAAATCATGTCTGACAGTCGGATCAGCATTTTCATTAATCGTAAGTGAAGCAGAGGTATGCTGAATAAAGACCTGGCAGATACCGGTTTTTAGTTCACGTATTTCGGGAAAGGCATCAAGAATATCAGTGGTAATCAGATGAAAGCCTCTTTTTCTTTCTTTAAGGACGATGGAATGCTGGTAAAACTTCATTTTTTTGATTTAAAACTGCTGATTTTATTAACCCTGACTAAGCTACCGGATTGAGTAGAGATTTTATCATTAACAACGAAAATTTTAAAGAATAATATATCCGGTTGCTATAATTTGATAGCGAATATTCAGTTTTATCTCAGGAAAATCATAAAAAAAAGGCTGGCCGATCAATTGATCGGCCAGCCTTTTAAACTTAATTCTATAATTAATCACTATTGCCGGGATCTTTTTTCAGACCGGGGCAGTTAGCTGTTAATAGTTAATGGTGTAACTTAAATTGTAGGTACGTCCTCTGCCTAAGTAATTTAATGATTCAGGAGCAACTCTTAATGGTTTGTATAAAACCTGTGCACGCTGACTCCAGATAGTCTGGTATTCTTTGTTCAGTAAATTCTGTACGCCAAATGATAATGTTCCAAGAGGTAATTTAACATGACCCAACAGATCTAAAGTGGTATATCCTTTCAGTTTATTATCAGCATTGTCTTTTACATCAAATGAACGGAAGCCCAGTGCTTTGAATCCTATTGCTTTGTTACTCCATCCTATGAATGCAGTAGCTTTTGACGGACTTGCATTGGCAATGTCCTGAGCTTTCCAGGAATCATCCTGTTTGAACTGAGATTTGATATATAAACCATTACCGCCAATTTCAAATCCACTTGGAAGATTAACTGACACGGAAGCTTCGGCACCATAATTACGTTGTTTACGGTCGATTAATTCTACAGCAAAGGTAGTAGATGTTTTCATGTCTTTATCTGACCATGAATAAAATGCTGATACCTGTGCATTTACTACTTTACCACGGTGACGCCATCCTGTTTCCAGCTGGTTTGTTTTTAATCCTGTCAATGGAGTAGTGGCTACACTGCTTCCCTGAACCAGATCCCAGTTTGTTCCATTTAAGGCATAAGTACCCTGTCCATAGTATTTAGCCGGGTCAGCCAGGTTGAAACCCTGAGCAAAGTTAACCCATACCTGCTCAGGAGAAGATATTTTATAGATTAATGCACCATTTAACAGGTTTACATCGTAATGACTTTTGCCGCCAGGAATTGGTGTAGCCGTTTTACCAATACCAAAAATGATAGGGGCCTGAGCATTAATACCAACAAAATCATCAACTTTTACATACAGTCTCTGTTGTCTGACACCTCCTGATAAAGTCAGTTTGCTGGTCAGGTTCCATTGTGCCTGCATAAAACCTGAAAGGCTGTTGATGTTAACACCCGGATAACGGCGAACGGTAGCTATTCCGTTATTGATCATTCCACCACTTGATGCTGCCAGTGCTCTGTCAAAGATAGTCTGATTACCTACAAATGCTTCGTTATCCGCATCAACACCGTAAGTTAAGTTGAATGCTGACCATTGTTTTGACAACACTAATTTTGCTGCACTGTAGCGGGTACTCTGAACAGTAGAACCACTGTAAAGGAAACCACCGCCAGGTATTGCTTTATTGACAACCTGTGCAGGGAAAGGGTGGAAGCTGAATTTCTCATTTCTGCTAGATGCCTGGATATACAGATCCTGACCACCCAGAATATCAGCGGCATGATAGTCAGCATTGATAGATGCACGTGTGGTTTTTGGCGTTACTGAAGAAGTAAAGCCATTTCTCATTTCCAGTAATCCTGGTTTGGTAAATAAAGCTTCATAATTATTGCCCAGGTACAGGTCTTTATCACCGGTATAACCTGAATTATAATATTGTGCATTTACTTTTAAAGTCTGTTTAGGACTTAATTTGAATTCTGTATTGGCGAAAATGTCAAAAGACTGGTTGTATTGTAAATCTGTTTGTGTGATATCACTAAAAATCTGCTTGTTATTTGCATCAAAAGCAGCATTGTTTTTCTGATAAGCGATTCCGATTCTTCCTTTGAAGTTTTCATTTCCACCTGAAATAGATTGGGCGAAACGAACATCATGATCTGATTTTTGCTGTAAACCACTGCGTACACCTGCTTCTGTCGTAAAAGCAGGAGGACCTGCCTGTCCTTTTTTAGTGATAATATTGATGATACCGCCAGTTGCACCACCACCATAGATTGAGCTTGCTCCTGATAGTACTTCAATACGTTCAATATTGAATGGATCAACCGAGTCAAATTGTCTGCTAACTGATCTGGTACTGTTTAAAGAAACGCCATCTACCATGACCAGTACATTTCTGCCTCTCAGGTTCTGACCAAAATTAGTACGGCCTTCAGGACCGGCATCCAGACCTGGAATAAGTCTTGCCAGAGCTTCTTTCAGACTTATACCTCCTCTGATTTGCTCCTGTAAACGCTGATTATCAATAATCCAGACAGTTCCTGGAATTTCACTCACTTTACTTGGTTTACGGGAAGAAACAACAACAACTTCATCCATAGTGTTACTTGGATTAAGGGACAGATTCAGACTTAGGTTCTGATCTTTAGCCAGTGTTATTTTCTGAATGGTTGGGTTATAGCCAATGTAGCTGACGATCAGGTTGTAAGAACCTGCTTCAAGTTTTAATTCGAAATGACCGTCCTTATCAGTACTGGTTTCCAGTTTTTTGCCTTCAATTTTGACATTTGCACCGCTTAGCGGTTCGGTATTATTACTGATAATTCCGCTTACAGTTTGTGCATTAGCACCTGCTGCAAAGGCAATTAAAAGAAGTAAAATTAAGTATAGATTTTTTCTCATGTGTGTTTTTTTATTGTTTGATTGCGCAAAGCAAAGATTTATTTGGATTAATTCCAAACAATGTTATATTTTTATATTTTTGATCAAATTTTAAAAATGAACATTAAAGAAATTGCTCGTCTTGCACACAGGTGGTTAGGTTTAACCTCCGGGCTGGTCGTTTTTATTGTAAGTATTACTGGTTGTATGTATGTGTTTCAGGATGAAATAAGAGATGCAACAGAACCATGGCGTAAAATAGAAGTACAGCAAAAGGCGGTACTATTGCCTTCTGCACTGAGTGCAATCGCACAAAAAGTTCATCCTGAACTCCAGATAGGCAGAATAGTCTATGTCAGTAAGGACCGGTCAGCGGTGATCTTTTTAACAGGGAAGGGACAGTTTTATACGGTTTATATCAATCCGTATTCCGGAGCTGTGCTCCATGATCAAAATCTGCGCAAGGATTTTTTTACAATTGTTCAGTTTATCCATATCTATCTTTTATTACCCGGACCAATCGGTAAAATGGTCGTTGGTGTCTCTGTTTTTATATTTTTAGCTTTATTGATTACCGGAGTGTTTATCTGGTGGCCGAAAAGAAAAACACAGATGAAACGCGCGCTGACTATCAAACTCAATGGAAAGTGGCGCAGAGTCAATTATGATTTGCATAGTGTTTTAGGAGTTTATGCATTTTTAATCGCCTTTATTGTCGCATTTACCGGACTATCCATCAGCTATGACTGGTTAAAAAAGGGCGTGAACAGAACTGTTAATCTGGGTACCAGCTATGAATTTGAAGAGAAACTTCCGGCAATTAAAGTTACCAAAGCACTGGATTCTGCTAAACTAATGGACATTTCATTCCTGGAAAGTGTAAAACGTTCTCCCGGATCTGATATGTTTCTGATCGCACCGGTCGAAAAAGGATCAGGCTTATTGAATATAACTGTTTATCAGAAGGCATTGTTCTATTATAAAAGTGATCGTTATTACTTTAATGGCAATAATGGGGAATTGGTAAAAGAACTGGCTCATCGCCATAAAAGTAATGGACTAAAATTAAATGAAATGTCTTATGATCTCCATACCGGACAGATTTTAGGATTGCCCGGAAAAATTATTGCTTTCCTGTCCAGCCTGATCTGCACAACACTACCTGTAACCGGTTTTCTATTCTGGAGAGGGAAGAGAAAGGACAAAAGAAAAGCTCTGGCTGATAAAGTCTGAAGGCTACGGGTGTGTTTTTGTATTTTATTACTGATCAGGCTTAATCCTGTTGGTCAGAATAGCTATGTTAAAAAAGTATTAATGATTTGTCTTAAAATTTAATATTAGAATGTAGTTGAATTTCAGTTAATTGCAACATTATCGGTAATTAGTCTAAATATAATTTGTAATTGTTCTAAATAACATCTTACTTAGCGGAGAAATTTAAACTGTAATGAAGAAGAGGATTCTAAAACCTGTTTTCGCTCTTATTGGTTCCTCTTTTTCTGATTTAAATGTGCATCCTGCTAATCTATTTGTGCAGCACGTAAACACGCTTGTTAATAACCTCAATTATATAAAAACCGTGAATAATTAAGATCGATATGCTTACAATCAACCTACAAGAAGAACAATTAACAACATTATTGGAAAGTAATATCCAAAGGGATATTTTTCATCATGACAATCAGGAAGAATATCTGGATGCTATAGGAAAGGTGAGTATGGCCGTTAAGCGTTTCCTTGACAATAATAAAAAACCATTCAGTGGTGTAAGCCCGGCAGAGCTTCGCCCTTTATTTGCTAAGGTAGATTTTGATACACCCCTGCAGGATTATGATAGTTTACTGAACGAAGTAGAGAATTTATATACAAACCATGCGGTAGCATTCCACCATCCGGAATATATTGCTCATTTAAACTGTCCGCTTGTTATTCCGGCGATTGCAGCAGAAGTTATGATTTCTTCTATCAATTCATCCCTGGATACCTGGGATCAGAGTGCCGGCGGAACTTTAATGGAACAGAAACTGATTGAGTGGACCTGTAAAGAGATTGGCTTTGGTCCATTATCTGATGGAATCTTTACCAGTGGCGGTACACAAAGTAACCTGATGGGTTTATTACTTGCCAGAGATCATTATGCCTTTAAACTCTTAAATCACAATATCAAGGAAGATGGTTTACCAGCCGAGGCTTCCCGTTTCAGAATATTTGTCTCTGAAATGGCTCATTTCAGTATTCAGAAAAATGCATCTCTGTTAGGACTGGGAGAAAAAGCAGTGGTTAAAATTAAAACTGACCGCAGTTTCAGAATGAACTCTATCTTGCTGGAAGATGCAATCAAAGAAGAAATTGCACAGGGAAATATCCCGATTGCTATAGTAGGTACAGCAGGAACTACCGATTTTGGTAATATTGACCCATTAAAGGAAATAGGACGTTTAAGTGCTAAATATGACCTTTGGTTCCATGTGGATGCAGCTTATGGCTGCGGTTTACTGTTAACCAGTAAGTCCCGTAAATTAATCAATGGTATTGAACTGGCACATTCTGTAACAGTTGATTATCATAAATCATTCTTCCAGCCGGTAAGTAGTGGCGCCTTTTTAATTAAAGACAAGAAATTTTTTGGCCTGATTACCCATCATGCTGATTATCTGAATCCTAAGGATCATGATCATGACGGTTTACCAAACCAGGTAAATAAATCTATTCAGACTACCCGTCGTTTTGACGCATTGAAACTCTGGTTTACACTGAGAATGATGGGGAAAGAAAAATTAGGAAGTTATTTTGAAACAATCATTCATACAGCAGCACAGATAGCTGCTATGATCCAGGCAGATCCTTCTTTTGAACTGATGAACGAATCTGATATCAGTGCACTGGTTTTCCGCTACAACCCGAGAGACGGGCAGGCAGACCTTTGTGCAATGAACCAGTTTATCAAAAAAAGTATGTTCAACGGAGGAGAAGCACTGGTTGCAGGCACTAAAATTAATAAACAATTCTATCTCAAATTTACTTTGCTTAACCCCCTGACTACAATTGACCACGTTAAAAACATCTTCAACATCATCAAACAACATGGAAACGAATACCTACAGTTTAATAAAACTACAAAAGAATTCTGGAGAAATTAACTTCAATTCTCTCTTAAATAGTTATTGCCGGGAGTTTAGTAATTGGAGCCGCTATCAGGGAATTCCCCGGTATGATCAGCCTCTGGCAGACTATTTGAAACTGACAGGTCACGAGTTACATTTACGCTTCGACTTTTCTGAATTTGGATTTGAAGTATTTGCTCCATTAAAACATTATGCAGAAAGCGGAAGACACGTCTTTAATTTTCCGGTCATAGAGCGTAATCTGAATACTGATGAAATCAGGCCTATAGATGCGCTGCGTTTTATGGAACTGATTGTTTTATCTGCTAAGGATGAATTTTCAGGAATTAATGCTGAACTCGTCAAATCACGTTTACTGAACAGTATAGATAATTTGACCAAATATCAGGAATACTTTAATCGTACAGGAAAGCTCGTTAATAAAGAATACATGAGCTTCATTGAGGCAGAACAATCTCTGGCTCTTGGACACAATTCACATCCGCTGACAAAAGGCAGGATGGGATTTAAGAATGATGAAGAGTTATTGAAATATTCTCCTGAAACTGCAGGAGAATTCCAGCTGGCGTATTTTCTGGTGGCACCAGATCAGGTGACAGAGAAAAATGCAGAGGGATTTGAGATTACCGGCACTTTTAAAAAGGAATTGCTGAATGCTGTTCCTGAAACTCATCAGGTGAGGGAATTACTGGATCGTCATCCGGGATGGAAAGTACTGCCCATGCATCCATGGGAAGCCGGCTATCTGCTGAATCAGCCTGAAGTGAAAGAGATGGAAAAAGAAGGTTTACTGTATAGCCTGGGTAACTGGGGACCTCTATATACACCTACTTCTTCTGTTCGTACAGTATATAACCGCGAAAGTGACTGGATGTATAAATTTTCGCTGCATGTGAAAATTACTAATTCGGAGCGTGTTAATTTAGTCAGAGAGCTGCATCGCGGCTATGACGTAAGTCGTTTGTTAAAAACAGATCTGGGCAAATCTCTGAAAAAGGAGTTTCCTGAAATTGAATTTATAACAGATCCTGCATTTTTTGCGGTAAGTTATAAGGGAAAAGTGATTGATGGTTTTAATACGAGCATCCGTCACAATAAATTTAAAGGTGAAGCTGCAGATAAAAACGTAACGTTACTTGCTGCGCTTTGTCAGGATGGTTTGCTGGGTGAAAATCCCAGAATGGCAAATATTATCAGACAGGCAGCAAAACATAAAAATAAACCGGTAGATCAGGTAGCTATTAACTGGTTCAAACAATATCTTCATATCTGCGTAGGGCCTGTTATAGGGATTTTCAATAAGTATGGAATGGCTTTTGAATTTCATCAGCAGAACGTTATGGTTGAGCTGGATAGTCAGAATTTTCCTGCAAAACTGTATTTCAGAGATAATCAGGGCTTCTTTTTCAGAGAAGGTAAGGCAGAAGAGCTTGCAAAGTATCTGCCTGGTATAGCTGATGAAAGCGGGTCTATTGTTCCTGAAGCTTATATTTTTCCAAAATATACTTACTATCTGTTGATTAACAATTTATTAGGTATTGTCAATGCACTGGGCTGTAACGGACTGGCAGATGAAAGAACATTGATCGATCTGATATACCTTGAGTTTAAGCAGTTTGAAGAATCAGATACTACTGGTTTTGTTGATTATGTAATCAACAGCAGAAGCTGGGAAGTGAAAGGAAACCTGTTAACGAATCTGTATAATATTGATGAAGCCAGTGCGCCGATTGATAATCCGGCAATCTATAGGGACTATCCTAATCCGCTGAATAAGTATTTCTTCTGTGATAATCTGATCAAACCTAAGGTTGGTGAGGTGATATACAGCAGATATTTCCCTAAAGAGGACATTACTATTTCTTTACGTTCATTTGATGTGGACAGAGATCTGGAAATGGTACATGACTGGTTTAATCAGGAACATGCCAAACCTATCTGGAAAATGGATGGCCCGATCAGAGATCTGGAAACCTTTTACCGCACGCTGATACCAAGCGATCACTCCCATAGTATTATTGGAGAAATTAATGGAGAACCAACTTTTACCATAGAACCGTACTGGCCTATGCGTGATACAGTAGGGGCCTATTATGAAGCTCTGGCAACAGATTATGGTGCACATTTATTAATTGCACCGACAGATAAAAACAAAAAATTCAGCTTCTGTATCGGACAGATGATCATGGATCTGGTATTTATGAATCCTGTGGTAGGAAAGTGTATTGGTGAGGCGGCTGTGGAGTCCAGAGCCATGCATATTTTCGTAACCAGATTGGGATTCAGGTTCCAGCGTATTATAAAAATGCCAACTAAAGATGCAAATCTTACATTTTGTTATCGTGAATGGTATTGGGAAAAGTTCCCTGAGAGTAAAGATGTCGCATTATTGGGCCAGGTGGCCGGAATATAAATTCTGAGAATAAATGAAAACACAAAAGATTTACGACATTATAGGTATTGGTATCGGACCCTTTAACTTGGGAATGGCCGCTCTGGCAGCACCTTTAGAAGATTTGTCGGTTATATTTTTCGATCAGGCGTCAGTTTTTAACTGGCATCCTGGTATGATGCTGAGTGATGCAACTTTACAGGTGCCTTTCATGGCTGACCTGGTTACACTTGCAGATCCTACAAGTCCATATAGCTTCCTGAACTTTATGAAGCAAACTGACCGTTTGTACAAATTCTATATCAGGGAAGATTTCTATATCTTACGTAAAGAGTATAATGCGTATTGCAAATGGGTAATTGAGCAGTTACCTTCCTGCCAGTTTAATCAGAAAGTACTCAGTACGGACTATGATGAGGCAGAACAATATTATAAACTAATCGTAGAAGATCAGCGGAGTTTAGAAAAACAGACTTATTATACCCGTAAACTGGTTTTAGGTACGGGAACAATACCAAAGATGCCGGATTTTGTTGAGCCTGGCAAAAATCCTCAGGTTATTCATACTTCTGCATATCTGAATTATAAACGTGAACTATTAAACCAGCAAAATATAAGTATTATCGGATCGGGACAAAGTGCCGCAGAAATTTTCTATGACCTTTTACCGGAAACAGAAAACGGATTACAATTAAATTGGTTTACCCGTCCGGATCGTTTCTTCCCTATGGAATATTCGAAACTTACACTCGAGTTAACTTCTCCCGAATATGTAGATCATTTCTATAATTTACCGGATGAAAAACGCAGACAGGTTTTGAGTAAGCAGAATTCATTGTTCAAAGGGATTAATTATGATTTGATTAATCAGATTTTTGATAAACTCTATGAATTGAGTGTAGGTGGGGAAGAGCCTAACGTGAAATTGAGCCCGAACTGCCAGTTGAACGACATTACAACTACGGCAGACGGACGCTCCAATCTTCATTTTTACCATACAGAAGTAGAAAAAGAATTTGTTCAGCAAACAGACTTTGTCGTATTGGCAACAGGATATAAATACAAAGAACCTCATTTCTTAAAAGGAATCAATCATCGTATTTCCCGGAATGAAGATAACTTATATGCTGTAGGCCGTAATTATTCTATCGATGGCAATGGCAACGAAATTTTTGTGCAGAATGCAGAATTGCATACCCATGGTTTTGTTACACCCGATTTGGGAATGGGGGCTTACCGGAATTCTTCAATCATTAATACGGTATTAGGCAGAGAAGCTTATATCGTGGAGAAAAAAATTGCCTTCCAGTCTTTTGGTTTTGCAGCAACTGATGAGCCCTGCAATCCACTTAAAGATATTCTTGAGACCGGAACAAACACATTATCAGCAACGATCAATATTTAAAAACCTGACATGAATTACAATCATTTTGACCAAATAAAACCGCTTAAAAAAGCGGTTTGGGATAAAGTTAATCTAAATTATATAGCTAAAGCCATAGTGGAGCTAATGCACGAAAAGCTGGCTGAACCTGAAATTACAGGTACTGATGAATCCGGTTTGACTCATTTTCGTTTAAATACTGATCATGAAAATATCTATTATGTTTTTTCTGCAAGTCACCGCATGCTGGACTACTGGCATATCCAGAAAGAGTCTTTGCGTAAGTTTGCAGACGGTGTAGCCGTTCCTTTAAACAATGCTCCTGCATTTTTTACGGAAACACAGGAGACTTTCGGTGTGAAATCGTTTACACTTGCTCATTTCGTAGAAGAAACATTAAACACCTTATATGCTGATGCTTATATTCATGAAAAAGGACGTTTAACTGCTGATCAGCTTGCTGATGCTGATTATCAGACTATAGAGCATCAGATGGACGGACATCCATGGGCAACAATTAATAAAGGCCGCATCGGGTTTAATCATAGTGATCAGGGAAAATATGCTCCTGAAGCAGGACAGTCCACTCAGCTGGCCTGGCTGGCGGTTCATAAATTACGTGCAGACTTTAAATCTCTGGCATCTATTGATATGGCCGCATTTTATGAAGATGAGCTGGGTTTTGAACAGATTAGCCAGTTTAATGAAATATTAAGCGGTAAAAATCTGAATCCGGATGATTACCTTTTTATCCCGGTACATGAATGGCAATGGAACAATAAAATTGTTTTGCAGCTGGCTCATGATATTGCCAGTCAGTATGTAGTGCCGCTGGCTTTAGGAAATGATCAGTATATGTGTCAGCAAAGTATCCGTACTTTCTTCAATATCAGTAATCCGCGTAAACATTATGTTAAAACGGCTATTTCTATTTTAAATACGTCAATTTTCAGAGGCTTATCTCCTAAAAAACTGGCTATTGCGCCAAGAGTAACACAATGGGCAAAAGATATGCTCGATGGAGATGTTTATCTGAAAGAAACTAAGGTTGTTTTATTGGGAGAGGTAGCTACTGCTGCTTATACGCATCCGCAATATAGTGCGATTCCGCAATCTCCTTATCAGTATCAGGAATTCTTAGGGGTAATCTGGAGAGAAAGTGCAGAGAACTATCTGCAGCCAGGAGAAAAGATTATGACGATGGCGAGTCTGCTGTATGTTGATGATGAAGGTAATAGTTTAGTAGGAGCGATGATTGAAAAATCGGGTATTACACCTGGTGAATGGCTTAAAGCTTATCTGGATGCCTATCTTAAGCCGATATTAAGAATTTTCTATAAGCACGCTTTTTTCTTCAGCCCGCATGGAGAAAACACAATTCTGGTCATGAAGGATTATGTACCACAGCGCATCATTATTAAAGATTTTGTTGAGGAAATTGTACTTACTGAAGAATCAAAAGCAAAATTACCTGAAGACCTGGTTAATGTCTTAAGAGAAATTGATGATGAACTGGCTCCGTTATTTATTCTTTCCGGAATTTTTGATGCGGTATTCAGATATCTGAGTAATATTTTCCATTCTTATGTCGGTCTGGAAGAAGAATATTTCTGGAAAAATGTTGCCAATACTATTTTGGAATTCCAGGATGAGAATCCTGAACTGGCTGCTAAATTTGCAAAATTTGACCTGTTTGTGCCTGAATTTGCACGTGTTTGTATTAACCGTGTACGTTTACTGACCCATGGCTATAGTGAAAGTACTGATGTACCAGTTCCGGAAGTGATCGGAACTTTGGTTAATCCAGCTGCTTTAGCGGTGCAGGATACAGCGCAAACCATTTAATTTTTGCCGGAAGGCGATCTGCAAAAAAGCGTATAGTGGCTGTTCAATATTGACAGCTGCTATACGCTTTATGTTTTTTAGACCTTTACAGCAGACAGATTTTTACCATATTTACCAGTTAAACTGAATAAAATGCAGAATACAATAAAATGGGGGATGATTGGTTGCGGAGATGTAACAGAGGTGAAAAGCGGGCCGGCCTTTAGCAAGGTTCCGGGTTCAAAACTGGTAGCTGTAATGAGCAGGAATCCTGACAAAGCAGAGGATTATGCCAGAAGACACCAGGTATCAAAATGGTACAGCAATACGCAGGAATTGATCGATGATCCTGAAGTTAATGCGATATATATTGCTACACCGCCTTTATCGCACGAAGAGCTGACCATTGCGGCACTAAAAGCAGGTAAGTCAGTTTATGTTGAAAAACCAATGGCGGTAAATGCAGATTCCGGAAAAAGAATGGTTGAAGCAGCAGCAGCTTACAAAGGAAAGCTGACTATAGCACATTATCGCCGCGAACAGCCCGTGTTTAAGAAAATAAAAGCATTGATCGATGAGCGTGCCATTGGCGATGTTAAACTAGTTACATTAACCTATTTACAGCCCTCACTGACAGAGAAGGAACTGGCTGATCCAAAAATTCAATGGCGTCTGGATCCTGCTATTGCTGGTGGTGGTCTTTTTCATGATATCGCTCCGCACCAGCTCGATCTGATGTTGTATTTTTTCGGACCCATTGAAAAAGCTGCAGGAATTTCAGCAAATCAGGGCGGTTTATACCTGGCAGATGATCTGGTGACCGGAATGCTTAAATTTAAAAACAATGTATTTTTTAATGGAACCTGGTGTTTTGATATGCCAGAGGGAGCACAAAAAGATCTGTGCATCCTTACCGGATCGGCAGGAACATTAACTTTTCCTGTTTTTGGCCCCGGTAAAATTGAGCTTACCGTGAAAGGGGTAACTGAAGTATTTGATTTTGATGCACTACAGCATGTGCAGGAACCTATGATCGGGGCTACTGTACGCTATTTTTCAAATGAAGGGCTTAATCCCTGCATTGGTGAAGATGGGCTGACGGTAATGGAAATCATAGATCAGTTTACTAAAAAATAGGGTTAAACCTTATTTTCGATCCTTTCTTCCAGACAGATGCTGACGCTGTCGCCTTCTTCTTTATGGATAAGTTTCCTTATCTCGGCTTTGATGGGAAGTTTATGAGTCCCATTACCCAATGCCATAAATGAACTCTGAAAAGGGTGCCCCTCAATGGTGCCCTTAACTTTTACCAGACCACGGGTTTTGAAAAATGAAACGGAGTCTGGCCATATGACATAGGTCCATCCGCCTTTGTCCGGACTTTTCAGCAGAGTAGCTGTAAATTGTTTGTTTAAAGTGCTCATGTCTTTAGAGTTATTTACTATACAAATTTAATTCAGTTATCCGGTGACAGCAGGTGTTGTTCATGACTTTATACAGGGGTGATTGCGTCAGAGCTCTTTGTTAGTGTAAATTAGTTGAATATTCAACTAATTTACACTAACTTTGTTCTGTAATAGAATTAGCTATGGAAGATCGTACCAGAATTAGTTTGTTAATTTCACAGGCTTTAGGTCTTTACCGCTTAAGAATCAATTCTTTATTGATACAGCATGATATAGATCTCACATCCGAAATGTTTGCCGTACTCCGCCTGATCTGGAAAAAAGAAGGGCAGAAGCAAAAGGATCTGGCAGATCAGTTATTTAAGGATAAGGGATCAATTACCAAGATTATTGATAATCTGGAAAAGAGAAAACTGGTAGAGCGAATCAGTGATACCTCAGATGCCAGAAATAAGAATATTATGCTTACGCAGAGTGGGCGGCAACTGGAAAAGACCGTTCTGCCTTTACTGGACACTTTCTTATCCGGCATTACGGCCGATATAGAAAAGGATGAACTGGAAATCGCCAGAAAAGTGCTGGGGCAGCTGATTGAAAAGTTAAGCTAAAACATATGATGTACGAATTATCTCCATACCGAAAAAACATCAGTGATTGGATTAAGGGACCTGCCATTATATTGCTTCTTCTTTTACAGTCATTTGTTCTGGCTATCACCAGTACAACTGCTTCAAGGTTATCTGCCTTTTATGGTGTAGAGCCTGAAACAGTAACCTGGTTTTCACAGATTGGTACCGTGGGGCTGGTTTCTGCGATACCTATATATTACAGGTTAAAGCTGTATTTTAAAAAATCTGACTTGTTAACAGGCGCACTGATTTGCCAGGTGATACTATCTCTCTGCTGTTATCTGATCAGTTATGCTCCGTTATTATTAGTCAGTAATTTCTTTATAAGTATCCTTAAACTTATCTGTCTGCTTGATTTTATATCATTGCTGACAGATCGTTTTCCTGTGATGCGTCACAGAGCCTTATTTTATGGTATATATTATACTATCGCAAGGGTAGGAGGAGAACTTGCCGACATTTTTGTTAATCCAACTATCGAAGAACATGAATGGCAGGCTATTTATCTGATTGCTACTATTGCAGCTGGTCTTTGTATCGTGATCTGTTTACTGCTGTTTCACCGGGAAAGAATGCATAGAAAAGTTCCGCTGTACCAGGTTGACTGGGCCAGTATGCTGTTTTTTACCGGAGCGTCTTTGTTATTTTGTTATGTACTGACTTACGGGCAAACCAGAGACTGGTTTAATAATCAGCAGATTGTGGCTGCATTTACCGGTTTTTGCGGGCTAACCTTTTTGTTTATTTTCAGACAGTATCATGTTAAACGTCCTTTCTGGGATCTGCGGGTTTTTAAGGATTATAAGCAGATTCCTCTGGGTATTACATTTATGGTATTAATGTATGCCTTTTACAGTACCAGTTTATTATTTAATAAATATGCTGCTTATACTTTTCATGGAGAAGAAAGATATCTGTCGGTAATTGCATTGATTACTTTATGTGCCTATGCCATCAGTT
Organism: Pedobacter lusitanus; assembly: GCF_040026395.1. Classification (NCBI taxonomy): domain Bacteria; kingdom Pseudomonadati; phylum Bacteroidota; class Sphingobacteriia; order Sphingobacteriales; family Sphingobacteriaceae; genus Pedobacter; species Pedobacter lusitanus. Next base: position 5,852,331 of record NZ_CP157278.1, read on the forward strand.
TTCCTCTTGCAGGTATTTTATTATATAAGAGGATGCCAGTAAGGATTATGCTCAGCATTGCTTTTTTACTTTATGCCGCATCACTGTTTATCTTTTTCCTCGATGTACAGACTTATAATTCTATGCATAACCTGATTGCTGCTTATTTAATGCAGGGAATGGCTTATGGTGTAATGCTGACTACGCTTTCTACTTTTACGGCCACAAATATTCCACGGGAATCCAATGGAGACCGGGTTATGGGAAGTTTATCATTTCGCTATATTCTTGGTTCTTATGCCGGATATTCTCTTTTCAGTAACTGGTTATTCCGGGGGACCACCAGGCATGATAGCTATCTTTCAGAAGGGATTACTTTTAATAATTCCATTTATTCATCAGAAATACAACAGTTCAAAGCAGGATTTTTATCTCATGGAATGGATAGTATTCATGCTAATAGTGCGGCTGTGGTAATGATTGCTAAAAAGATTGAATTACAGGCAATGTTACTGACTTTAAGAGAGGTATCTTTATTTATGGCTATTGCGGCCGTAATCATTGCCTTAATTGTGCTTTTTATCAGGAGATTTGAGATGCACGAAATAGCTGAAGAGAACAGGTATAAGATTGTCTGATTCTGCTTTTTTTTGCTAAAATTGTAAAAATAGTTATCCTGATTAGCATAATTACAAAAATATGAACTTTGAGAATACATTATCATTTGCAAGGACAATGGATAAGCAGGATCCGCTGCGAGAATTCCGTGAAGAATTCCTGTTTCCACAGCAAAATGGTAAACCTTTTATATATCTGTGTGGGAATTCGCTGGGGCTGCAGCCAAAATCAGCACGTAATGTGCTTGGAAAACAACTGGATAACTGGCAAAACCTGGCTGTAGATGGCTGGTTTGAAGGAGATAGTCCCTGGATGTTTTATCATAAAGAACTAAAGCAGTTAATGGCTCCGGTTGTAGGGGCGCTTCCTGCCGAAGTTTGTCCAATGAATACGCTGACTGTTAATCTTCATTTACTGATGGTTAGCTTTTATCGCCCTGATCAAAAGAGATTTAAAATCATTATGGAAGCGGGTGCTTTTCCATCTGATCAGTATGCACTGGAAAGCCAGGTACGTTTTCATGGCTACGACCCGCAGACAGCTATTATTGAAGTGGCACCCAGACCAGGAGAATATATTTTAAGAACAGAAGATATTGAAGCTTGTATTGCTGAAAATGCTGCTGAACTGGCACTGGTATTGTTCGGCGGTATAAATTATTTTACCGGACAGTGGTTTGATATGCAGGCTATTACCAAAGCAGGACACGCTGCGGGAGCAATCGTAGGCTTTGATCTGGCACATGCAGCAGGAAATGTACCCGTACAATTACACGACTGGGACATTGATTTTGCCTGTTGGTGTTCTTATAAATATCAGAACAGCGGACCAGGGGGAATTGGTGGTATCTTTGTCCACGAGAAACATTTCAAGAATGATCAGCTGAACCGTTTTGCAGGATGGTGGGGTTATAAAGAATCTACCCGTTTTAAAATGGAAAAAGGCTTTGTTGCGGAGCCCGGAGCAGATGGCTGGCAGATCAGCTGTTCGCAGGTAATGCCAATGGCCTTATATCATGCTTCACTGCAAATCTTTGAGTCTGCCGGGTTTATGGGACCGCTGAGAGAAAAAAGTAAAATATTAACGGCTTATCTTATTTATATCATCGATCAGGTAAATCTGGCTGTTGGTTATCAGCAGTATAAAGTGATTACACCTGAACATGAAAATGACCGGGGTACACAGGTTTCTATTATTGCCTCAGGAAATGCGAAGGGTGTTTTTGATAAACTGGTGGCGCATAATGTACTGGGCGACTGGAGAGAGCCTAATGTAATCCGTTTGAGTCCGGTTCCTTTATACAACTCTTTTGAGGATGTTTTCCTGACTGGTGAGTTATTGTTAAAAATAAGCAAAGAAATCGCTATATGATAAATTACAATCCCAAAGATTGGTTCACTTTTATTTTCCATATCCATAAGGCAGATACTTTTAGAAAATTATGGCCGCTAATGCTTAGCGTAGCTGTTTTTTCTGGTGTGATTGCTTTTATGGAACTTCATTTTCTGAAATTGTCCCAGACTGCAACAGTTAAAAATATAGGGATGATGCATAGTTTACTGGGTTTTGTGATATCTATGTTGCTGGTATTTCGAACCAATACGTCTTATGACCGCTGGTGGGAAGGCAGGAGGCTGTTGGGAGAGCTGACCAATATAAGCCGGAACCTGGCGATCAAGATTAAATCGCTTAAACTGGGTAAAGAAGAGTATGAGTATTTCAGCTATGCTATTCCTAAATATGCTTTCGCTTTGAAAGAACATTTGAGAGAAAAACAGTATTTTGGTAAAAACAGCTTTCTGGTTGAGGTAGATGGGGGTAAACATATTCCCAACCAGGTTGCAGCCAGTCTTTCTTCCCGGGTTTTTGAACTGGAAGTAGCGGGTAAGATTTCAGGTGAACAGCTGATTGTACTCAGTGGAGACCTGAATCGCTTTACAGATATCTGTGGCGGATGTGAACGGATAAAAAAAACACCTATTCCTTTTTCTTATAGCGCTTTTATTAAAAAGTTCCTTTTTATCTATGTGATCACACTCCCTTTTGGATGGGTATTCAGTCTTGGTTATTTTGTGGTTCCGATAGTTCCTTTTATTCTTTATGTGCTGGCCAGTCTGGAACTGATTGCTGAAGAAATAGAGAACCCATTTGGAGAAGATGCCAATGATTTACCAGTAGATGAGATCTGTAATAATATAGAAAAACACGTAGGGGAGATTTTGAATTAAATGATAAAAATAGCTTATCATTCTTTATATGCGCATCCTTTACCGGAGGGACATCGTTTCCCTATGCTAAAGTATGAACTGATACCCGGGCAATTACTGCATGAAGGCATAATTACTCCTGATCACCTTTTTGAGCCTGAGCCTCTGAGTGAAGATATTGTCTTATTATCACATGACCCGGCTTACTGGGCTCAGCTGAGAGATTTTACCCTGCCGCCAAGAGAACAGCGGCGCATTGGTTTTCCGCTGAATGCACAACTTGTGGAAAGGGAGCTCAGGATTGCTCAGGGAACTATTGACGGTGCTTTATTTGCCAAAGAATACGGTTTGGCTTTTAATGTAGCTGGCGGTACACATCATGCAGGTTCTAACTGGGGAGAGGGATTTTGTCTGTTGAATGATCAGGCAATCGCTGCCAATTATCTTTTGAACAAAGGGCTGTTTAAGCGCATACTGATTATAGATTTAGATGTGCATCAGGGTAACGGGACCGCTCAGATTTTAGAGAATGAACCAAGGGTATTTACTTTCTCTATGCATGGAGAGAAGAATTTCCCTTTTAGAAAAGAGATCTCTGATCTTGATATTGGCCTTGATGCAGATACAGGCGATGATGCCTATCTTTCATTACTGGCCGAAACACTCCCTGAATTGTATCAAAAACATCAGCCCGATTTTGTTTTTTATTTATCCGGTGTAGATGTTTTATCAACTGATAAATTAGGCAAACTCGCTATGAGCAAGGCCGGATGTAAAGAAAGAGACAGTCTGGTTTTTCAGTTTTGCAGGAAACATGGCCTGCCAGTACAGGTAAGCATGGGCGGAGGGTATTCTCCTGCAATTAAAGACATTGTTGAAGCGCATTGCAATACCTTTAAAACCGGTATTGATTTGTTGTCCTGAGTCTTTAACCGGCTGTTCATAATTCCTGATCTGTTCAGTGCCGGGCTGGCCCTATTGTTTCTCCCATAATAGCAAGAGTGTTGATCTCCGTTTGTTTTTTTTGTCCGGTTCATTTTTAATTTATAAATATCTTCACAGGAATCAGCAGGAGTAAGAGAGGCCGGTTACCTATAAAATCAGAGTTGTGGATAAAAAAACAGAACGCTTCAGGAACCACCCTGTCTGTCTCAGTGTGCCAAAGCCTGATGTTTTTCTTAATGTGCTGTACAGTTAGGAGTTATCACTTTGTAACGCAAAGAATCCTGTAATGAATAAGCAGTGAAAAATCAACCTTCAATTTTGTATCATGACGAGGTTATACCCTTTCAGACTGGTAATTACGAGCCGGAAAAGGCAAGCTGGTTTTTTAATGTGAAGTATTTTGATGAAATTTAGGGTCTTTAAAAAAGGATCATAGATGAAGATTGTAATTGCAGAAAAGCCTTCCGTTGCACGTGAATTAGCTAAAGTGTTTGGCGCAACAGGTAAGAAAGACGGATACATCGAAGGTAAAGGGTATTCATTTACCTGGGCATTCGGACATCTGCTGCAATTGGCACCTCCACAGGAATATGGCTTTATAGGCTGGAGAAGACAGCATCTGCCAATGCTTCCCGCTAAATTTAAGCTGGCTATCAGAAAGATCAAAACCAAAGATGGTCTGGTAGAAGATCCCGGAGTAAGGAAGCAGCTCGATATTATTAAAAAGCTTTTTGATGAATCTACCGAGATTATCGTAGCGACGGATGCCGGGAGGGAAGGCGAGCTTATTTTCCGTTATATCTATTATTTTCTGAAGTGTAAAAAACCTTTTAAAAGACTCTGGATATCCTCTCAGACTGATGAGGCTATTAAAGAAGGTTTCAGAAACCTCAAACCAGGTACTGATTATGATACTTTGTTTAATTCTGCGCATTGCAGGTCAGAATCAGACTGGCTGGTTGGAATGAATGCCACACAGGCACTGAGCATCTCGGCAGGAGCAAGATCAGTACTGTCTCTTGGCAGGGTACAAACACCGACGCTGGCAATGATCTGTTCCAGGTATATTGAAACAAAGAATTTCGTACCACAGTTATACTATCAGCTCGGTATACAACTGGATAAGGACGGGCAACTGTTCAAAGCGGTTTCTACAGTCAATTTTAATGTAAAAGAAGAAGCACAGGTTTTATTTGATAAAATTGAAGATGTGGGCTCCGGATTTCCGAACGGAGGAAAGATTCTGGATGTTGAAGCAAAGCCAAGAAAAGAACCACCACCTTTATTGCATGATCTGAGTAGTTTACAGCAGGAAGCAAATAAGCGGAAAGGTTATACTGCAGATCAGACATTGAATTTACTGCAAAATCTATATGAAAGTAAACTGGTTTCATATCCACGTACCGGTAGCCGCTATATTGGTGATGATGTATTTGCCGGTGTTCCTCAGCTGATTACTCAACTGACTACACATCCTGATTTCGGGAAACAGGCCGAATTTCTGATGACTGTGCCTTTGAATAAAAGAAGTGTGAATGCAAAGAAAGTGACCGATCACCATGCTATTTTACCAACCGGTGAGGTACCTTATCAACTGAGTGCAGATAAACAGGCTGTTTATGATATGGTTGTCGGACGTATGCTGGAAGCTTTTCATCAGGAATGTGTTAAAGAAGTAACTAAAATAACGATAGAATCCGGTTCTCTTTTTATTGCTAACGGAACAGTTATCCGTTCTGCAGGATGGCGATCGGTATTAAATGATAAGGAAGAAGATAAAAAAGATGAGGATAATCCATCTCTTCCAAAGGTTAAAAAAGGGGAGATGCTGCCGATCGTAGAAAAAGCTTTACTGGAAAAACAAACCAAGCCTAAACCTTTATATAATGAAGCTTCTTTATTAAAGGCGCTGGAAACTTCAGGTAAAGAGATCGAAGATGAAGAATTGCGCTATGCTATGAAAGACAGTGGTCTGGGAACTCCGGCCACCAGAGCGGCAATTATTGAAACGCTGATTACCAGAGATTATATCATGCGGGAAAAACGTAACCTGGTACCTACTTTTAAAGGACTGGCAGTTTATGATGTTGTTAAAGATCAGAAGATTGCACAGGCAGAACTGACCGGTTCGTGGGAAAAAAGACTGGAAGAGATCAGATCCGGTGCTTCAGTTGCGGACTTTAAAGCGGAAATATCTGAATATACCAAATCAATTACTCATGAACTGCTTGCGGCAGGAGCTGGTCTTGCGGAGAAACTCGTGCCAAAGAAAGAAGACCCGGCGGTAGTATAAAATTCAACTAGCGGATTTTGTCCAGAAGCAAAGTATAAAGTTGTGCCGTAATTCTTCCGGCTTTTCCATTACCAATTTCTTTTCCATCTACTTTTAAGACAGGAAGGATGTTTTTTGTTGTACTGGTAAGAAAAGCCTCGCTTGCATTATAAAGTTCTGCTAAAGTAAAATCACGTGCTGAGATCTGGAAACCTGAATCTTCAAGGTTCAGTATGTTTTTGCGGATTACCCCACTCAGGATATCGCTTTTAGCAGTTATAACTTCCCCTTCATGAGTCACAATGAATAAATTAGCTCTCGGGGTTTCTTTAACTAAACCATTAAAATGATATAATACATCATCAGCTTTATTTTCTTCAATAAAAGGTTGTAGCCAGATCGCCATTGAATAATCCAGTGTTTTCATTGCAGATAACTGTCTCTGATAGACGTAAGTTGCTAAGGTTATGCCTTCAGCCTGAAGACCCTGTGGGATAATTAAAGGTACCTGGGTAATAATGAGGTTTTGCGTAGGAGGAAGGGCGTAAGCATCTTCAGAATACCCTCCGGTTAAGGTTATTTTAATTCCCGAATCAGGCAGGTTATTCCTTTGCATCAGTTCACCAATAATTTTTTTCAGTTCCGCAGGGCTCTGACTGACATGCAGATGCATATTTTTTGCAGAGTTATAAAAACGTTCTATATGATCATCCAGAAAAATAGGCTGACCATTTACTGTTTTAAAGAAATCAAATATTCCATACCCTCTTTGTATAGAAAGATCTGTAATTAATAAGGAAGCCTGATCGGTCCCGATGAAAGTATCATTTAAAAAAACAGTATTTGTACTCATTATTTGTCTTTTTTGAGGTCTGAAACTAATTGCAGTGCATTTGATCTGATTCGTTCCTTTAAAATTAAGCCGTAAATAACCTGAACCCCTTAATTTAATCAGAAGCTGCAATATTAATAAAATTCCTCGTTCCTATCCTTCATGCAATTGTTATATTCGTTGCAGAATTGCGGTTATTATCATTTAATACCTGATATTATCACCTTTTGCATACCTGTTATCCTTAGCTATCCTGTATATGTATATTTTACTGTTTATTACCTGCGCTTTAGTTTTACTGGTTTATATTATTTTAAACCTGCCTGTATTTGGCCGTTTACCGGAAGGTGCCAGTCTGGAACGTATCAGGCAATTGCCCAACGTGAAAGATGATGTCCTGCAGAATCAGTCTCCAACCTCCATGGTGCCGGATGAAGGCTATTGGGCTATTGTAAAGGCCATGCTGAAAGGTAACCCAAATAGCAGACCCAAGGCAGTTTTACCCCATGTCAAACCCGAACTGGATTCTGTATCCGGTACAAAAGTGACCTGGTTTGGGCATTCTTCTTATTTATTACAAATTGAATCTTTAAAAGTACTGGTAGATCCGGTTTTTAGCAGGACACCTTCACCATTTTCTTTTATCGGTAAAAAAAACTATGCAGGTACTGATTTTATCAGTGCCGAGGATTTTCCTGCAATTGATATCCTGTTGATTTCACATGATCACTATGATCATATGGACTATCAAACTATATTAAAGCTAAAAGACCGGGTAAAGCATTTTTTAACTTCAGCAGGAGCAGGTTCACATTTATTACGCTGGGGAATTCCGGCAGAGAAAATTACTGAGCTGGCATGGGAAGAAAAGGCAGTTTTATGCGGACTTCAATTTACCGCCCAGCCTGCAAGACATTTTACCGGCAGGAAGTTTAAGCGTAACCGTACCCTATGGTCTTCATTTGTTCTGGAGACACCTGAACATAAATTGTTTTTGGGTGGTGACTCTGGCTATGACAGTCATTTTAAGACTATTGGTGATGCGCACGGACCTTTTGATCTGGCTATCCTGGAATGTGGTCAGTACAATGTATTATGGCCTTTGATTCATATGTTTCCTGAGCAAACCGTAACAGCAGCAAAAGATTTACAGGCAAAAGTACTTTTACCTGTACACTGGGCAAAGTTTACCTTAGCTTTGCATGACTGGAATGATCCGGTTTTGCGGGTGACAAAAAGTGCTGAAGAATTCAATCAGCCTATTACCACACCTTTGCCTGGTGAAACGTTTCAGATAGGGTCGAACTATCCGGATACTAAATGGTGGTTAAATATGGAGAATAAGAAACAATAGGTTTTAATGCTTGTTATATCTATGCATTCAAAAAATCAAATATATGAAAACGGATCTTATAGAAATTTTTCAGACTATCAGAGCAGCTTTACAACCTTATACTACCTTAGGTTTTAATGATGGTACTAACAGTGATCAGAAATATGATCTCTGGGCAATTCCACCTGCCGGAGCTGACGGCAAAGAAAAGCCGGAAGTGTTTTTCCTGAGTTTGGAAATTAAGGATGACCATGTCGCATTTGATTTGCTTCCTGAGTCTGTCCCGCAACATGAACGAACACTATATATTAAAGAGCTTGATGATGTAACTTTGAACCTGATAGAAGATAAAGTAGCTGCTGGTTTTAAGGTATGCAAAGAGCGGGGATGGGTTTAATCAGGCTAAAACCAGGTGAGGAGAGATGATAAAGAGCAGGAATTGCTATAAATAAAAAATAAGAGTGAGTATAAAAAAAACGGGCTGGCAGCAAGAGCTTAAACAAGAGTTACAAAATATTGGAATCGAGTCAGAATGGATTATTTCTGACTCTTTTCTTTTGCTCGGATTTAAGGATAATCAGGAGTTATACCTTAATCTGTTAAGTGCCGGTGATCATCCTGATTCAGCAGAAACACTGGCGCTGCAACAGCAATATAGTCAAACCGGCAAACAGCTGATTCAGCTTTGGGAAGATATCTGGTATACCAGATCCGCGCAAATTCTAAGTCGTATTAATGCATTGCTCGGTAAAAATAAAAGAATTCATGGCAGAAAAACTGCGATAATCAGTATAACCCAGCCACAGGCAGATACTTTTCTAAATCAGCATCATCTTCAGGGTTCAGCTAAGGCAAGACACAGGTATGCGCTTGTTGTGGAAGATAAATATGTTGCTGTGGCTACTTTCAGCGGTAAGCGGAAAATGACCAGGAGACACGCAGATTATACTTCAGTTGAATTGATCAGGTTTGCTACTGCCGATGGTTTCACCGTGCAGGGCGGATTGAGCAAATTGCTTAAACATTTAATCAAAACCATTCTTCCAAATGATGTAATGACTTATGCAGATCTGGATTGGTCTTATGGAAAAGGGTATACTAAACTGGGCTTTGAGCTGGTTGAACAAACACCGCCTTCGGCAATATGGCTGGACCAGGCTGCAAATACAAGATATTTTCCACATCGTTTACCTGATGAAATCAGTACAGCTGCAGCTCAGCTTACTGAGGCTGAAAGAATAGTTTATTTAAATTCCTTACATTATATCAGTGTTTTTAATATGGGAAACCTGAAGTATATTTTAACATGCAAATAGATAAAAAACCTCTTTTAATTATATTAGGGCCCACAGCCTCCGGAAAAACGAGACTGGCTGTCAGTGTTGCCGGCGAATTAAACGGAGAGGTGATCAGTGCGGACAGCAGGCAGGTATTTAAAGATATGGATATCGGTACCGGAAAAGATCTGCATGAGTATATGATTAATGGAAAAGCAATTCCTTATCATCTGATCAATATCAGGGAAGCAGGAGAAAACTATAATGTTAATGCTTTTAAAGATGACTTTTATAAAGTATTCGAACAATTGACCCGGCAAGGCAAACTCCCGGTATTATGTGGTGGTACCGGTATGTATATTCATAGTCTGTTACAAAATCACGAGTATACGGCAGTTCCGGTAAATCAGGACCTTAGAGATAGTCTTCCCATACATGATATTCATTTATTAAGGGAATTACTTGCAGGTTATCCAGCTGCTGTAACTGAACACGCAGATCTTTCCTCTGCTAAAAGACTGGTCAGGGCTATTGAAATTGCAGAATATTTACAACATCATACTTTAACGGAGGAAAACCGTCCCGGGGTTCAGCCATTGGTTATCGGTTTAGATGGAGAGGTTGGACTGCGCAGAGAGCGGATCTATAAAAGATTGAACGAGCGTTTTGCTCATGGCCTTATAGAAGAAGTAGAAGGGCTTTTAAAGCGTGGAGTAAGTGCAGAAATGCTGCTGTTTTATGGCCTGGAGTATAAATTCATTACTGAGTACCTTCAAAATAAGCTCAGTTTGCCAGAATTGAAAGAAAAATTATACATTGCTATACGTCAGTTTGCCAAAAGACAGATGACTTTTTTCAGAAAGATGGAAAAAGACGGTATTATGATAAACTGGCTGGACTCTGCTCTGGAACCTGCCCATTTAACCCGTGAGGTTATCAAATTATATCAGCAGGCTTTTGAGCTATAAATGTCTGTCAGATAAGCATATCAGCCGTTTTATACTTTATTCCGCAGCATTTGAACCGGTGCTATAGTACGGAGATATTTCAGTCTCTGGAAAAACACCATCTATACCGGTTTCATGCCCGTTTAAGGGGGGGCAGTGCCGGAGATTCCTGTAATGGCATGCCTTTTGTATTTACCCCTTTGAAAGGCTGATAATGATTGTCAGCCGTGAAACACATGAATAAATATAATAAATAATGAAAAATTCTACTAAATATCTTGCTTCGGCAGTAGCTGCTGTGGCAATATTCTTTACAACGAATGTTAATGCTCAGAAAATAGGTGTTGGTGCAAGTATCGGTGTTCCTACAAACAATAATTATAGTGTTGCTGCAGGGATTGATGTGCGTGCGCAATTTGATGTAACTAAACAGCTATCAGTTCCAATTGCAACAGGTTATAACCACTATTTTGCAAAAGACCGTGTTTATAGTGCAGGTGCAGTAAACAATATTAAAGTTCCTGACTATGCCTATATTCCGGTAAAAACTGGTTTAAAGTATTTCTTTGACCCAACTGGTTCAGGTATATATGCAATGGGTGAAGTAGGTGCAGCTTTTGGTGTATCTAAAAATTCAAAAACTACTTTCCTTTACGCACCAACTTTAGGTTACTCATGGAGTAATGGTTTAGACCTGGGTATCAGATATGAAAATACTGGTAAAGGTGATGCCTTACGTTATGCGAATAACTATGATAACAAAAGCGTAGGACAGATCGCATTGCGTATCGCTTACGGGTTTAAATTATAAGTATATAAAATATAATATTCTTGAAGAAGCCGCCATTAAAAGGGCGGCTTTTTTTATGATTTCAATACACTTAATTAGTATTTAATAAATTAATTTTATAAAAAAAGCCGTCTGCTGGTTACCAGTTATGACGGCATCTTTGTGTTTAAGAAAACTGGTGCTGTTTTTAAGCAGGTACAGCCTTATTCCAATTGTTTTAAAGCCTTATTGATCTGTTCCTGCTGCTGCTCTCTTAATATTTCCACAGGAGGTGCAGCCCTTTCCATACAGTCCATAATACCACAACGTTCACAGGTGGTGTGAACAGTTTTTACAGGAATACTCATGTCATTGACAAAAGACATGGCCTGAAGCAGTTTCTGATCTATTAACAGCCCGATCGTTACACTGATCATTTCGTCTTTTTTACGTGCTGGTTTAGAAATAGAAATACATAAATACCTGTTATGCGTTTGCCAGTACTGAGATATCTGTGCTTCCACAACTGGATATTTGTATTTTTTGCTGTCTACCAGATCTGCCGTATGTTTTAAAGAGGTGATAGAAACCCATCTGCGGCAATAATGTTCATGTGTAGCATTGGCATAAGGATTATGCAGCTGAGAAAGATGCAGCTCTTTGGTAATCTCATAAGCGTCTTTTTTTACATTACCTGATATACGCAAAAAGAAAAGCTGATCTATGCCGAAATGTTTGGGTAAGATGTTAGTCAGACGCTGTATCATCATTTCGGGAGTTACATCATATACATTGCAGAGATTAAGCCAGGCTTTATCATCCCATTTTGTCTGTATCATGATGCTTTTCACGTCTTCAACAAATCTTTCTTCCTGCATGAGCAGCGCGACGGCAAAATAAGAAGCTTTAAAATTATTCAGCATCATATCAAATGAATCGCTCTGCTGAATGATAGTCTCATAAGGTCTTTCTGTAATGGAAAGGTATTGAAAAGCTATTTCTCTGGCCAGCAGAAACTTTTCCTGTGCTGCGGTCATCCCTTTATTGATATAAAATATCTTATTGGCAGCAGAATAAAAAGAACGCAGACCATGCAGGGCGTCCATTGTATTCATCCGTTTACGGTTTACCTGTATACTGATTCCTGTTAATATAGTTTCCAGTAAAGGAATGTCAATCTGTAAAATTTCTTCCCAACCGTATTCTTCTCTGAACTTTCTTACTGCGTCTTCAATAGCTTCAAAATAATTGTCCTGCAGATCCTGATAAGAACGCAGCGCTGCATTATAAAAGTTCTCTTTTGATAGCTGATAACTTCTTGAAATTTTGAGCAGTGTGCTGATAAAGGCTGTTACTTTATCAGGTGTGTTGGAAAATAAGTCAAGTAAAGCAGCCGGAGTCAGACCAAAATGTTCCCAGGGAATAGCATTAATAAAGTCGGAATTGATCAGATCTATAATAGGCTGAAGCTTTTTATTGGCTCTTAAGGATACCAGGTAATCATAATCCACACCCAGTATTTTTGCCAGTGATAGTATTTTATCAGCCTTCGGGAACTTCTTACCCGTCTCAATATCATGTACATAAGAAAGTGACATCCCTGTTTGTTCAGCAAGCTGCTGATAAGACAGTCCTTTTTCCTGACGCAGGGATTTTACTTTAAGGCCTAAAATGAGGCGTACACTATCATTATTGGTTATCATATCACTAAAGTAGTTAAAAGGAGTCAATCAACGAAAAAAAAAATATTAGCGAAATATTCGCTAATTGAGAATAATCCGTATATTGTATAAAATTTACAACCATGACGTCAAATATGAATCACACAGAAACATGGTACACTACCCCAGAGGGAATGACCATAAATGCCCCGTTCCGGGCAACTTACAAAGAAGTGCTTTCAGCAGAAGCACTTGAATTTATTAAGGCATTGCATCTGCAATTTAATATACAGCGCAAAGCGCTGTTAGGGGAGAGAGATGTCGTGCAGCAGAAAATTGATGGCGGGTGGAAGCCTCATTTTCTTTCTGAAACCGCATCAATCAGGGAAGGTGACTGGCAGATTGCTCCGGTTTCTGATGATATTCAAGATCGCCGGGTTGAAATCACAGGACCTGTTGAACGTAAAATGATTATCAATGCGATGAATTCAGGTGCCAATGTATTTATGGCAGATTTTGAAGACAGTAATTCTCCTAACTGGGATAATGTAGTTGGTGGTCAGCTTAATCTGCGTGATGCAATTAACAGGACAATCAGTTTTACCAATCCGGATAATGGTAAAATATACCGCTTAAATGAAACCACTGCAACCTTATTTGTACGCCCGAGAGGCTGGCATCTGGAAGAAAAACATATAGAAATTGATGGTGAACCTATCAGCGGAAGCCTGCTTGATTTTGGACTTTACTTTTTTCATAATGCAAAAACATTAATTCAAGATGGGAAGGGACCTTATTTCTATCTGCCAAAACTGGAAAGCTATCAGGAAGCCAGATTATGGAATGATGTGTTTGTTTTTGCACAGGATTATTGTGGTATCGCTCAGCAAAGTATTAAAGCAACCGTGCTGGTAGAAACTATTCTTGCTCCTTTTCAGCTGAATGAAATTTTATATGAACTGAGAGATCACTCTGCAGGAATGAACTGCGGACGCTGGGATTATATCTTTTCTTTTATCAAAAAATTCAGGAATGTTCCGGGTTATGTTTTTCCGGATCGTGCACAGGTAAATATGACGGTGCCTTTTATGCGCGCTTATACCCAGTTAGTAATCAAAACCTGTCACAAACGCGGTGCACATGCGATTGGTGGAATGGCAGCACAGATACCTATTAAAAATAATGAAGCTGCTAATGAAGCCGCTATCAAAAAAGTAAAAGCTGATAAACTGCGTGAAGTAACAGACGGGCATGATGGTACCTGGGTTGCTCATCCCGGGCTGGTTGCTATAGCGAAAGAAATATTTGACCAGGGGATGAAAACACCTAACCAGCTCCATGTAAGCCGTGAGGACTTTGCTTGTACTAAAAATGATTTACTGGAATTACCTGAAGGTACGATTACAGAAGAAGGATTAAGACAGAATATCAATGTAGGTATTTTATATCTGGAAAACTGGCTACGGGGAAATGGAGCAGCGGCTATCTATAATTTAATGGAAGATGCAGCTACAGCAGAAATTTGCCGTACACAGGTTTGGCAGTGGATACATAACAAAGCCAGATTAGATGATGGCAGGGAAATCACCCATCGTTTGTATGAAGACTTACGCGATGATGAAATCTGGGAGATCAGAAATATGGTAGGGGCTAAAGCTTATCAGGAAGGTGCTTACGTTCAGGCCATCTGCATTTTTAACAGAATGGTCGTACAGAATAAGTGGGTTGATTTTCTTACGCTGCCGGCTTATGACCTTATCCTCTCGAATGATGAAAAAAAAATATGTAAAGAAGAGGAGCCGGAGTTGCAGCAGGCACCGCCGGAATCTGTATCCGCAGAACGATAAAATCCGGCAAACGGAGCAGTGAAAGATAATTCAATTATAAAAATAAACAACCAGCTATAAAACCAATGTAAACCTAAAAGAACAATCATCATGGCAACAGAAGCAAAAGCAGTACAGCTCATTACCGAATGGCAGACCAACCCGAGATGGGCAGGTATCAATCGTCCTTATACCGCAGAAGAGGTTTTAAAACTGCGCAGCAAAGTGGAAATTGAATATTCCCTTGCCAGAAAAGGAGCAGAAAAACTATGGGTGAAACTTAATTCACAAGCTTATGTGGCTGCACTGGGTGCTTTAACCGGCAATCAGGCAGTTCAGGAGGTGGCAGCAGGACTGGAAGCTATTTATTTAAGTGGCTGGCAGGTAGCAGCTGACGCTAATTCATCGGGAACGATGTATCCTGATCAGTCACTTTATCCGGTTAATTCTGTGCCAGATGTAGTGAAACGTATCAATAACGCTTTTTTACGCTGTGAGCAGATAGACTCTGTAAATGGCGATAATACCAAAGACTGGATGGCTCCGATAGTTGCTGATGCTGAGGCAGGCTTTGGTGGCAATCTAAACGCTTTTGAACTGATGAAAGCTATGATTGAAGCAGGTGCTGCAGGTGTTCATTTTGAAGATCAGTTATCATCTGCTAAGAAATGCGGGCATCTGGGCGGAAAGGTATTGGTGCCTACTCAGGAAGCGATCAATAAATTAGTTGCAGCCAGGCTGGCTGCAGATGTAATGAATGTTTCTACTTTGATTATTGCCCGTACAGATGGCGAAGCTGCCAACCTGATTACTTCTGATGTGGATATCAGGGATCGTGAATTTATTACCGGTGAAAGAACAAACGAAGGGTTTTACACGGTAAGAAATGGCCTGGAACAATGTATTTCCCGTGGTTTATCTTATGCGCCCTATGCAGATATGATCTGGATGGAAACTTCTAATCCCGATCTGAATATTGCCAGGGAATTTGCAGAGGCGATTCATGCTGTATACCCGGATAAACTGTTAGCCTATAACTGTTCACCTTCATTTAACTGGAGTAAACATTTGACTGAAGAACAAATTGGAACTTTCAGAGAAGATCTGGCTGCGCTGGGTTATAAGTTTCAGTTTATCACACTGGCAGGATTCCATGCACTGAATACTTCTATGTTTGAATTATCAAACGCCTACAGACAAAAAGGAATGGCGGGGTTTTCACAATTACAGCAAAGGGAATTTGCCTTACAGGAACATGGATTTAAGGCAGTAAAACACCAGAGTTTTGTAGGTACCGGTTATTTTGATTGTGTGCAGAACACGGTGCAGCAGGGGACTGCTTCTACTATAGCGATGAAAGACAGTACCGAAACTGCCCAGTTTCATTAATTATAAAAATACCAATGAGGAATTTAACCAGATAAGGGTGTTCAGTTTACCTGGACACCCTTATTCTATTTGAAGCTTTTGGCCAAAGCATACTATTCTTCCTCTTTTTCTTCGAGTTTAGCCTCTTTGTTTCTTTTTAAAGTGATAACTGGTTTATCCTGTGTTCCGGTAATTGTCAGGGGAATACCAATCAGGCCGAAAGGAGGTAAGCCTATTCTTCCGCTCATATTTAAGCGGCCGTCAAAACTAACCTGTCCCTCAAAACGTGGTCTGAAACCAGCAATGCGCATCTTAAATCTTTCTATAGTAATGATATTCTTATTGATAGCAGATTTAATCTGTACATCACGTAAATCAGGATTATTTAAACTATCTCTGCGTGTTGCTTTACTCACTGCATTCATCATTTTAAAACCGCTTAAGCTAACTTTCTTTAAGGATAATACACCAGCTCCTTTAAGTGAAGGATATACCGGCATCATATCCTGATTCAGTTTTCCTGATAATTGATAGTCCAGACCAACCACACCTTTTACCTTTGAAGCCGAAGTGGCGAGCGTTCTGAAGATTTTAATCTCCTTATAAGCTCTTGCAATATCAAATTCTTTGGCCGAAATATGATAGTCAAAAACTGCAGATTTAGGTGTTATACTTTTATAAGTAGCATCCATATTAACTGCAGCATCTATCAGGTTAAAGCTGGTTTGGTTTAAGGCTAATGTCCCATCCTTTAAAACCAGACTGCCTTTTGCATTTTTGATTTGGAGATCATTATAGAATACCGTACCCGCATCAGCAGATAAAGTAACATCCAGATTGGAAGGAATAAGGATTACCCCATTGCTTCCTGCAGGTGTGCCCGGGATAGGCTGAGGTGTATTATACACCATTAACTCATCAGCAAAAATGCGATTACTCTGAAAATTGAAATTCCCTGTCAGCTTTGCATTTGGCGTCAGTACATAGTTAATGATATTGCCCAGCTGACCATCCATCGTAAAATCTGACTTTCCATAACTGGCTTTGAATTTCTCAAATTTCATGTTATCCTGCGCGAAAGAAAAGACACCATTTTTGATCAGGAATGATTTTGGAAAGAGATCAGACTGAAGATTGATATTATTCACGATCAGGCGGCCTTTGTTATTAAGTTTTTGATAATTTCCAGCCATTGCATCACTCTGAAGCCCTTTTAAGGACAGGTCAGTAAATACCGTTCCGTTGACATTATATCCTTTGACAGCAAAAAACTGATACATTTTTCCGATATCTATGGTGCCTTTTGAAGTGATATTATAAGATACATTTTCAAAGTTTCTGACTGCTGCTTTCAACTGGAATGGCTGGCCGGTCATGATAAAGGAGACAGGTTTGATATTGACCTGAGTACCTCTTAAAGTGCCATCCCTGTTAATCAGTGTTCCATCAACTACAATCTGCTCCATAGGCTGCGCAAAATGAGCAGTTTTAATTCTTCCGTTTGACAGTTTGAAAAATGCTTTTGTGACCGGGAAAGTTTTTCTTTTTTTATTGTAAACACCCTTGCTTTGCAGATCCATGTTCAGCTCACCATTCAATTCAAGGTCTTTCAGCGGATAAAACTCTTTGATCTGGGCCAGATTGATCATCGATTTTAACTTGACATCTATAGCCATCTGACCAGGTAATATACTGGCCGATCCTCTGATATAATTGCTTAATGCCTGCACATTAATATCGCTGATATTCAATTCTGTATGTTTATAGTTCCCGTCGTTGTTATGCCCGTCAATATTGAAGTTGATCTGATCAATTGAAGCATGCAGCGAAGGATATTTGAAATATCCGTTACGCAGGGATGATTTCAGGGTGAATTTTGGGATCACACTGACCGTATCTATCTGTCTGATACCACTTCTGACTATTCTTCTGGTAAACTGTCCGTCAGCTTTAAGATTTATAGTGTAAGTGCCTCTTAAGTTGCTTACCTCAAATATTTTCCCCCATTTGGTTAAGTCTATTGATCCTCTGGTATCAATATGGACTTTAGGTTTTTTTAAGCCGTTTAGTTTAAACACTGATTTTACATAATCTTTGCCCATGTTAAAATACAGGCTGTCCATATCAATATATAAACTGTCAGGATTTAAGCTGGGCAGCTTCATCTGCAAATTCAGATACAGCTTAGTGATGGCTTCCGGTGCTTTTGCATTGGCGATCTCACCCTCCCGTACTTTGATATTAAAAGATAATGTAGGCATGATCCTGCGTTTTGCAATGTACTTACCTATTAAAGACGCATTAAGCTCAGCATAACCTTTAACCGTTGTCTTTTGCAGCCGGTTGGCAATTGATGGCGGCAATACATTGAAAATGTTATGAAGATCAGTTTCTTTAGCAGCTGTCCTGAAATTAATATCATATCCGTCTTTCAGGAATGAAAATTTACCTACAAAAAGGATGGGCAGCGTATTTATTCTCAGATCATTTTCATTGAACATCAGGTCAAGTGAGTTTGTATTGATCTTGGTCAGCAGTTTTGCATCTATCTTTTTGTGCAGCAGGTAAGGTGCATTATCATAATATAAATCCAGTGAATCTATTCTGGCATTACTTTTCAGGTCGAAAATTGCTTTGCTCAGATCGCCGTTACCTGTATAATTTAATCCTTTTGCACTAACTTTCATCGGAATTGATTTATCATTATAAACCAGGTTACTTTTATTGATGAAAATTCCTTCAATCTTTATGGCTGCGGAGCTGCTGTCGGGAGAGCTTTTAGGGCTGTTACTGCTTTTGTAGACATTGTAATTGGCATTTCCTTTCTCGTCTACCTGAATATTGATATTAGCCTGATCCAGAAATACCTGATCAATCCTGACCTGTTTGGAGAAAATAGTACTCAGATTTAGACGGAAGGATAATTGCTTAGCCTGAATCAGCGTCTCTTTTTCAAATGGGGCTGAGCCCTTTAAAGTAAAATTATTGAGGCTGAGTGTTAGCGAAGGAAAGTGTTTGAAGAAAGATAAACTCGTGCTTTCAAATTCAACTTTTCCATTAATATTATCATTTATGCGTGTCTCTATCTCTTTTGATATAGTGCCCGGTATGAGATAGGGGACTAACAGGATCAGCAGAATTAAGGAGACAATACTTATTCCGGTGATTTTCAGTACTTTTTTCAATCTGGTAGATGATTAAGATGTGTGTGGGTACAAAGATATATTTTATTTATTATTTCATTAATGAATGAATATTCACTTATATTTGTACTATCATTGGATTATTATGAGAACAAGAGATATAGAGAAAGAGAATCTGGTCAAAAAAATCGCTGTAGAAACTATTGCAGAAGGCGGTTTTGAAAGTTTTAGTATGAATAAGCTTGCCAAAGCCTGTGGTATTTCCGTAGCCACACTTTACATTTATTACAAAGACAAAGATGATCTTCTTTCTCAGCTTGCACTTGAACATGGTAAACTAATGGGAGAATCAATGCTCTACAATTTTGATACGGAAGCCTCATTTGAAGACGGATTGCGCCTGCAGTGGGAGAATCGTTACCGTTACCTGATCAATAATCCTACACTGATTCGTTTCAATGAACAAATGAGAGCCTCTGTTTACCAGGAACAATTTCTTTCAGCTTTGATGGAAAATGCTTTGGTGCCTTTTAAAAAGTTTAATGAGAATATAGTAGCCAGGGGAGAAGTAAAGGAAATGCCTTTTGAGGTTTTCTGGTCGGTTGCATTTGCTCCGCTGTATGCACTAATCAAATTTAACAACGAGGGGCAAAGTCTCGGAGGAAGACCATTCAAAATGACAGATGCTATGTTATGGGAGGCTTTTCATCTTGTTGTGAGAGGATTGAGAGAATAAACTGTAAATAGTTTTTTAACAACGAATTTAAACAGAACCTAAAATGACAAAAAATGGAAAATTTCAACCATATCCTGCTTTTTAGAACAGATATAAAATCTGAAGAGGATAAACAGGCTTTGCAGCCTTTACTGGATAAAAACAAAAATATCGAACAATGGAATGTGGATCTCGATGATGAAGATTATGTTTTAAGAATTGTTTCTTACAGCTTAAAGCATGATGACATCATAGAAATGGTCCAGGATCACGGCTATAGCTGCTGTGAGTTAACTTAATTTTATGGAAACTAAAGGAACTATACCTTTTTCAGGCTATCAAAAGATCGTCATCTTTATTTTAGCAATGACTCAATTTACTGTTATACTTGACTTTATGGTGATGTCTCCTTTAGGAGATATGCTGATTAAGTCATTAAGTATGAAACCTTCATCTTTCGGGATTGCAGTTTCTGCTTATGCTTTCAGCGCAGGGATTTCAGGTTTATTAA
Source organism: Pedobacter lusitanus (assembly GCF_040026395.1). Classification (NCBI taxonomy): domain Bacteria; kingdom Pseudomonadati; phylum Bacteroidota; class Sphingobacteriia; order Sphingobacteriales; family Sphingobacteriaceae; genus Pedobacter; species Pedobacter lusitanus. Next base: position 5,872,734 of record NZ_CP157278.1, read on the forward strand.
CCGCAGGTTTTGCGGATCGTTTTGATCGTAAAAAACTGCTTTTATTTTTTTACACAGGTTTTATTGTAGGAACCTTTTTATGCAGTCTGGCCAATTCTTTTGAACTGCTGGTAGCTGCACGTATTATCACAGGCTTATTTGGCGGTGTAATCAGTTCTATCTCTATGGCTATTATTACAGATCTTTTCAGTTTACAGCAGAGAGGAAGAGTGATGGGATTTATACAGATGGGTTTTGGTGCAAGCCAGGTACTGGGTATTCCAATCGGTTTATATATTGCCAATAAATGGGGATGGGAGTCTCCATTTGTTATGGTTGCAATAGTTGCAGTCATTATAGCTGTTCTAATTGTAACAGTGTTAAAGCCAATTAACAAACATCTTGGTTTACAGCGTGATCAATCTGCATTCAAACATCTCTGGCATACGGTTTCAAAGAAGAATTACAGAATTGGTTTTGCTGCAACAGCAGCGCTTTCTATAGGTGGTTTTATGATGATGCCTTTTGGTAGTGTGTTTGCAGTAAACAATTTACGTGTTACTCCCGAAGAATTACCCTTATTATTTATGGTATCAGGAGTAAGTTCACTGGTCATTATGCCGCTGATCGGCCGTTTAAGTGATACAGTAAGTAAATTTAGAATTTTCAGTATTGCTTCAATCTGGACGATGATTATCTGTGTGGCCTATACCAATTTATCTGCAACACCATTTTGGATTGTGATAGGTCTGAATGTGCTGATGATGATAGGAATAATGAGCAGGATGGTTCCGTCTTCGGCCTTAACCAGTGCAATTCCTGACATGGCAGACAGAGGTGCATTTATGAGTATTAACTCTTCTATGCAGCAGATTGCCGGAGGTATTGCTGCAGCAGCATCAGGAATGATAGTTGTTCAGCAAACTAAATTCAGCCCGATAGAACATTATGATACTGTTGGTTTTGTTGTCGTTGCGGTTACTTTAATCAGTATTTTTCTGATGTACAGAGTAAACAAACTGACTAAAAAGAAACCGGAAGCAGCTCCTGATGTTGAAAAAGCAGAATTGTTAGCAGCAGAGTTTTAATCTGCTCCAGGGTTGAGGTGACCAGAGTGACAAATTAACTTGTCGCTGATGGTTACTGCATTGCCTTAAATGAATGGTTGAATGACTCATTTCTCAGGAAATAAGTTATTCAGCCATTTTTTTTGACAGGATATAGCTGATCAGGTTATGAATCTGCCGCAATAGACGCTTTTGGACACTTCGTCGCTCATGACATCTTTAAAGGCTATAAATACTTCGTAGGTATTCTTTTTCAGGTAAAAAGGATCGAGGTAAAAGGTGTCTTTTAACTCGTCTCTGCGGGCACCACTGTAATTGATATGGGGGCGCCTGTAGGTTTTACTGTATAACAGAATGATAGCCCTGTCACCCGGATTACCCGTTTCGGTTTTATCCTTATCCCATTTGAAATGAAAGGCATTTTCTGCTACCTGAACGGTTACATTTTCTGGTTTTTGGAGTGGGCCATCGGCTACCAGAATCGTATCCCAATTGATCTCCTGGTTAGGAAATTCACCTTTAACGCCTGTCAGCATATTCACGGATTTGGCTGCATTGTTTGCCGTAATGTTCCGCTCTTCGGCTATTTGTTTGAAGCCGGTTCTCAAAAATGGAGTAACAGCATTTAAAAACGGACTTAATACCTTCATTTTATTGGCCTGAGCCTGCTGAGGGATAGTTCTAGGTCTTTTTTTACGGGGTTTGGCAGGTAATGACCGTGCGCATACCTTGTTCTTCCAGGTATAAATAACGACGTTTCCGATTCTTCCTCTGATACCTGCCAGTACGGTGCCTTCCTGTATAATTGCCATAATCGATCTGATTGATGTTACAATATAGGGGAAATGGTATTGTAGAATTATAGCTATAAGTGTTTAAATAATTAATTATTAAGACCTTATTCAAGCTTTATTCGAAGGAAGCTGAACCTTGTTTGTATAACCTCTGAACAATGTCTGAATGATGTCTGAACAAAGTATGGCTAGTATGCTTATTATCAATAGATTATAACGATGGTTTTTGGCGTGTTTTTTAGCTTGAATTGTTCGCTCTGCACGGTCATCATATTCAAGAAACTGATGATTATATTTAAACGGGAATCAGCTGATCAAAATCACTGGAATTTCCATGTTAGGGATGTAGTTTAGTTGATTTTACCTTATTAAATAGGATTGGACAAACATGTCGTAATTATGCCGTAAACAAGTCGTAAGGAAAAATGGAGTCTTAGCCTATCTTTATAATACCAAATAATAAAGTATGAAAAATACAGAGATATCTCAAAAAATTAAGGAACTGCGTAACCGTAAAGGTTTTAGTCAGGAGCAATTGGCTGAGACTGCTAATATTAATCTGAGAACGGTTCAGAGAATCGAAGCCGGTGAAACTGAACCAAGGGGTGATACATTGAAAAGAATAGCAAATGCGCTAAACGTTGCCCCTGATGAATTGATAGACCGGGCTGAACAGGATGACAAGGGATTTTTAGTGTTTCTAAATATATCTGCACTGTGTTTTATTGTATTTCCTTTGTTAGGAATTATCGTTCCGCTTGTTATCTGGATGTTAAAGAAAGACAAGGTTAGAAATATTAACGAAACTGGAAAACGTCTTGTGAATTTTCAAATTACATGGTGTTTAGTTGTATTCTTGTTATATGCCCTCGTTTTAATTAGTGTGATGTTCAATGTGTCAATCCCACTTCCAAATCTCAGTGAACACAGTAATGGGATAATGGAAATAATTATGATTATGCCTGTATTTTATGTAATCAATGGAGTGATGATCCTCATTAATAGTATTAGATGTTATCATAAGAAAAAGGTGTTATACCAGCCTGCTATTAGATTTCTAAGATGAAGTTAAGAGGGATTTATCGATTTATTTATCAATAAACCACCTTAAAAAAGAACCAAAAGACTAAAATAGTAATGATAATTTACAGGTTAAATTAAAAATAAAAGAAGGAGATGATCAGAGGCAGTTATGGTATCATTTACCTTCGGATGATCTTTTGAATTTTTTAATAAGAATTTTTAGGTTTTCTTTATCTGGTACATCGACTTCTTTAAGTTCAAATGAATGCTTAAATTTTGTTTTTTCTTCGCTAACATTATTGATAAGATCAGCCTTTGGAATATGATTGAAAATTATGACGGCTTTATAGAGATACATATTGTCTGACCGCTTATCTTTGATCAGAAAGGAATAATCAAGAGGTTTTTTTCTAAAGTAAAAATAGGAGGAATCAGGATCTCTCTCTGACATCTTTCTGTTTGTAATTATTTCAGTCAGATAACCATTTTTATAATCTTTTATGAATTTAATAGAATCTTTTCCTTTACCCCTTCCATAGTAAAAAAGAGATGGGAAATGTAAAAAGTCTTTGATTAATGAATCTAATGGATAAATTTTACCTGTTGAATCAGAGATCGAATTATAACAAACGCCATATTTTTCACCCTTTTTAGAAATGAAATATCGATAACGAATTTCAAGTGTTGCCGGCCTCATTGGATCAGGAACTTCTTGTCCTGAATTGTTTATTTTTACATAAGTATTAGTAACCTTGTAAGGCTCTCTTAATATTGTGTAATTATTTGAATAAATAAGATCAGGAGAGCGTGTAAATGTAATATGTTCCCCAGTTTTTTGTGGGACTTCCCAGGTATTCGTGATGTGAATAGCCTTAAAGTCTTTTAAATCTTCATTCAGGGTAAAACTGTTAAAACCTATATAAACAAAGACAAAAGGGACTATTAAGGCTATTTTAAGAAAGAACTTCATTTTTAATCAATTATACTGTGAATGACTTGCTTGCAACTCCGCTAATCAATATCTCCTTCAATAGGTAAACCAAAACAATAAGTAGTTCCCCTTATTTTAAAGTTTAATGTCATCGTTGCTAAATGTGAACCAACGACAACACCATTTGGAGGTAATATATCAGTATAAGCTACTGTAAAACCACCAGTTGACCCTGTTAAATATACGTTTTGGTGTGCGATAGATGTAAATTGCCAGGCCCCACTTACCAATTGCTGATAACCTACATCTACGCTGTTAAATTGATAAGAATTAAATAAGCCTCTATAAGCTGTCCACGTATATATTATATACCTGTTAGCTGAATCTATATCAGTAGTCACACTTGATACAGAAATATTAACTGCTTGACCTGCAAGCGCAGCTTCCATTTCGTCAATACAATTTTGGGTGCCGCCGCCTGGATTTCCACCACCACCACCAGGATCTCCACCACCACCTCCAGGATCAGTAATAGATCCAAATAAAATTAAATATGTTTTAGCCTTTTCCGAATTTATTTGTTTCTTTTTCATGATAATTTAAATTGGGGTATACATTATTTATCCATGCTTGCCAATTCCATATCCTTATTTAATCCAGGAGCTTCATTCTTGTGCTTTTAAAAAAGAACTAAGTGATTGTATCTCAAATGTATAATATTGGACTTCTCTAAGCGAAGTCATTTGTCTCATTCTTGAAAGTGCTTATTACTAAATTGATTTATACTGAAAATTATAGAATTCGAGATATTAAGAAATAGATTAACATTGCTTTTAAATGACATACTGTGTTGGTCTGAAACTTTAAAATTAAAATCGATCATGTTTATTTGGAATTCGGTGAATAGAACATTGGGACTAGTGTCTCCAATTCTATATCCTATTGTCCGTAAATTTATCTACCAGATTATTACGATGATAGCACCAGATGATTTACGGAATGTGATTTATGAATTGAAAGGTATGATTTACCTGAGGTAAAAAGAAACTCTGAAACCGGAACTTTTGAACTAAAGGCTAATTCAAGTTTATTGTCAAATTTGTCAGGAAATTACGGAGCATTTATCGTCAGATCTATACTGCATAAATTAAATATCAATGAACATCATGTGTTTAAATGGAGATTAGAAAACAAATTTAGGCAGTATCAAATCCTAAATTATTATTTTCCTGACTGTATGCCCAAAACACTTAGTTTCTCTAAGCTACTAAATCAACCTAATGGGGTTTGGCAAATCAAAGAGTTATTTGCTAATGGGTTCTTTCTTAAAGCAACTTTAGGTGACGCGTCCTTTTCTAATAAAAATTGGGATAAAACAGCAGAATTTGATTCTATTGCAAAACTCCACAATGAACGTAGTGTTGAATATGAAAGCTATATGCTTCAAAAGAAACTAGACCTTAAATGCGAATTTAGGGTACATACATTTTCTAAAGATATTATTCCCGGTCTTGTTTATGTCATGCAAGGACAAATACCATCAGACAAACGTACTGAGGTAGAGAGATTTGTAAATGAGGTTTTGCGAAAATTGCCTGATGTGATTTTGCAGGGAACGATGATCGCATGGGATATTGCACTCACAAAAGATGATCAATATTATGTTATTGAGGCCAATTTTACAGGATTTCATCCAGAGTACCGCACCGGATTCCAAACAACGGGTTATGTTGATGATCATCATTATGGATCAATAATCTGCGCTTGGTTAAATAATTATTTTAATCAAAAATTCGGGGTGTATATAGATGCGGTTGACAGTAGTCTATTAGCAAATTATCCATTTTATGTGGCATTTCTATTTTACACAATTTCGATTACAAAGGAATTTTAATCAGGCAAATCCCTTTTGAAATAAATAGTGCTACATCCATAAGTGATTATGATGTAATAATTCCTCATCGGGGAGATAATCAATATTTGAGAAATGTCCTCTCTTTTTTACCGCATATAAGTGAAGAAGAAATATATGTCGGTATTGACCAGGGATTAACAGAAGACCTATTTCAACTCAAAAATGACTATGCTAACGTCTCTTTTTATAATTTCACACCTAATCCGGTTGGCCCTTACGTAATCAGAAATAGGCTGATCAATTTGAGTGACAATGAACTTATCTTTTTTCAAGATTCGGATGATATGCCTTGTTCAGATCGATTTGAAAGAATATCAGATTATATGAGAAAGCATGATTGCCAGTTATGTGGCTCTCACGAACTCAGATTGGATTATTATAATAGAACTGTTCAAGCAGTTCGATTTCTGACAGATGTAACTGCCGCATTAAAATCAGGTCCCTGGCATTCACTGCTTCATCCAACTTCTGCAATCACAAGAAAAGCATTCAATGAGTGCGGGAAACTATCAGAAGTGAGAATTTTTGGGAATGACACCAAGTTTTTGTTCAACAGTTTTTTTATTTTGAAAAGTATAAAGAATATAAATGAGTTCTTATATATCCGGAGAAGGCATCCCGGTTCCCTCACTACTTCTCCTGAAACCATGATTGGATCGGTTATAAGGAAAACGTTAGGGTATAAATGGAGTTATGACTTTGAGCAGGTAAAAAACGGAGTTCTAAAACTTGAAGATTCAAGCTTAAGGCATGAAGGCTCGCAATTAATATATGAGGTTAGGAAATTATGAAAAGCAGACTCGGTTTTTATTTTCCTGGACTCATCTGCCACTTGCAAAACAGAAGAAGTTTGCAAGCGGCATGTTTGAAAAAAGTGATGATTTTAGAAGGACTTACTAATCATAAATCTATTTACCAAAAATTATTGTTATAGCAGAATGGTCTGAAAAAACAATGTTCATTTTGTAATCCATTAACAGATCAGCTCCTGCTGATACCCGACTGATCTATCATTTGACTATATATACTTTTAATCGTTTTGTTAAGCTCCTGTTGTTTGTAGCCGGCAGTCAATTTATCAAGTTCACCCAGCACATACAGACTTATTCTTGTATTTTGCAAATAGCCCTGTTGAAATTCTGGTGAAAGTGTACAGACATAATTGAATTCGTGAGCCAGGAAATCAGTAGTTTGTTTAGTTAGCAGATTAGCCTCCTTCTGGTGATTCAGTGCATATAAATTCTGAATAGTATAAATTCTGTTAATCGTATCTCTGACCGTATAATTGTTTAATGGTAAATCTTTTAAACATTTCTGCAGCAATCGGGTTGCCTGAGCTGGCTTTCCTTCCATAATCAGATTAGCAGCCAGTGTATTGTTAAATCCCCAGGTGGAAAATACGATTCTTTTAGATTCCTGATCCAGATACGAGGCTTTATGAAATCCTGAATAATCTATTTTGTTCATGACATTGCTATACATGACATCAGAATTTGTTTTGTCACTTTTATCACGGAGATCGTTTGTTTCGCTTTTAAAAGGTAACAGACGGTAGGCATAACCTTCCAGGTAAAGATATTTATCCAGCCCGGCATAAGTATCTTCTGATACTGAAGTCGCAAAATATATCGGGCGTTCCCAATTGTTATGGACCAGGATATCAAACAAGGCTAAATCACCTTTGCTTACATATGATTTGTTAAAGCTCCATTCCATCGTTTTTGCGACATTGGCTTTCTGGGCAGGAGTGATGGTATGTGTTTTAACCAGTTGTTCCGCATCTACTGTCAGTTTGAGTTTTCTGGCCGGCAGGAAATTCATGAATGATCCGTCAGTCATCTGTACCTGATCTTCTTTATTATCGGAAGTCATTACAGAGAACAGATCTTTGAGTTCTACACTATCAGTTAATCCATAATCTACATAAGGAAGATAATCCCTGACACCGGAAACATATTTTTCTTCTCCCATACTGATAGGAAGAGGGGCGGAGTTATTCACCCTTTTCTTCAATTGATTAATAAAAGAAGCATCAGGAAGGAACTGCATACAGATTACTCTTACATCTGTTCTGAATCCTTCAACTTCCTGCGCGTACCAGAGCGGGAAAGTATCATTATCTGCATTGGTGAAAAGTATAGCATTCGGAGCACAGGAATTTAAATAGTTTTTAGCCCAGTCGGTTGCAGTACTTTTATGCGAGCGGTCATGGTCGTCCCATCCCTGTATGCCCATTAATACAGGAACTGTCAGTAAACATATACCAGTAGCCATAATCAGGCTCAGTCTTTGTCTGGTAACCCTGGAAAGGATTTCTTTGACTGCGAGGACACCAAAACCAATAAAGATGGCAAAGGCATAAAAAGAACCCACATAAGCATAATCTCTTTCTCTGGGCTGCAAAGGATCCTGGTTAAGATAAAGTATAATCGCTATTCCGGTAAAGAAAAACAAAGTAAGAATTACAATGACATCAGTTTTGTTTCTGCGGTATAACCAGATCAGGCCGGCAATTCCAAGAATCAGCGGGAAACCGTAATAAACATTATGTGCGGCATTGGTGGTCACAGTTGCAGGCAGGTCAGACTGATTGCCCAGACGTATAGCATCCAGTGTTTTAATGCCGGATATCCAGTTGCCATTTTCTATTCCTCCATGGCCCTGTATATCGTTCTGTCTGCCCACAAAATTCCATAAGAAATAACGCCAGTACATATAGTTAAGCTGCCATGACGTGAAAAAAGTAAGGTTCTGAGTAAATGTTGGCGTTTGTCCTTCGCTGAGGTTCAGCCATTGCTGATAATATTTATCATGTCCGGGTTTCTGACTGAAAGTTCTCGGAAACAACATGTTTTTGTCATAAGTGGTCTTATAGGTTTTGCCGGATATCTCATACTTTGAAGTCCCTTTGCGATAAGTATTTCCAGTTTCTTTATTCTCCACTACCTTAGCATCAAAAGTATTCCCGTAAACCAGTGGGGTTGACCCATAGTTCACTCTGCCCAGATACTCGTAAAGAGAGAAAGGCTGATCCGGGTTACTCAGGTTAATGTTGGTTTTTGCATCAGCTCTGATCAGGATCATCAAATAGGAACTGAAACCAAAGAGAATAAATACCAGACACAGCAGCCCCATATTCAGATTGTATTTTTGTCTGCGCACTGAGTAGTGGATGGCCAGGTACATGAGTATGGCAAACATCAGGACAAAGAATAGCGCTCCGGAGCCAAAAAACAGGCCGAAAGTATTGACAAACAGGAGGTCGGTTCTGGCAGCAAAAAGCACAAAATACTGGATCAGTACAAACTGTACTATTCCAACAATCACACAACCTGTCAGAAAAGCTTTGGTGATACCAATAAGTCCTGGTTTCTCTGTTTTTTTAAAGTAGTAAACTAAAGTTACCGCAGGGATGGTCAGTAAACTCAGTAAATGCACGCCAATGGAAAGACCTACGATAAAAGATATAAAAACCAGCCAACGGTTATTGGTGTCGCTTTCCCACCGGAGTATAGCCCAGAAGGTAACTGCGGTAAATAACGAGGAAAGCGCATAAACTTCTGATTCTACGGCCGAAAACCAGAAAGTATCAGAAAAGGTATAGGCCAGGGCACCTATTGCGCCGGCAGCTATAATACTGTAAGTCTTTTTGCCGATTTTTTCTCTTCTGTAAACTTTTGCAGCCAGTGCGGTTATGGTCCAGAATAAAAACATGATCGTAGTCGCACTGGCCAGAACAGCACTGAAATTGATCCAGTAGGCAATATTTGCAGTGTTACCCATAGCAAGCAGACTGAATAACTTACCGATCATCAGAAAAAGTGGTGCGCCTGGCTGGTGTCCAACCTGTAATCTGTTGGCAGTAGCGATAAACTCCCCGCAGTCGTAAAAACTGGCGGTAGGCTCCATGGTTAACCAGTAGGTAAGCAGAGCAATACTAAAAAGTATAAAACCAGCAATGACATTGATGCGGTTGTATTTCTTCTTTTCTTCCGGGGTATTTATAAGATCACTGAATTCTGTATCAATCAGCTCACGTACATCAGTCATATTGAATTTGGCTGATGATGGTTTTTGCTCCAGGGAAGTAATCAGATGATCATATAATTCATCAAATATATTTTCTGTCAGCGATAAGCCCAGAAGATGCTGACGAATTTCCAAATGCTGTTGGGCAGTTAGCTTCATGAGAGTTTGGATTTTAGGTTAAGCAGTAATTGCAGATTCCCGATAAAACTCTCCGCTTCCTGGAGTTTGTTTTCTACTTCTTTTTTTCCTGCGGTAGTGAGTGTATAGTATTTGCGTACCCTGTTATCTACCAGTTCGGTACTGGTAGACAACATCCCTTCGGCCTCCATTTTATGCAGACTGGGATACATTGCACCTTCAGTAAGTTTAATTTCACCGCTCGTGATTTCTTTTACTTTCTGTGTGATTTCATAACCATACATCTTATCATTTTCCTGAAGGAGTTTCAAAATGATAGTTTGAAGACTGCCTTTTAACATTCCGTTTGCTGTACTCATAGTACAAATATATAATTTTCCTATATACATAGGAAAATTATGTATGTTGTTTAATTATTTTTTTCGGAGTGTTCAGCTAAACGGAAATGGAAGGGAACTGAACCTATTTTAACCTGGAATAGATTTCCACGATTTCCTGATTGATATTCAGGCTATCAATCTTTTCAATGCCTTTTTGAATAATAGTATCATTCTTTAAAGTCAGCGTAAATTTGAAATCCCTGTTCTCCCAGTCACGGTGGTTACAATATTCCAGGTGTTCCTGGTATTGGTCACCTTTTAATATGTAAGTTCCTGCACCACTGTTATAAACAGGATTTGGTACTTTACCTTTTGCTAAATCATGGTTGAAAAAAGAAAAGTGAGTGCCATTAAAAGATTTAATCATTTCCTGACCTTTTACCGGATAGGTAACCTCTGTTTTTGTACCTGTGGTAACTTTGCTGGAAATGAGTTTCCATGTACCGTTAATGGACTGATTAGTTAATGCTGTTGAAGATAAAGCTGTCTTTTCTGATTGATCTTTGCAGGCGGCAAGACTGGTTAATCCCGCCAGAAGTAATAATTGAAATTTCATGTGGTTTGGTTAAAGGTTAATTTATTGTTAAAGAGGGTTTTAATTGATTGATTAAATCAAATACAATCTAGCAAATCTAATTGTATATCATGAACTTAAATTAAATTAAGCGTAACAGGAGGGGTTTTTACTTAGATAATTGTTACAATTATTGCGTATTAGCACGCTTGTTTGTCTGCTGGCACAAATAGTATTTTTATCATAACCAGGTATAAATATTATGAATAGAAAGCTAACATTAGTTGAAGGGACTATGTATGGTGGAGGGAGTATGGCAGTGAATGTAGTTGCTGCAGTAAAAATCAGGGGCTGTATTGATGTGCTGGAACTGCACGCTGCCCTGATAAAGATTCAGGGCAGGCATCCTTTACTGAGTGTTAATGTGATGGAAGATGAGGCAGGTATACCGCATTTTGTGACCCGGGAGTATATTGCTGAAATACCTGTCCGGATGGCTAACCGTTATACTGATGAAGACTGGAAAAAAGAAGCGAGTTATGAATGCCAGACCCCATTTGTTATCAATAATGATCCGTTAATGCGGGTTGTATATTTGAAATCGCCAACAGCTTCAGATTTAATTGTGGTATGTCATCATTGTATATGTGATGGAAGAGCTATTATCAATTTGCTGGATGAAACTTTATCTCTGCTGGGGCACCCTCAGAAAGAGCTGGCTAGTTATGAATCATTCAGTTCACTGAATGATTTTATTCCGGAGTCAGTAAGAAAAAGCAAGCTCAATCTGCTGATGGTTTTTCTGGCCAAAAATGTGGTTAAACTGGCCTTGCTTGCAGCGTCTTCAAAAAAGGAGATTAAGCGGGTAAAACCTTATCTGATGCACTGGAAACTGGATAATGAAGAATCTGCATTGATCCTGGACAAGTGTAAAAAAGAAGGGGTCTCTCCAAATGCGGTACTGGCAGTTATATTTTTAAAGGCTTTTAATAGTGTTGAAAGTATCAAATCATATAACAAACTTTTTTGTGCGGTAGATATGCGCACATTCCTTACCAGTATAAAAAATGATATGTTATTTGCTTTTCCGGAAATGGTTGGATTAAGCCTTAAAGGAGGAGGGGCTATTAGCTTCTGGAATCAGGTGCATTTGTTCAGGGATGAGCTTCTCCTGAAGATAAATAAAACCAATGTCAATAAAGCATTTTTGCTAAGTGAGCAGCTGTTACCTTCTCTGTCCAGGATTACCAAATTAGCCAGGGCAGACTCCGGAGCTCATGATTTCACCTTTTCAAATATTGGAAAGACCTGTATTAAAGAAAATTATGGTGTTATTGAAGTGGAGAAACTGTATTCTCCTGTAACCATATTTCCTTTTGGGAACCCATCCACATTAATCGCCTCCACTTTCAGAGGGCAGCTCGATTTCATCATCACATCTGATGAACATTTCCTGACACAGGCAAATGCTGTTGCAGTCAAAGAAAAAGCAATGGGTTTACTCAGAGAGGTAGTTAGTATGCCTGAAGCCTGTTAATGTAAGACAAGCTCGCAGTCAACCATGACTTCCTGGTACTCGGTTGTCTCTGTTTTCTGGTCAATTAATTTTAAGAGCAGTCTGATTGCATTTTCACCAATTGACTCGGGGTTTTCTTCAATAGAAGCAAGAGGAGGGTTATCCAGATATCTGATAAATGGCATATTTCCAAACCCAATAAATTCGGTTTGTTCAACTTTTTCATATTTATTGGCACGAAGATATTTCATCGCATCAAATAAGATCTGTTCTTTGAAGGCTACCAGTGCAGTAGGCGGATTTTCGCTATGATAGAATAGTTCTTTGATGGCATTATTGGTATTGGTCTGATCAAAATCAGTATAGGCTACCAGACTGGCGTCAAAAGGAATGTGATTGTCATTCAGTGCATTAATATAGCCCTTGAACCTGTCGTGTGTAAAGCTGATCATTTTTGGGCCTCCCAGGTAGGCAACCCGCTGATGTCCGCGTTTAATTAAAAAATCAGTCGCTTTATAACATCCCTGATAGGTATTGCTCAACACTTTGTGACAGCTTAAGTTAAAACTGGGATTTCTGCCGTAATAGATTATGGGTAAACCCAGATTTTCAAACATATCCAGATGGTCAAAATTCTGGGTGTTTTTGGAAATGGCAATTATTAAACCATCTATGCGGCTTTTTAATAACATGTTAGCCAGATCGACTTCCTTTTTCAGGTCATCATAAGACTGACCAATAATTACATTATAGCCATACTGCCGGGCATGCTGTTCAATTCCAAAAATACTCCTGGTAAAGTAGTGATCCATCAGATCGGGCAGGATAATACCAATGGTATAGGACTTTTGAATCTGGAGATTAAGTGCTGATTTATTTGGCGTGAAATGCAGTTCTGCAGCCATTTGCTTTACCCTTTCTTTGGTATAAGCATTAATAGTAGGATAGTCGTTAAGTGCTTTGGATACTGTGGATATAGAAATTTTCAGCTTTTGTGCCAGAAGTTTCAGCGTGACTGGTGTTTTTGTACTCATTAGGTTAGTTAACGATCCTCTAAATATAAATATAATAATCATATCAAACGTTTGATTTGCATGATTAAGGAGTTTATCGCCGGGAATTTAATAATTACGCCCCATCTGCAGATTTTAATTGTTAAATAAATGTGATATTGAATAATATATCAGAAGCAGTTAAAATAGGGCAAAAAGCAGTTTTATTTCAAACGTTTGAAATGGAGAATCAAACGTTTGACAGACTATTGCGACAGATTTCATAACTAATATGCATCATGCCTTTTATAAATTGCGATAACATAAGGAAAGAATTTAAGAATAATTTTATAGAAAGAATTTGAATAATGAGTTCAGCAGAGAAATCAGATATATATATAATGATTCAGACTATGCGCTGGTTTGGTCCGAATGATCCGGTGAGTCTGACCGCTATTTTACAGGCAGGCTGTAGTGGTGTGGTGAGCGCTTTGCACCATATCCCCAATGGGGTAATTTGGGAAGTTGAGGAGATCAGGAAGCACAAACAGCTGATCGCAGCGGCAGGTTTGACCTGGGATGTGGTTGAAAGCCTGCCGGTACATGAAGCAATTAAAACACAGACCGGGAATTTTGAACACTATATTGAAAATTATAAAAAATCTTTAGCAAACCTTGCTATTTGTGGCATCACAACTGTCACTTATAATTTTATGCCTGTGCTGGACTGGACACGTACCAATCTGGCTTTTGAATTACCGAATGGGGCTAAGGCATTGAAGTTTGAAAAGGCTGCTGTTTGTGCCTTTGATGTTTTTATACTGAAAAGACCCAATGCTCAGGCAGCCTATACCGGGCAGGAAGTTCTGCGGGGAAAAGCCTGGTTTGATCAGGCTGATGAAGCTGCAAAATCTTTATTACAACGGAATGTCATAGCTGGTTTACCCGGCAGCGAAGAAAGTTTTACACTGGAACAGTTTCAACTGGCTCTGGATCAGTATCAGGGTATTGATGAAGAAAAACTAAGTGACCATCTGATCCATTTCCTTGCTGAAATTATACCTGTAGCTGATGCTAATGGTATTAAAATGGTGGTGCATCCTGATGATCCGCCCTATCCGATTTTTGGTTTGCCGCGTGTGGTCAGCACTGCGGGACAGCTCAGAAGAGTCTTTTCAGCTGTTCCGTCTTTAAGTAATGGTTTATGCTTTTGTACCGGCTCATTCGGGGTCCGTGCAGATAATGATTTACCGGCAATGGTTAGTGAGTTTGCTGAACGGATTAATTTTATCCATTTGCGCAGTACCAAAAGGAATCAGGACGGCGATTTTTTTGAAGATAATCATCTGGAAGGCGACGTTGATATGTATCAGGTAGTTAAAGAGATCTTTAAGCTGCAGCAGGATAGAAAAATCAGTATTCCGGTACGTCCTGATCATGGACATCAGATGCTGGATGACCTGCATAAAAAAACGAATCCGGGCTATTCTGCAATTGGTAGATTGAAAGGTCTGGCAGAACTCAGAGGGCTTGAATTTGGCATCCTTAATGAATATTTACTGAAGAATAAATATTAAACAGAAAAAAAGATATGACGGAAGGTACTCTCATTACTGATGACTTTTTATTAACTAACAAAAAGGCTGTTTTGCTTTATCATGAATATGCTAAAAACCTGCCTGTTATCGATTTTCATAATCATTTAGCTCCATCGCAAATTGCAGAAAATAAGAAATTTGCCAACCTGACAGAAATCTGGTTAAAAGGTGATCATTACAAATGGAGGGCAATGCGGGCTCTGGGAGTTGATGAGCGGCTGATTACCGGTAATGCCAGCGACTATGATAAATTTAAGGCATGGGCTGATATTGTACCAGCGACTTTGAGAAATCCGCTGTTCCACTGGACACATATGGAACTCAAAAACCCATTTGGTATTCATGAATATTTAAATGCGGGCTCTGCGGATAGTATTTATCAGCGTACCAATGAGCTTTTAAGTCAGGATGGGTTTACATCCCGTAGTTTGCTGAAAAAATTTAAGGTTGAAATGCTCAGTACTACCGATGATCCTTGTGACGATCTGACCTATCATCAGCAGTTAAACAATGAGGGATTTGAAATCAGGGTAAAACCGTCATTCCGGCCGGACAAAGTTTTTGCGATCAGCAAGCCGGATTCATTTAAGCATTATCTTAAATTACTGTCCGAAAAATCGGGTATAGCCATTACAGATCTTAGCTCTTTGCTGGATGCTTTAAAAAACAGAGTTGATTTCTTTGACTTACACCACTGCTCGATTTCTGATCATGGTTTAAGCATTTTGCCATCCCGGTTTACATTGAGTCCGGCAGAGGAGCAGGAGTTTAAAGTGTTCCTGAAATCTGATCAGGCTGTGTTTTCCAATCCGGATGCTTTTACAGGTCTGATCTTGACTGAACTTTGTAAAATGTATCATCAAAGAGGCTGGGTGCAGCAGTTTCATATCGGTGCAATCAGAAATAATAATATAGGTATGTTGCATAAACTGGGGCCAGATACAGGTTTTGACTCTATCGGTGATTATAAGCATGCCGAGAACCTGACTGCGTTTTTAAGCTATCTGAATTTAACGGATCAGTTAACCCGCACTGTCGTTTATAACCTGAATCCGGCTGATAATGAGATGATAGCCACCATGCTTGGCAATTTCGCCGATGGCAGGGTAAAAGGTAAAATGCAGTTTGGCTCTGGCTGGTGGTTTTTAGACCAGAAAGATGGGATAGAAAAGCAATTGAATGCCTTGTCCAATATGGGGATTGTCAGTTCATTTATTGGAATGCTGACTGATTCCAGAAGCTTTTTATCTTATTCCCGTCATGAGTATTTCAGAAGAATATTATGTAATCTTTTAGGTTCAGAAATGGAAACGGGTTTGTTGCCTGATGATGAAAAATGGGTGGGAGGGATGATCAGTGACATCTGTTATCATAACGCTAAAAACTATTTCGGCTTAAATCCACAAAATTAAATTATATGTCAGCAGAGAATTCATTTTCATTAAAAGATAAGATCATTGTAGTAACCGGGGGAACGGGTATTTTGGGCGGTGCATTTGTGAATGCAGTAGTAGAAGCCGGAGCTTCGGTAGGTATTTTAGGGCGTAATGCTCAGGTAGCCTCCGAACGTGCGGATGCCATTAATCAGGCGGGAGGGAATGCGCTGGCCCTGGTAGCAGATGTGCTGGATGAAAAGCAATTGCTGGATTGCAGAACACAGGTGCTTGATCATTTTGGAAAGATTGACGGACTGGTCAATGCGGCAGGTGGTAATCAGCCTGAAGGTGTTTTAAAACCTGAAGAGGATATCTTTAAAATGAACCTGGACGGAATGAGAAAAGTAATGGATCTGAATTTATGGGGGACGATTATTCCTTCACAAATATTTGGGGCTGCTATCGCAGAGACAGGGAAAGGCAGTATCGTAAATATCTCTTCAATGAATTCCAAAAGAGCAATTACCAAAGTTCTGGGTTATAATATGGGTAAAGCTGCTGTGGACTATTATAACCAGTGGTTCGCTGTTGAAATGGCTAACCGATATGGGGATCGTCTCCGAATGAACGCTATTGCACCAGGATTTTTTCTTACAGAACAAAATCGTGATTTACTGACTAAACCTGATGGTGGATATACCGATAGGGGTAGTTTAGTGATCACACAAACTCCTTTTAAACGTTTTGGTCACCCTGATGAATTAAAAGGTACACTGGTATGGTTGTTAAGTGATGCTTCTCAATTTGTTACCGGGGCAATGATCTGCGTAGACGGAGGATTCTCTGTTTTTGGAGGAGTCTGATCTATATAATCAACCACAAACCAAACCTAAACCAAACCAAATATAATGAACGAAAAAAAAGTGGGTAACTACCGCTGGACAATCTGTGCGTTGTTGTTTTTTGCTACAACGGTTAACTATCTTGACAGACAGGTTCTTAGTCTTTTGCATACCAGGCTCGAAGCAGAGTTTAACTGGACAAACAGTGATTATGCAAATATTACTTCTGCTTTTCAGTTGGTCTATGCAGTTTCGATGCTTTTTGCTGGTCGGATAGTGGACCGGTTAGGGACAAAATGGGGTTATGCGGTAGCTTTAATCATCTGGTGTCTGGGAGCGATCCTGCATGCTAAAGCTATTTTTTTAGGAGAGGGACTTTCGGCTATGCTGGCGGTATTTGGAATTACAGGTATTTCCGTTTCGGTATTGGGATTTATTTGTGCCAGAGCTGTACTGGGTTTTGGGGAATCTGGAAATTTTCCGGCTGCAATTAAAGCTACAGCCGAATATTTTCCTAAAAAAGAACGATCACTGGCAACAGGGGTTTTTAATTCAGGGGCTAATGTTGGGGCAATTCTGGCTCCGTTAACGGTTCCCTGGATCGCTGAAAAATGGGGATGGGAGTCTGCATTTATGATTATTGGTGCAGTGGGCTTTATCTGGTTGTTTTTCTGGTTTATATTTTATGAGAAGCCTGAAAAACAGCAGCGTTTAAGTCAAACTGAACTGGAATATATTCAGTTTGAGCCTGATGAAGCATCGGCTGTGCCAGTTCATGATGTTTTACCGGAAAAAGTATCCTGGTTTAAGCTTTTGGGCTATAAACAGACCTGGGCATTTACCTTTGGAAAATTTATGACCGATGGTGTCTGGTGGTTTTTCCTGTTCTGGCTGCCTTCTTATCTTAAAGTGCAGTATGGTATGGATAATACGGATATTATGGTGCCATTGGCGGTGTTGTATAGCATGACCATGATTGGTAGCATAGGCGGAGGCTGGTTCCCTATGTACTTTATGAAAAAGGGTTATACTCCTTATGACGGAAGAATGAAGGCGATGTTGATTATCGCACTTTTCCCGCTTGTGGTATTGCTTGCGCAGCCACTGGGGCATATCAGCGTTTGGGTTCCGGTGATTTTAATCGGAATTGGCGCATCGGCTCATCAGGCCTGGTCAGCAAATATATTTACCACTGTTTCTGACATGTTTCCGAAAAAATGTATTGGTTCTGTAATTGGTATCGGAAGTATGGCTGGTGGTTTAGGGGGCGTATTTATGTCTAAACTAGGTGGTGGGCTGTTCGATTATTATAAATCACTGGGCCATATTCAGACGGGTTATACCATCATGTTTACAATTTGCGCGGTAACTTATGTGGTTGCCTGGATGGTTATGAAGTCATTGGTGCCAAGGTATAGTGTGATTAAAGATTTATAATTTTTGTAGATAATTTGCTGATTTTTAATTAAATTAGAATGAAAGAGATGGTTGTAATTAATTAGTAATCAGCTTGGTTGTCCGTAACGTTTGTTTTCATATTTATTTAGAAAAAAATGAAAGAAGTAATCAGATCAGATCAGCAAAATCCGTTAAGTTCGCTTGACCAGTGGGAAGACGATTTATTAGCGCGTTATCCGGACCCGAAAACAATTAATCAGGAAAAAGACACGGAAGAATTCCGAAATTATGAATCTTCTGAAAAAGCATCTGTAAAGGAATTTTACAGATTGCAGCATATCAATCAGACTTTTGATTTTGTCAGCAGGAAAAGGGCTGATTATCTGAAGTTTGATCAAATGGAAATGTCTGTATGGGAAGCTTTCGATTTTCTGAATAAGCTGGTGGATGATTCAGATCCTGATACTGACCTTGATCAGTTTCAGCATTTGCTGCAAACCAGTGAAGCAATCCGGCTTCAGGGACATCCTGACTGGATGGTTCTGGTTGGTCTTTTCCATGATATGGGCAAAGTATTATGTCTGTTTGGTGAGCCGCAATGGGCTGTAGTTGGAGATAGTTATCCTGTAGGCTGCGCTTTTTCTGACCGGATAGTTTTTTCTGAATTTTTTGCTAAAAATCCGGATGTGCATCATCCGTTATACAGTACAAAATATGGTATTTATGAACCTAATTGTGGTCTGGATAAAGTGATTAT
Organism: Pedobacter lusitanus; assembly: GCF_040026395.1. Lineage (NCBI taxonomy): Bacteria > Pseudomonadati > Bacteroidota > Sphingobacteriia > Sphingobacteriales > Sphingobacteriaceae > Pedobacter > Pedobacter lusitanus. The sequence continues at coordinate 5,891,983 of NZ_CP157278.1, forward strand.
GACCTGGGGACATGATGAATATGTTTATCATCTACTAAAAGATTATCTGCCAGAAGAGGGTTTATATATGCTTCGTTATCATTCATTTTATCCTCAGCATCGTGAAAATGCCTATGATCATTTGATGAACAGTCATGATAAAGAGATGTTTAAATGGGTAAACCTGTTTAATCCGTTTGATCTGTATTCCAAAAGCCCTGTTCCTCCCAACTGGAAAGAGCTGAAGCCTTATTATGAAAATCTGGTGGCTAAATATCTGCCTGCTAAATTGCGGTTTTAGACAATTACTGCAGCAAATTTATTTTAGATTTATTACATTTATCGATGACGGTCTTGTTTGTAAATGTAATGAATCTGATCGCCTTCAACCCTTAACTATCAGATATGAACCCGAAACTCTCCATAGGGGGTATAAGCGTCTTTATAATTTATTTTATCATAGTTGCTTTATATGGATACTACGTTTACAGAAAGAAAAGTAAAGTTAATGACTCCAAAAGTTTCTTTTTAGCTGAAGGATCACTGACCTGGTGGGCCATAGGTGCCTCAATTATAGCTTCTAATATTTCGGCAGAACAATTTATTGGTATGAGCGGCGATGGCTTTTTTGCCGGGATCGCTGTATCGGTATATGAATGGCTGGGCGCAGCAGTACTGATTATTGTCGCTGTGTTTTTTATGCCCGTATATATTAAAAATAAGATATATACCATGCCTCAGTTTCTGAAAAACAGATATAATGGGAGTGTCGCGCTTATTATGAGTATATTCTGGATTTTTCTCTATGTTTTTATCAATTTAACGTCCATTTTATATCTGGGTGCGTTAGCGATTAATGGATTAATTGGTGGTGATTATTTTCATGTGGTTATGGTCTGTCTGGCTGTATTTGCAATTATAATTACACTTGGAGGAATGCGGGTAATCGGTTATACAGATGTGATTCAGGTAGGCGTTTTAATCATCGGCGGGCTTGCCACAACTTATATGGCACTAACTATTGTCGGAGAAAGATTTGGTGTAGGAAGTGAAGCTATCGCCGGTTTTAAAGTATTACTTAAAGAGGCACCGGAACACTTTCATCTGATGCTGGCAAAACCAAAAGCAGGGGCAGCGCAGGCTGATATCAATAAATATCTTATTCTGCCAGCAGTAGGTATGTATGCTGCCGGTCAGTGGATCAGTAACCTGAACTACTGGGGCTGTAATCAGTATATCACACAGCGTGCCTTAGGTGCAGATCTGCAAACCGCGCGTACAGGAATTCTATTTGCCAGTTTGCTTAAAATATTAATGCCGGTAATTGTCATGCTGCCCGGAATTATAGCTTATGTGTTGTATAAAGGCGGACATTTGCAGTTAACAGGAGGAAAAGACAGTGCTTATTCTGCAATTCTTGGTCTTTTACCACCAGAACTAAAAGGTTTAGCTGCTGCGGCTTTAACAGCAGCTATAGTAGCCTCACTGGCGGGTAAATGTAATAGTATCTCTACCATTTTTACCCTGGATATCTATAAAAAACATATCAATCAGTTATCAGATGAAAAACGGATGGTCTGGATAGGGCGTATAGCTATTGTGATTTCAATGGTGGTTGCCGTACTCTTTACCTGGAATGACCTGTTGGGTATAGGCAGATCGGGGGGCTATACCTTTGTTCAGAAATATACCAGCTATATCAGCCCGGGCGTTTTTGCGACTTTCATTTTAGGAATGTTCTGGAAACGAACCAATAGTCTGGCTGCTTTTACAGGGATTATTTTTGGTTTTGTAATCTCAGTTTTCTTTAATGAATTTGCTGTCAGGGTATTTGGCCCGGAAACGCTTTTATATACCGCTTTTCCAAATATGGACGGTATTTATGAGATTCCGTTTTTCATCTGTCTGAGCTGGTCATTTATCATTACGGTATTAGTTATGGCAGGAACAAGTTTAGCCGGGCCTAAAATCAATCCGAAAGCTTTTGAACTGGACACAGATATGTTTAAACTGAAGCCGTCTTCAATTATATTGATTGTGTCTATTCTGATGCTGTTAATTGCTATTTATGCCCGGTTCTGGTAATTAATCATATTTCATTGCCGGATAGTTCAGCAGTCTTCTCCATAAAGCAATCTGTCCGATACAGCTGGCCTCGCGGTAGGTGGTGAAGGTAATCAGCTCGTAAATAGAAAAGGTATGGCCTGGCATCATTTCAAAGGCTGTATCAAGTTTTTCATCAGTGATCTGGAGTAGCAGATCTTTTAAGATTGCACTGATTTTTATCCAGTCCTGCTTAAAGGATTCCAGTGATGGATAACTGACGTCATCCTGGATACCTTTATGGTCTTTGAAGAGCTCATGTGCAGCTTGTTGCTGTTTGTTGCCCAGAATGGCCGCCATTTCGTATCTTCCTTCTACCAGACTGCCGGTAATCCAGGCGATGTGATTTGCCCTGGTGTCTAATCTGCTATGTGCGTCTTTTTCTGAAATGTCTTCAAGAGCTCTGGCGAAAAATGTGGTATGCATATCATATAATACTATGATTGAATACATTTTGTTGCTAACTGGATTCATCTTGTTTAAGATTTTAGAGGTTTGAATTTAATTTTGTTAGTTAAATTTATGGTCTTTTGTTTAAAGAATGCGGGGGTAAATAAGGCAATTTAAGGGGGTGATTAAGACAGCTCATGTTATAATGCTATATTAGTACATGCTATATAATCCGATTCTGATATGAAATATAAAATCCGCGCTGTCAGTTATACTCTTATTTGTTTTTCTCTTTTCTTTTCGCTGCAGATTTATGCACAGGGACAGCAGCGGCCCAATATTATTTTTGTACTGGCTGATGATATGGGGTATTCCGACCTGAGTTGTTATGGTAACCCGGTGATCATGACTCCTTTTCTTGATAAAATGGCTCAAAAAGGGGTAAAGGCTACAAATTATGTGGTTACCAGTCCGTCTTGTACACCTTCCAGAGCTTCTTTGCTTACAGGAAGATATGCGACGAGGATGGATTTACCTGTAGTAATTGGCCCGGGATCATCTCAGGGATTGCACGATCAGGAGGTTACGATTGCAGAAATGCTGAAAAAGGTTGGGTATAATACGGCAATGATCGGCAAATGGCATCTTGGCGATCATGAGCTCTATAATCATCCTAATGCTCAGGGGTTTGATTCTTATTATGGGATGTTGTACAGTCATGATTATCATGCGCCTTATGTAAAAACGGATACTACCTTGAAAATATTCAGAAACCGTAAAGCAGAGGTAGTCAGGCCAGCGGATTCATCTCTTACAGAATTGTATAAGAATGAAGCTGTAAAATATATCAGTAAACAGAAAAAAGATAAGCCGTTTTTCTTATATCTGGCTCATAATATGCCGCATTTACCTGTAGCATTTGGTTCTCCTGCTAAGCATAAAGGTCTTTCTGAAGGAGGGCCGCTTGGTGATGTGGTTACTGAGCTGGATGCAAGTCTTGCTGAGGTCTGGGCCGAAGTAGAGAAACAGGGGCTGGCCGATAATACCATTTTTATGTTTTCCAGTGATAACGGGCCGTGGATAGACTTCCCGGACCGGATGTCTGCTGATGGGGCTACCAAACGCTGGCATGCAGGAACTGCTGGTGTTTTTCGCGGCAGTAAGGGGCAGAGTTATGAAGGGGGGATTCGTGAACCTTTTATTGTCTACTGGAAAAATCATACTCCTGTAGGGGCAACGGTTACCAGTATGATGAGTAACGTTGATGTGCTACCTACTTTAGCCAAATGGTCCGGTGCGCCTTTGCCGGCTGGCCGTACGCTCGACGGACAGGTTATTGCGGATGTTTTATTGCAAAAGGGAGCTAAACATCCTGCCCATCGGGAAATTTACATCGTTAACAGTGGAATCTGTGAAGCTGTAAGAAAAGATAGCTGGAAATACAGGGAAGTTAAAGGAGGGAAATCCACCAATGGGATATCAGAGAAAACAGTAGAAGATAGAATCGAATTATTCAATCTTTCCTATGATCCGGGCGAGAGAAGTAATGTCATTGAAGAAAACCCTGAAATAGCGAGGGAAATGAAAATTCTGTTTGATAAATATCCTGGTCATACAGAGAATTAGGGGACAGGGGAATCAACCTATCTCCTAATTATAGTCTGATGGAGATAGGTTAATAAGAGCAGCTCTTATCTGATAACTATTTCACCTGTTATTTTATAGTTATTTCCCGGCTCAGCATTTTTGCCTCTTCTTTTTTTGCTACGTCGATTTTCAATACGCCATCTGTATATGCTGCTTCGATATTTCCGTCATCAGCAGATTCCGGTAGTGAGAAAGAACGTACAAATGAACTATAGCTGTATTCCCTGCGGTTATACTTTTTATTGTCCTCTGTTTGCTCTGTTTTTTTCTCGACTGATATGTTCAGCATATTCCCTTCCTGACTGATCTTGAAGTCTTCTTTTTTCAGACCAGGGGCAGCCAGTTCTATATGATAATGGTCATCTGTTTCACAGATATTCACTGCTGGTACTCTTGAAGTCATCCGGTCTGAAATAAATGAATCATTAAAGAATGATTCGAAGATGGTATTAAACCCCGGGTTTAATACGTCTTTGTCTCTTTTTTCATTGAATTTTATTAAGGTCATATTCATTCCTCCTTTTTATTATTTGATAACTTATTATTTGTTCGTTTCCGCAATTTTTCTTCTGCCTGTTTTACTTCATCTTTTTCGGCAAGTGGCAGATCTGTTGCTGGTCTTTCCGGTCTTGTGCGTCCTGCTTTTGCAAGAGCTTTGTCAGTGTCACTTTCTTTTATGTTTTTTCTTTTCTTTTCCATGATCATCACGATTAATTATGAACATAATTAAGGAGCCATGACTATAACAGCAATATTTGCGAGTTCTGTATCCGTCTGCCATTTTTCTTTAAGTGTGGCCAGTAATAACTCTTTGATGGAGAAGTGGCCCCATTGTTCTGCAAATGTGACCATAGTTTCATAGCTGGCCATTTCATATTGATTTATTTTTTGCATGGCCATGATGATAGCAGCATCTCTGACCAATGGGTTCCTGTCGGTATGTTCAACCAGTAATTCGGCTTCAGCGATTAATCCGGCCATACCCTGGCATTTTTCCAGTTTGGGTTGCTGTTTTAGTTTTTCAAACATCTCTCTGAGTCTTTGCACATGAATTACAGTTTGAGTGAGATGCTTGTTAAGCATTGTTTTTAGCGAGCTATTTTCAGCTGCTTTTTCCAGCTCCCTGAGTAATTTTAATAAATGTTCATCAGCCCACAGCATATCCTGCAATTCTTCAACAAAGAGCTGATGAAACTGGGTCGTTTTTTTTGTTTTATCTGATTGTTCCCGTGAGATGGAATGATCAGTATAGCTATCTGGTAATCCTGTTAGCGGATCAATACCGGGTGAGAATGCAGTAGTCATAATGTTTAAATTAATTGCTCATTTGTTTGATAGATTGTTTTGTTGCGGGCTATATAAGGTTAGTAATCTCTAAGAAATAAAACTGTCAGGAGTTTTTTTCCTGGGAAGATGGTTTTTATGCAGCTCTTCTGATTTGGGTTTACCCCAGTTCCAATCTTCTCTAAAATCTTCGTCTGCGTGAAAATAGTATCCGCGTTTGCGATAAGAATAGGTTTTGATCGGGTCAAATTTGTCTTTTGCTTTGATTTTTGTTTTCATAATCTGATAAATTATGGTTTGATTTTTTGGCTATAACAAGCTCTTTTATAAATGGTTTGTCATAAAAATAATTCAGTTGTTTCCCTAAATGGAATGAGCTGATTTAACCGTCTCCCGGAATTGGATTTGATTATTCCCTGAAATTGAGAGCGAAAACAATTGTGCCCACAATAAATAAAATTGCGCCCATAATGATCGCGAAAATGCCGAATGTGTCCAGGAAATTTATTGCAGCAACGTGGGCGAATAAGCCTGCAATCAAAATTAAAATCCCGGAAACAATAAAATTCCTTTTTCTTTTCATGGTTTAAATTTATTGAGGGCTAAAACAATGATCAAAGGAAATGGTTTAACGGCGATGCAATTTTATCTTACTTAGTTTTGATATGTTCAGTTTTTATAAAATGTTTATCGTAATTTTTCCTTATAAAGTATTTTTGTGTTTTTATTAAAAATATAATTACATAGATTGAATCTATTAAATGATAATGTTTGTTTTTTTATGAATAAATTAACTTTTTTATTAAAATTAATTAATGTAAAACAAAAATATTTGTTTTACATTTACGTAACATGCTGTTGCATATTGAAATATATGAATTTTATCTGTGTTTTAATACTTGTTCACATTTGTTTATAGTTTGCAATTAATCGTCTACTTATTAATTATAAATCAAAAAAAATGAAAACACTATCTATGTTTAGTTGCCTGATTGTTTCAGCGACTTTAGCCAATGCCAAGCCGTTGAAATTTGGAAATCCGGTAAAAGAAAGAGTCAATGAGGTTGCGGTAGCACCGGTGAGATTAAGTAAAACAATGTCATTGGTTGTTGTGCGCAGTTCGTCTACTTCTCCACTGGGAGTTCCGGTATCCGGGGGATGGCTTAAAAATGAAAATACAGGAGAAATTGCAGGAGGAAGTGGATCGCGGATCGCAATAAATGCAAGTATAGGCGATGTCATCAGTGCGGAAGTTCCTTATTATGCAGATGGCAGAAAGTTAAAGGGGTATGTCGTGATTACAGAAGCATATTACGAGCGTGGCAGTGGTAATCTCTGGGTTCGTTAATGCCTGTTATCTTTTTCTGGATTTATGCTGTTTACAATCATCTACTTATAAAAACAAATTAAAAACATGAAAACACTATCTATTTTGCTGCCGCTGGTTATTTCGGCGGCTTTAACAAATGCTAAACCGGTTGCAGTTGAAAATCCGGTAAAAGAAAAAGTAAATAAAGTTGTAGCTGTACAGAGAATCAGTAAACCAATGCCGTGGCAGTCAGTACGTTTAATCGGGCCTGTTATACTTCCGGTTGCTAATGTAACGCTTCACAATGAAACTACTGGTCAGGTAGTTGTCACTGACGGATCAGGAAATGCAGTACTGGATACAGCTGTAGGGGATATCATTAATGCATTGGCTCCAAATGGTTATAAAAACAGATTGGAGGTTACTCAGCAAGCTTATGATCGGGGGCGCTCTAATATCTACGTTTATAACAGACCGTAAAACATAATACCTTATTTACCTATAAATGAAAAACATGAAAACACTATCAGTTTTTAGTCTCTTAATTCTCTCAGCAGTTTTAACCAGTGCTGTACCACGCAAATTAGCGAATCCAGTAAAAGAAAGAATGAATGAAGTTGCTGCTGTACCAGTGAGGTACAGTAAGGCGATAAGATTGGTTCTTATGCGCAGGCTTTCCAGTCTTCCTACAGGAATGCCATTACCAGGCGGAGTGCTTAAAAATCTGAATACCGGAGAGATTGTTGGGGGTGACGGATCTTCGCCTCTGCTGATCAATGTAAACATTGGAGATGTCGTAAGCGGGGAATATAATTATCAGGATGGCAGACAGCTTAAGGGTAATCTTACTATTACTGCAGATTATTATGAGCGCGGAAGTGGTAGCCTCTGGGTTCGATAAGGCCGGAAATATCATGTTGTGCCGGCTTGAAATTAGCTACAATCTGAACAATTAATCATCTACTTATAAAAACAACTTAATAACATGAAAACACTATCTATTTTTACCCTAATGACTATTCCGGTATTTTTAGCGACCGCCGAATCCGTAAGAGTTAAAAGCGGTGCAAAAAATGAAGTTTTAACAGTTTCGGCAAGAGTCAGCAAGACTCAGATCTGGAGAGCAGTGATGACATTTAAGGGGCACAGAATTCCGGTTGCCGGTGCAATTTTTAAAAATGAAACAACAGGGCAAACGGCAGTTGCAAATGCAGCAGGAGATGCAGTGCTAAATGTAAATGTCGGAGATGTTGTAGGTTCATATGATCCCAAGGGTATAAACAATAATCTGAACGTAGTTGTAACACCTGAAATATATGCTCAGGCTCAATATCAGGTTATAGTAAGAGCCCAAATCTAAAAGCAACATCATCTTAAGCAGGATGGAAGGTGGTAAAACGATCAGACAATAAACTTAGCTTATTGTCTGATCGTTTTAAGAATTAGTCTTTTAAGATGACTATTCCGGAAGCCTGCTGTCTTCTGATAGCAAACTTTTGTTTGGATGAATGTTTAGTTAACAATTATTTATCTGTAAATTTCAAAGAATGAAAACACTATCTATTTTTAGCCTCTTAATTATTTCAGCATTTTTAACAAATGCCAGTCCGGTAACAGTTGGAAATCTACTCAAAGAAAGAAAAAATGAAACTGTAGCCATACCCATGAGGGTTAGTAAACCTATGAAAGTCAGGTCTTGTATTTGGATTAATGGTATTAGAGGATGGCTAAAATGGGCGAGTATTCAAAATGTAACTACTGGTGAATGGGGTATAATTGATGCGGAGGGATCGACAACATTAGATATAAGTGTGGGAGATGTTATAACTGGAGTAACCGTTCAAGTGCCCACTATGAACAAAACATGGGTGATTACGCAAACTCATTATGATTTTGGAGAAGTTAACCTTTATCTTGTTAGAATAGGAAGTTAAAATAGGGTTCTATAAATTATTTCCAGTATTTTCTTATGCTGGTTTTAACAAAGATGTCTTCTGAAGACCTGTTTATTACTGATAAAAAAGAAGCCTGTTATCATATGATAGCAGGCTTCTTTACTTATGAAAGGGGAACGCCGTGAATAACTGATTCCAGATAATAAAATATATCTTCGTATCGAAGGCCATATTCGAAATCGCATGAGCATAGTTATTATATTCAACAATAAAGATCCTAAACCGTGGGCAGAGGCTCTTGAGAAATTTTTACCAGAAGATAAGGTGTTTGTTTATCCCAATGTGCCTGATCCTCAATCTGTACTTTTAGCTATATGCTGGAAACCAGTCCCGGGAGTACTTAGTGAATTTCCAAATCTGAGGCTGGTACAGAGTGCCGGTGCTGCTGTCGATCACCTGATAAGGACACAGTCATTTCGTGAAACGATGCTTCTGGCAAGGATTGTAGATGAAAATCTATCGAATGATATGTGGGAATATTTGCTGGCAGGTAGCATGAGTATGATCAGGACTTTTTCTACTTACGAAAGTAATCAGGAAGAAAAAAGATGGGAACAGCTGTCTTATAGCACTATCGGTCAGACAACTATTGCTGTATTGGGGCTGGGGAAAATCGGAGCAGCGACGGCGCGGAAACTGTCTGTTCTTGGGTTTTCGGTAAGGGGATGGTCGGCAACGAAGAAAGAGATAGAAGGTGTAAATTGTTATTATGGCAATGAACAACTGGATCTGACGCTTACCGGAGCTGATATTCTTATTAATATTCTTCCACTGACTCCTGAAACAGAGAATATACTTAATACAAAAAATCTTCTTAAGCTTAATAAAGGTGCAGGTCTTATTAATGTAGCGCGCGGTGAACATTTAGTTGAAGATGATTTGTTGGATTTGCTTGCATCCGGACATCTGTCAGCTGCAAGACTGGATGTTTTCAGGGAAGAACCTCTTCCGAAAGACCATCCTTTCTGGGAGCAAAAAAAAATAGGCATTACTCCACATATTGCAAGTCTGACCAATATTAACTCAGCAATCAATCAGGTTGTGCAAAATTATAGAAATCTGAAGGATGGAAAAGAGGTGAGGAACCTGGTTTCGATACAAAAAGGATATTGATTGTGAAAGGGGAAATTTAAGTCGTATTTGAAAACAAAAAAGCTCCCCAGAATTTTTGAAGAGCTTTTGCAGACCATACTTAGGAGGTTTTTGACATCCAGATGTTAACTCCTGTACAGATGCAATACAAAAATCCTGGTTTTGAGAGAAAGAAATCAAAACAGTGCAATTATCTTAAGGCTGCATCTACACTTTGCTTGTACATGGGCCCAATAGGGAATTGCTTTTTACCTATCTCAACGATGGATGGAGAAAAGGAGGTTATCTTTTCTGTATTAACAATAAATGAACGGTGAACGCGAAGAAAGCGTTGATTTTGTAGCTCAATTTCCAGATTACTGATTTTATATTTAATTGTCAATTCACTTTCGGTGGTTAAGACCTTAATATAATCTCTGATACTTTCAATATATACTATATCAGCAACGTTAATTTTATAATTTTTGATTCCAGATTTTAATATAATGAAAGGTACTTCCGGAGCGGTTACAGCAATATTAACGGGTTTGTGTTTTTGTCTGAGATAACGTTCCACCGCTTTGAAAAACCGATCGAAAGTAATGGGTTTAAGAAGGTAATCGACAATCTCTAAATCATAGCTTTCGAGTGCAAATTCCCGATAAGCTGTAGTAAAAATAGTTTGTGGTGGTTTTTTTATTGTTTTTAAGAAATCGATCCCCGAAAGCTGGGGCATTTGAATATCCAAAAATAATAGATCTATAGTGTTGTTTGATAATATAGACAATGCTTCGATTGCATTTGAACAAGTGGCAACTATTTCAAAATTGTCGAAGTGTGCTAAATGTCTTTCCAATAACTCTATTGCCAGTGGTTCATCGTCTACTAAAAGGCATTTTACCTTCATAAATTGATATCCAGTTTTACTAAAAATTGATTTTCCATTCTTTTTATTGTTAAAACATGGTCACTCCCATATAAGAGATCCAATTGTTTTGAAATATTATCCAGGCCAATTTTTTCTAATTTACTATTTGTTTTATTGTGTCCGGTGGTATTAATTATTTCAAACATAATAGAGTGCTCTGTTGATGCGATACTGATATGAATTTCAGGATTTCCTATAGCACTTCCTGCCCCATGCTTAAATGCATTTTCAACCAGAGAGATTAATATTAGCGGTGCAATCATAACATTAGAGGTAATGCGGGTATTAAAATTGAGTATTAGCCTGTCATTATATCTGAGCTTTTCAAGCTCAATGTAGTCTTTAAGCAAGTCAATTTCTTGTTTAATTGGTACTGATATCGAATTGCCACGATATAAAATGTAATCCAGAATGGCTGATAAGCGACCAATAGAATCTGATGTTTTGGGCGAGTTTTTTAAAGATAGAGCGTAAATATTATTAAGCGTATTAAATAGAAAATGTGGGTTTAACTGTGCCTTTAGTTGTTTAAGTTCATTTTTTACTTTATCCTTCTCCAGGGATAGTGTTTTCTTTTGGATTTCATTTTGCATGAGTAAAAGTTTCAGTGCAAGAAAGAGGAATGCTATGGAGAAATTTTCATAAAAATATACCTTAAATAACTTATAAAGATCAGTAGAGATCTCCATGAGAGATTCTTGTTCAGGGCATTCAAAACAAACAATGTGATGTTCGAACTGAAATGGCTCTGCTCCATAAATAATAATTACCCTTGATGCCACGCTGATCAAATAAGCAAAAATGAAAAAAAATAATATAGTTAAAAAGTACTTTTTCGTGTAGAGTAGCTGCGGGATAGTTACATAACTTAAAAAGTATGCTGCTGGAATTCGCGTAATTAACAAGGCTATGGCATTAACCAGCGTGTAACCGAAAGACCAGTCTTCGCTACCCATATCGTTCCTGCTAATTGAAAACAGCAGAATGATTATCCAGAAAAAAAGATGTGCTTGCAGGCGATGTCCTTTAAAATAGAGAAAGAGGTTATTTAGGAAATTCATTGCTAACAAATGTACCAAATTGAAAGAGTAAGAATCTCAAAAAAGACCGAAAGACCTGATTCAATGATAAAAAGTAGAAAAAGAGGTATCAACAGGCTTATGTGTAAAATCATGATATCCGGCATTGGATGTTTGTTTCTGTCTTCATCCCGCTTTTAATTTTATTTCGATAAATACATTCGTAGAATACTTAAAAAATAAGCAATGAAAAAAGTAATGACACTCCCTGCAATTACCGACAGGCTCCATGGTCTTGATCATTTAAGAGCCTTCGCTATTATTTTCGTCTTTATTTTTCATTATGGCAGGCTTTTTTATGCGCCACAGCCTTTGATATCCATTGGTAAATTTGGATGGACAGGAGTTGATCTTTTTTTTGTGTTAAGTGGGTACCTGATTGCATCACATCTGTTTAAAGGGATTTTAACAAAAGGAATTAATTTCCGTGTTTTTTATACTAAACGTATTTTCAGGATCATTCCGGTCTATCTTGTTATATTGTTGCTTTATTTCCTGTTTCCGTCTTTCAGAGAACGGGAAGCGCTTGCACCACTATGGAAATATCTTACATTCACTCAAAATATAGGGCTTGACCTACGTAGTCAGGGCACATTTTCTCACGCATGGTCTCTATGCATTGAAGAACAGTTTTACTTATTATTCCCTTTGATGCTTTGGATACTTGTTTATTCCAAACGTATAGATAAAATATTTACACTGTTGCTTATTTTGTTTTTATCTGGCTTTATTTTCCGTCTATATACCTGGACAAATTTTGTAAGTCCTTTTATAGGAACAGAAGATTTTGTATTCTACTGGTATAAATGGATTTATTATCTGACCTTATGCAGGTTAGATGGTCTGATTACCGGCATACTAATTGCTGCAATATTTGAATTCATGCCAATGTACAGGAGCAGAATCGAGCCATTTGGGAATCGTTTGTTAATCATTAGTGTTCTGGTTCTGACAGCTGCTTATTATCTATGTGAAAATGAAGAATCATTCTCTGCTTCTGTTTTTGGTTTTCCATTAATAAGTTTGGGGTACGGCATGCTGCTGCTCGGAGCAATCTGTCCGGGTAGTTTGTTATATAATTTCAGATCTGGCTTTATGCGAAAAATTGCGGACCTGTCATTTGCCATTTATCTTTGTCATAAAATAGTTTTGCATCTTTCTCAAGAGCAGTCCGGGTATTTTTCTGTGGAAAAAGATAGTTGGGTAATGTTTACGATTGGCCTGTTTGCAACTATATCAGTAGCATATATACTAAATATACTAATCGAAAAACCATTTATGAAAATCAGAAATATCTTACTTAAACGGATGGGTCATTAGATGATGGGATTTTACTTCTGATTTATTGAGAGGGATTGAATATTTCATAAAATATATATATTAAAAAAGGCTTTTGTCATTTGACAAAAGCCTTTTTTAATATATTCAAGATTAAACTTGCGGACCGGACGGGACTCGAACCCGCGACCTCCGCCGTGACAGGGCGGCATTCTAACCAGCTGAACTACCGGTCCGTTTCTCCCTTGCGGGGCTGCAAAGATAGAAAACAAAAAGTCAAAACCAAATCTATTTTTTCTTTTTTTTCTTTTTCCTGTTCAGCCAGATCATAAAACCCGTTACCGGAAGACTGGCAGCAACTAAACTGGCTATAAAGGCTATGATCTTACCTGGTAAGCCCAGGATTGCCCCGACATGAATATCATAATTCATACCGATTAACTTTTCGCCCGCATTTTGTTCTTCGTAATTTCTTCTGTTAAGCAGCTTCCCTGAATACTGATCAAATTGTAAAGCATCAGCATGATAATATGTTTCTTTACCAATGATTCCGGAAATATAAATCACTCCATCAGCACCGGAAGCAGAAGAGACGCCAATCCTATCCGAAGCTGGCAGCAGTTTTTTTGCTGTTTCAAAAGCTTGATCAACCGGACTGAATACAGGAGTAGCCGGATGTGATTTCTCCTGTTTGATTACTGGTTGCGTGATTGAGCGGGAAGAAACTACGTAAACCGTAGTCTGAAACCATTTTAATGCGAATACCATGCCTGTTAATGCTAATACCAAGGTAATCAGCATTACATAAAATCCGGAAACATTGTGCAGGTCATAGGTTATCCTTTTAAATCCTGCGTTCCATTTAATCTTAAAACTTTTATTGATATTGGTTTTACTCCATTTTTTAGGCCACCACATGATCATACCTGTGATAAGCATGATGACAAATATCAATGTACTATAACCAACTATGGGTTGTCCGTAAGTATCATTTAACAATAAACTCCAGTGGATGAATTTTACGATATTAAAAAAATCGTATTTATAGTCATATCTACCCGTAACTGTTCCGGTATAGGGGTTAATGAAAACTGACTCGTAATAGTCAAGAGTTCCAAAATAAGTAAGCGCTTTTTCATCACCTGGTTTATAGGTCATAAACTCCCAGGCGCGTTCAGGATCCTTATAGGTTGTAGAGAAATTCACCGTATGATCTTTACCCAGTGTCTGCTCTGCCTTCTTTAAAAGCGTACTGTAAGGTAATGTAACGACCGATGCTGGAGGTTTAACAAAGAATGTTTCCTGATGAACGATGTCTGATATTTCTTTCTGAAAAACAAACAGACAACCTGTAATACTTACAATTAATACAATTATCCCGGTTATTAATCCAAGCCAGAGATGTATCTGACCTATTATTTTACGAAATCTGGTCATTGAAATTTATAAACGGGGATAAGGCCGGTAGTGTCAATATGTTGATTATTTAGACTGATTAAAGATTATGCAAAGCAACAATTTTTTCATCTTAACATCAAATATTTTATCAACTCTTTTTATGCTATCATTTTATATTCAATTCTTACGATATGATAAGATTTTTGATTAGGCGAACATCTAGATTTGAGCTTAGCCAAAGAGTGATACACTAGCTCAACTCAATAATACTTTTAAAAAGGAATGGAACAGATTGAAAATTAATAATATAAAATTATGCGAAAACAGATCCTCTCTATCAGAGACAATTTAATCGGGTATTATATATCTCTGCATTTCAAAATGTATTAGATTTGTGGTATAATATGAAACGAATCAGAACTTTTAACTTAGCATTCCTGCTGGTATGCGGTTTTTCAATTGCTGCACAGGCACAGGAAGGAACTAAAACTGTAGATAAAGAACCTTTATATAACTTTTCACCTGCTTTTGAATTCCTGCGTTCAACGCATAGTAATTTCTTTAATGGTCCTTCACTGAAAGTGAGCAGGAATTTTAAAGGACGTTTTAAACCTGGAATAGGAATCGCTTATGCGACTACAGAAAAGCATCATGATAACGGATTTGTACTTTATAAGATGAAAGTACTTCCTGTATATGCAAATCTGACCTATGAGATCCCAACGAAATCAAAATTTGAGCCTTTTGCTGAAACTTCTCTTGGTATCTCATTTGTTAAATATGACAGGGCAACTGATGAACAGCCATTGATTACTACCCGCGTAAATGAGACCGGGTTTTATGTATATGGTGGTTTAGGATTGAGATATGCTGCAACCAAACATATTGCACCTTATGTTACCGCAGGTTTTAAAGGCTATCACATGAGTACAAATGACCTTGAGGTGAATCCTCATGGTGTAACTTTCTCAGTAGGAGTAAGGTTTTGAGTAATGCCGATGAACAGAGAGCGCATTATAATAAACGCTTTGAAAATATAAACTATGAGGATAAACACCTTGCAGGCCGTTATTTTGATAACTGTACTTTTTATAAATCAACAATCAAAGGATGTTTATTTGAAGACTGTACTTTTAATAATTGTATTTTCGAAGATAGCGATATCTCATTAATCAAATTTAAAGATACTTTTATCAATAACCTTACTCTGGTAAGCTGCAAAGCTATTGGTATACTATGGTATGATGCGCTGAATCCTTTTTCTATAGTTGCAAAGAACAGCATCCTAAGTTATTCCAGTTTTTTTGGTAAGAATCTGAAAAAGACAAAATTGATCAATTGTACGGCCAGAGAAGTTGATTTTACTTCCTGTAATCTGAGCAGTGCAGATTTAAGCGGTACGGATTTTATGGGATCGACTTTTTCAGATACTGATCTCAGGATGACTAATTTCAAAGCAGCTCAGCACTATCAGATTGATCCGTCTGGCAACAAAATTAAAGGAGCAGTTTTTCAACTTCCGGCTGCCATTTCCTTTTTGGACAGTCTGGGTATAAAAATAGTTGATTAAAAAATAAAAATCCAACTGTGTATGCTGTCATTGGCTAATGACAATCTTTTTTAAGTGCATACACTGCTGGATTTTTATTTTAATTAATAACCTGCCGTAAAACGTTGTTTAATATGTTTTGGGTTTTCCAGCTCATCAATGATAGCAACGGCTAAATCCTCAACAGATAATATACTTCTGCCTTCAGCATTGAATACTGGTGTGTCCAGGCTTGTTCTGTATGTACCTTTACGTTTTCCTGAAGTATGAGGTCCCATTTCAAAAGCAGGGCTGAAGAAAGTCCAGTCCAGATCTTTTTCTTCTTTAATAATGTTCAGGTAATCTCTTGCTGCAGTTGCACCTGGTTTATAGGCAGCAGGAAAATCAGGTGTGTCAACAGCCTGTACTCCGGGAGCAACCTCTAAACTTCCTGCACCACCAATTACGATATATCTTTTTACATCCGAAGCCTTAATACCAGCCTGGATAGATTTTGATCCTTTGATAAAATCTGCATAAATATCAGGATTAGTCCATCCTGAATTATATGCGCTGATAACAGCATCTTTTCCGGTAACTGCTTTCGTTACCTGACCGGCATCAAGAACATCAGCTTTTTCAATAACCAGATGATCATGGTGTAAAGTGATTTTTTCAGGGTTTCTGACAATTGCCGTTACTTCATGACCTCTGTTCAATGCTTCTTTTAGTATTGCTGAGCCTACAAATCCGGAAGCTCCAATTAATGCTATATTCATATGATTCTAATTTATTTTATAATTCTGTCTGAAATTTTCTGCTAAATTCCCTTAATGTCTTTTTTTCCAGCTTACTGGTCAGTGAAAGTTCAGCCTCAGTATAAAGCTCGTCAAGATGCTGATTAATCTGCCGGCCAACTGTACAGGCAGGATTTGGTGTATTGGTGCGTCCAAGAAGGGGGGCCTGACGAACTGCTTTGTAGATATCAGATAATAAAATATCTGCTGAGGGGCGTGCGAGTGTACAGCCGCCACCGTTACCTTCTTTACTGAATATGAATCCTAGTTTACGCAGGTTACTGATCTCTTTACGAACCAATGCAGGATTCAGGTTAATGCTGCCTGCAATCCATTCTGAAGATAACTTTTCACCTTCACTTAAATCAAGCAGGGTAAGTATGTGAATTGCTGTTGCGAACTTTGCGTTATTCATCTGTAATGATAATTGTTACAGTACAAATGTATGCAAAAGAATTACTTACAAGAATTTGCTATGTCTTGTTTGTGTAAAAATGAAAATAGAAGGTCTATTTGGCAAGTCTCTTTTCTAAGATAACCGTGTTACCAATTTTACGTTTTCTGGAATTATTAAGGATAACATTATAGTCGCCCAGGAACCCTGTCCCGACTATGTTCTGAGGGAAAGCTGAGCTTAACTGAACTTTTTGCTGAGTTAACTCAATTCCGTTAAATAACAGGGAAGGGATTTTTACTTCATAAATTGTATCCGCTAATTTCCTTGCATGGATATCAGATATAATTCTTTTAACTGGTTTCAGTTTATATGTGGCAATTAACCGACGGCCTAAATCAGATCTGGAGTTGAGCTGAAAACAGGCTCCTGAACCAAAGTCCAGTGCGAAGAATGTTTTAACTCCTTCAATCTCGACGGCTACTTTAGGATAGGAGTCATTCTTATAATTGATAGTCGTAAATGCCTCAGCTGGTGTAAAAGGAAGTTTAGAGATCGAAATCTCATTATGATCGTTGTTGATTTTCCAGTTATATCTGTAAACCATTTCAGTTCCTGTAGATCCGGTAATCAAAGAATCAGGGAAAGCGTAATTAACAATAGCCTGCTCACTTCTGAATTTAAGATTCCCGACAGTGATTTTTGGAGAATAGAAAAGCAGCCTGTCATGTGGTTTACCATTTGGAGCAGTCAGCGTAAGTATATCCCAGCTGGGTGTCAATGCTCTGGTGCTCTGAAAATAAGGTGCAAGTCTTAAAGGTTTGGAATAAGTGCCAAATAATAAGGACATACTGTCTTTGTCTATCTTTACCGGTATAAAGATCCGGTTGTACTTATCCTTTTGAAAGGTTACCTTAGTGACTTCCGTTGACTGCGCATTGGAATTTTGTGGGGTAATACAACTAACAGCAGTAATGCAGCCTAAGCCAAAAATGAACCTTAAAGCGTTTTTAGGGAATGATTTTGTGGTGCTCATCGTCGTATGGATTTATCGGTATAAAAATAATCAATTTAATAGAACAAAACTACCTTTAAACAATTTCTATATTTTAAACGTTTATTACGAAATTATCATCTATGCCCCTTTGGTTAAAACGCTCAGTTCAGATTCTCGCTTCGCTAATATTATTGATTATTGTAATTTTCATAGGTCTGGCTATTTATGTCGGTGCTCATAAAAAAGAATTACAGGCTTCCATTACAAAACAGCTGAATAAAAATCTGAATGGCAGTCTGACCGTTGGCAGTCTGGAACCTACTTTTCTGAAGAGTTTTCCGAATGTTTCTGTCGCATTAAAAAAGGTAGAAATCAAAGACAGTTTATGGAATGTACATCATCACTCTTTACTTACGGCAACAGGTTTTGACATTGCAGTAAATACGATGGCCCTGCTAAAAGGAACTATAGAAATCAGAAAAGTGACAATTAATGATGCTGAAGTCTATTTGTATACTGACAGTAATGGTTATAGCAACACTTCAGTCTTCAAAAAGAAACCTGAAAAAGCACCTGTGGTAAAGGATGATAGCTCAACACCAGCTGAGATCAGACGTTTTGAACTTAATGATGTACGTTTTATACTCGATAACAGAAAAGGAAATAAGCTGTTTTTATTTGCCATTCAGGACTTTAATGGTAAAGTAGATTATCCGTCATCAGGATGGAATGCTGATATTAAATTAAAGACTTTAGTACGCAGCCTTGCTTTTAATACCAAAAGAGGAAGTTTCGTCAAGGATAAAGTGCTGGAAGGGAAAATGAATATCGCCTATAATGAAAAAGCCGGTATGATTGAAGTTAAACCCAATGTACTGAATATCGGTTCTGACCCTTTTGTCCTGGGTGCAAAATTTAAAATATCAAAAGATCCTGTTGAGTTTTCTATCAGTGTAGAAGCACCACATATTTTATGGAAAAATGCATCAGCTCTGCTGGCTCCTAATATCACCTCAAAGCTGGATATGTTTAGTCTGGATAAACCAATTTATGCCAAGGCCGTTATAGAAGGTAATATGGGTGCAGGCGGAGATCCATCTATTTTTGTTAAAGCAAAGGTAAATGATAATGTACTGACCGGATTTGGCGGGATTGTAGAGCAGTGCAATTTCTCCGGCATTTATACCAATAATTTCATTAACGGAAAAGGCTTTACAGATGCTAATTCAGCTATCAAACTATATCATTTTTCAGGCAGTTATAAAGAACTCCCTTTTACAGCAGATACAGTGTTTATTCATAATCTGGATAAACCTGTTGCTACCGGTATTTTTAAATCCAGGTTTGACGTTGCTAAACTGAGTAACGTTCTGGGTAAAGATGTGTTGAATTTTACCAAAGGTACAGCCGATTTAAAGTTACAGTACAGTGCTGATATTGTAGATTTCAGATTCAATAAACCTATGCTGGCCGGATTGATCAGTGTGAAAAATGCTGATGTAAGTTATGTTCCCAGAGGAGTTGACTTTAAGAATACATCCATTATGCTGGACTTTAAAGGTCCTGATTTACTGATCAGAGACATCAGACTACAAAGCGGCAAGAGTGTTGTATATATGGACGGAAGTATTAAGAATTTCCTCAATCTTTATTATAATGATCCTGAGAAAATTCTGGTAAACTGGAAGATGCACAGCCCGGAAATCTATCTGGGTGAGTTTCTGGGTTTTCTGGGGGACAGAAAAAGCAGCCCTCCGGTTAAATCCAAAAGCAAGAGTAACAGCTTTGCCACACAGATCAACACCATACTGGATAAAGGAAGTGCTGAAATCAATTTAAGAGTTGATAAAGTACATTACAGCAGGTTTACAGGAACAAATGCAACGGCAGATATTTTTCTGTCTCATAATGGTCTGAGTTTAAAAAATGTCAGTCTGAAACATGGGGGAGGAGCTATTAAATTAGATGGAAAGTTAAAGCAGAATGGCCGTCTAAATAGTTTTGCACTCAATACAGTTGTTTCCAATGTAAATATCAGAGACTTCTTTTATTCATTTGAGAACTTCGGACTGCAAAGTCCTACCTCTAAAAATCTGAGAGGTAATTTTTCGGCCAGAACAAATGTGACCGGTAGTGTTAATGGTGCGGGCAAACTTATTCCGGGTTCTATGAACGGGAATGTTAGTTTCGTGATTAAAAAAGGGGCACTCGTTAGTTTTGATGCGGTGAAAAATATAGGCAGGTTTGCTTTCCCGTTCAGAAATCTTGATAATATTACTTTTGATAATCTTAACGGTAAATTTGATATTAATGGCCGGCTGGTTACTATCAGGCCGATGATGATTAATTCGAGTGTACTGAATATGGATTTAGCGGGTGTTTACGCAACTACAGGAAAAGGAACCAATATACTGCTTGATGTACCCCTGAGAAACCCGAAAAAAGATGAGGATATTACCGATAAGCAGGAAATAAAAGAAAGGAGAATGAAAGGTATTGTCATTCATGTCCTGGCCACAGATGGGGAGGACGGTAAGATTAAATTTAAGCTTGTAGGAAAAAAAGATAAGGAAAGCTAAGGCTGCAGACTTTCAAATTTATCTCCTATCAGAAATATAAAGTCCTCATCGACAGCTACCTCGTCGTTGGTTACCCACATGTCATCTTCTGAAAGAAAGATTTCAAAGCCCTGATGCCCCGGAATGTTAACCATGAAAATTGAATCTTCATCATTTTCAATTTCAGTGATGATCACAGGAATGGTTTCACCTTCAAATTCTACTGAAAACTCTGTTTTTAAATCTGCCATGGGCCAAATATATTGATTTTCAGTTCCTGATTAATGGAACGGGAGCATAAAAATGATTTAAAGGACCTTTCCCTTTTCCGGTTGTGCTATCAACACCGTGACTGATAGCCTGGTTAACATAAAACTCTGCATTTTCTATAGCAGCTGGCAAGTCAAAACCTCTGGCCAGGAATGAAGCTATAGCCGATGATAAAGTACAGCCTGTACCATGGGTATTCTGACTCAGAATAGCATCGTTTTCATAGATAAACTCCCTGCCGGTTTTATCCAGATATACATCATAAAGTTTACTGCCTGTTAAATGTCCGCCTTTGATTAACACCGCATAACTGCCAAAACTCAGGATTTTTTGTGCTGCGGTTTTCATCTGCTCAACTGTAGAGATCCCGGTTTCTGCTAAAACAGATGCCTCATTCAGATTTGGTGTTACCAGGGTAGTCACAGGAAATAATAGCATTTTCATCAGATTAATGGTGTTTTCGTCAGTTAACTGACGTCCGCTGGTTGCCACCATAACCGGATCAAGGATGACCGGGATTTCCGGGTATAAACTCAAAACATCAGCGATAGTCTGTAATAATTCTGATTTACCGATCATGCCGATTTTGATCGCGTGCGTTTTGATATCATCCAGTACAGCTGTGATCTGATCTTTAACTATAGCAGGAGGTAAATAGTGCAGGTTGGTTACGCCAAGCGTGTTTTGAGCAGTAACTACTGTGATTGCAGAAGTTCCGTAGCAGCCCAGAGCTGAAATTGTTTTCAGATCGGCCTGGATACCTGCGCCGCCACCACTGTCAGACCCTGCAATGGTAAGTACAGAAGGGTATACATATTTACGCTTCTTACTTACCATTTTTCGCCGGATCTTAATAAGAATTGAATAATTGCAGTCATTGAATAATTTTAAGAAATGTAATTCTGGTTAAAATTATCAATATATACATTAATATCAATACAAAAGAGCTAGTTCGCTTTGTCTACTGTGGTTTCAATTGCGTCCTGAATATTCTTTGGTAATGATGATAATAAATCATAACCGGTTGCTTTTTCAATTTGTCTTACAGAAACACGGTAATTTTTCCAGTCTTCTTTGATATCCTGAATATTCGGAGTATCCACCGCGATTACTCTTGTTGTTGCAGTAACCCTGTCCAGATCACCATTACCAGCAGGAATAACTACTGCTATTTTCCATACATTAGAAGGAACGGTTACCTTACCATTAGCAATCGTACTTGCCAGTCCTTTGCTGCCTACACCACCTGAACCATAACTACCCATAATAATATAAACCTCATTTCCCTGTGAAGCCAGCGTACGCAGGTAGTTTTCCATGTTAGCCCAGGTTTTCTGATTATTAAGCGGAGCCTGAGGAATCATATTTGACATCAGAAAAGTAGCACTGTTTGCATTGGAAGAGCTTGTACGGTCCGCTGAAGGGATATTATGACCACGATCAAATCCAGAACCTACATAAGTATTGCTCTGAACCTGAAAAGCACCTGAAGGAAGGCCTGTAAATCCGGCAAAGTTGTCTAGTCTTGGTGATGTACCATTGAAGTCATTGACATCCAGATGCCAGCTTACCCAGTTTGGTGTACCTTTAGTGCTGTTATAAGATTCTACATAATAAGACTGATTGATCAGGAAGTTATCTGCAGAAACCATAGTTGCATTAGAAGGGTTACCAAATAATAAATTGCTGTTATCACCAGATGCCGGTTGTGCATCCGTACCAACTGTGATACCACGAGGAGGTGCAGCTGTTATGTTGTTTGCTGTATCTACAGGATTGGTATCCGGTGTACCGATAATAATACCTGAATCACCTGTTCCTTTAAAAGTAATATCATCAATGTTTATCCTTGCTGTGCCTGATTTTTTGATCTGGAAACGAACAGGTGTAGTGGCAGTTACCTTAAATGAATCCAGTTTTAAAACTGCATTATCCTCAACAACATCTGTACCCACCTGTGTATAGGTTACACCAGCGTCAGTAGAGATCATCAGCTGCCAGGCAGATGCTGCATCTTTTCCGTATTTACCATGTTTGATATACAGCATGGTCATGCCTTTTATATCAAAGTTCATAGATACTTTTCCTGTTCTTAGCCGGATACTCCTGGTTCCATTTTTTAAATCTGCATCCGTAGCACCTACAAGTGCGTCGTCTAAGGTCCAGCTTCCTGTTGGAGAAGTGATATTTCCAACAGCGTAAGGTGCTTTATTTGAACTTTCAAATCCTTCATTTATTGAATATACTGCCGGTGGAACGATCGGGTCAGTAATAATGGTGTCTTCTGTAGTTTTCTTTGAACAGCCAGCTAAAACCAGGGCAAGACTGCTGTAAATAAGTAATCTTCTAAAAATCATATTATAAAATTTGGTGATTGTTTTGGGTTTCAAATATGACTTATTAATATTAATAAGGTATTAAATTATAGTTTATTTTCAAACGAAAAACTGTTTTAGCTGTTATACAGGGCAATAGTTAATAAAGGAGGAACAGATAGTATCATTTGAAAGTTCAACAAAATAATTTCTGGTCGTTTTTTTGTTAAAGAGTTAGAGGCATAATTTACCAATGCTATAAAAAAGATATTAATTGTTATACAGCGTGGGTAAAAGAACAGACTATCAGCTTACATTATTCATTACCGGTGCTTCGTACAATTCGGTAAAGGCAATCAACAATATTAAATTTATTTGTGAAAAATATTTGCAGGGAAATTATGCGCTGGATATTATTGATGTCTATCAGATACCCGAAATAGTTCTTAAGGAGCAGCTTACAGTATTACCCACACTGATCAGAAGAGGGGCGGAAACTTATAAAAGATTAGTTGGCGATTTATCTGATATCCCGGCAGTATTACGAGGACTCGGTGTTAATTTTAAGGATAAAGAATGAGTGCTCAGCATACACAGGAACAGCTATTGGCTGAAATAAAAGAACTGCGCCTTCAATTGGAAGAGGCTAATGACACTATTGAAGCTGTCAAAGCGGGTACCGTAGACGCTTTTGTGGTTAAAGGACAGGAGGGGCACCAGTTATATGCACTTAAAACAGCCGATCAGACCTTTAGGGTACTTATAGAAAAAATGGGAGAAGGGGCGGCTACGCTGAATAAAGGCGGAGTTATTCTGTATTGCAATTCCCGTTTCGCTAAAATGGTAGACCTGCCCTTGCATCAGGTAATGGGTAAACGTTTTGATCAGTTTATTAACCGTTACAATGATGCTAAACTGAATGATATTACAATTAGTGGTGAAGTATCAGATTATAAAACAGAAGAGACATTAATCAGTTCTGATCTTTCCAGTATGCCGGTGTTAATGTCAATAACTAATCTTAACCTGGAAGATGGTACTGCATTTAGTATTCTTTTAACTGATTTAACGGCGCAAAAAATAGCACAGCAGGCTTTAAGAGATAAAAATGAAGAGCTGGAAGAAGCGAGGAACAAGGCGTTGCAGGTGAACGATGCATTGGAGGATACAGTAGAAGAAAGGACAAAGGATCTTTCTGTCAGCAGAGAGCATTTTATGCTGCTGGCTAATAATATTCCTCAGATCACCTGGACGAATCTGCCATCAGGACAGTTTAATTTTTTTAATGAACGCTGGTTTGATTATACAGGTTTATCATTTGATGCAACTTTTGAAGAGTCCTGGGATAATATCATTCACCCAGAAGATCTTCCTGCCACCAGAGAGAAATTCATCCGCTGTATGCAGACAGGGGAGGTTTTTGAAATTGAAAACCGTTATAAACGTAATGACGGCACTTACCGCTGGCATCTGAACAGAAGTATTCCGTTGAAACAGGAAAGCGGAGAAATCTTATTCTGGGTAGGCACAGCAACGGATATTGATGATCAGCGGAAGTCTATTGAAAAGAAAGATGAATTTATCGGTATAGCGAGTCATGAGCTTAAAACTCCGCTTACTAGTCTCAAAGCCTATCTGCAGCTGATTTCCAACTACAGAAAAGAACCGGTACCAGACCAGATAAAAACTTTTATTGTGAAGGCCGAAAGTTCGATAAGCAGATTGCAGATCCTTGTCAATGATTTACTGGATGTGAGTAAAATACAGGCCGGTAAGCTGTATTTCAATTGTTATCCATTGAGCGTCACTGAACTGATCTCTGTCTGTGCTGAAAATGCCAGTTATATGTTCCCTGATTACAATATCATTTTTAAGCCGGGACCGGATGTAAACATCAGTGGAAATACAGAACGGCTGGAGCAGGTGATGATGAACCTGATTAATAATGCTGTAAAATACTCTCCGCTGCACAAAGATATTGTGTTGTCATTTGTCAAAGAAGGTACTCAGGTCAGGATTTCAGTCACAGATTATGGCATAGGTCTTTCATCCAGTCAGAAAGATAAAATCTTTCAAAGATTTTACCGTGTGGATGATAAGGATTTTATGGTCAGTGGTTTAGGTATGGGGCTCTATATCTCTATGGAAATTATTAAAAATCATCAGGGCACAATTGGTGTACAAAGCAGAATTAACAAAGGTTCTACTTTTTACATTTTATTACCTTTGCTTTCATGAAATATGCAATAATCTTCTTGTTTTGTCTGTCAGGTTTATTTAGCCGTGGGCAGGAGCTGAAACTCAGTCAGCTCAAATCATTTATAGGTCAGCCGGTTTCGTCGGTTACCGACAGCTTAACACATCATCAATGGGTGGTTAGACCAGAATTATCAGGTGAACAGGGGAAACAGTTGTATAAAACATTTTCTTACGGAAATCATGAATCTGAAAAATCAAAAGCACTATCCTGGTTCAGGATTCATGCCGATGATGAAGTGATTAATCAGTTATACTATCAGCTGAACGGACCTGAACCATATAATCTGATTCTGAAGGAAATCAAGCTTGCCGGTACAGAGAAGAAAGATACACAGGATATTGATAATAAGCAGATCAGTACCTATTATATATCAAATGATTATATCTTTCAAACGATAACAGGTAATGATAGCTATACGGTAATGGTTATGCCCAATAAACAGCCATAATTCTAAAAGGCTTCCCCAAGACCAATTGAAAGTCCGGAGTATCCTTTACTCACCCCATAATCAACTGCAATATTGGTATTGGAACCTTTATTGAATTTGATTCGCATACCAGCCCCAATTGCCGGATGAATCTTTTTAAACATATTATTCTCCGGCTCAGTCACTGAAGTTGCGTTGGCAAAAACGACAAAACCAAACAGGCCATTATCAGTAATATCCCTTCTGTATTCACTTTCTATATAAAATAAACCTTTTCCTCTGTATCTGTTCTGGTCCATACCTCTGCCAGATCTGTTATAAGGATCCCATCCGATACTAGGCAGATTAAGATAAGGGATGCCACTATTGAGACCTGTCCAGAAATAAGACCAGAAAGCGAGCGTATTCTGCTGATGCGGTCTGGTATTTAAAGAGATATATTTTCTGGCATCTATATAAAGAGACTTCCAGCTGGTCTGACTTCCCATAAATTCCGGATTGGTTCTTAAAGTCATATTCAGATAACTTCCTGGTAATGGATTGATAGAATTATTACGGGTATCATAAAGTAAGCTGAAAGATATTCCTGATGAAAAAGAATTGCTTCCCTGTTCAGTGCCCACGTTATAACCGCTAAATTTCTGCAAGCCTGGTTCAGGTGTTTTTATATTAACAAAATAGTCAAGGTTATACCCGAAACCAGCATAAAAATACGGCCTGATTTGTTTCAGTGCGCTCTGGTAAAATCTGACATATTTATAATCAATCAGCATCTTCTGATCTTCGTGTCCTGAGCCTAAACCCCAGGTATACTGCGGGTAAACAAGGAAACGGGTGTCTCCCTGTATATTCCATGTGTTGTTTTTAAGCCATATATTTGACCTTAAAGGCAATCCAAAACGGCCTTTGAAATTCCAGTATGGAGTAAAAGTTGCGTTAGAGATATTTGTTGTTTTACGGTCTCCCAAATAAAAACCGGCACTGGTGGAAGTGATCAGTGCCCTGCCTCCACCGGGAACATTGGCACCTATCGGCAGCAATGAAAAGAAGATCTTTTTAGGGTTTTCTCTGGTTTTGGTTCCTGGTTTTATTTTAAATAATACCTTGGCGATATCTATTAAATCCCGCTTATTTGAAGTGTCACGAACCTGATTATTTGCTGAAATTGCATCACTTGCATTTTGTGCACTGGCATGATAAGTAATAAAAAGGAAGAAGAACAGGTAAATTGTTTTTTGCATTATACGCGAAGATTTTAGGATTTTTATATTGTTTAACCAAATGCCGTGCCGTATTGTTTATATAATTGAGAAAAAACTTCATTTTTCTCAATTATATAAAATAGTTACATTTGAATACAGTCGTTTACTATTGAATATTTGCAGATACAGTTTGACTATGAAACAATACCGGTACGAAACATTCACTAGTATCATTGAAGCTCAGATCAGTCAGGGAATTTATCAACCTGGTCACAAACTTCCCTCAGTAAGAGCATTAATGAAGAAGTTTTCAGTCAGTACCGGAACTGTTCAGCAGGGCTATGAATATCTGATGATAAGGGGCCTGGTAGAAAGTATTCATAAATCAGGTTATTATGTTTCCAGTTCGCCACAACATCAGCTTATTATAAGCCCGGTAAAGAAGAAACCTGTGGTAAGAGATGCTGTATTTAAACATAAACTGTCATTGATTACTTCGTCCGGCAGGACACAGAATACTTTAACCGGTTTCAATGTTGCTGCGCCCGGAGATCTGCTGATACCTCAGAAACTGATTCTGCGAACGATGCAGCAGGTGATCAGGGAACAGGGTGCAGGTTTACTCAGATATTATCCTTCAACCGGATCTGCAGCACTTAAAAACAGTATTTGCAAACAAGCTGCACATTATAATGCCAATTTACTGGCCGATGAGTTAATTATCACTGACGGCGCACTGCAGGCGCTGTATATTGCATTGATGTCCACTTGCCTTGCCGGAGATACCGTTGCCGTAGAAAGCCCGTGTGTATTCTCTGTTCTTCAGGTAATCAATACTTTAAGATTAAAAGTGGTGGAGATTCCGGTCGATTTCAGTACAGGATTTGATATAGATTATCTGAAAAAAGTATGCGCGGGAACAAAGATTAAAGCGATCATCATTACACCAAATTTTCATAATCCCACAGGTATTTTATTGACTGATGACCAGAAAAAACAATTGCTTTCAGTTGCACAGTTGCACGAAATTGCGCTCATTGAAAATGATGTTTATGGAGATCTGAATTTTAATGGTAACCGGCCTTCAAATATTAAATCTTTTGATGACAGCGGTCTGGTGATGACCTATTCATCCTATGCTAAAACTCTGGCAGCCGGTATAAGGCTAGGCTGGCTGTCGGCCGGCAAATTTTTCCGGCAGGCTGAACAGGTTAAATTTTCTACAGGCAGTACAGTTTCGCCGGTATATCAGGAGACGGTAAATAAGCTCTTGAACTCAACTAGTTATGACAGACATATCAGAACATTAAAAACTCAGTTATCAAGAAATGCTTATCATACAGTTAATATCCTCGCTACATCTTTTCCTAAAGGAACACAGATGATCATGCCCGCGGGGGGATATAATTTATGGGTAAAACTGCCTGATTATGTTAGTATAACTGAATTTTATCTACATTGCGAACAGGTAGGCGTGAAATTTACACCAGGAGAAACCTTTTCTTTCTCTGCTGATTATAAAAGATTTTTCAGAATCGTATTTGCTGATCAATATTCAGCAAAGCGTATTGAAGCACTGAAGCTGGCTGGCGGAGCCTCTGATAAGGATTTGTCTGTATAAATCTGTATGGGTTATTTTGTGAAAATGTGTATCGGTGCGGGTCTGCAGCGATGATTAATTTTGCTCCCATAAATTTTACACCATGGATCAAAAGATAATCACAAAATTCAAAGTAGCAACTGATGACGCCATTAACGAATTATTATACCTTACCAAAGCAATCACTATAGAAAAATACGCTGGTTTTGTTGCCAGCGATGTCATTGAGCGTTATATAGCTGACAGATATCATGATAAACAATTAATTGATGAAATGAACAGTTTTGGCAATCAATGGTTAGTTGTTTATGCTGATGGATTAGCGGCAGGATATGCTTTTCTGACTACTCAGGGAAAACGCCCCAGGCTACTGGAGAATAAAAAAGCCATCTGTATTGCCGATTTTGGTGTTTTACAAAGCCACTTATCCGGTGCTGCCAGACAATCTTTAATGGATAAATGTCTGTCCATTGGAAAAAGTTATGAAGCAATATGGTTTAATGAACAAAATGATAGTCCACTATTATCTTTTT
The DNA here is from genome assembly GCF_040026395.1 of Pedobacter lusitanus. NCBI lineage: Bacteria > Pseudomonadati > Bacteroidota > Sphingobacteriia > Sphingobacteriales > Sphingobacteriaceae > Pedobacter > Pedobacter lusitanus. The sequence goes on from NZ_CP157278.1 coordinate 5,921,285, forward strand.
TTGAGGATCACAGCTTTATCAAAATGAATGAAGATCATTTTTTGATTCATCCGGATCTCAAAATGGCTTGTCTAATCAGAGAGAACTAACAGATACCGGGTTAACTTACAAAAACGCATGATATATTTTTGTAAGTTAACAACTGGTATCGCGCATCAGACTCTTGATCCCAGATCACGGTCTTTGGGATCTCCGCTGAGCAGACAGGTAAGCTCATTACAGTAACATAACCGGTTCCCGCTGAAACGAAACTCGCCAATTACCTGAACCAGACCTTTTCTTTCCTCTTTTGTTGTTCCGCTTACCAGATGATTGGAAAAAACTGTATGATCTTCCTGTACCAGGGTCAGCACATCAATCTTAATCTCCGGCATATCTTTTTTCAGGACTTTCATATGTTGATTAAACTCTTCAAAATATAATGTTTTGCCATCAACGTATTGAACATAGTCCGGGCTAAAGTGCTTTTTTATCAGCTCTTCCTGATATAGCGGATTCTCCAGAACCTCCGAAAAAATCTCTTTTAAACGTGATTTATAGTCTGTCATTTTTATTGTTTTTTATCCTTCAAAACTATAAATGGATAATCTGCTGACAATAGTATATAACTGGCAATGATTGGACTATTCACGGATACGGACAACAGGACACGGTGGACGCAAAGAGATTTATGTTGGAAGGGGTCTGAGCATAGGGTAAAATGGATGATATGGCTTCGTATTTCAGTTACTGCCTGTAAAAGCCAGTTTACTGCTGATGTTTTCTGCGGTATTCAGTAGGCGTAAGGCTGGTATATTTCCTGAAAGAAGCATTAAACGATGATTTTGAATTAAAACCTATTTCGTATAAAATTTCAAGAATGGTCAGGTTACTTCTGGCCGGATCTTTCAGTATCCGCATTGCCTTTTCAATACGGTACTCATTTACAAAATCAAAAAAATGCTGATCCAGCTGATTGTTGATGAGTATAGATAAATCGCGTACGGGCATTTCCAGCTGATCTGCGAGATCCTGAATGGTCAGTGATGGCTCCAGATATGGTTCCTGCAGAGTCATATAGTTTCTGATTTTCAGAATATCTTTATTATTCTCCGGGATTACTGCTTCTTTAGGCTGCTGTTTTTTGTTCGGAGATATTGGTGTCAGGCTTTCTGCCGGCTCAGTTTTAGAGTCTATACCTCTGAACAGATCCGGGCTATACAGCGCTTTTAATACAAACCAGCATAAAATAAATACTGCATTAACCCCGACAATAATCTGTGCCCCGTTAAAAATATCACGACTGCTGATATACATTAACAAGTCTTTAAGTGTGACTATTGAATGCACTATAATTATAACAACAGTAAGCTGAAACAGCCATTTATAAGTAATAGTTGTATTATCTGCATAATTTTCCAGATATATCTTTCTGTACTTTTTTAATACCAGTAAAATGGCAATAACATAAAATATAAACTGAAGATGCCCCAGTACAGAAAATATTTTTCGTGCTTCGGAATCTCCATAATATGTAATGAAATGGGTCTTTGCCGTCAAATCTGCAAGATATACCTTTGGTAATAAGAATAGATTATAAAGTAGAAAAGGAATAGCATGCAGCAGGTGTTTGATTTTTAAATGGAAATCAGAAAAACATACAGATAGGGCATATAAAAAAAACACCGGATTGATCAGCCAGGAAACCGACCATCTGAATACCTCCAGATCTGGGTGATTTTTCGTAATATGGTAGATAAACCATCCGCTAAGATCAATTGCATTAAGAATGATAAAAGCTGCCAGCAGGAAATTGCCCAGTTTGTTTTTAGTAGGAACTGTTAAGAGAAAGAATGCTAAAAGTAAGGAGACGAAAACAGCAATTACACTGATAATACTTATTAGATTACTACTCTCCATCTGGTTATAACTGATTTTAACTGACCTAAAGTAAATATATTATTTTAATCAGGCTGCTATAAAATGGCAGGTTGATCGAAATAATATTAATCCATTAAAAAGGAGGCGTAAAAATCAGGGATACCACTTTCCTGAATCCCGCTGATTACTTTATTAACCGGATATTCCAGTTTAATCAGTTCAGGTTTTATTCCATCTTCACTTATAGCTATTAAAAGATAAGTCGCCAGAGGTTTTCCTTCTTTTGATCTGCCCACGGAGCCACAATTGATTACCACCTGATCAGAATCGTTATTTTTTGAAGGAATTGTTCTGATATAAGATAGATGGGTATGACCCATAACCAGTATATCTGCCTGATGTGAAGTTAGCATTTCGTCAATATCATTAGGATCATGATCTTCATAAATATATTCCTCGTTACTTCTTGTACTGCCATGTACCAAAAGCATAGTTATCTGATTTTTACGGAGCTTAAAAGTAATACTGATCTGAGCAGGCAGGCCAGCCAGGTATTTTCTGTTTTCTTCTCTGATTGTGTTTTTGGTATAATTAATCGCAGTAATTCTGGCTTTGGTTTCCTCCTTGGTGTGTTTACCAAGAGGGATAATTTCATGATTGAATGCAATTCTTTCATCATGATTACCCATCAGACAGGAAATTTGCAGCCCCTTGACTATTTCAATAACCTCATTAGTCCATGGAGCAAAATCTACCAGATCACCCAGACAATATATCTGGTCAGCTTTCCGTTTTTCAATATCATTCAGCACAGCTTGTAAAGCGGGCAGATTTCCATGAACATCACTGAAAATTGCAATCAGACTCATGATTTATACCGTTTGGAGATAATTACAATTAACATAGCGATACAACCCCATAACAGCATCTGAGAAGTTGAAAGACTCCATTGTCCCAGTTTCCAGCTTAACAGGCCGAAATAGGTGCCGACAGCAGCACCTATAAAGTACATAGTCATGTAGATGGTATTCAGGCGGCTGTGTGCATCCTCATGAAGGCTGTAAATTCTTGTGAAATTGGTAATTTGCGTAGCCTGAACACCAATATCCAGAAAGAATACACTAACAATTAAAACTGGTATGGAATAGGGGAAGATTTTAATGAGCAGGATACTTCCTATGATCATAGAGACCGTTAGTAGCAGAGAATTGTAAACATTGCCTTTATCTGCAAGTTTACCAAAGTAAGGTGCTACCAATGCTCCCCCAATGGCAATCAGGCCGAACATACCAATGGTTCCGGTATGATAATTTAATGGCGCACTGCTTAAGTGGAAGGTTAACGTAGTCCAGAAAGAACAGAATACGCCAAAGGTAAAAGCACCTAACAATGCTGCCTGTCTTAAAACTCTGTATTCTTTGACCAGGGCAAGTGTGGATTTTAGCAAACTGATATAACTGCCTTTAAATTTAGGAGTTACCTCTGGCAGGTATAATTTTAGCAAAATACCCATGGTCAATACCATTAAAGCAGATATAGCGTATACATATCTCCATCCAAGCCATTCGGTAATCAAACCACTCAATACCCTGGCGCCCAGTATACCTACCAGTATACCGCTAAAAACCTGTCCTACATTTTTACCCCGGTTATGTTTTCCTAAAGTTGCAGCCATAGGTAAGATAATCTGAGCGGGAGTAGAGAAAAGGCCAATCAGGAAACTGAGTACGCAGATTACAGTAAGTGTGGACGAAAAAGCAAAAAGAATCAGCGTAAGCGTCAGCAAACCTGAAAGAAGCAGAATGAGATTTTTGCGGTTTAATTTATCGCCTAATGGCAGTAAAAAAAACATTCCAAGACCATAACCCAATTGAGAAAGCATAGAGATTTTGCCTATCTGGCTTTCACTTACGTGTAAGGCTTGTCCGATTTCATTTAAGATAGGCTGATTATAATAAATATTGGCAACTATAACTCCTGCAGATACCGCCATTAATGGAATAATAGCCGGATGCAGGTTTGATTTTTCTGATGTCATGTGTTTTTTAATCTGGATACAAACATACCATTTGAAGGCGTTAACAAATTGTATATTTAACCGGTATATTTGTAAAAAAAAATATTAATTGGAACGATTTATTCAGCATGAGCCACTTTTTATCAGACATTTTACCACAGAAGTCTGGCCATATCCGGTGCATAATCATAATCACTTTGAACTGATGTATATCCATTCGGGAAGTGGTTATCATGAACTGAATGGAGAAGTTAACCCTTATAATGGCAGATGTATGTTTTTATTGGCTCCGGCCGATTATCATATCCTGAATATTCAGGAAAAAACGGAGTTCAGTGTTTTGAAATTCAGTAATGTTTATCTGGATGGAGCAACAGATGAGTCTGTTAAAAATGAATGGAATAAGCTGATTGATCATTTGCTGGTAATTAGCAACGCCTATGATTCCTGTCTGGTTAAGTCTGCAGATGAACTGGATAAAATTGATCATATTATACGGATGGTTGTAAGAGAGTGGGAGGATAGTAATACTTCAAATGAGGTTATTTTTTATTTAATCCGCAGTGTTTTTGCACTGATTAAAAGAAATGCTCTTCATCAGATGATTCCTGGCAATTTATCAAATGGGAATTTATTTATTGATATAATGAACTATATCCATGTAAATATTCAAATTCCTGAAAAGCTGCGGTTAAGTTCCTTATCAAAACAATTTAACCTCTCTCCAAACCATTTAAGCAGCTTGTTTAAACAACAAATGGGGGCTTCTATTAAAAAATATATTGACGATTATAAATTTAAGCTGATTGAAAACCGGCTGAGATATAGCGGTTTGATGCTGAAAGAAATCAGCAATGAGTTTGGCTTTACAGATTTGAGTCATTTGAATAAATTTATGAAAAACAGAATAGGTGTCAGCCCTAAAGATCTCAGAAAGAATCCGGGGAGTGATATATAGTTCTCAGGTCAGTCTCATTTCATAGATTTTCTTACAGACTGTTGATGACAGAGATTCGTAATCCCTTTGATACCTTCGCGGTAACATAAAAATAACCAGATGAGATTTTTACAAAGTTTATTATTTGTTTCATTCATACTTTTAAGCAAAACCGAATTAAAGGCTCAGGTTACTGAATTTCCTTTTAAGTTCAGCGGGACCCATTTATATATTAAGGCACAAACTAATCAAAACGATTCTTTGAATTTTGTGTTTGACACTGGTGCAACCGGTATGTCGATAGACTCTTTAATTGCTGAACGTACAGGAATAAGTAAAGCTACTAAACAACTGGCGTCAGTTACCGGATCGGGCGGATCCCGTAATTATGCTATGGTTTTACATCAAAATATCAAACTTGGAAATGTTGAGTTGAAAGATGTAAACATGGTTCTGATCAATTTTGCTCCGTTATTTACCGCCACAGGAGAAAAGATGGATGGCATCATAGGTTATGAATTACTGAATAAGTACGTAACTCAGCTGGATTTCGACCGTAAAAAGATGTCTTTATACGATGATATTAAATCAGTGGATACTACCGGCTATACAGGTATACCTTTTGAATTCAATAAAGATATACTAATTCCACGTTTTCCGGTTTCAATTACACTCGCCAATGGCGAAAAGTTTACAGGTAGGGTAATGTTTGATACGGGTAATGTTTTTACTTTAATTGTAAGTACTCCATTTAGTAAATTTCACGATTTTAATAGTAAGCTGGGCCAGACCACTATTCTTGGAGGCAGAGGAATGAATTCAACCACACAAGATCAGCTGGCTACAATTCAGGCAATGTCATTCAATGGGTTCGATTTTGGAAAAATGAAAATCAGGCTGACAATAAATGATAAAGCAGAAGCTAAAGATGGCTATCTGGGGATTTTGGGTATTGAAATTATCAGACGTTTTAATGTGATTCTCGATTATAAACATCAAATGATTTATATGAAACCTAATCAGGCTTATCGTGATGCGTTTAATATGGATGATTCTAAAAAAACTACGGAAGCCCAGGAAAGCGCTATGTTTTTAGAAAAGAATAAAACCAGGCCTGGTGTAATGGTTACGCCGTCAGGATTGCAGTATAAAATTATCAGACAGGGTAAAGGACCTAAACCATCTTCAGAAGATAGAGTAAGTCTTCATTATACGGCTATGCTCATTAACGGAAAGAAAATATGGAGTACCTATGAGGATAAAAAGCCATGGGTGCACCATCTGGATAAGGCGCTTGCTGGTTTAAGAGAAGGCGTGCTGATGATGCCAGAGGGCTCCAAATGGATACTGTATATCCCTGCTTCACTGGCTTTTGGGGCTGCAGGAAATCAGGATATTCCAGCAGGATCAGTATTGATATATGAAGTGGAGGTTCTGAAACCAGATCCCTCCTGATTCATTTAAATAAGCGGGATTACCCTTGTTTTCTTACATATTTGGTAAGAATCACGATAACTTGTCCTTCAATTTTACCTTCAATCTGATCGGTATTATTATCTACTAAACGGATGTTTTTAACAACAGTACCCATCTTTGCATTTAGCTGAGAACCTTTTACATCTAATGATTTGATTAAAACCACCGTATCACCTGTCTGAAGTAAAGCTCCAAGGCTATCTTTGTGAAATTCAACAGTGTCAGTATCATGATCAAGGCCGCCGGCAGCTTTAGCCCAGGCCATTCTCTCTTCATCAAGATACATCATGTCAAGGCTGTCCATTGCCCAGCTTTCATTACTTAAACGGTTAAGCATGCGCCATGAAACTACCTGTACCCCTGGTATTTCACTCCACATGCTGGTGGTTAAACAATTCCAGTGTTTGCTGTCCAGTGTTTCTTTCTTGTCAATTTGAGCAAGACATTTTCCGCAGATAATAATGCAATTGTCCTCGTTACTGGTTGATTGTGGTGGCACTTCATATAAGGTAAGAGCTTCTGCGGATTCACATAATTCACATTTGTTTTCGCTTCTTTTTAGCAGTTGTTCTTCCAATTTCATATCTTTCTTTATAGTAATCTGCGAAGATAATTATTTTATGTCGTAATCCTTATCGGGCTTTGTGTTACCGGTTTTTCAGCAGACAGATAGGTTTTGTGTTCTTGTAATGAGTAACTTACAGGTGACGCAAGCTAATTCAGCTTTTTTTTCCTATTTTGGATTATGATGAAGCAATTGGTATCAGCATTATTTCTATCTGCAGTTTCTGTACTGCCCTTAGCTGCACAGCAAACTCAAAAACCTGTATTACATGGCCGTAACTGGATGGCAATTACCGGAAAGCCTTTAGCTGCTACTGCAGGAGCAATGATATTTCAGAAAGGTGGAAATGCTGTAGATGCAGCTTGTGCTATGCTGGCTGCTACCTGTACAATGTGGGACACTTTGAGCTGGGGAGGGGAAACCCAGGCACTCATCTATAATCCGAAAACAAAAAAAGTAATTGCTATTAATGCTATGGGAGTTGCTCCTGGTGGTGCAACTGTTGACTTCTTTAAGAGTAAAGGATATAATTTTCCTCCTGAATTTGGCCCGCTGGCAGCTACCACACCAGGTACACCCGGCGGACTGTTATATATGCTAGCCAGCTATGGGACACTGAGTCTTGAGCAGGTTCTTGCACCTGCTATGGAAATGGCTGCGGGTTATCCTATTGAAGCGCAGGCTGCTGGTAGCATTGAGCGTGGTAAATCAAAGATTGAACAATGGCCATACAGTAAAAAGGTTTTTCTGACTCATCCAGGCGAAAAGAGAGAAGCACCTGAAGCAGGTGAGATCTTTGTTCAGAAAGACTTGCTATCAACACTTCAGAAAATGGTGGCATCAGAAAAGCAGGCACTGAAACAAGGTAAAAACAGAAAACAGGCTATAATGGCCGCATATGATCGTTTTTATAAGGGTGATATTGCCCGGGAGTTTGTACGTGGCAGCCAGGAACAGGGGGGGCTGATCACTATGGATGATCTTGCTAAATGGAAACCTCTTGAAGAAGAACCGCTCATGGTGAATTACAAGGGAATTGATGTGTATAAGCTACAGCAATGGACACAGGGACCGGTGATGTTACAGGCATTGAATATCCTGGAAAATTTTGATCTCAAAAGCATGGGATACAATAGTCCTAAGTATATTCATACCCTTTACCAGGCAATGAACCTTGCATTTGCAGATCGTGATTTTTATTATGGCGATTCTTATGCAGAACCTCGTGAACCTATGAAAGGTTTATTAAGTAAAGCATATGCTAAACAGCGTGCCGGATTAATACAGTACAACAAGAATGATCCTAATATTGGTCCTGGTGATCCATATCCGTTTGAAGGAAAAAAGAATCCATATATAGGTTTACTAAAAGAGCGGGGATATGATCTTGATTTTACATCCAGAAATTTTGCTCCTGTGCATGATATGACAAGTAATTTGCCAGATACTGCTTATATGGAAAGACTTTGGTTAGGGACAACTTCGGTAGAAGCTGCGGATAAAGAAGGATGGGTAGTTTCCATGACTCCGAGTGGTGGCTGGCTGCCTGCTTGTATTGCCGGAAAAACGGGAGTCGGTATGAGTCAGCGAATGCAGAGTTTTGTTTTGGATTCTGCTTTAAATCCATTTAATGTACTTGCTCCTGGAAAAAGACCAAGGGTTACTTTATCTCCTTCTATGGCATTAAAAGACGGAAAATTATTTTTATCCTCTGCCGTTCAGGGGGGAGATACACAGGATCAGAATCTTTTACAGTTCTTTTTAAACGTTACAGAATTCGGAATGAACGTGCAGCAGGCAACAGAAGCAGCAAATTTTAATACCAATCAGCTCTGGCTTTCACTGGGGGGGACTAAAACAGCAGATCGTCAGCCTAAACCGGGTCAGATATTGTTAAATGATAATACAAGTGAAGAGGTAAGAAGTGAGTTGAAAAAGATGGGCTATACTTTAAGTTTTGGTGCCAGAACCAGCGGCCCGGTTAATGCCATTTATTTTGATTGGAAACATGGTAGTTTATGGGGTGGGTCGAGTAATCATGGAGAAGATTATGGAATAGGCTGGTGATTTTTTTCTGAAGATTGTTAGGGATAGTGAAGCTGATACCTTCATTATATTTGTGCTATATAATTATAATCCAATGAACATTTGCATCTCTCAGCATCTGCTTTTGTTTTGCATCTGCCTGTTGATTTTTATCATCACCTCAGCTATTATGATCCGGCAGAGCAGAAATTTCTTTTACCTGGATGGAACAAAGAAAAGGTTTTCAATTTTGAATCTGGAGTTTCCCTCAAGCCGTTCATCGATCAGTATATTGATCAGACAAATCAAAAAACTGCCTGTTATAGAATCGAAAATGGTTTTCAGCGCTTTACGCGGGCATCTTTATACTGATTTCTTTTTTATGCCTGGAGTCTATGTGGGTGTTCTATTGCTTTGTCTGACCGCATCCTGCGAAAGCAGCGGATATATCAGTGATTTGTTTAAGGCTCTGGCATGGTTGCAACCTTTGGCCTGGTTTTGTGATATTATAGAAAATATTTACCTTTTAGGACAACTAAAAAAACCAATCCCTGCTTCGGCAAGGTTTTTTATTTTTTACCGTTTGCTGGAGATTACGAAATGGGGACTGTCCTTTACAGGTTTTTTGCTGGCTATCTTACAGTTGATTTATCATCATTTATAATTACCTTAAATCTGATTTTAATTATGGAAGATAAAAGGGATGTAACAAACGAACCGGAGAAATTTCATATAGGTATCTGCATGGCCGGAGCAGTATCTGCCGGTGCTTATACTGCCGGAGTTATGGATTATTTACTGGAAGCACTGGAGGCTTATGAAAAAGTCAGAGGACAGCCCGGAATACCAAAACACAAGATTGAAATACCGGTTATGGGTGGTGCTTCGGCCGGAGGAATGACTGCTATGCTGACAGCTGCTGCTATAAAGCAGCAAATGCATGCTATTGATAAACCCAATGCAGATCTGCTGGCAGAACATAAAGATCATATTTTATATCATTCGTGGGTAGATCTCACTGGCAGGGATATGTTTGGAGAAATGCTTAAAACAGACGATATTGAAGGGATTGTTGTATCAGCATTGAATTGCGGATTTATCGACAGGGTAGCAGAAAGAGTATTAAAACCTAAAGATCCGGAAACAATTTCCTGGAAACCGTTGCCTTCTTTTTTTTCGTCAAAACTGAAATTATTTACTACACTGAGTAATGTAGGTGGTTTTACTTATAATGTGAATTTTAATGCGCAAGGCTCAAAACGGCCCTATTATATGCAGGTTCATCAGGATTATGCTTGTTTTGAATTGACAGCTGATGGGCAGGCAGGAGCCGGTACCCCTGGCTGGATGCCACTTGATATTAAAACAGGAATTAATGCGCAAACAGCAATAGATGCAGCAATGGCTACCGGTGCTTTTCCGATAGCTTTCAGAGCCAGAAAGGTTACCCGGCCTAATGACATCGTAAATAATAATCCGCTTTTTGATAAAAAAATGCTTGAGGCGATTCAGATCACTGCTAATCCTTATCAGTCTTTAAATATTGATGGGGGGATGATTAATAATGAGCCTTTTGATAAAGTTAGAGAGGTGCTGAGTGAAGCGTGCGGTCAAGCTGATCCGGCTTTATACAATAATTATAATACTTTTAATTCTACGGTGCTGATGATAGCGCCTTTTCCCGGAAGCAAACCTGTTGATATAAAATTGATTGACAGGTTGATGCATGTGATGGGCTTGACTTTGTCGGCCATGATCAGTCAGATGCGGTCAAAGGCGGCTCAGGTTGTAGATGCAATGAATGAAAGCTGTGCAGGACAATATCTTATAGATCCTTCAAGAGAGTTCAGAAAGGCTGACGGTACAAAAGTTCCTATTCAGGGGGAGCGTGCTATTGCCTGTGGAGCACTGGGTGGATTTAGTGGCTTTCTCAATAAAGAGTTCAGAGTACACGATTATTTTCTGGGCAGACATAACTGTAAAATATTTCTGCGGGATTATTTTACTATTCCCGATAGTGCTAAAAACGAGAATCCGATTTTCAAAGCTGGCTATGAGGGGATTGATTCTGCTAAATATCGTTCTCAGGTAGATCATAACTGGCAGATTATTCCGATAGTAGGTGAGGTGGACTATACCTTTCCTCAGCTGACTTTCAGTTCTGGCAGTAACTGGCCTGTATTGAACTGGTCGGCAATCAGTGAATTCAATGGCGCTTTGAAAAAAAGAATACAGGCTATTATTCTTAATCTGGTAAAATACAAGCCAGTCCATAAATTCCTGTTATGGATAGGAACGCGGATTCTACTGAGAGGAATGATTGCCAGAGCAGTTCTTGGGGCAATCAAAGATGAACTGAACCGCTGGCAATTATTGAAGTAATCAGTCCTGTACTTATAAATGCAGGTCAACTATAACCGCGGGGTCATTATAATAAAGATCATCATTAAATAATATCCGGTCATAACCACTGCCAACAAATCTGACACGAGTATAATCTGCGTTATTATCTGTCCATAATGATACAGTGATTAATGGAAGGGTATGATTATATGGGATTGATCTGAATCCGCTCACGCGATAATTCTGGAGATCAAATCCGCTTTTAATAGTGATAATGCAATTATCACAGGAAACTTCAAAGTTATAATCAGAATAGGGGCCGTCAGTCGTTTTAACGCAGGAACTAAATAAAATACAGACTAATAAAAGGGGTAGCAGCTTAATCATTATGGGGATTTTGGAGGCGAAGATAATTATTTAAGCCGGATTCCACCATAGATGAGGCTGTCCCTGGAATGATTGAATCATCCCCAGGGTTTAAGCAGAAAGCATGGTATAGCTATTGGATTTTATTTGATTAAGAACAGAATAAAACTCCCAAAACGATGAATGCCCATACTCCAATGTAGAAAAAGCCTAAAAGGGCTGGTATTGTATTATCTTTCATATCCTTTTTATTAGACAGCAAACATAAAAATATTTATAGATTATTTTGTAATTATGTTCAAATAATCAGATCCGATCTGTAAAAACACTTCATAGCTTTATTCTGAAAAGATGGCATATAATTTCTTGCTTGAGATTTTAAAAACAACACTTCAAAAAAATAAGATAGAAAAGCTTGCTTCAATCGCATCTGAAGAAGCATTCTCTGTACAAGAGTTAATCAATTTAACTTTTCATCAGGATGAACAGATAGGGTTCAGAGCTGCATGGATATTGGAAAACATATATACTTTATATCCCGAAAGATTTCTGCCGGCTGCGGAATGTTTTCTGATCAGATTTCCACAGCAGAATAACTTGTCTGCACGCCGGCATTACAGTAAAATACTGGCGTTGATGACCGGTAGGAGAGCATCCCCGGAGCTTAAAAAAGCTTTAGCCGATTATGATACTGCGATATTAGTTGAGGTTGTTTTTAGCTGGCTGATAGATACAAAAGTTCCGGTAGCCGTAAAATCTCATTGCTTAAATATATTAGCTAACCTGACTGAGCGGCACAGCTGGATTAAGGAAGAGCTTATTCAGACTATGGGTTTTCTGGTTGATAAACAGAGCATTGCATTTTATGCTAAAGTAAAGCAGATTAGAAAACAGTTACGTATATTCAGTATATGAAAATGAATTATCCAGGTATATTATTTTTTCTTGCAGTAGTATCAGTGGCAGGCTGCGATACTGCGATAAATAAAAATAATCATATTAACGATAAAACTAAACAAAAGATAGTCAGTGATACTACTCCAAGAGTTACTGGTATAGGTGGGATCTTCTTTGGCTCAAAGAATCCGAAAGAGGCAAGACAATGGTATGGGAAAAATTTAGGATTGGCCATTGATGAATATGGTTCTCCTTTCGAGTTTAGAAATGCGAATGAACCTGAAAAAATCAATTACCTGAGGTGGAGTCCGTCAAAAGCAGGGACTGGTTTTTTTGCACCTTCAGAGAAAGAATTTATGATCAACTACAGGGTTCTGTATTTAGAGAGGCTGGTGAAAAAGCTGAAAGAAAACAAAGTAACTATTTTAGATAAAATAGAAACTTATGAATACGGTAAATTTGTACATATTATGGACCCGGAGGGCAACAAAATTGAACTTTGGGAGCCGGTTGATAGTGTTTTAACCAGGTTGGGTGGTCAGACAACCAAATAGAATTACCTGTTATGTCCTTAGACTGAGAACTGACCCTCTCAGTATCCCATTATTATCTCTTCCAGACAGAATATTCTCAGATGTACCGTAAAATCACGGAATGCTGAATTTGCGTGATGTGGGTATAGCTTACAGAATTTGCAAATTGTAAATGATAGAATTATTAACTATTGTTAATTATTTCGTCAAAATCCATTTTAGACATCATAAACCAATAATTTAATATTAACCACGATAATATGTCGATTCACGTAATAAAAAAATGATTTTAGTTTTAAAAAATTATACTTGTAGATTACTACAGTGTTTTTATGGGAAAACTATTACTTCTTGTGGATTTGTTTATGATATTCATTACTTCATGTGTCAGCTTATGTTACATAGCGTGTGCGAAAGATCAGTTTATAGCTGATGTTAAAATTGAAGCTATACCCATTCAGGAAGCCAGAGCCTGGATTTGGGAATACAAAACCAGCCTGAATTCCTATTGTTGTTGTACAATTCTAAAACTGATTAATCCTCAACTTAAAGCATATCAGTTGATTGGTTAGCTGTTCTTCAGAACCTTCGGGTCAATTCTCTGAAAAAATAAAATTATTCTCATCCTGTTTCGTGAAGCTCTCCTGAGCAAATAAAATAAAAATAATGACCTCTCTTCTTCAAAGTTTAAGCTGCATAATTTCCTGGATTTTTAACAATAAGTTCATATTATTTAATATTAATATTAACCAATAGTTGTTAATTAATTAATGTAAGCTATTTACTTTGGGGCAATCTATTAAAACATTAGTGATAATTTAAGCATACTATGAAAACAAGAATTACAATTGAAGAACTGGATTTACCTCCGGCATTTGCTAAAGATGAATTAAACGCAACCCTACCTGCTATTACGGATGGTTTATGCATATCTGAACAGCAATTTTGTCTATGACCCAACCCTAAATATCGCTCTCCTGTATTTGAATAATTCTAACATGGGGGGGATTAATTTCCTTTACAGATTTACCAAATATTAAAAAATAAATATGTCACTGCATACTTTTCCGCTACACCCTGCACAACAAGATGTGTATATAGATCAATTGATCAATAATGAAGCTCCATATTATAATATGGGAGGATACATTAAATTAACAGGCTCGCTTGATAAAGAAAAGTTTATCATCGCTGTTAATTCTGCATTAGAAGTTTTTGACGCGCTGAAAATGAGATTTGATCTCAGTGATCCCGTTCCTGCTATTTATGTGGATGATACTTATGTTAAGTTTGAATTGCCAGAGCTTTCTTTTAAAGAGGGTAAAGAAAAGAGAGCGGAAATTGAGCAGTGGATAAAAGACCGTCTGGCTACACCATTTGAAATTAAAAAAGAAAATATTCTTACGGAGCAATACCTGATCAGAGTTGAAGCTGATGAGCATTGGTACTATTTCAAACTGCACCACCTGATTACAGATGGTTATGGTGCTTCAGGACTGCATCAGTATATTGCAAAAAAATATAAAGCACTGGTAACCGGTGAAGATGTCGTTTTTAAATACCCTTCCTACATCGAAGAAGCAGCAAGGGCTTCTTCTTATTACAGTTCCGAGGAATATACCGCAGAAGGAGATTACTGGAAAAAGAAACTGGAAAACAGACCGTCTCAGGTATTAAGCAGCAGATATCTTACAGAAGATAAATGGAACACAAAGTGCGACACTTTTGTCATGGAGTTTGGCGAAAAGGAGAGAGCTGTACTGGAAGCTCTGCAAACAAAAACCAATGCTACTATTCAGCAGCTGACTCTTGCAGCGCTGATGATTTATTTTAGCAGAATACAACATCAGTCTGAATTTGTTTTTGGTATACCACTGCACAGAAGAAGGACGAAACAACTTCGGACTATTCCCGGAATGTTTACTGGTGTAATACCATTTTTAGGAAACTGTGCTGAGGGAACAAAAGTTATAGATCTTTTAAAAACGATTGCTGTTTCACAACGGGAAGATTACCGTTATCAGAACTATCTGATTGGAGATCTTAGCCGCCATTTTAAAATCAATGCAGTTGAAGATGCATTGATTGAAATTGTAGTGAATTATGCTCCTGTAGATTTTCAGCTGGATTTTGGAGATAACCTTAGCGGTCTGTTAAATAATATTCCGAGTGGTCATTTACCTTTTCCAATGGAAATGTTCTGGTATGACTATGGAAAACAGCAGCCATTACAACTGAGAATAGATTTCCAGGTTCAGTATTTTGACAAAAAAGAGATTGCCTTATTAACTGAGCGTATTCTTTTTATGTTAAATCAGTTTGATCATATGCTGGATAGCGATGTGGCTGAGATCAGTATAATGCCGGACGAAGAAAAGACTTTGCTTAAGAAATTAAGTTATTCTGCAGACTCTTCTTTCCAGAAAGACCCGAAAATGCTGACTGTGCTGATTGATGAGCAGGCTGCCCGTACGCCGGATGCCATAGCTGTAGAGCTGGAAGGAACATTGTTGACTTATAAACAACTGGAACAGCGTTCCAATCAACTGTCAAACTACCTGTATAGTCTTGGTGTAAAGAAAGATACGATTATTCCTTTGTGTATAGAACGTTCTATCGATATGCTGGTAGCGATAATAGGTATTATGAAGGCGGGAGCTGCTTATGTTCCGATAGATACCTCTTATCCGGCAGAAAGAATAAGTTATATATTGGAAGACACGGCTGCAGAAATTGTGATCTGCAGTAATGAAACCAAAGGACAGATCCCTGGTAATGTTAAAACCATTACTATAGAGGAAGGTTCTGCAATATTTTCCGGACAGTCTGCTGATAAACCGGCAGATATACCGGTATACAACGATTTGTGTTATGTGATTTATACTTCCGGATCTACCGGAAAGCCCAAAGGGGTTATGGTGGAGCACGGTGGTATGCTCAATCACTTATTTGCAAAAATTGAAGATCTGCAAATGGATGCGGATACTATACTGGCCTTTACTGCATCCTATACCTTTGATATTTCTGTATGGCAGATGTTTGCTGCGATTTTATGTGGTGGCCGTACAGTTATTTATACAGATGAACTGATTTATAAACCGTCAGCACTGATCAGTGCAGTAGCTCATGATCAGATAACTATACTCGAACTGGTGCCTTCTTATCTTGGTGCAGTGTTGCAGGAGGATATGGATATTCCACTTGAAAAACTGCGCTATCTGATGGTAACCGGAGAGGCAGTAACGCAACACGTGCTTAAGCAATGGTTTAATCATCATTATTACAGTACTATTCCGGTAGTCAATGCCTATGGTCCTACAGAAGCCTCGGATGATATTACGCATCATATTATGTATGATACGCCGCTTAATATTAATGTGCCGCTGGGTAAACCTGTCAGAAATCTGAATATTTATATCGTTGATGAAACCATGCAGTTGTGTCCGCTTGGTGTACCAGGTGAAATCTGCGTATCGGGGATTGGTGTTTCAAGAGGATATCTTGGCAGACCTGAACTGACCAGCGAAAAGTTTATTAAAGATCCTTTCAGTGCAGATTCAACTGGCCGGATGTACCGTACCGGTGATTTGGGACGCTGGCTGCCTGATGGCTCTGTTGAATATCTTGGACGAATTGATGACCAGGTTAAGATCAGGGGGTACCGTATTGAACTTGGAGAAATTGATCATGCTTTACAGCAATCAGGATTGGTGAACCAGGCTGTGGTAGTAGCAAAAGAGGATGCTGCAGGTAGCAAACGTTTGCTGGGTTATGTCGTGCCTGCTGAAAATTATAGTAGGGAAACTGTCATCAGTTATCTGAAGGAAAAACTGCCGGCTTATATGATACCGGCAATTGTAGAGCTGGATGCTTTACCACTGAGTTCAAACGGTAAAATAGATAAGAAAGCACTGCCTGATGTGACTGCTGAGATTGCAGTTGCACATGAATATATTGCTCCCCGTAATCAAACAGAAGATATTCTGGCTACACAATGGCAACATTTATTACAGGTAGCACAAGTTGGTATTTATGATAACTTCTTTGAACTGGGTGGGCATTCATTGCTGGCAATGCGTTTGATTGCATCTATAACAAAAGATCTGCAGGTTGATTTAACAGTAAAGAAACTATTCCTTTATCCAACGGTTGCTACACTGGCAGGTTATATTGAGCAACAGGAAAAAGGTTCATCATTAAGTATTGTTCCGCAACCAAGAACTGACGGAATGCCATTATCTTTCAGTCAGGAAGGACTTTGGTTTATCGATCAGCTTGAAGGAAGCAGTCATTATCATATTCCACTGATCCTGAAACTGAAAGGGAAAGTCAACAGCGAAGCTTTAAAACTTGCCCTGAAAGATATTGTGAGCCGTCATGAGATCCTGAGGACTGTAATTGGTCAGCAGGATGGAGTTGGATATCAGCAAATTCTGTCTGCAGATAACTGGCAGACTGAAGAAATTAAGACTGATGGAAATCTGCAGGATGCCATCACTGCCTTTATTTATCGTCCATTTGATCTTTCCGCTGATTTTATGTTACGCGCAAGTGTTGTTCATTGCAGTGGAGATGACTATATACTGGCCATTGTTATTCATCATATTGCTGCTGACGGATGGTCTGCTCCGGTAATCATCAGTGAGTTATCTGTATTGTATAATAACTATGCAGGACAGCAGCAGACATCATTGCCGGTACTCCCGATACAATATGCGGATTATGCGATCTGGCAGCGGAATTATATGACTGGAGCTGTTCTTCAGTCACAACAGGCTTACTGGAAAAAGCAACTTTCTGGAATAGAACCACTGAATCTGGCTACAGATTATACCAGACCTCCTGTTCAAAGTAAACAGGGAAGTATCCTGGAACTGGAGATAGCGGAAGATCTGCTGCAAAAACTTTATCATTTTAACAAGGAACATCAGGTTACCCTGTTTATGACGCTGATGTCGGTATGCCAGACTTTATTATATCGCTATACCGGTCAGGAAGATATCTGTGTAGGTACACCAATGACCGGAAGAAAACAGCTGGAAGTAGCAGACATGATCGGATTTTTTGTGAATACGCTTGCTATACGTAGTAACATCAGCGGTACACTTCCTTTCACTGAACTGTTACAGCAGATTAAAGAGACCTTACTTGAAGGTTATGAGCACCAGGATCTTCCTTTTGATGAAGTCGTGAAGGTCTCGGGAGAAAACTGGGATATCAGCAGAACTCCGGTATTTCAGGTGATGTTCCTTTTACAGAATCCATTGGATTTATCTGGTTTACAGTTAGAAGGGGTTTCTCTGGAAACAGAAAATGTTGAACATGCTATTGCCAAGTATGATCTGTCTTTCATTATTACCGAAAAGAAAGACGGTCTAACATTGAGTATAGAATATTGCACAGACCTTTTTGAAAGAGATACAATAGCCAGAATGGCTGGACATTATGTTCAGTTACTGGAAGCAATAGCCGCATCACCTTCACAACAGATTGCTCAGCTTACCCTGCTGACTCCTGAAGATAAAGATCAGCTGCTGCTGCAGTTTAATCCTCCGGTTAACAGACTGGCCAGAAACAGAACGATTCTTGATATATTTTCGGAAAAAGTTACCGCTGCTCCGGATGCTGTTGCAGTATGGTATAAGGATACTAAACTGACTTACCTTGAACTGGATAAACTGGCCAATCATCTCGGACATTATCTGAGAGATAAAGGGGTTAAAGAAGATTCACTGGTACCCATCTATCTGGACAGAGGTCTTGAAATGATTATTGGAATAATGGGTATTCTGAAAGCAGGCGGAGCTTATGTACCTGTGGATACACAATATCCTCAGGAGAGAATTAAATTCATGCTGGAGGATATTGGCAGTAACTGGTGTCTGACCAACGCTGCATTCCTGGAACCATTACAGGAAATCTCATCAGCCTCAACTGATATTACAGTACTTGATTATAAGACTATCAAAGGACTGCATAAGAAGAATACGAAAATCAAAACTTCACTATTACCACATCACCTGGCCTATATGATTTATACTTCAGGGTCTACAGGAACTCCAAAAGGTGTTCTTGTTGAGCATGGTGGAGTAGTGAATCTGGCAGCGAGTCAGAGAGCAGCATTACGTCTGGAGCCTGCTATGAGAACATTGCAGTTTGCATCTTTCGGATTCGATGCGTCATGTTATGAACTTTTTAATACGCTTTTGAGTGGCGGATGTCTGGTCATTCCGGATAAGGAAGATATTTTATCTGCTGATTTATTCAGCAAATTTATGAATGATTATGAGGTTGAGGTGGTTACCCTGCCTCCGTCATATCTGAATGTAATTAAAGATAATATACCTGTTGCCATTAAAACAATTGTATCGGCCGGAGAAGCGCTGAACAGTGAGGCAGCACGTATGATACAATCTTATGGTATCCGTCTTGTTAATGCTTACGGACCGACCGAGAATACAGTTTGTGCTACTTTATCTGATGATCCCGTTAAAGAAAAAGGAAGAGTGGTTATCGGGAAACCTATAGCCAATGTATCTATACATATCCTGGATGAAGCAGGACAGCTTGTTCCTGTTGGGGTGCCCGGAGAATTGCATATTGGAGGAGTACAGGTTGCAAGAGGATATTTTAACAGACCAGAACTGACCCTGGAGAAATTTATTACTGATCCTTTTATGAAGCATTCCAGTCTGTACAGGAGTGGTGATTTAGCCCGCTGGCTGCCAGATGGTAATATCGAATATCTTGGCAGAACGGATGACCAGGTGAAAATCAGAGGTTACCGGATTGAATTGGGAGAAATTGCTGCTGTAATGCAGCAAAGCAACCTGGTTACCGAATCGGTGGTAATGGCCAGAGTAAATGGTGAAGGAAATAAATATCTGGTAGGTTATATTATACCAGCTGCTCATTATGACAGAGCGCAACTGCTTACTTATATGAAGGATATCCTTCCTGATTATATGATACCATTGCTGGTAGAGCTGGAGACATTCCCGCTGACAACCAGTGGTAAAGTAGATAGAAAAGCCCTGCCGGATCCGGTAGGAGAGTTAATGCGCAAAAAAGCGTATGTAGCACCTGCTAACCAGACAGAACAATTGCTTGCCGGTATATGGGAAGAACTGCTGGGCGTGGAAAAAGTAGGAGGACATGATGATTTCTTTGAGCTGGGCGGACATTCCCTGCTAGCTATCAGATTGATTGCAGCCATACGTAAACAATTGCATAAAGAGCTGGCAGTAAAAGATATATTTATTCATCGTACTATTGCATCATTAGCTGTACATATACAGCAACGTGAAACCAGCATTTTATTACCTGCACTTACTGTGCAGCAAAGACCTGCCCATATTCCTTTATCTTTTAGCCAGGAACGTCTATGGTTTATAGACCGTCTGGAGGGCAGTACGCATTATCACATCTCTGCAGTACTGGATATTAAAGGAGCAGTTAACCGTGACGCATTACAATTCGCCTTTCAGACTATTATCACCAGACATGAAGTCCTGAGAACTGTTTACAGGGAACTGGATGGTGCTCCTTATCAGTATGTGATGACAGCCGACAGCTGGAAACTGGCTGATGTGGAGACAGCTGAAGGAATCAGTACACTTGCCAGTCAGCCATTTGATCTGGCAAATGATTATTTGCTGCGTGCCGCATTGTTTGGTGTGACGGAAAATGAATATACCCTATTGGTAACGATGCATCATATCGCTTCAGACGGTTGGTCTGTGGCTATCCTTGCCAATGAATTATCGGTATTATATAAAGCTTATACAGCAAACACAGAACATCAGTTGTTGCCATTGCCAGTACAATATGCAGATTTCGCCCTTTGGCAAAAAGCATACGTAACCGGTGATGTGCTGAAACAGCAAAAAGAATATTGGGTAAAGAAATTATCAGGCTTATCACCACTGAATTTACCAACAGATTTTCCAAGACCGGCTATTCAGCGCACTAACGGTGCCCTGTTAAGTTTCAAACTGGACAGTGAGCTTACAGCCAGACTCAATATGCTGACTCAGGAACAGGAAGCTACGCTGTTTATCACAATGCTGACTGCTTTTAAGGTATTGTTATACCGTTACAGTGGTCAGACCGATATTTGTGTAGGTACACCTCTTGCAGGCAGAAAACAGCAGGAAGAAGAAGCACTGATTGGATTTTTTGTAAATACACTGGCTGTCAGAAGTGATCTGAGTGATAATCCTGTGTTTATAGATTTATTACAGCAGGTAAAAAACACGCTGCTGGAAGGATATGACTATCAGGATATGCCGTTTGAGAAGATTGTGGAAGCTGTTGCAACCACGAGAGATCTGAGCAGACATCCGTTATTCCAGGCCATGTTAGTTTTACAGAATGCGTCTGAAGATGTTTCTTTTGCATTGGGCGATTTAGCCGTAGCTACAATTGACCTGGAAGAAACCACGGCTAAGTTTGATCTTGTTTTTACTGTAATTCCTAAAGGCGAAGAGCTATTGTTTGGTATAGAATACTGTACCGATTTATTTAATGGAAAAACCATTGAAAAAATGGCTGGTCATTTCGAACAGCTGTTAAAAGCTATCGTAACTAATCCTGAACAAAGGATGGGAACGCTGAATATATTATCTGCTCAGGAAGGAAAAGAATTGCAATTATTGACTGATGGTCCGGTGGTTAACTATAACCAGGAGCTGAGTTTTGTGCATTTCTTTGAAACACAGGTGAAAAATACACCGGAGGCATTTGCGTTAAGATTTGAAGAATCTGCATTAACCTATGCTCAGGTAGATGAAAGAGCGAATCAGCTGGCCCATTATCTGAGAACACTGGGCATAAAACCAGACAGCATGGTGCCTATTTGTATGAGCAGAGGGCTGGATATGATTGTTGCTGTGGTTGGTATATGGAAAGCAGGCGGAGCATATGTTCCGGTTGACCCAAAATATCCGCAGGACAGAATCAGTTATATCATGGCGGATTGTGAGGCTGAAGTTGTAATCACAGATCCTCTCAGTCAAACATCCTTACCAACTGACAGTAATGCTACTGTTATTGTATTAAGTAATGATCTTGAAATATTAAATAGTCAGCCGGTACATTCCCCGGTGGTAGTTACAGCTGCTGGTGATCTGGCTTACGTACTTTATACTTCAGGATCTACGGGTAAACCAAAAGGGGTGCTTGTTGAACATGCAGGTTTACTGAACCACTTACTGGCTATGGTAGATGAGTTCACAATGAACGAAAAAACCATCATGGCTTTTACTGCACCTTATACCTTCGATATATCCGTATGGCAGATGGTGAACCCGCTTATTTGCGGTGGTTGCACCAATATTTATCCCGAAAGTCTGATTATGCGTCCGGATGCACTGATCAGAACAGTTGATGAACAGCAGGTTACCCTGCTGCAGCTGGTGCCATCTTATCTGACAGCAGTTTTGCAGGAAGATACAGGAGTTACCCTGGATGCGATACAATATCTGCTGGTTACCGGAGAGGCAGTAACCCGTCAGTTGCTGGCACAGTGGTTTGCACATCCTCATTTTAAATCCATACAGGTTGTGAATGCCTATGGTCCGACTGAGGCATCTGATGATGTGAGTTTTTATTTTATGAATGAAACACCGGATGCTGTAAATATTCCGGTAGGGGTTCCTATTCAGAATCTCAGACTGTACGTATTAGATAATGCAGGACAGCAATGTCCGGTAGGTATACCAGGAGAAATTTGTGTGGCCGGGATTGGTGTAGCCAGGGGTTATCTTAAACGTCCAGATCTGACTGCTGAAAAATTTGTACCTAATCCTTTCCATAGCGGGGAGCGAATGTATAAAACAGGCGATTTGGGCCGCTGGTTGCCAGATGGTAATATGGAATATCTGGGACGTATGGATGATCAGGTTAAAATCCGTGGTTTCCGTATTGAACTGGGAGAAATCGAGAGTGTTCTGCAGGATCACCCACTGGTATCACAGGCTGTAGTCGTAGCCAAATCAGATGAAAGTGATATTAAGAGACTGGTTGGTTATGTTGTTCCTGAAGAAGGAGCAGACAGAGATGAACTGACCGAATACCTGAAAGAAAGATTACCGGAATATATGGTGCCGGTGATTTTTATGATGGAAGAATTCCCGTTAACTGCCAATGGAAAAATTGATAAAAAAGCATTGCCTGATGTGGTTTCATCCATGCTACAGGAATATGTAGCTCCACGTGATCACAGAGAACAGCAACTGGCAGAGATCTGGCAACGTTTGCTGGAAGTACCGCAGATTGGTATATATGATAATTTCTTTGAACGTGGGGGACACTCTTTGCTGGTAATCAGGTTGATTGCTGCTATCAGAAAAGAAATGAGCACTGAATTGCTCGTGAAAGATGTATTTGTACGACCAACTGTACACGAACTGGCAGCTTTTATCGGGCAGATGGAAACAGCAGCTGACTCAGTTCCTGCAGTTTTTGCTCAGGTAAGACCAGCTATTATTCCTTTGTCTTATAGTCAGGAACGTTTATGGTTCATTGATCAGCTGGAGGGCAGTACACATTATCACATCCCTGCTGTGTTCAGACTGAACGGAACATTAAACCGGGAAGCATTAAGCTTTGCACTGCAACAGGTTATTAACCGTCATGAGGCACTGAGAACGGTGATCAGAGCAGAGGAAGGAATTCCATATCAGCATATTCTTTCACCAGATACCTGGCAGCTGGAAGAGATCAGCACCAGTGCTGATTTACGCAAAGATATCAGTACGTTTATTGACAGGCCTTTTGTCCTGTCGGCAGACCATATGCTGCGTGCCGGATTAATTTCTGCAGGTGAGCAAGAACATATACTGGTTGTATCTATACATCATATTGCTTCGGACGGATGGTCATCAGGTATTATTGTGCGCGAACTTTCTGCGTTATATACCTCATATATAGAAAATACACAATCAGCATTAATCCTGCCCGAAGTACAGTATGCTGACTATGCGATCTGGCAGCGTCAGTATCTGAAAGGAGCTGTACTGGAGTCTCTGCAGAATTACTGGAAAAAACAGTTATCCGGTCTGGATCCGCTGGCATTACCAACTGACTTTGTCAGACCGGTAGTACAAAGCACGAAAGGAGCCATGCTGACCTTTAATTTAGATGCGGAACTGAGTAAAGCATTAAACCAGCTGAGCCAGCAACAAGGTACCACCTTATTTATGACCTTAATGTCTGTATTGCAGGTATTATTATACCGTTATACCGGACAGGAGGATATTTGTGTTGGTACTCCGGTAGCAGGCAGAAGCCGCCAGGAGGTAGAAGAACTGGTTGGTTTCTTTATCAATACGATAGCTATACGTGCAAATCTCAATGAAAATCTCACTTTTACTGATTTACTGCAACAGGTAAAAAACACCTTACTTGAAGCCTATGAGCATCAGGAACTACCATTTGAAAAAGTGGTGGATACCGTAGTAAAAAGCAGGGATATGAGTGTTAGTCCATTATTCCAGGTCATGTTTGTTTTACAGAACGTACCGGATCACAGTGGCTGGCATATGCCGGGATTAACCCTGGTTGAAGATGAAGTGGAACTGAGTACAGCGAAATTTGATCTGATTTTCAATATGGAAGAGCGCGAAAATGGCTTATTACTAAATATTGAATACTGTACCGAGCTGTTCAGACCTGAAACTATCAGCAGAATGGCTGGTCACTTTGAACAGTTATTACAGGCAGTTACTGCAACACCTGCACAACAAATCAGCGTGTTACCTTTATTGACTGTAGCAGAAAAACAGACACTGCTGCAAACATTTACGGGTACAGAGGTTGCTTATCCTAAAGAAAAAACTATAGTATCACTTTTTGAAGAACAGGTGGTCAGAACACCAGATGCAGTAGCAGTTACCTATGAAAACAGTCAGCTTACCTACAGACAGCTGGATGAACGTGCGAACCAGCTGGGACATTATCTGAAGAGCATAGGTGTCAAAACAGAGACACTGGTGCCGCTTTGTATGAGTAACGGGCTGGATATGATGGTAGCCATTATGGGAGTACTGAAAGCGGGTGGAGTATATGTACCTATGGATCCGGGTTATCCCGAAGACCGTATCCAGTATATGGTAGAAGATACAGCAGCTGCAATTGTGATCACCAATAGCGTGGACAGTGATGCACTGAAATCCCTGGCCAATATCATCAAAGTTGAAATGGATACTGACCGGGAGATGATCAGTAAATATTCTTCTGCACCAGTAGAGGCTGAATTGAATGCAGCTAACCTTGCTTATGTAATTTATACTTCCGGTTCTACGGGCCGGCCGAAAGGTGTGCTTATTGAACACAGAAATGTGGTCAGATTATTTGAAACAGCAACACCATTATATGATTTTAATGAAAACGATGTATGGACCATGTTCCACTCATTCTGTTTTGACTTCTCTGTATGGGAAATGTATGGTGCGCTATTCTATGGCGGCCGTATGGTCATGGTGCCCAAACAGGTTAGCCGTGATACAACTGCTTTTGCAGAGTTACTGATCAAAGAGAAAGTAACTGTACTGAACCAGACTCCATCCTCATTTTATGTTTTGCAGGATTATCTGACATCGTATAAAAATACAATCGCTGTACGTTATGTGATTTTTGGTGGAGAAGCACTGAACCCTGGAAAACTGAAACCATGGAAAGAGGCTTATCCGCACAGCAGTCTGATCAATATGTATGGGATTACAGAAACTACGGTCCATGTAACTTACCAGGAACTTGATCAGGAACATCTGAACAGCAGTGCCAGCATTATTGGTAAAACAATACCAACTTTAAGTGCTTATATCCTTGATTCCAATCAGAATCCGGTACCAGTAGGTGTTCCGGGAGAGATGTATATCAGCGGTGCTGGTGTGGCCAGGGGATATCTGAACAGAGCAGAGCTGACTAAGGAGAGATTTATTGCCAATCCGTTTGAAGCCGGTGAAAGATTATATCGCACAGGCGATTTGGCACGCTGGTATCCGGATGGAAATATTGAATATCTGGGACGTATAGATGATCAGGTTAAAATCCGTGGTTTCCGTATAGAACTCGGAGAAATTGAAAGCTGTCTGCAACAGAGCGGATTGGTCAGCAATAGTGTGGTACTGGCCAGAACCGGTAATTCAGGAGACAAACAATTGGTAGGTTACGTAGTTCCTGAAGTGGAATTCAGTAAAGAAGCCGTACAAAACTGGCTGAATACCAGGTTACCAGATTATATGGTGCCATCCCTGTGGGTAGTTATGGAAGAGATTCCATTAACCTCTAACGGAAAAGTAAACCGCAAAGCTTTACCGGAACCTGAGCTGGACAAAATGCTCAATACAGCATATGAAGCCCCACGCAATGAAACAGAAGAAAAACTGGTCGCTATCTGGCAGGAATTATTAGGTCTGGACAGAATAGGTATACATGATAATTTCTTTGAGTTAGGTGGAGATTCTATCAATATAATCAGAGTTGTAAGTAAAGTAAGCCGTGTATTTAATAAAGAAGTAAAAGTATTTGAGGTTTACAAAGCTGCAACGATTATTCAGCTGGCAGTCATTGTAGACAGTAAATCAGCTGTTAACAGGCAGCAAAGTGAGCTGTATCGACAAGTTATTACAGAAATTGCAGCGCTGAAAGATAACCTGTTGCCGCAGCTGGAAAACTCAGCAGCTATAGAGGACATCTATCCGATGAGTGATATAGAGCGCGGAATGATTTATGTTTCACAGTTTAATCCTAAAGATGCACTGTATCATGATCAGTTTGTCTGTCATATCCCTGCTGAATTTGATGCAGCAATACTACAAAAGGCTTATGGACTTCTGGCGGCCAAACATAGTATTTTAAGAACTGCTTTCAAACTGGATATAGATGGAAATGATATCCAGATAGTCTATAAATCTGTAACACCGGTAATTCCAGTTTTTGATATCCGTGAATTGACCGGAAGAGCAATCAAAGATGAAGTAGAACAATATTTGGAAGAAGAAAGAGCTACTCCTTTCATTCCTGAACAGGCTCCATTATGGAGAGCTTCTGTCTTCCAGCAAAAAGATCAAAATATTCTGGTCTTCCAGTTTCACCATGCTATCCTTGACGGCTGGAGTGTGGCCTCTTTGAATACTGAGTTATTCGGGTTATGCGGCCGTCTGATCAGTGAGCCTGAACATCCGGTATTGCCTACACTGAAAAGCAGCTATAAGGATTTTATTATTGAAAGCCAGCTCGCAAAATCAGACGATAAAAACATTGTATTCTGGAAAAATGAGCTGGAAGACTATAAACGTCTCGATATATTTTCAGCCGAAAAAGAATTTGATGTACTGAATTATCAGTTCGATGCAAAGTTTGTTGCCTTGCTGAAAGAGCGGGTTAAACGTGATAATCTTTCGGTGAAAGGTGTGGCATTAGGTGCATATCTGTATTCATTGAGTCTGCTGACCTACGAAAACGAGCTTACTCTTGGACTGGTTACCAATAACAGACCACTGGTAGAAGATGCAGATCAGATACTGGGATGTTTCCTGAATACCAATCCGTTCAGATTTAAGCTTGATAAAGACCTGAACTGGAGTGACTATTTCAATGCCATTGAAGATAAATTGCTGTCACTGAAAGAAAGAGACAGAACCAGTTTGTTTGATATTACAAAAGCTACCGGAGAACAGTCTTCACACGATAATCCATTCTTTGATGTTCTGTTCAACTTTATCAATTTCCATGTTTACAACAAACTTGAAGAAGGAGTAACAGGAGTTAGTATTGATGACTCAGCTGAAGAACAGCTCTCTATTGCAGAATATGAGCTGACCAATACTTACCTGGATTGTACCGTAAATACAACCGGAGATATCTTTTCTATACAGTATTCTTTACGCAGAAAATTAAAATCAGGAAAAACACTGGCAAATCTGCTTGAATATTTCAAAAATGTAATCAGTGCGTACATGAATAATTATTCAGCACCGGTTATAGCAAGCAATATTTTACCTGCTGCTGAATCGCAGCAGTTACTGGAAGTATTCAGTGGGGTTGAGCAGAGCTATCAGCTTGATGAAACACTGGTTTCCCTATTCCACAGACAAGCATTGGCCCATCCTGATGCTGTAGCCTTACTTGACCATGAAGAGGTACTGACTTACAGAGATCTGGATAGAAAATCCAATCAGCTGGCGCACTACCTGAAAGGAAAAGGTGCCGGTGCAGAGATGCTGATACCAGTATGTATGGATCGTAGTGCCGAGCTGATTATCACGATGCTGGCTATCCTGAAAACAGGTGCTGCTTATGTGCCTGTAGATGCAGGTTATCCGCTGGAACGTATCACCTATATGCTGAATGACTGTCAGAGTCAGCTGGTTATTACCCATAAAAAATATGCGCATTTATGTCAGGGAGAGGATGTACAGACAGGGGTTGTCTGCCTGGACGAAGAAGCTGCGGTGATCTCAGATTATCCGGTTTCTGTACTGGTGGCGGATGTTAATCCGCAGCAGCTGGCTTATGTAATTTACACTTCCGGTTCTACAGGCAGACCAAAAGGTGTTATGGTTGAACATCGCGGAGTGGTGAATCTGGTTAACTGGCATATTGATACTTACCAGGTGACAGCAGAAAGCCGCTCGACTACGATGGCAAGTATTGGATTTGATGCATTTGGATGGGAAGTATGGCCTTACCTGAGTGCGGGAAGTACGCTGGTTATTCTGGATGACGATAAACGTCTTTCTCCGGAAGAGGTGGCCAAATGTTATATTTCTGCCAGCATCACTCATAGTTTTATTGCAACAGGTTTAGTAACAGATATTCTGCATGCGCTGCATAACCGTGAAACTGCCCTTCAGTATTTACTGACAGGAGGAGATCGTTTACCAGCAATAGAGGCAGGAGGTTTACCATTTAAACTGGTCAACAATTACGGACCAACTGAAAATACGGTAGTTACTACCTATTATACATTAACGGCTGAAAAAGGAGAGGCTTTACCATCAATTGGTAAACCGGTAACCAATTCACGTGTTTATATTACGGATACTTTCTTCTCACTGACTCCACTGGGAGTACCGGGAGAATTGTGTGTCAGCGGGTCACAGCTGGCCAGGGGATATCTGAACCTGGATGAACAGACTGCAAAAGCATTTATTCCACATCCTTTTGTAAAAGGAGAACGCTTATACCGCACAGGAGACTTAGTTCACTGGTTACCTGATGGAAATCTGGAATACCTGGGCAGAACAGACGAACAGGTGAAAATCAGGGGGTACCGTATTGAACTGGGTGAGATCGAGAGTGTGCTGCAACATACAGGTATGGTAAGTCAGGCTGTGGTATTAGCTAAGACTGATGCCAGTGGTATTAAACGTCTGGTTGCTTATGTGGTTCCTGAAGATAATTTTACCAGGGAGTCATTAACTGCAGAAATCAGGGTTAAGCTGCCTGAGTATATGATACCGCTGTTAATCACACTGGAACATATGCCACTTACAGCCAATGGAAAAATCAACAGAAATGAATTGCCAGATCCGGAGGCAACAGGTTTAGCTGAAAATGTATATATAGCGCCGCGCAATGAAACTGAAATAAAAATTGCAGCTATCTGGCAACAGTTATTACCAGCAGCCCGCATCGGCGTATACGATAACTTCTTTGAGCTGGGCGGACATTCTATTCTGGCGATCAGGTTGCTTGGCGCTATGCGCAGGGAACTGCAGATAGAAATGCAGGTGAAAGATCTTTTTGTTCATGCAACCATTGCTGCACTGGCGGCCTATGCAGCTCAGACATCAGACAGGATTTTATTGCCGGCAATTACTGTACAACCTAAACCGGAATATATACCCCTGTCATTCGGACAGGAGCGTCTGTGGTTTATCGATCAGCTTGAAGGCAGTACACATTATCATATACCAGCTGTGCTGAAAATGCAGGGCCGGGTAAATATAGATGCCCTTGCTTATGCTGTACAGCAGGTGATTAATCGGCATGAAGTGTTAAGGACCGTAATTTTACAGGCACCACAGGATGGGAAGGTATACCAGCAGGTATTACCAGCCGATTCATGGAAACTGGAGGAAATAACCGGAGCTGAAGATATACAGGCAACTATAGTAGATTTTATAGATCGTCCATTTAACCTGGCAGCCGATCATATGCTGAGAGCAGCACTGATCACTTTGTCGCAGGATGAATTTATACTGGCAATGGTAATGCATCACATCTCTTCAGACGGATGGTCAGTTTCTATTATTGTCAATGAACTTACTGCACTTTACAACGCTTATACAACTAAGCAGGAAGCAGGTTTACAACCACTGTCTATACAATATGCTGACTATGCAATCTGGGAAAGAGAATATCTTACCGGCGCTGTACTGGCGCAGCAACAAGCGTATTGGGAAAAACAATTAGCCGGACTGGAGTCGCTGGAACTTCCAACTGATTACCCAAGACCGGCAATTCAAAGTACAAAGGGAGCGGTACTGCGTTTTGAAATCGAAGATGCCTTAACTGCCGGACTGCACCAGCTTTGTGGTCAGCAGGATGCCACCTTGTTCATGACTTTATTTGCTGCTTTCCAGGTATTACTGCATCGCTATAGTGGTCAGGAGAATATCTGTGTCGGTACTCCGGTAGCAGGCAGAAGACAGCAGGAAGTAGAAGATCTGGCAGGATTTTTTGTGAATACCCTGGCTATAAATACAGACTTGAGCGGTGCTCCTTCATTCAGTGATCTGCTTCAGCGTGTTAAAACAACATTGCTTGACGGATATGAGCATCAGGATATGCCTTTTGAAAAAATTGTCGAGGCACTGGTAAAAACCAGGGACCTGAGCCGAAGTCCGTTGTTCCAGGTACTCTTTGTTATGCAGCAGACACTGGCAACAACAGGTGCTGGTTTCAATGACGTGATTATATCAGCTGTAGAAAATGAACATGTAGTAGCTCAGTTTGACCTTACTTTCACTATTGGTGAAGAAGCAGGTAAATTACTGCTGAGCATAGATTATTGCACAGATCTTTTTGCAGAAGAAACCATTGCTGGTATGGGCAGACATTATAAACAGCTTTTAAGAGCGATTGTTAATGCGCCTTTACAGGATATTGGAGTTCTTGAAATGCTTACGCAGGAAGAAGAACACAACTTACTGCAAATTGGACAGGGGCCGCTGGTGGCTTATCCGCAGGAAGAAACTTTTGTTGGTCTGTTTGAAAAACAGGTAGCAGCAACACCTGAGGCAATTGCACTGGTTTATGAAAATAATAGTTTAACCTACACAGCGCTGAATGAACAGGCTAATCAGCTGGCTCATTATCTGCTGACGCTGGGAGTTACACCGGATACGATGATACCTGTATGTATAGGACGCTCCTTAGAGATGATCGTTGCCATACTGGGGGTTATGAAAGCAGGTGCAGCTTATATACCGGTTGATACAAATTATCCGTCGCATCGTATCAGCTATCTGCTGGAAGATGCTAAAGCTAATATTGTTATCACAAGCAGTACAGTACGTAATGTACTACCAGAAACAGCAGCTGTAATTATCCTGATGGATAATGAAAAAGAACAGTTCAAACAATATCCTGCCGGTTCTCCCGCAGTAATTGCAGAACCAAAGGATTTATCATATGTAATTTATACTTCCGGTTCGACAGGTACACCAAAAGGAGTACTGGTAGAACATGCCGGAATGCTGAACCACTTATTTGCCAAGGTGAATGACCTGCAGTTAAATGCAGATACGATTCTGGCTTATACCGCATCCTATACATTTGACATTTCTGTATGGCAGATGTTTGCTGCACTTTTATGTGGCGGTAGAACAGTTATTTATGATGACGTGCTGATTTTACAGCCCGTATCATTTATTGAACAGGTGGCAGCCGATAAAATCACCATTCTGGAGCTGGTTCCTTCTTATCTGAGAGCATTATTGCAGGAAGAAGCTGATGTAAAACTGGATGATCTGCAATATTTACTGGTAACCGGTGAAGCAGTGAATCAGCCTTTGCTGGAGCAATGGTTCAGTCATCCGGCTTATGGTAATATTCCTGTGGTTAACGCCTACGGACCAACCGAAGCATCAGATGATATCACCCATTGTGTTATGCATGAAACACCGGCCGGTAATAGTGTACCACTGGGTAAACCAGTACAGAACCTGCTGATTACCATAGTTGATAAAGCTGGTCAGTTATGTGCAATTGGTATACCGGGAGAGGTATGTGTATCCGGAATTGGTGTATCCCGCGGATACCTGAACCGTCCTGAGCTTACCGCAGAAAAATTTGTTGCAGATCCGCGCAGTGGAGAAAGAATGTACAAAACAGGAGATCTTGGACGCTGGCTGGCAGACGGAAATGTAGAATATCTTGGACGTATTGATGACCAGGTAAAAATCCGCGGTTATCGTATAGAACTTGGAGAAATCGAAAAAGTACTGCAGCAGCATGAACAGGTAGTTGCTTCAGTTGTCATAGCCAGAGCAGGTAATCTGATCGGTTATATTACAGGTAATCAGGAAATTGATAAAGATGCTGTTCGTCATTATCTGCTGCAGAAACTACCTGAATATATGGTGCCGGTACTGGTAGAACTGGAAGCTTTACCATTAACAGCCAATGGAAAAGTAGACAGAAAACTATTGCCTGATCCATCAGCTTCATTACTGGTCAATAATTTATATGTTGCTCCACGTAATGAAACAGAACAGATCCTGGTTAGTATTTGGGAAGAACTATTAGATACAACCGGGGTTGGTATAAATGATAATTTCTTTGAACGTGGCGGTCATTCACTGCTTGCGATCAGATTGCTGGCTCTTATCCGCAGCAGACTGAAAGCCGAACTTGTTGTAAAAGATATATTTGTGTATCCGACTATAGCCGGTCAGGCTGATTTTCTGCAGTCGCAGCATCATGTAAATCTGCTTCCACCGGTAACAGCACAGGAACGTCCGCTACGTATTCCACTTTCATTCAGTCAGGAACGTTTATGGTTTATAGACAAACTGGAAGGTAGCGTACATTATCATATCCCTGGTGTATTGAAATTACAGGGTGAACTCAACCAGGAAAGTCTGCAATATGCTATTCAGGAAGTTGTTAACCGTCATGAAGTATTAAGAAGTGTGATACACTGGTCTGAAGAAGACAACAGTGCTTATCAGGAAATTCTGAAGCAGGATCAGTGGCAATTGTCTGCTATAGAAGTGGAATCAGATGATATAACATCAGCTGTGAATTCATTTATACAAATGCCTTTTGATCTGTCAGCAGATCATATGCTCAGAGCAGGGCTGATTACTTTAAGCGAAACAGCACATTTACTGGTACTGGTCACCCATCATATCGCATCTGACGGATGGTCTGAAGGTATCCTGGTTAATGAAATCACTGCATTGTATAATGCACATGTTGAAAAACGCAAGCCTGAATTACCGCTGATGCCTTTACAGTATGCGGATTATGCGATGTGGCAGCGTAACTATTTACAGGGAGCTGTACTGACTAAACAACTGGAGTACTGGGAGAAACAACTGGCCGATACCACCGTACTGGATCTGCCTGTGGATTATACCAGACCAGCAGTACAGAGCACTAACGGAGCAATGGCCGATTTTAATCTGGATGCCGAACTCAGCAAACAATTACAATTGTTCAGCCAGCAGCATGGCAGCACATTGTTTATGACTTTACTGGCAGCCTTTAAAGTATTACTTTACAGATATAGCGGTCAGGATGACATTTGTGTAGGTATACCGGTTGCCGGAAGAAAACAGGAAGAAGTAGAAAGCCTGATCGGATTCTTTATCAATACGCTGGCTATCCGTACTGATTTAAGTGGGGAACCTGCTTTCAGTGAGCTGTTGAAACAGGTAAAAGAAACTCTTTTACAGGGATATACATTCCAGGACACCCCTTTTGAAAAAGTGGTGGATGCTGTTGTGGAAAACAGGGATATGGGCAGGACGCCGTTATTCCAGGTCATGTTTGTTTTGCAGAACACGCCGGAAGAAGGTGAAGTTAAATTGGGAGATATGATCCTGTCTGCTGAAGAAACAGCGCATACCTCTTCAAAATTTGATCTGACGTTCGTTCTGAAAGAAAGTGAAAATGGTCTGGCATTGAGCGTGGAATACTGTACTGATTTATTCAGCAGTGATACTATCGCCCGTATGGCAGGACATTATCAGCAATTATTGCAGGCTATTCTGCAGCAGCCTAAACAGCAGATCAGCAACATTAATTTCCTGACAGCAGCAGAAGAACAAAAAATATTAACAGAATTTGCGCTTGCACCGGTTAATTACCCGGTTGAAAAAGAGATGACACTGGTGTCGTTATTCAAAGCGCAGGCATTGAAAAATCCTGACGCTACTGCACTGGTAGTAGAAGATACAGTACTTACTTATGGTGAACTGAACAGCAAATCTGATCAGCTGGCTCATTACCTGAGCAGCAGAGGGGCTGATGCAGAAATGCTGATCCCGGTTTGTATGGACAGAAGTATAGAGCTGATCATTGGTATTCTCGGTATCTTAAAAGCAGGAGCTGCCTATGTACCGGTTGATGCCGGTTATCCTCAGGATCGTATTGCCTACATGCTTTCAGATTGTAACAGCCAACTGGTTGTGACCAATAAAAAGTATGCTGATTTATGTCGCAGTGCGGATGAAAATGCAGAACTGGTTTGTATCGATGCACTGAATGCTTTGGTATGGAGTAACACAGAGCCCTTGTCTGACGGGGATATTCTTCCAAACCAGCTTGCTTATGTAATTTATACCTCCGGTTCAACAGGTCGTCCTAAAGGAGTAATGGTTGAACATCATAGTGTTGTGAATCTGGTTAACTGGCATGCCGGGGTTTACCAGGTTAATGCAGAAAGTAAATCTACGGCAATGGCCAGTATAGGATTTGATGCTTTTGGATGGGAAATATGGCCTTATCTGTGTGCCGGCAGTACTATAGTGATGCTGGATGACGAAATGAGGCTTTCTCCTGAAGAGGTTATCAAACGTTACATTTCGGCCGGTATTACCCATAGTTTCGTGGCAACAGGTCTGGTTAAAGAGATTGTTGATGCCTTACAGCAGCAGAACAGTGAACTTCAGTATCTGCTTACCGGAGGTGATCGTTTGCCACCGGTAGATGTAAGTGAGTTATCTTATACACTGGTTAACAATTACGGACCTACTGAAAATACAGTAGTGGCTACCTGCTACAGCCTGTCAGCAGCTAATCATGATACACTGCCATTTATTGGTAAGCCAATATCCAATACCAGGGCCTATATTCTGGACGCGAATTTATCACCTGTTTCGATTGGAACAGCCGGAGAATTATGTGTCAGCGGAACACAGCTGGCAAGAGGTTATCTGAACTTACCGGAGCTGACTGCAGAGAAATTTATTGCACACCCGTTTATTCCGGGAGAAAGAATATATCGTACCGGAGATTTGGTAAGATGGCTTGCTGACGGAAATATTGAATACCTGGGCAGAACAGATGAGCAGGTTAAAATCAGGGGATACCGCATCGAGCTTGGAGAAATAGAAAGCGTATTGCTGCAAAATGAACTGGTTAACCAGGCGGTGGTTATAGTGAGTCCTGACGACCATGGAAATAAACGTCTGGTAGCTTATATCGTTTCATCAGGTACATTCAGCAGAGAACTGCTGGAAGAATATCTGAGACAGCGTCTCCCTGTTTACATGGTGCCAGCTTTATGGGTAGAGTTATCAGCTATCCCGCTTACTGCCAATGGCAAGGTAAACCGTAAAGCATTACCTCAGCCTGTTGCAGAAGATGATACAGATGCAGCATCATATGTTGCACCACGTAACGAAACGGAAGCCGGTCTGGCCGGAATCTGGCAGGAATTACTGGGTGTAAATAAAGTAGGTATACATGATAATTTCTTCAGACTGGGAGGCGATTCGATTATTACCATACAGGTAGTAAGCCGTGCTAAATGGATAGGTTGTAACCTGAAGCCTAAAGATGTATTTATGCATCAGACCATTGCACAGCTGGCAGCAGTTGCTGTCACCCGCAAAAATACCGCTGGACTGGTTAAAGGAGAGCAGGGGCAGCTGGAAGGCGAAGCTGGTCTGCTTCCTATTCAGCAATGGTTCTTTGAAGAACAGCTGATTAAAGAAAATGCTATCAATCATTTCAATCAGAGCGTTTTACTGAATCTGGATAAACGTATTGATAAAGACTTGTTATCAGGCGTATTACAGCAGTTGCAGGAACAGCATGATGTACTGAGATTCTCTTATCAAAAGAACGATACCGTATGGACGCAAACTTATAGTGATCAATATCCTACATTAATACATAGGGATTTAACCGAGGTTACACCGTCGGCTATTGAAGCAGCCATCACCAGAAGCTGTGAATACCATCAGGCTGCACTGCATATTACCAACGGTCCGCTGATACAGTTAGTCTGGATGGAAACTCCTGAACAGCTGACGCATAACCGACTGTTGTTTGTAATTCATCACCTTGCAGTGGACGGTGTATCATGGCGTGTTTTACTGGAAGATATGGAGCGGTTATTTGAAGCAGCGCTGAAAAAAGAAACCATCAGTCTTGGCGAGAAAAGCAGTTCTTACAGACAGTGGTACAATCAGCTTGCGCAATACGGAAAATCTTCGGGACTGTTATCACAGCTGCCTTACTGGAAAGAGGTAGTCCGTTCAGCAACTTATCTGCCAACGGATAAAACCCCTGAAAGTATAGTTACCATTAAAGATGCAGGATCATTCTCTATTCAGCTTGACACCCAATTCACCCAACAATTATTACAGGAAGCTTCAGCTGCTTATAATACCGGAATAAATGATCTGCTGCTGGCAGCGCTGGCCCTGACTATAAACGGATGGAGTGGTGAAAAACGACTGGTTGTCGGACTGGAAGGACATGGAAGGGAAGAACTGGGAATTGATATTGATACCAGCCGTACAGTAGGATGGTTCACTAATCTTTACCCGGTATTGCTGACTACAGATGAAGATAGTGACAATGGAAATACGATCAAAAGTATAAAAGAACAGCTGCGTCAGGTTCCTGATAAAGGTCTTGGTTATGGTGTGTTGAAATATATCAACAGAGAGCCGTCACTTCAGGATGCCACACCATGGAATATTGTATTTAACTACCTGGGGCAATTTGATAACATTACCAGTGAAGAAGGGCTGTTTACTTATGCAGATGAGTCTGCCGGTACGGAGATCAACAGTAGTTATCCAATGCGGGAATGGCTTTCGGTAAACGGAATGGTGCAGAGCGGACAGTTATCACTGACCTGGAACTATAGTACCTGGCATTTTGAAAGCGCTACCATAGAGTCACTGGCAGTGATGTACCTGGTTCGTTTGAAAGAACTGATTACACATTGTGTGGCGCAGGCAGGAGGGCCTCAGTCCTTTACACCTTCTGATTACGGATTATCAGGAGAAGTGAGTTATCAGCAGATGGACAAATTTTTAAATAGCGATCAGGGAGATCTGGAGGATATCATTAGTTTTTAAAATTTATTAGATGGAAGAAATTAAGCAATTCATAGACAAATTATATAGCCGACACTTTTCTCTTGCAGTGCAGGAGGGTAAGCTTACATTAAGAGGAGATAAAAACAAACTGACTGATGAACAGATAGGTGCTATAAGAACCGATGTGGAGGTAATTACCTATATCAAAAATAACAAGCAGGAGCTGATCGACTATCTTTCCAGGGCCGAGGCTCCTGAAACAAAGAAACGTCATGAGGGCATAACGGCTATCTACCGCTTAAGCGGTTTGCAGGAGGGAATGCTTTTTCATGGACTATATGATGGTGAAGTAGCTGCCTATATGGAACAATTTACCTGTGATCTTTCACAGGTAAATACCCGTTTACTTCAGGAAAGCTGGAATTTGCTGTTGCAGCGACATACTATTCTGCGCAGCAGTTTTGATTATGAATCCTTGGGAATGCCGGTGCAATGTGTGCATCAGGATGTGGTACTTCCTTTTCAGGAGCTGGATTATAGCGATATGAACCAGGAAACACAGGATCAGGCTATTGCCACATTTATAGCTGCCGACCTGAAGAAGGGAATTGATTTTAAAAAGCCTCCTTTAATGCGTATAAACCTCTTGAAAAGGGGTGAAGATAGTTATCATATGGTCTGGACTTATCATCATATCTTACTGGATGGCTGGTCAATGTCTATTCTGATGGAAGAATTGCTGGAGTTTTATGAATTACTTGCAGATGGTCAGGAAGTAAAGATAACAGAGCAGGATAAATATGAGGATTATATCCGTTATATAGAGAGCAGAGGGCAGGGTGCACAGGAAGAATACTGGCGCAAATATATGGCTGGTGTAGAAACAGGGACTTTGCTGCCATTTATTCATTCGCCGGAAGGCAGTACTAAAGAAGGCGGGAAATTTAAAGAAGAATTTCTGGTTCTGGATGCACAGATAAAGGCAGCTGCCGATACTTATGCTAAAGCATCCGGCCTGACACTGAATACGCTTTTGCAGGGAATATGGGCATTTATTCTGCATAACTATACCGGTAAAACACATATTACTTATGGGGTAACTGTATCGGGGCGTCCGGAAGAACTTGCTGATATGGAAAAAAGAGTCGGAATGTATATCAATACACTCCCGCTGCATACTGAAATCAACTATGATGCTGAGATTATTGCATGGTTATCAGCACTTCAGGATGGACAAATTATGTCCAGGGAGTACGGTTATACTGCCTTAACTACAATACAGCAGTGGACAGGCGTAACCGGAGATTTATTTGACAGCATTCTGGTGTTTGAAAACTATCCTGTTGGTACAGGCGGTTCATCAGGTTCAGGAAAGATGCAGGTAGACAATGTGATCATCAAAGAACATAACAATTATCCGTTATCGATAATTGCAGCCGTGTCGGATGAGATTCATGTACTATTCCTGTATAATGAAGAAATACTGGATGAAGTGTATGTGAAACAGTTAACCAGACATTTTAAACAAGTATTACTGCAAATCATATCCCTTGAAAAAAAGAAAATAGCCGAACTGCAGCTGGTGGAAGGAGACGATCAGAAGCAGTTACTGCATGATTTTAATCAGACTTTCAGTGCATACGAAAGAGAGTATTCTATTATCTCTGCGTTCAGCGAACAGGTAAATAAAACACCAGCTGCAGTTGCACTGGTTTTTGAAGGAGAGGAATTAACCTATACTGAGCTTGATGAGTATACCAATCAGCTGGCTCATTATCTGATTGAACAGGGAATTACACCTGGAATGCTGATCCCTGTTTCTATGGACAGGAGTATGGAGGTTATGATTGCTATCCTTGCTGTACTGAAAGCAGGGGCTGCCTATATGCCCGTTGATCCGGCATATCCGGAAGAACGTATCCGTTTGATGCTGGCAGAAAGTGAGAGTCCGGTAGTGATTACAACAAAGAATCATGCTGACCGGCTGAATACACTGGGCGCCGGGATCAAATCAATCTGTATGGATAATCTGAAGTATTTGATTTACAATCAATCGGTTACATCAGCAGAGGTTGCCCTGTCTGCAGCGCATCTGGCTTATGTGATCTATACTTCCGGTTCTACGGGGCAGCCTAAGGGAGTGAAAGTAACTCATGGAAATGTCGTGAGTCTGGTACATGGAGTGGATTACGTTTCTTTTGATCCACAAGATGTACTGTTATCAACAGGTTCTCCCTCATTTGATGCAACCACTTTTGAATACTGGGGGATGTTGCTGAACGGTGGCCGTCTGATTTTATGTAATGAGCAGACTTTACTTGATCCTACACTGCTGAAAAGGGAAATACAAAAGCACAGCGTAAATAAAATGTGGTTTACAGCCGGCTGGTTTAATCAGTTGGTAGAAACTGCAATCGGGACTTTTGAAAGCCTGTCTGTTATCCTGGTTGGCGGAGAAAAACTATCCGCTAAACACGTTCGTAAATTATTACAGACTTATCCTGAGATTAACGTGATTAATGGTTACGGTCCTACAGAAAATACGACCTTTTCATTGACTTATCCCATTAAGCCAGGTTTTAATGATAATATTCCTATAGGTTATCCGCTAAGTAACCGGACTGCCTGTATTCTGAATGAGCAGCAGCAACTGGTACCACTTGGCGTCGTAGGTGAAATTTATCTGGGTGGAGATGGTTTATCAGCAGGATATCTGAATCGCCCTGAGCTGACTGCCGAGAAATTTATATTACATCCATTTCCTGCAAAACCAGGAGAAAAACTTTACAGAACAGGTGATTTAGGGAAGTGGTTGCCAGATGGCAGTATTGTTTACGAAGGCAGGATTGATGAGCAGGTGAAAATCCGTGGTTTCCGTATTGAGCTGGGTGAAATTGAAACTGTATTACAGCAAAGTGCGTTTGTAAGTCAGGCAGTGGTAACCGTTCTGGCCGATGAAGATGGTGGTAAACGTTTGATTGGTTATGTGGTTCCGCAAGGAGATTACGACCAGGATAAAGTAATGGAATCTCTGCGGGAACAATTGCCCGACTATATGATGCCAGGTTTGCTTATCGCTATGGAGCAATTTCCACTGACAGCCAACGGTAAAGTAAACAAAAAAGAATTACCAGCTCCCGGAGCTGAATCTCTGACTGTAAAGGCTTATGTGGCTCCGCGAAATGAAACAGAAGAAACACTCGTTCAGATCTGGCAAAAACTGCTGAAAATTGAACAGGTGGGGATATACGATGATTTCTTCACCCTTGGCGGACATTCCCTGCTGGCAATCAGACTGATTGGAACGATAAGGGATAAAATGGGGCTGGAACTTACTGTGAAATCCATGTTTGATAATACGACCGTTGCCTCATTATCAGCGTATCTGTTAAACAGCGGAGATCAGGCGGTACTGCCGGCAATCAAAGCGCTGTCCAGACCGGAGTTTATTCCATTGTCATTCAGTCAGGAAAGGTTATGGTTTATTGATCAGCTGGAAGGAAGTGTACATTATCATATGCCTTCAGTACTCAAATTAAAAGGTAAACTAAATAAGGATGCACTTCAATACGCATTACAAAGTATTGTAAAACGTCATGAAGTACTCAGATCAGTTATTAAATCCAGAGAAGGTGTGCCTTATCAGGAAATAATGCCTGCAGATAAATGGCAGCTGACCAGCCTGGAAGTCAATAATGACTTGACGGCAACTATCAATTCATTTGTACTGAATCCTTTTGATCTTGCTGCAGATTATATGCTGCGCGCAGGTTTAATCAGTCTGAATGAAGCTGAACATTTATTGGTACTGACGATGCACCATATTGCTTCTGACGGTTGGTCGGCTGGTATACTGGTTGCTGAATTAACAGCATTCTATGAAGCAGGTAGTAAAGATAATGCCGTACAGTTACCTGAACTGGATATTCAATATGCAGATTATGCCATCTGGCAGAGAACTTATATCAGCGGCGAGGTACTTCAGGCCCAACAGGATTATTGGTCAGAGAAACTGGCAGATGTAACTCCGCTGGAGCTTCCGCTTGATTTTGAAAGGCCGGCTATTCAGAGTACAAAAGGTGGTTTACTCTCCTTTCATCTGGATAAGCAGCTTACAGATCAGCTGAATAAATTTAGTGCTGAGCAGGAAAATACCCTGTTTGTTACCTTATTGTCCGGTTTTTATGTGCTGCTATCCCGTTACAGCAGACAGGAAGATATTACCGTAGGTACGCCGATAGCCGGCAGAAGACAAAAAGAATCGGAAGCACTGATTGGATTCTTTATCAATACACTGGCCTTACGTTGTGATCTGAGCGCTTCACCAACCTTTCAGGAGTTAATCAAACAGGTGAAAACAACTTTGCTTGAAGGTTATGACCATCAGGATATACCTCTGGAAAAAATAGTAGAGGCAGTAGTCAAAGACCGGGACAGGAGCAGAACTCCGTTGTTCCAGGCAATGTTGGTATTACAGAATACGCCCGATGAACCGGATCTGGTACTTGGTGACCTTGTGCTGAGCGGAGAGGAAGTGGCGCACACCACAGCCAAATTTGATCTTAATTTTATGATTGAAGAAAACCAGGAAGGTCTGGAGTTAAGCATTGTGTACTGTACTGATTTATTCAGAGAAGAGACAATTGCCGGAATGGCTAAACATTACGAGCAGTTATTGCGGTCAGTTATAGCGCTTCCTTCAGCTTCAGTCCGGAGCTTAAAGATGCTTTCTGAGCAGGAAGAACATGAACTTATCTATACTTTTAATCAGGGCGCTTCAGCACATCAGTCTATAGATCACAAGACTATAGCAGACCTGTTTCTGGAACAGGTGGCGAAAAATCCTGATACTATAGCAGTGGAGTATGAAGGACAGCAGCTGAGCTACAGGGAACTGGATAAACGTACCGATGGCCTTGGAAGATATCTCAGAACAAAAGGAGTTCAGAAAGATTCACTGGTAGCCCTTTGTATGAACCGGAGTCTGGAAATGATTGTAGCCATACTGAGTATCCTGAAAGCAGGAGGGGCTTATGTACCTATCGATCTGGCATTCCCTGAAGAGCGTATAAATTTCATATTACAGGATACAGGTTGTGAAATCTGTATAACTGATGGAAGCCTGGAAGATAAAATATCAAAAGCTGCAGAAAGTCAGGTAAACTATCTGAATATCCAGACAGACTGGGATAAGCTGATTGAAAATGCAGATCAGGAGATCTCTTTAAATGAAAGTGAGCCGGATGGCCTGGTTTATGTAATTTATACATCCGGTTCTACCGGCAATCCAAAAGGTGTTATGATCACACATGATAACCTGACCGATTATATCTATGGTTTACAGCAAAAATGCAATATTAATGCATGTGCTTCATTTGCCCTGGTACCGGCTATTGCTACCGATCTTGGAAATACGATCCTTTTTGGTGCCCTGGCTGCGGGTGGTACACTTCATCTGATTGCAGAAGAACTCACCACAGATGCTGTAGCATTGCACGATTATTTTAAGACACATGTAATTGATTGTCTGAAGATAGTTCCTTCACACTGGAAAGCATTAACAGTAGATCATAAAGCTTTGTTACCTGCAAAACTGCTGATCTTTGGCGGGGAAGCTTTGCAGGGAGACGTAATCAGTACGATCAGTCTGTCAGGTGCAGCTTGTGAGGTGTTCAATCATTACGGGCCTACGGAAACTACGATAGGTAAATGTATGTATAAAGTGAACTTACAACAGAATTATACCAGCGTACCTATTGGTAATTCTTTCTCAGATACAGTTTTATATATACTGGATGCTGAAGGTGGAGTTGTGCCGGTTGGCGTAGGCGGAGAATTATGTATCGGAGGGAAAGGAGTTGCAAGAGGCTATCTTAATCTGCCGGAATTAACCCGTGAAAAATTTGTCTCCGATCCATTTAATACAACTGGTCTTCTTTAT
This sequence comes from Pedobacter lusitanus, assembly GCF_040026395.1. NCBI lineage: Bacteria > Pseudomonadati > Bacteroidota > Sphingobacteriia > Sphingobacteriales > Sphingobacteriaceae > Pedobacter > Pedobacter lusitanus. Next base: position 5,964,766 of record NZ_CP157278.1, read on the forward strand.
AAAACCGGTGATTTGGCCAGAAGATTACCTGACGGCAATATTGTGTATATGGGACGTATCGATGATCAGGTAAAGATAAGAGGATACAGAATAGAACCGGGAGAAATAGAGCGCGTATTACAGCAAAGCGGACTGGTAACTCATGCCGTAGTACTGGCCAGAACTGACAATGCAGGAAATAAATATCTGGTAGGATATGTTGTTGCCAGAGAAGTTTTTGACAGGGAGCAGCTTATCTCATTCTTACAGGGTTGTCTGCCGGCTTATATGGTTCCTGCGATCTGGGTTCCGTTAGCAGAAATGCCATTCACAGTCAATGGCAAAATCAACAGAAAAGCTCTTCCTGAACCTGATACAAATAACCTGGCTGATACACCTTATGCTGGTCCGCGTAATGCTACCGAAAGACAGCTTACTGCTATATGGCAGGAATTATTGGGTATAGAAAAAATAGGTATTCATGATAACTTTTTTGAGTTGGGAGGACATTCTCTGATTACAGTCCGTTTGCTGGCTCATATCAGAAAAATGGGTTATCAGATTCAGCTGAATGAACTCATGATCAATAAAACTATTGAGACACAGGCTGAATTACTGAGTGGATTATTGAAACAAGGTTCAGCACTGCAGGGCAATGAACATCTTATTCTGCTGAGTAAAGCTGAAGGTAATAAACCTTTATTTGTGATTCCCGGCGGTGATGGTAACCCTGACTGGTACGACCAGCTCGCAGGGGCTCTGGATAATGATGGACCGGTATATGGTCTTAAAATGATAGGTCTTCTGGAAGGGGAAATTCCACTGGATACTGTAGAAGAAATAGCCGCACAAAATATCCGCTGGATAAAAGAACTGCAGCCAGAGGGGCCTTACAGCTTATTAGGTCATTCATTTGGAGGATATGTGCTTTATGAAATGATCCGCCAACTGGAAAGAATGGATGAACAGGTAGAGCAGGCAATTTTACTGGATATACCAGTTAGAGAAAATATTTATCCGGTGGCTATAGATACGTTGTTGAACGACGCGTTGATTAATCTGGAAGAAAATAATGTATTTGAAAAACCATATCCGGCCTGGGTGGCAGAAATGAAAAAAACGATAGAACAGCTTCCTGTAAACGAACGCCGGGCTTTTATGCTCGAACATATTAAAGTTCAATGTTTTGGAGAGGGGGTGCTGACAGAATTCCATCCGAGAATGGTTTATCTGATGATCTGTAATTCAACTATGGAGTATTATATATCCGGCAGGGTTGAAGCTACATTAACTATAGTCAGAGCAATGGAACAGGAATGGGAGAAACTGGGCTTCGGCGAAAACCTGGGGTGGGCACCGCATGCGGATGATATTCAGACTATCGGAGCTCCTGGTGATCATGTTACTATGGTGAAAAATGAAAATGCTGAAGTATTGGCAGGATACCTGAATAAGTACATTATAAATACCCAAATAACTAACCAAACGGAGGTCTGAGCGGCCTCCTTATTAAAATCATAAATTATTATTTAACCATCTATTATTTAAACATCTAAATTATTATTGTTATGTCTACACAAGTTTTTGAAACCCTGGAATCAAATGTACGCAGCTATTCCAGAAGTTTTCCTTCAGTATTTCAGAAAGCGAAGGGTTCTTTTTTATATGGGTCAAACGGGGAAGAATATATAGATTTCCTGATGGGAGCCGGAGCACTTAATTATGGTCATAACAACGATTACATTAAAGCACAGTTACTGGAGTACATGGCAGGCGATAATATCATGCAGGGGCTTGATATGTTTACTGTGGCCAAAAGTGATTTTATTACCACTTTCAATGACCTGTTATTGAAACCGAAAGGATATGAATATAAATTTCAGTTCTGCGGTCCTACAGGTACCAATGCCATTGAAGCAGCACTTAAGTTAGCCAGAAATTATACCAAACGTACTAATGTGGTTGCATTTATGGGTGCATATCATGGTTTATCTCAGGGTAGTCTTGCCCTGACAAGTAATGATTATCATCGTCAGGTAGCCGGAGTCGGACTGCATAACGTTACTTTCCTTCCATTTGAAAATAATGGTCCTGAAGGTTTTGATAGTCTTGCTTATTTTCAAATGATCCTGGAAGATACACACTCAGGAATTGAAAAACCGGCTGCTGTGATCCTGGAAACGGTACAGGCAGAAGGCGGAATCAATGTGGCTTCACCAGAGTGGCTGGCAAAATTGAAACAGATTTGTGAAAAACATGGTATTCTTTTTATCTGTGATGATATTCAGATAGGCTGTGGCAGATCAGGTGACTTTTTCTCTTTCGAAAGAGCTGGTATAGTTCCTGATATTGTTGTCCTGTCTAAATCTTTGAGTGGTTATGGTCTGCCAATGGCGATATTATTAATGAAACCTGAACTGGATATCTGGCAGCCAGGTGAACATAATGGTACATTCCGAGGGTATCAGCTTGCTTTTATAGGTGGTAAGGCTGCGTTGGAATTCAGAGAAAAGACTGGTCTGGAAGCAGCTGTAAAAGAAAAAGCGGCGTTCCTGAACCGTTTCCTTCATGAAGAAATAGCTGCTACTGATGAGCGCATTGCGATAAGAGGCCTGGGTATGATGTGGGGTATTGATCTTTCTCAGTTCAGTGATCCTTTACTGGCAAAGAAAATTGCTAAGGATTGCTTTGAAAAACATAACCTGATTGTAGAATGTGTTGGTCGTCATGACAAGGTGATTAAATTATTACCTGCATTAACGACAGAAAATACAGTATTGGAAAGAGCCCTTGGCATCTTAAAAGATACGGTTAATGCACATGTACATCAGACAGCGGGTGTTTTGTCGTAATTAACAGTTAATTATCTATTTGTGTAATATTCTTTCGGTTTTAGGCCGAAAGAATATTACACAGGTATATTAAAGGATAATATGTCTAAATTGCCAACATAAAACGGGAGGTCTGATTCAGGACTGAACAATTGTAAAATTAGTTATGAGTAAAGAAGTAAAAAAACAGAAAGAAGCAGCAGAAGCTGTTGTCGTTCGTTTACCACGAAAATTAAAGAAGTGGAACAAAAAGAATTTTGGTGTGTTGTCTTTTGACGAAAAAGACGCTAAATAATTTCAAGAGGCTGTATTTTCAATCATACAGCCTCTTTTTTATATAGAAAGAGTTTAATACGTATTATTCCAGGTAGCTTTTCCCGGTTCGAATTTCTTCAGCTTCCCATTAAAGACAAAAGTCAGGGAATTCCCTTTTAGGCATTGCTCATTTTCTTTTTTTGTGATATAGGCAGAGGAGACGATAAGCTGATTTTTATGCCCGAAATTATAATCAAATCTATAATCGCCTTTTTCAAAAGAATCTTTGCACGTTTTGTTAGTGTTATTGATCAGAAAGTTGCTCAGATAGTCTCCTAATACATCCTTAAGTTTCAAAGGAGTGAGTTGCTGATTTTTGAGTTCAAATGCTTTCAGGTCGTTTCCATCGCCGGCAATATCATCAGTAATTACGACATAATTGTTTTCCTGAATCTTATACAGGGCCAGACACCAGACGCCATCAACTACCTGTGTTTTAAAATAATGAGGAGTTATAACGCTGATATTGTTGTAATCTTTTGTCGTGTCAATATAGTAGTTATGAGATCTGACACTTTCAAGCAATTCCAGTCTTTCTTTTTTCTTCCATTCCCAGCTTGCCATTGAGCTATCAGGAAGCAGTGGTATCAGATTCAGGATGACCTGGTTCTGGTTATAATAAATCTTTATTTTGTTGGAAAAAGGCTGTGCATTGACTGTATTTGTATCCGGTTTATTTACATGCTGTAACTGATGAGAATTATCCTGTTTAACAGCAATGGTTTTATCTTTAGCAGCATTAGTCTGCTGGCAGGAGCTGAGTAGCAGCAGGCCGGCGAAAAGAGAAAAATAAAGTTTGTTTTTCATCAGTATAAATTTTTTAATTGAGTGTTAGTCTTTCTAAAATCAATTGTCCTTCTTCCCAGAGTTCAAGATTAGATGCAGAATTGATATGGCCTTTTGAACCGATGTTTACAAATTCACTGCCCCATTGCGCTGCAAAATATCTTGCTCTTTCCAAACTTACAAAAGTATCATCCTCACTTGCAACTACAATAGATGGAAATGGAAGTGCTGATAATGGTATAGGCGCAAAACTTCTGATCGAATCGGGAGTATGAGCAGGAGAATCTACATCTGCAGGTGCTACAAGTAAAGCCCCTTTTATATTTGGATCAGTGTGACTGGCAGCCCAGTGCGCTACGAGTGAAACGGCAAGGCTGTGAGCAACTAAAATAACTGGCTGGTTTATTTCCAGTAGCGTATCATTCAGGGTTTTTAACCATTTGTCAGGTTCAGGTGCATCCCAGTTTTCCTGTTCAATACGAACCATGTTATCCAAATTCCGGGACCAGTAACTTTGCCAGTGTTCTTCTCCCGATCCCCCAAGTCCTGGTATGATCAATATTTTTGGTTCCATTGTATAGCTTTTCTTCAAGGATAAATTTAGTGAAATATCTGCAGGAATCAGTCCTTGTAAAAGCTATTGATTACCAGATGAATGCAGTAATCCCAAGACCAAAGGTAATATTGTTGTATTTCGTTTTTCCATAAGCTTCCGGGAGACGTTCATAAGTGAAATGGCCATCATTATCCATATCATTCAGTGCATCCATATCAAATTTATGTGTAGAATTGAAATAGGTTGTATAGGCTTTAATTGCTGTATTACGGCCAATTCGTTTCTGAATGCCAATCCCAGCTGACCAGCTGGCTGCTGTTCCGGGACTATAGCGTATATATGGAAGTTCTGCTGTCCCAAACTCTTTCTGGTATTCTGGTTTGATATTCAGGATGAAATTTCCGGTACTTCCGGCAGAAATTCCAGCATTTGCTTTAGCCGTGATGAACCAGTTATGTGCCAATGGTAAACTGAAATAGGGGCCAATATTCAAGTATTTAACTCCAAGTGCCTGGGTGAACAGCCCATTACTGATTTGAGCGATGTCAGGATCAAGATATGCCTTGTCTGAATTTAACGGGAAGCTGGTAAAAGCAAGTTCTCCGCCTATACCAAAATTTTTATTCATAAACCAGGCACCTTCCAGCCCCAGATTGAAACCATCTTTATTAAAGATATTCTCGTGAACTGTTCCGGTAAGTTTTTTACTGGTGGTGACAGCATAACCTGCATGCAGTTCCACAAAACTCGGACTATGATTTATTGGAACAGGATTGTTTTTTACCCTTGCATTCATACCTCTGTCTTTCATGATTTGATCGGTCACAAAATAGCCCAGTTCTGTAGAAACAATACCTACACCAGCACCTGCCAGTACATCTGTGATCCAGTGTCTGTTATTCAGACCCCGGCCCAGTGCAGTAGCTGTTGCCATAGCATAACCTGCAATACCAATTAAAGGATAACCATATTGTCCATACTCTTTGTCCAGTACAGTCGCATTCATAAAAGCTGTAGCTGTATGTCCCGATGGAAATGAATTATTCGAACTTCCATCCGGACGTTCTACTTTACTTGTCGATTTAATTCCGTTGACCATTGCACCCATAATTCCCATCGAGAAGGCATAGGAGATTAAAGCCCGCTTCGGGGTATGTTTTCCTTTCACATTAAATGCGTTTAACGCTACTACTGCTGCTGCAGGTGCATATTGAAGATAATCATCGTATCTGTACCGGAAATCGGGAATAAACCTGTTTCTAACTTCTCTGACTGTTTCCCGGTGAGGCCAGGCTAAAGCAGTTGCCCCAAACAGAATTAACGGTACAGTTGATTTTTTTATCAGATCTTTTTTTAGGAAACTATGATTTACAGGGTGTTTTAATAAAAGTGTAGTATCTACATGCTGTGCTTTGGTACTTACTATATTAAAAACAGTTAAGGTCGTGAGTAAGAATTTAAGCTTAGTCTGGTGTTTTTTGAGCATATGAAATTATCAGAACCCAATATATTAATTTAGTTTTTTTAACAGGTAAATTATTTACGTTGAAAATGAATTTGCTTAACAGTATTAGTGACTTTTCTGATAAAATTAAAATCAAGCTGGACTCTTATACAAGGAGTTATACTGCTCTTTAGAAGCCGGATTAAAAGAGTTATCTTATCTTGCTAAGGCCCCGGACGCATATTCTTTTTAGGTGCATGTATTTTTATTTTCATTAGTAGTTGTTTAGTCTGATGATAACTAATGAACATTTTTTAATCTAGTCATATCGAAAGTAATATTGATCAGTTTTTATTGGTTCATTATCTTGAAGAATTTTTGTTCTAAAGCTAAATCGGGCTTTGTGAGTCTTGGTTTTTCGATCGAAATCGGGGATTAAAATAGCATATACATGTAGAAATAGAGTAATCCGGTTTCAGGATTATATCATAATTATAAATTATTTGCATTATCTAAGCTGAAACTATTGTTTTATAAAGTCGTATTTATGATATTTATATCACACTTGTGTGTAATAATAAAATTAACCTAAACCAAAAAATTATGCGATCAAAAAACTACTTAAAAATTTGCATTTTAGGCTTATTGGTATCGGCCTATTCTTGTAAGCGGGACAACTTCACAAAGTCATCAGGTGGAGGATCAAATCAGACAAATTCGGCTAACCAGACCGTAGTCAACGGCAGGCTTTATTTTACGGATAAGGAATCCTTTCAAACCTTGTTTGATGAATTAAAAGAGGCCGAAGATGATAAAGTTGCTTCATTTGTTGATGAAAAAGGTATTACTTCACTGCGTCCGGTAGTAACCGAAGAAAATGAAAAAATTATTTATGAAAAAACTCAGGAGAGATTAAAGGCATTAAAAGCGAACCCAAGGTTTATGGCTACTAAAGAAGGCCCCAGAAGAGTAGAAAACATTGAAGGAATGATTAATGACATAGATCAGTTGGATATGATCATTGGAGATGATAATTTTTCTGCTCTGTTAAACAGTAATGGTGAAATTCAGATAGGCAGTGATATTTATAAGTATACCGATGTTGGTCTGTTTATTGTCAATGAAAAAAAATATGAAGCATTGGTAAAATACCTGGAAAAGTCAAATATATCAGACAATTTGCTTTATTCTACTGATCCGGCAGTACAAAAGGACTATATCTCTTCTCGTCCTGCTCTTAATTTAACTCTTATGGTACCTGGAGACGACATCTCTTATTATCCGGGAGCGGGATATGGAGGAGGATCTTCAGGAGGAGGAGGTTCATCAGGAAATACTCCGCCGGTAGTGGATCCTAATGTTCAGATGGCTAACTTTATTAACTCTTTATCAAATTGCTCTACCTATACCACGTTTCTCCAAAGTTTATTTGGAGATTCTGATATGTGTGTAGATAAATATGAAGGCAGACGCAGAGTTAAAACTAAAGCATATAATTATAATTATTATCTGGCTTATAATCTTGGGGTAAAAGTGAAGCATCAGTATAGAGGCTGGACTGGATTCTGGAGAAAAGAGAATGCTGATGAAATCAGGTTAGGGGTGATAAGCGGTACCTTTTATTATGATTATTCTTCTTATTTTAATCCTGCACCTACACAAAACAGAATTACAACAATTTATAGCAATAACAACAGATATCTTTTTGATGCGAATACTTACTGGGCACAAACAGGTTATCCTGGTGTTTATTCAATGACTGGTTTTAGCACACAAGGCTATCCACGTATTTTTAAGGACGACTACTATATTGAAGATATTCTTCCTTACAATTTTATGGGCTATAATCCTATCATAAACGAAGGATTATATGCTGCACTTCAAGCCGGAAACAAACAGTTGTCACATGAAAAGCTTAATCAGTTATTTTGGAATGAAGCAGTTAAAAGATTAGGAAATCTTTGGCAATCAATTGGTAATTCCAAACCTGATAACAAAATTACTTATTCTTATAATGCGGTTCCACTGGGTAAACTGATGGTGGCAAAAACGTTCTATGACCATAGATATAATACGGATGATGTAGGTAAAACCTTTGACTGGGGATTCCAGATTGGATTTACTATTAATTCCAGCGGACAGATTAGCCCAAGCGCTTCTCCGAGCTCTTTGAAAAAACCACAGGAATTCAAAACGCTGATGTACGGTATTGCCAAGAAAAATGGTGGCTGGCATGGCAGTAAAATTAATACAGCAAACTTTTAGCGAATATCTTTTATGCTGACAAAAAAAAGCCTTACAGAAATGTAGGGCTTTTTTTTGTCGCAAATTGCTCCTAATAATGGCGTCACTACCCCTTAGAGATTTTAAATGCAGGCCTTAACTTTAAGAAAAAGAAATAAGCTATGAAAAAAGTAGAATACAGCATTATAATTAATGCCACACCAGAGAAAGTCTGGGACGTAATTACCGGAAAAGGCAGCTATGAATTATGGACTGCACCTTTTGCTGAAGGTTCGACAGCTCAAACTGATTGGAAGAAAGGAAGCAAGGCCATTTTTTCGGATGGTAAAGGAAATGGAATGGTTTCAGAAATTGCAGAAAGTATTCCGGGTAAGTTTTTATCTATTCATCATCTTGGAGAGGTGAAAGATGGGGTAGAAGATACAACCACCTATGAGGGGGAGCAATGGGGTGATGCTTTAGAAAATTATACCCTTAAAGTGGTTAATAGTAATCAGACTTTGTGGCTGGTGGAAATGGATATGAATGAAGATTATTTAGAGTATATGAACAGTACCTGGCCTCTGGCCTTACAAAAGGCAAAAGAACTGGCTGAGAAATAAAAAACCAGGTTATTTTATAATAGCATATAAACTACATTTGATTCTGCTTAGATTCAGATGTAGTTTATTGTAATTTTTCCTGAGCTTCATGCCACGCCGAAATTTTGATGAATGTATCTATGAACTGCTCGTATTTTTTTGCGCCTATTAATTTGACGTATTCTCCGGTTATTTTATTGGCCATTTCAGAAATAGCTTCATACAATGTCTTTCCTTCTCCGGTTAAAAAAATCATGATTGATCTTGCGTCAGTTTCACTTTTTCTGGAATAGACCAGCCCGAGTCTTTCCAATTCCTTTACTGTTTTACTGACAGCCTGTTTGGTTACCATGATCTTTTGCACAAGCTCATGGTTAGAAATACCGGTATGACCAATACTCATAAAATAAGGCATATAGGTCATATTATATCCACTGGGCATTAAAGAGATAACTCCTTTATCAGTATACCTTTTTAAAATATAAAGGTGTTTGAAAATTAATTTTTCAGGATCTTGCGCATATTCCATAGTTGCAAATTTAATATAAATATTACTTATTTGGCTCAAACGAGTAATGTCATTTAAATCTAAAATTAACTATTTTGTCAATAAAATAAGTAAACTAAGTTGACGAATATAGTCAACTTGGTTTACATTTGTTCCGTTAAATTTATATTATGGAACCAGAAGAACAAACCCCATCCTCCTCAAAAAAAGTTGTCAGATTATCGATTATTGGTGTTATAGCCATTTTTGTCGTGTATTTCGCTTTTACCAAAATTACACATGCGCTAACTCATGAGAGTACTGATAATGCGCAGCTTGAATCAAATGCTGTTCCTGTACTGAGCAGAGTTTCCGGTTATATCGATGATTTTAAACTATTAGATTATCAGCAGGTACAAAAAGGAGATACCCTAGTAGTAATTGATGACAGTGAGTATGTACTCGCCGTAAAACAGGCTGAAGCTGATCTTTTAGCCGCAAAAGCTGAGCTGAGTAGTGCTGAAGCTCAAATTCCTACAATCGGCTCTGATCAGGATGTTGCTGCAGCAGGGATTAGTGTAGAAGAAGTGACACTTAAACAGGCAAAGCGTGATGTAGCCCGTGATGAATCCTTATTTAAAGAAGGATCAATTACGCAAAGACAGTACGAAAGAAGTCAGTCGGCCTATCAGACTGCTGTTCAGATGCTGGCTTCAAGTAAAAGTAAACTCAGACAGGCAGGTACACAGACTGGAAATGCAAATGCGCAGATCCAGCGGGCAAAGGCAAATATTGCTGCGCGTGAGATTGCACTTGCCAAAGCAAAGCTGAATTTAAGTTATACAAAGATTATAGCTCCAGCCAGTGGTAAACTGGGTAAAACCAATCTTAAAAGCGGGCAGTATGTACAGGGCGGGCAGCAATTGTTCAGCCTGGTGAGTAATGATAATTACTGGATAGTTGCCAATTTCAAAGAAACCCAGATTGAGCATATGAAAGTAGGACAGCAGGCAGATATCGTTATAGACGGGTACCCGGATCATAAAATTACAGGTACGGTATCGGGTTTCAGTGATGCTACAGGAGCGAAATTTTCTTTGCTTCCACCAGATAATTCTACCGGAAACTTTGTTAAGGTTACCCAGCGTGTTCCGGTTACTATTCAGATCAATAAAGCGGAAACAGTTAAAGGCATGCTGAAAGCTGGTTTGAGCGCTGATATTGATGTAAAGGTAAAATAGGTATGGATATTTTCAATTTTACCAGATTTTAAGATGGAAGGCGAAAGAAATAAATTCATAAAAATAATCATTGTAATCACCTGTATCACCGCTGCAATAATGGAGCTGATTGATACTTCGATTGTCAATGTGGCGCTGAATAATATCAGCGGAACCCTGGGAGCAACGCTTGAGGATGCTTCCTGGGTAGTGACTGCTTATGCGATTGCAAACGTGATCATTATTCCCTTAACAGGCTTTCTGAGTCGTTATTTTGGCAGAAAGAACTATTATCTGGCCTCAATTATCCTGTTTACTCTGGCTTCTTACATGTGTGGCAATTCATCTTCTTTATGGATGCTGGTATTCTGGAGGTTTGTACAGGGAATAGGTGGTGGTGCATTGCTTTCTGTTTCGCAGGGAATCCTGTTTGACCAGTTTAAACCTGAAGAGAAAGGTATTGCCGGTGGTATATTCGGAATGGGGATTGTTATCGGGCCAACAATTGGTCCCACACTTGGCGGTTATATTGTAGATAATTATCACTGGGCATTGATATTTGATATCAATATTCCTATCGGGATAGCTGCTGCTTTACTGACCTGGAAATTTGTAGATAAGAAAGCTGATGAATATAATATTGATAAGAAATCAATTTCAATTGATTATATCGGTATTCTATCATTAACAATTGGGGTTGGTGCCCTTCAGTACATTCTGGAAAAAGGGCAGTCTGACGATTGGTTTGAGAATGAAGCTATTCGTTATCTGACTGCTGCTGCTGTATTAGGTCTGGGGCTGTTTATCTGGTGGGAACTGACTACTAAAAACCCGGCAATCAACCTGAAGGTCATGAAAAGCAGGAACCTGATCGGGAGTAATATTCTGACTTTTGTTTGTGGTTTCGGATTATTCGGCTCGGTTTATCTGTTCCCGGTCATGGTCCAGCGGGTAATGGGGTATACGCCAACCGAATCTGGTTTGTCTATGATTCCGGGGGCATTGGTAGCCATATTTGCAATGCCATTTATTGGTGCAGGTCTGGGCAAAGGCATAAAACCAATATACTTTGTGACTCTGGGTTTTATACTGTTCATTTTACATGGATATACATCTTCGCAGGCTGCTCCGGATGCTGATAAATGGTGGTTTATTATTACCCAGGTTTGTCGTGGGGTAGGCACGGGTTGTTTAACCGTACCCTTGTTAAGTCAGGCAGTTGTAGGATTAAAACCTGAGGATATGCCCTATGGTATCTCACTCAACAATATGTTCCGGCAGCTTGGAGGAGCATTTGGTATTGCAATCATGAATACTTATGCTACCAACCGTTATGCAACACACCGGACAGATCTGGTCTCCAACCTACAGGGAAATAATCCGCTTTTAACCGAAAGACTGAATGGTTTGTCACAGGGAATGATTGCTAAAGGGGTTAATCCATCATTAGCTAAACAAGCCGCTTATGGAGCACTGGATCATAGTTTATCCAATCAGGCACAGATGCAGGCGTATTTAGACGGTTTTCTGCTGATCGCTATTTTCTTTGTCTGCACGATTCCATTTATGCTACTGCTAAAAAATGAAACGATGGATGCCGAAACAAGAGCAAAAGTCGCTGCTGCAGCACATTAATAGGCATGCCGCAAATTGTTATTAATCAAAAAAACATGAAAAAGTTATTCCTTATTATATCGCTGATTTCTCTGTCTTTTGCTTTGCATGCGCAGGAGAATGAAGCAGATCTCAAAACACTGATTAATCAGTCATTTGTCTATTTTCCTCAGTTTAAAGAATTAGGACAGGCCGTGGATGTTGAGCAACAACGTATCGCACTGGCCAAAGCTGCGGGCCTGCCTTCTATACAGGCAGGCGGAAGTTACAGATATATAAATCCTGTTTCTGAAATCAGTATTCCGGCAGGTAACAGCATGCTGGAATTTCAGATCATGCCTAAAAGTAATTATAGTGCATCGCTTGATCTGAACTATACCCTGTGGGATTTTGGTGTGGTTAAGGCGGGGGTAGATCGCGCTAAAGCAGGTTTGCAATACGCAAAAGAAAACCTGGAATTTAACCGGAACCAGATGGCGTTTCAGGTTAGCAGTATTTACTATCAGATTGCTTATCTGAAGGAAGCTATTGCTATACAGGATAGTGTAGTGAACTTTCTGGAAGTCAATAAAAAAGATACAGAGATAAAGTTCAGAAACGGCGACGCCTTAAAATATGATGTACTTTCTATTCAATCCAGCATTGATCAGGAAGGAAATCGTAAGATAGATTTACAAAATGACCTGAACAAGCAATATGCCTTAATGGAATATGCAACAGGAGCAAGGATTAAAGCCAGCTCTTCAAATTTTGTTTTCCCGGCACAGAATAAATATGATCTGAATGAAGCATTGGCTGAGGCCCAAAATAATAATCCGGAGTTCAGACTGATTAAGGCCCGGATTGAGCAGGCTGAAGCGGAACTTAAAGTAAGCCAGACCAATGGTAAACCCTCCCTGGTTATGAGTGGTGGAACCGGTTACAAAAATGGTTTTACACCTGATATTAATAAATTCAGATATAATTATTCTGCTGGTGTGACACTGAATATTCCAATTTATCAGGGTGGAAGGGCCAGAAAACAGGTGAGGTTATCCCAAAGTCAGCTTTTACAGTCTAAGTTTTCTGAAGAAAGCCTGAGTAATAGTTACCGCAAAGATATTCAGCAGGCTATGGTTGACATTACCAGTAATACCTCCAGTCTGGTGAATTCCGGAAGACAGGTGACAGAGGCTAAGGAGGCTCAAAAGCTTGCGCATAGCCGTTATAGAAATGGAATAGGAACTAATCTGGAACTGACTAATGCAAGTACTAATGTTCAAAAAGCAGAATTAACCAATTTACGGTACAAATATCAGTTATGTGTTGCACAGCTGACCATCGCAAAACTAACTGGTTTAAAATACTGGTAAATAACAACCTGATTAACCAGCACAGAAATTTAATCTAATGTCTTATGAAAAAAAACAAGTCTCAGTTTGTATTAGTCCTTTCAACAGCAATAAAAGCTCCATTTGATTTGGACAGCATTAAAAATGCGATTACTAATTTCAGCAGTGTGATTGAATGGAGTCAGGATCTGGATGATATTGATAAGATTCTTCGCGTCGTATGCCGTGAAGATATCAGTGAAAAACTTGTTCTGGATCTGGAAAGGGCAGAAGTGAGTGCCGCTGTGCTGGGGGTTTTTGAAAGAAAAACTTGACTATAAATCATGAGTTTATTCCTGCAATGGATGCTGGTGTTTTTGAGCTGAATAAATAAGCTATTCAATTGATGGTTTATTTATTCAGCTCATTGCTTAAATTGATTCTGGGCTTTGGCTATTTATCCGAAGCTAAATAGATATGTTAAATGCAATAAATAGACCGGCAGGTCTTGTTCCTGAATTATCTGTAACAGATATTAAAGCAAGTTTGTCTTTCTGGTGTGATCTGATCGGCTTTTCTATACTTTATGACCGTCCTGAACAAGGATTTGCTTATCTTGGTTTGAACGGTACACAAATTATGCTGGAGCAACGCGATATAACAGACAGAACCTGGGAAACGGGCTCATTTGAACTGCCTCCTGGGATAACTAAAATCAAAGCAAATGAAGGTAAAAGTTATAGGTATTCCTGTGCTGAATCAGGAAAAAGCGTTGAGATTTTATACAGAGAAATTAGGTTTTGTAAAAAAAACGGATGTGCCGGTCAGCGAAAATAACAGGTGGTTAACTGTGGTGGCTAAAGAGGATCAAGACGGGACTGAAGTTTTGTTAGAGCCATCACCAGATCATTTTGAACCTGCCAGAACCTATCAGAAAGCTCTTTTTGAAGCTGGAATTCCTTATACCCAGTTCAATGTCGATAATGTTGATCAGGAGTACGAAAGACTGATCAAACTCGGAGTGGAATTCAGACTAAAACCAACAGAAATGGGAATGGTGAAAATTGCTGTTCTCAATGATACCTGTGGAAATAATATTCAACTTATAGAGCTATTATAACATTTTTAACCTTTCTTCCTCCAGGTCAATCTGGTACAACTGCTGGCGAATGAGCTCTTCGTTAATAGAAACGTCTTTATTCAGTTCTGAAAGATACTGCCGCTGACTTTCAAGCAGCTCGATAAAAATTGTTTTCGTTTTTTCATTCATCCAGCTGTCATCTGTGGCTTTAGCCTTTTCTTCCATATGTTTTAAGAATTTCTCCATGCCGGCATGTCCGTTTAATTCATTGTCATACTTGTTTTTAAGAAATTGATAGGCATGCTGTTTGATACCCTGCTTCATTTTCTGCCTGGCGGATTCTTCACTTTCCTGATTGAATATTTCTCCAAAGGCACTGGTGCGTCTGATGAAATAGGGAAGAGTAAGGCCCTGTACCAGAAGTGTAAGTAAAATGACAACGAATGTTATAAATAAGATCAGGTCTCTGCTGGGAAAGGCAGTTCCGTTATCCAGAGTTACCGGTATGGCTAATGCTGCAGCCAGCGATACGACACCACGCATACCAGTCCAGCCCAGCAATAAAGGCATTGTCAAACGCATCCTTTGGGAAGATGCCGCGGGAGCTACACTTGGGCGAAAAATAAGTGTGGCGACTAAAGCTGCATAAGAACTGATGATACGGGCTGCAATCAAAATCCCGGTAACCAATAGACCATAACCGATAGCAGTGCTCAGAGGAATGCCTTTTGAGTGTAATCCATCTGTAATTTCCGGAAGTTCCAGTCCAATAATCAGGAAAACAATACCGTTCAGGATGAAGATGAAACTTTGCCATACACTAAATGCCTGGATACGGCTGGTACTGCTTAAAAAAAGCATTCTTCTGGCAGACATAAATAATCCACCGCTTACTACGGCCAGCACCCCCGAACTATGGGCCTGTTCCGCAATCCAATACATCAGATAAGGTTCAATGATGGTCAGCGCTATATCTGAGGGAGCATCTGTTGGGAGGCGTTTATGTGCCTGGACAAATATCCAGCCTAACAATAAACCAATACCCACACCACCAATTACCATCCACAAAAAGTTGAGTGTTGCCTGCTGCCAGATAAACTGGCCAGTGCCAACTGCCACCAGTGCGAAACGGAATATAATCAGTGAAGAAGCGTCATTTAATAGGCTTTCTCCTTCTAAAATGGCTGAAGTAGATTTGGGGATTTTTACAAATTTGGTAATAGCTCCGGTACTGACTGCGTCTGGAGGAGACACAATTCCTCCAAGCAGAAAACCTAAAGCAATGGTAAATCCGGGAATGAAATGGTTGGTGACTATAGCTACAGACAGTGCGGTAAAGAAGACCACCAGAAAAGCAAAACTTCCGATAATACGCCACCATTTTTTCATCTCCTTAAAAGAGATGGACCAGGCAGCGTCCGAGAGCAGGGGTGGAAGAAATATAAAGAATATAAGATCCGGGTCAATTTTCACCTTGGGTAAGCCAGGTATAAAGCTGATTAGTAATCCGCCGATGACTAATAGAATAGGGTAAGCAATTTTGAGTTTGGCGGCCCACATATTCAATAGCACAATCACGGCTATCATGGCAAGTAGAAAAGGTAAAATGGTATGCATTATAATGATTCGGCTTGTTTAGTCAATTTATAAAAAAAAAAGAGAGTATTGAGCTAATTAAGCGGAAATTTCCGGTTGTCCGGTTCATACAGCATAGCAGGGAAAACAGGTAGATTCCCGACTACAAATAGACTACAGCGGCAATTATTCATTGCGGGTAATTTTAATATTGATGTTATTTGCCTGTATGATTAAGGCATCTGGCATCAAACCGGCCAATTCCTTATGGATTTACATTCTCCTTAAAAAATCAAATATGAAATTAAAACTAATGATAATAATGGCGGTAATTATAATTCCCGGCTGTAAAAAAAGCAGAAACGCAGATCCAGTAAGCCATGATTGCAAAGTAATTACGTTTAAGAACTATGAAAACGAGCAGCCAAGAGGGATATATACTTATTCCTATAATCAAAATGGAACAATCTCACAGCTGAAATCAGGAGATAATGCCATTACATATACTTACGCTGCTGACAAAATCAACGTTAATATTAATGAAATCAAATCCGAAATTACGCTGACTGATGGCAGGGCTACGAAATATACCGATGGCGGAAGTAGTTATGAACTGTATTCATATAATCCGGAGGGTTATCTGAGTAAGGTGGAGTTTTACGTTGCTGATAAGATCAATACCAGGTATGAACTGAAATATACTCAGGATAATTTAACTACGATATCTCAGCTTTATACCAATGGTAGTGGTGGCTCAGAAAGCTACAATTTAGCGTATAGCGCAGATTTAAATAGTTATGGTGCTTTTATGGCAAGTCCTCCCGCTTATTTCTTCGAAAGGCTTAAAGTTATTCCAGTTCAGTTTTTGGGGAAAATGTCTAAAAATATGGTAAGTAAAATGAATAAAATTTTGGAGTATACCTCAAATGACGGCGTAAAGCATAAAGTTGAGGATATATTTGTTTTCACATTTGAGAAAGATGCAAAAGGGAATTATGTTGTTATAGACAATGTTAATACTGACCGTCGTTCTGAAAACGGGATTGTAAAAAGTACAACCACGAAAAGTACTAAATATGATTTTACTTATGACTGCAATTGAGTTGATCTGATAAGATGATAGTTACAAAGAGAATACAGCAGAACTATAAAACTATACTCCGGGCCAAGATATATTTCTTTTTTAAAAAGAGTGGATGGATGTATTTGATAAGCACATTTATGATTGCTTATGTTTTTCCTGTATCGGGACTGGGATTCGTTTTGTCAGCCCTGATCTATTTTGCTGGTTTTGATCTCCTGGTTATAGTTCCCTTATATTATTTCAGCTCAAAAGCACTGGCAAAGCGAAACGGGCTTGATGCAGATATAGAATTTAATGAACAGAACATTATCATCAGGCACAGAAACAAAGCTATAGTGGAAACAAAAGAATGGAGCTGGATCAAAAAGATTGATATTACGGATAAAGCCGTGTACCTTGTCCTGAACGAACCCCGTCGTTATCTGATTTCATTTAATAAAAGTGAGCTGACGGTAGAAGAATTACAGTTTTTGGTTCGGGCACGATAAAATTAGGATTGAAATAGTGAATTTCTGTTTTTAGAAAAAAAATATTGCATGAAATCATTAATAAGACTGTTATCAATAATGACAGGGATGATGATAGCCTCATCTGTTTATGCCCAGAATTTCGATGCTGCGATCAAAAGTTTTACGGAGGTTATCAAACTCAACCCCAGTGATTCAGCATACGCCGGGCTTGGCTATGCTTATGTTTTAAAAGAAGATTATGAAAATGCAGGCCCGGCATTGGATAAGGCTATTGAGATTAACCCGGAGTCTGCACTGGCATTTGGCCTGCGTGGTTATGTTTATCTGAAGACAAAACAATATGAGCCGGCGATTCATGATTTAACCAAAGCAATAGTACTTACTCCAAAGGGAGCAAAAGATTATAACGAGAATCAGGGAAGATATCTGGTTCTTCGGCAGGAAGCTTATTTCTATCAGGGAAAATATAAACTGGCTATTGATGATTATACAAAAATAATTGAGTTTAATCCTGATAAGGCTTTGTCTTATCGTAATCGCGGCCGTATTTACTTTTTTGATAAAAATCCTGCAAGGGCAATCGCAGATGCAACAAAAGCAATTGAACTGGACCCTAAAGATCCGGAGTCCTACATATTAAGGGCAGGTGCCTATGTCGCTTTGGACAATAGTAGTATGGCTATACAGGATTTCAACAAAACAATAGCATTAGACCAGAAGAATCCGGAAAACTATAACAATCGGGGAGGGCTCTATTATATGAAGAATGAATTTGAATCAGCCATCAAAGATTTCAGCAAAGCAATTGAACTGGCAACAGGGGATAACAAGGAATATTATGGCAATCGTGGGAAAGCTTATGTGCGTAGTGAAAAATATGACTTAGCTTATAAAGATCTGGATAAAGCCATTGAACTTGATCCGAAAGATGATAAAAGCTATTATAATCGTGGAAGAGCTTATGATCTGAACAAAAAATATGAGCTGGCTGTTAAAGATTATACAAGAGCCATAGAATTAAATCCGAAAGATGCTGAGCGATACAACTACCGTGGAAAGGTTTATCAGCAATTAAGGAAAGATAAACTGGCAGAACTTGATTTTCAGAAAGCCAGAGAACTGGAAAAATAGCTATCAGATCCTGATGCGTAAAACCTTTCCTTTTTAACTTTGTTCATTCTTAACCTAACAGTAAACGCGTATGGACAGTATCAACAATACCATTGCCGGTCTTGAGCTGGCTCAAATCGGCTGGGTAGTGCCAGACATTCATGCAGCTGTGAAATTCCTTAGCCATGCGCTGGGGATTGCCGGCTTTCCTAAACCGGAACATATTCGTGCGCAGGATCTGGATATGACTTATTATGGCCAGGTTGTGGAGGGTGACTGGCTGACTACACAAACCTATAACGGAGGTACTTTCATCGAACTCGTGCAGCCGGTTTCCGGTCAGAGTATGTTTCACGATTATCTGGTTCGGTATCCCGCCGGAGGGACACAGCATATGGCTTTTCGTTTACCGGTTAGTGATTTTGTCCGGGTGACCAGTGAGCTGCGGGAACAGGGCTATGAGGTGATCAGCGAAGTGGATCATCCGATTGCAAGGATGGCTTTCTTTGATACCTATCAGACGCTGGGCGTTGCTACCGAGATTATGGGCATTACGCCGGAAGGGTGGATCGCTGTTAAACAAATGGAGAAGATGAGATAGGTTTATCTGATGAATTTTACGCTTCATATCATATATGCTGCTAATTTTGTGCTGTGACTAAAATAAAGAGAATAACTCCAACGGATTTCAGAGGGCAGTATATGTCAGAAATGTCGGCTGATTTTGCGGTTTTAAAGACGCCTGTTCAGCTACATAATATAGAAAAGACTTCTGGTTTCATTAAAGTACCCACACCGTTGCACAGGCCTGAATACAATTTCATCGTGCATATTACGGGAGGAAGTGCAAAACAGCAGGTCGATGCTAACCTGGTGTCAATCAAGGAGAATGAAATCTTATTTGTCAGGCAGGGGAATGTAACTTCATTAAAGGAGGTGAGCCCGGATGCTACCGGGCACATCATTTTATTTGAAGACCAGACACTCAATCAGTTGTTGTCAAAACAGGAGCTCATCAAACTCTTTTCCGCCAATATAGTTATTCATTTATCGCAGGAGACCAGTACGTGGTTAACCTCTCTGTTTGGTCTGTTAAGCATTGAAATTTATTACCCAAATCCAAACCTTGGTGTCTGTTATTCTCTGCTGCAGGCAGGGTTCCAGAAAATATTTGCCTCAAGTAAAGAGCTGAATAAAAGTATGAGCCGAAGTGCTGAAATTACTTTCAATTTTAAAGAGCTGGT
The DNA here is from genome assembly GCF_040026395.1 of Pedobacter lusitanus. Classification (NCBI taxonomy): domain Bacteria; kingdom Pseudomonadati; phylum Bacteroidota; class Sphingobacteriia; order Sphingobacteriales; family Sphingobacteriaceae; genus Pedobacter; species Pedobacter lusitanus. The sequence goes on from NZ_CP157278.1 coordinate 5,984,697, forward strand.
TTACAAATACTACCTGAATCATAAAACGATCTTGTTTTATGCGGGTGAGCTATCTGTTTCTGAAAACTATCTTCATAGATGTATTAAAGAAACTATTGGAGAAAGTCCTAAGGAATGGATCAACAAAGTAAGTATCCTGCAAAGCCAGCTGCTTTTGCAAGATCTGACCAAGAGTATTGCGGAAGTTGCTTTTGAGCTCAATTATGGCGATCCAAGTTACTTTGGACGTCTCTTTAAAAAGATCACCGGAATAACTCCATCAGAATACCGGACCGCATTTATGCAGGATTTGTCCGAGTAAAGAGTGGTTTAGTTTTAAAGCGGCCTTTGTTTTCAGCCCACCTTTGTATAATTAAATCCAAAGAAAATGAAAACATTAATTGCTGTTAGAAGCGGTGATATCAGGAATGATATCCAGATTACCTCTTATTGGTGGGAATACAAAGGTATAACCAAATGGTCTTGTCTTTGTGTCATCACTTTAACCCTTCTCTTTTCAAGTGAAAGCTATAGCCAGATTATTCAGGATGTTGGTGGTATTGCCGTCACCGCGCATAGTAAAGCTACTTTTAAAGATCTGCCTTCGGGAAGTTCTCTGTCAGAGAATAAATTTCAACTGAATACTTATGATGCATGGCTGCCTGTTCCTCCTTTTAAAATTGGCAGGACAAGCATTTTTAGTAACCTGAATTATCGTCTGATGGATTTTCATTATGACAATAAGACTATTGATGATCCAAACCGGATTGATAAAATTCATGAAATAAAATCGGTGATTATCATCCGGCGCCCGATTGCAGATAAATGGTCTGTTTTGGCCATAGCTATGCCAACACTTGCTTCGGATTTTAAAAAGTCAGTTTCCTTTGATGATCTGATTCTGGACGGGATACTTGGCGTATCTAAAAGATTTGGTTCTCAATCGAATCTTGAAATCGGAATGGGAGTTCATGCACTGTATTCTTTCGGAGAGACCTTGATTACTCCGGGAATATCAGTTGATTACAGAAGTACGAACAATAAGTGGTTAGCTCAGTTTTATTGGCCAAGGCTGAATGTACTCTATAATGTGAGTGCAAACACTCAGGTAGGTCTGGCTGGTTCAATAGACTGGACAAGATTTAAGCTGAAAAATTATCAGGGTTATAATGGTAAAGAAGTCGATTACGCTCAGTTCTCAACTATTCATGGTGGCCTGCAGGTACATCAACGCCTGATTGGAGGTATCTGGCTTCAGGTACAGGGTGGGGTAGGTCTTTTTAATCGTTATGAGCTGTTCGATACGAACCAGAAAACGGTAAATGATTTCTCTGTTTCTAATATGGCTTATGGGAAAGCTGCACTGACCTATCGTATAGGCAGGAGATAAATAATTGAAATCCGATGAAAAAAAGAAATTATATTCCTTCAGCTTTTAGTCTGCGTTCCCTGGTCGTTGCAGCCGTACCTTCTTATGTGTTTCCTGCTTTAATGTCTTTTATATCAGGTTTTTTTCTCCGGAAAACTGAACTTATGATGGCGAGTTACACGACTATAGGTTTGTCTTCCTTATTATCAACCATATTTAGCTTTATCATCCTCTGGCAGTTCGAGGCAAGACAGGTCTTAACACAGAACAAGTTAATCAGAGCTCTGCTGATCATTCTGTTAATGATGAGTTTGGGGATGTTGTGCGCATCGATACTCAGACTTCAGTCAGAACGCTTTAATATAACATTTTCGGCCTTTCTGGGCGCAGCAATATTAACGATCCGTCAACAAGTGAAAAATTATGATGATAAAAAAAATTAAACCGACTATAGTTGTTTTTGGATGTACGGGCATGGTTGGGACCGAGGTCATGCGACAGCTAAGTAGTTGTGACTGTTTAGTCAGAGGGGTTCTCAGAAATCCTGAACGCCCTTATCCTGTGCGAACAGGCACTGATTTATGGAATATAACTTATGTAAGTGCTGATTTGAGTTCAAGCGGACAACTTAAAGAAGCTTGCATCGGGGCAGATGCATTGTTTCTTTTAACCGCAACATCTCCAAATCAGGTTGAGCAGGAAGTTAACATCATTGATGCTGCCAGACAAAGTGGTGTTAAACGAATTGTTAAGTTGTCTGCCCCCATAGTTCAGCCACCGGCCAAAGTGGAGGTCAGCCAGTGGCATCGTAAAATAGATGATTATCTTTCCCGGAGTATCGATGAATTTTGTTGCCTGAGGCCTCATTCATTCATGCAAAACTGGGAGCGAAATACATTTACAATTCAATGTTTTGGTAAGATTTACGGGGCTTTAGGTGATGCTCAGAGAAATTATATTGATTGCCGTGATGTGGCAACGGTAGCGGTGAATTATTTGCTGGCGACAGAAGAATTAAAATGCAGATCAGTTATTCTTGCGGGCCCACAGGCAATTACTAATGTGGAAATGGCAGCGAAACTCTCCCTTGTAACGGGGAGTAAAATTGAATACGTGGATATTACGCCGGACGAATTATTTAGTCAGTTAACCGGCAAAGCAAAATTGCCCGGCTGGTTAGCCAGGCATATTATTGAACTTGATGATCTGGCAATCAGGGTTCCTGAACCGGATAGTGATACGATTACAGATTTGATTTTAAGAAAACCACGTGTCATGGATGAATACCTGCAGGAAAGCCGGCATCTTTTTAAAAGAAAGTCTGTTTGGAAGTCCCTATTTTAGGAGATCAGTTTCAGGATGCCAATTTGGCACCCTGAAGCTAGTCTTAATTGATACATACCTGATGATCCACATATTTATCGATATACTGTTAAACATCTTAATTATGAGGTCATAATCTGGGCGTCAGTTTAAAACCACCGTCTACATCCATGATAGTACCTGAAATCCAGTTAGTCTGAATGTAACAGCATTATTTATATCTGCTGGTTGCCCCAACATTTTTAAAGCCTGATCTTTCAGAAGTGTTGCCTGCCTTTCATTTGTTTCGAACCAGGGATTTAATTAGGTATTGATTGCTCCTGGTGAAATTGTATTAACTAAAGAAAGTTTGAAATTTTTCATTTGCCCGTTTAAAGGTCTGAAGAAGATTAATTCCTAATCTTCTTCAGACCTGGACTCCAGACTTATTACCAGCCGGGGTTTTGTTTTAAATTTCCGTTTAATGTTAATTGATCGATAGGCAGTGGATACAGATACATTTTATCATACCATAATCTGTTTGTAATATTAGAGTAAACCCTGATATATCCGTCTGCATTCAACGCAATACCAGAAACTTGTGATGAAGGATAATTGGTCTTATAGGCCGGAGTTAATTTCATTCCGAGGATAGTCTCTGGTCTTTCAATTAGTTTGCCGGCTTTCCAGCGTAGTAAATCGTTAAATCTGAATCCATCACCTGCCAGTTCAACGCGACGTTCTCTTCTGATCTCCTGTAATGGGAGGCTAACACCTGGGAATATCGTGTTGGGGTCAGCAACCAGGTTGGCTAAAACCATATTTGGCATTCCAGCCCTTGCTCTTAATTTATTGATGCTTACATCAACTACGGTTTGATCCAATTGCCCAAGTTCGGCCTTGGCCTCAGCATAGTTTAATAATACCTCAGCATATCGAAAAATAAACCGATCAATGGTTTCCTGATTGGCGTTAGACTGTGCCGGATCTGAAGAACGGCCTTTTATCACTTGATAACCTGTTGTTGTTGCAGAGGTGCCAACTCTTGGTATGCTGATTTTGTCCTGTGTACCATCCGGGTTTTGAGTCATGACATAACCTGGTGTGGCAATAGTTTGAGTATATCTTGGGTCACGATCCTTAACCTCATTTTCAGGTGTATCATCTCCTGCATATAAAGGGGATAAAGCCGGTGGTAATCCATCTTTACAGAGGTAAGATCTTACAAAATCTTTACTATAGCCTGTATTTCCAGCAGAAATGGCTCTGGTATAATTTGTTGTATTGATATTGCTAATATATATTCGGGAGAGTATTGCTTCTTTATTTTTTGACAGGTCATCCTGAATAAAGAGGTTCCTATAGTCTTGACCAGGGTTTCCTGTCGAGTAGAGCCCATATAGATTTGAATTTATTATTGTCTGCGCTGCGTCTGCTGTGGCCTGTAAAAATACATGCTCATCAGCAAGCCCGTGGTATTTTCTAAAAGTACCTTCCCACAGGCAGATTCTAGCCTTCAAGGCTAAGGCAGCATATTTATTCAGTCTATTTTCTGCTGAGGGTTCTGTTAAATTAGCAACAGCAAAATCAAGGTCCTTCAATACAAAATCCATTACTTCTTTGTGTGTGTTCTGTGAGGCAAAAAGCTCTGGAGAATTTTCTGTCAGGTCTTGCTCCAGAATAGGTACAGCGCCAAATTGGATAACTTTCTGCCAATAGAATAAAGCTCTAAAGAACCGGACTTCGGCAGCATATTTTTGTTTAGCGGCTTCCGGTATCTCCGATTTTTCATATCTTTTAAGAAAAAAATTGCAAGATCTAATGTTTCCCCAATCCCAACCACCACCTGATGCCGGAACGACATAGATTCCAGATAAAAAAGTATTCCGATTTCCCGGTATCATGTTGTCAGAATTATTATCGTTATTGGAAAATTCGACTGGGAGAGCAGTATAGAACTGATTGGCATAGAGTTTTAAATCGACTTCGCTCTTGAAATAAATTTGTTCATTAATTTTATCTTTTGGAAAACGATCTAAAAAATCTTCTTGTTTGCACGATGAGAACCCTGCAACAACTATTGTTGCAAAGATTATATATCTGATGTAATTACTTTTCATTATGATTTAAATTATAGGCCTATTTGAACACCAAACGAAATTCCTCTGTTAAGTGCATATTCCATACGATTAAATTGTTCGGGGTCAAAATTTTCATACATTTTTGTGAATTCAAACAAGTTCTGGGCAGTAGCATAGATGCGAAGTCTGTTGATCTTTACTTTGTTAAGCAGCGACTGAGGGAGGGAGTAACCCAATGTCATCTGTTTCATCCTCAGGTAAGCCCCGCTTTGCAGATATTTACTCTGTACAAGATAATTCCCACCTCCGCTGAATCGCAAACGAGGGAAATATGCATTTGTGTTTTCGGGAGTCCAATAATTACCAACAAGCGCCTCTGTTGGGGCGCCGTACTGATCAGAGTAACCCCAAAAAAAATTTCCGCCTAAGGCAATATCCCGTTTGCCGATTCCCTGAAGAAACATGGTGAAATCAAAGTTTTTATATTGGAAAGTTGCATTAAGACTATATTGGTAGCGGGGAGTGCTGTTGCCGATTATTTTCTGGTCACCTGGATCAGATAAGGTGCCTTTGCCACGGGTAATTTTTCCATCACCATTTAGATCCCTATACTGGATATCTCCTGCCAGCCAGGTTCCTCCCCAGATTGCACTATTGTTTACTTTAGCAGCATCTGCATTGCTTTGATAGAATCCCTGAGTTTCGAATCCCCAGATATCACCAAACTTGTTACCTACATAATAATTATTAATTAACCCGTTTGGGTTGTTAAATCGGGTAATAACTGCACTATAATCTGATAATGCTGCAACCAGATTGTAAGTAAAGTCTTTACCGATATGATCTTTCCAGCCTAAACTTAGTTCAAAACCTTTCGTTTCCAGATCTGCAGCATTTTGATTGGGCACTCCGGTACCTAGTACTGTAGGCAGTGGGCTTCCTGCAACAATCATATCCTTTGTTTGCCTGATATAATAATCAAACGTACCGGTTAAACGATTGTTTAAAAGGCCGAAATCAATACCGATATTTTTTGAAGTAACTTTTTCCCAGGAGAAGTCAGCGCCGATCAGTCCCGGAGCTGAAACAATTGTTTGTTGTTGACCCCCGAAAATATAGCTTCCTATTCCGGAATCCATGTTGGCGATGTAAGGATAACTATTCTTTAATTGCTGGTTACCTAAAGTTCCATATGAAGTCCTTATTTTAAATTCACTAACAACTATTTTTAAAGGCTCAAAAAAATTTTCTTGTGAAAGTCTCCATCCTGCAGAAAACGAGGGCTGAAAAGTATAACGATGTCCTCTCGCAAAACGTGATGTCCCGTCATAACGTCCGTTTATCTCGAGTAAATACTTCCCATCGTAAACATAATTTAATCGAAAGAAAGAACCTGAAACAGCCCATTCATCTATTGATCCTCCGACATTGGGTTTCAAATCACTATTTAGATTAATAACTGGTATATCCTGACTAATCAGGCTTTTTACGCTGGCATTAAACGCCTTAATCTGCTTTAATTCCTGATTATACCCAACCATGGCCTTTAAATAATGTTTTGCACCAAAAGTATTCTCATACTGTGCGTATGAATTTAAAGCAACATACCTGTCGTTATTGTTTGCTTCAAATACTTTCGGGGTAGCAGTCCAGGGATATGGGCCAAGTGAAGTACCGTTAAAGCCGTATTCGTCAAAAGATTTTGTATTTGTTGTGTTGTTATAGGTATAAGAGTTCCAGGTGTAATCTGTAATAATTTTTACATTTTTAAAAGGCTTTAATTCGATGCCTCCGGTTAGCCACAGGTCATTTGATTTAGTAATAGACCGTCCATTATCATTAAGAATGTGCAAAACATTACTATAATCTCCTTGTCCGGCATAATGTCCATCCGGGTTAAACACAGGCATAATAGAACGCGAATCATTGAACAGACTTTCAATAGGTGTAATTGTTCCATTATTAAAGTCTAAACCTGATGGACTATTGTCATCTACGCGGTTTAAAAGCATACTTACATTTAGGTTTAACCAGGGCCGTATGGCTGAGTTTAATTTTAAACTGGCATTATACTTATTATACTCCTGGTTCGCAGCTTTAAGTACACCTGTTTGATTAAGATAACCAAATGAGCCAATATAGGTTGTATTTTCACTTCCTCCACTTACAGATATATTATGCTGTATTTGGGGTGCATATCCTGGGTAAGTTTCTTTTATCCAGTTCGTATTGGCGACATACCTGTATTTATTAGGATTGGCAGGGTCTTGATATGCTCCATTTGCCAATATCGGATTATTAATATATTCCTGTGCCTTCTGTAAATCCAAATCGGTAAACGGATTACCTGCTGTTTCACCTCCTGATATGGCACCAGTTTTATCTGCTTCCATAAATGTCCTGATGTAATCAACCGAGTTCATGGTTCGTGGTAACCTGGTTGGCCGGGTTAGTGTATAGTCTAATGAATAAGTAACTTGTGCCGGGGTGTTTTTTTTTCCCTTCTTGGTAGTAATCAATACAACACCATAGGCAGCTCTTACACCATAAATTGCTGAAGCAGAAGCGTCTTTTAAAACGGTTACATTTTCAACATTATTTGGATTAATTAGGTTAGGATCCATTTGTACACCATCAACCAATATTAATGGCGTTCCTCCATTAATTGAAGTTATTCCACGGATATTAAATTCAGACCCTGATCCGGGCTTTCCGTTACCAACAGTAATATTAAGATTTGGGATTAATCCCTGCAAGCCTTGTCCAATATTTGTTATGGGACGACTCTCCAGAGCTTTGCCATCAACAGAAGCAATAGCGCCGGTTAAATTTACTTTTTTTTGTGTTCCATAACCTACTACCACTACATCGTCTAATAAGCCGGGCTCCTGGATCATTTTAATGGTTATAACAGAACTAACTTTGATTTCTACTGCGGTGTATCCTACATAGAAGGCAGAGAGAATAGCATCTTCCGGCACATTTTTGAGGCTGAACTCCCCGTTGCCATCAGAAATGGTACCGTTTTTGGTGTTTTTAATCTTGATAGTTACGCCGGGCAAGGGATTGCCATTCTCATCAATTACTTTACCTTTAACGTTTATATCCTGACTAATAGCAATCATATCGTTAAGGTTTAGATTAAGGAATGCACTATTAGAAAATGCAAGGTTACTGATTTGAAGAAAGATAAGTGTAAATAACAGGAAGATGTATTTTATCCTCCGGGGCTTTTTTATGAAGCGATATTCCATCCATAAAATTTTGCGTAAAAATTTCATACGTTTAGGTTTTTTAGTTAGAAGCAAATGGTTCTGGTCAGCTTTTGTGGTTAATCTTAATATTTGGTCATTTGTGGATTAGCAATTGTTGACGGCTTTATAATTGCAGGCGTTGTTACATAAACATTTTCTCCTTTCTGTTTGGGTGCTTGTCATCAATTTGAGGATTTTTAAAATTAGAACAGCTTAAGGATAACCACAATGCAATAACTTACGGTTATAATGTATTATCTTATGGTGTGTGTCTTTTTTTTATAAGAACATAATACATCAGAATAGCTGTTTTTTACATTGTAAATGTTTAGTGTTCTCCTAATTTTACAAGATGAAAACCAAAACAAAAACCAGCCTGTGCTTTTGCCTGTTTTTTTTATTATTTATCCCTTTTGTTGCCATGAGCCAATGGTCGGTACTGAAAGATGATCCGAGGCCGAAGTCTGAATTATATCAAAGATTTACAAAAGAGAAGTGGAATGCCAGCAATTTTGCGACGCCTGAAGATATGAAATGGTTTAATGATGCCAGGTTTGGTATGTTTATTACATTTGGATTATCTGCTTATGTAAATAAAGATTTGAGCTGGCCTGTGGTATATACCAGAAAGGCTCCGGATAGTGGTCATGGAGCATACCCCGACAGTGTATGGACAAAATGGCCTTCATTGTTTAAGCTACAGAAATTTAATGCTGATGAATGGGTGAAAATTGCCCAAAATGCAGGTATGAAATATATCGTTGTTATTGCAAAACACCATGATGGGTTTCACATGTGGGACACAGAATATTCTGATTTTAAAATCACAAATACCCCCTTTGGCCGTGATTATCTAAAAGAACTGTCTGATGCCTGTCATAAAGTTGGAATGCGTTTTGGAATTTACTATTCTCAGCGCGATTGGCACCATCCGGATTACGCTCCTGTAGATTCTTCTACAATAAAACAAATACCTGATGCACCTTATTTTGAGCCTTTGCCAGGTAAAGAGGTTAAACCAGGTCCATCACACCAAAAATATATAGATTATCAATTTAATGTAGTTAGAGAACTTTGTACCAAATATGGTAAAGTAGACCTGTTTTGGTTTGATGCGTGCTGGTGGGGAGGTATGTTTACTGCTGATATGTGGGATGCTGAAAAGCTTACACGAATGATTCGTAAACTACAGCCTGGTATTATCATTAACAATCGTGCGAGCCTGCCTGGTGATTTTGATACACCCGAACAACGAATCGGTATGTATCAGGAACGTTCATGGGAAAGTTGTATGACCTTGAATGGGAGCTGGGCATATTCTCCTGCTCCGGTAAAACCGGTGAAGTTATTAATCCATGATTTGCTCAGTTCGGCAGCAGGTAATGGTAATGTATTACTTAGTTGGGGAGCACTTTGGAATGGAGAATTCGATTCGGAACAAAAAGATTCATTACTGGAGATAGGGCAATGGCTTAAAAAAAAATGGTTTAGCTTATTATGGCACAAAAGGCGGTCCGTGGGTGCCGAATAATGAAAGGGGAGCAACATACAAAGGGAATAAGGTTTTTATTTATGTGTATAACTGGAAGTCCGGAAATTTGAAACTCCCGATTATAAAAGGCAATCAGGTTTTGAAAGCATCCTTCCTGAATCTGGAGGAAAAACTTTTATGGAAACAACTGGGGGATTCTTTAAATTTCGTTGCACCCATTAAAGCTGTTCCTATCGCTACAATAATTGAACTTACTATGGAAAAGAAGGTTAGTGCTTCTTTTTCGGCCTTCAATAACTCAATTTTTAATGATCCTGCTTATGGTACTAAAATCAAAACAGAACCAATTAAAATCAATGAGTGGAAAAATAACCAGAAAGAAATTGATCTGGGAAAGGTGGAAAATGTTACCGGACTGGGGCTATCAGCAAATGATGATAGAATCAAGATAAGTGTTTCAGTCAATGGTAAAGAATGGCAAAATCTGGATCTATCAGGCCATAATAGAAATGAAATAAGCCTGACAACTTTTATTGCAGGAGCTCATGTTTTGGGGTGTAATATTCGATATATCCGTTTACATATATTAGATAGACTGGCTGATTTAAAAGTAGATATATATTCAAAATAATTTAGAATCACGAATGATTTCTCATACCATTCTGCTAAGATTTAATTGAATATAGATAAGTTATTTAAACTTTTTTCCGTCTATGATAGTTTTTCTACCTTATTTAACGTATAGTAAATCTTATCGGCCAAAAGTTATCAATTCGGAAAAAATTAAATCAATTGCAAACTGTAGATGGAATATATAATATCGGGATAAAAAAGGTTGTTTCAAAGACTGAATAGATGCTAAAACATTGCTCTAAGCGGTGCCATATCCTTACCTACTTTTTCATCAAGCATTTTGGCGTAAAGCTGGGTTGTACGAATGTTGGTATGTCCCATCATCTTGGAAACGCTTTCAATCGGCACCCCGTTGAGCAGAGTTACAGTTGTGGCAAAGGTGCGTTTTGCAATCCGGTTGCCTAATGTTTTGACAACGTCTGAAAGGACAGAAATTTCTATCAGGTATTCGTTCATTTTCTGGTTGCTGGAAATTGGTAAAGCCTTGTTATGATTAATACAGAATGGATGATCTTTATACCTGTCCAGAATATCTCCGGCAAGTGGTAACAGAGGAACGGCCACTCTTGTGCCCGTCTTTTTTCTATAGCTGAATAACCATCTTTCACCGTCATTCCCTACGCGAGTATCTGATAATTTTAGCTTTTGTACGTCCGCATAAGATAAGGTCACTTTTCTGGTATTTATAAGACAGGTAATCTTTGACATGTCTTTCCAGTATCTCAAATCTTTTTAGCGTACCTTTTGCATAATCATCCTTTTCGACCAATTCCTCCATGTTTTTGTTGTGAATTTTGATAGCCTCGCATATGGTATGCATTTTTTCTGCTTTACCTAGGTACTTGCTTTTAATCGCCTCGGAAGTGATTTCTGCATCTTGCCCGCAAAGTAGGGTGTGGGAGGTGGTAACCCCGGCTTTCATCTTGTCCAGATAAGCATTAAAGGTTTTGGTATCTTCCTTTGTGCCTGTCATGTGTCCCGCCTTGGTGTTCCACAATTCAGGTTCGCACTCCCTGCTGGTCGCAAGTTCTGCGCGTTTTCCGTCGACGATGATTCTTAAATAGACAGGAACAGCACCTTTAATGTAATTCTTTGGCTTTTTCAGGTAGAAAAGCAGACTGAAACTCGTTTTCATAATAAAGATTTAAGGTTAACAAAGTTAGCCTTGCAGTCTAAACGTATCAAGTCGTTCAATGATTGAACTTGCTGTAAATCAGAAAGTTGAATTCAATTCGGTGAGTTTTGTACTCCCTGAAATTACTCACCGAATCACTCACTTTTTATATGTGATTTAATGCATATTTTGGGATATTCCCTAAACGAAAAAAGCATGCAATCATATGATTGCATGCTTTTACATAGTTTTGATACTATTCTTTGTGATCCCGCTGGGATTCGAACCCAGGACCACTACATTAAAAGTGTAATGCTCTACCAGCTGAGCTACGGAATCAATTAATTCCTTTTGTTTAAGGAGGTGCAAAGATAGAAATTAAATATTAAGGTGCAATTAATTGTTGTTTTTTTTATAAAAAAAATACCACCTTTTTGATGACTGAAAACGTAATGTCTTGTAAATGAGAAAGGCGGAATATTTCCGCCTTTCAACACACACACCATATTTTTTAATAGAAAATCTGAATACCTATTTCAGGATATACATGATACCATTGATATTATCATTTCCTCCATACTGACTTTGTAAAGCAGCCTGGTAATTTGCGGTATTCGATGTACGCTCATACTCATGATATTGAAAACGGCTGGCAATACGACCACCATTTCCTGTTCCAGGACCTGTAGTAAATGCAGGGATATGTGTACGGCGATAAGTAAAATAAGACTCCAGTCCGGAATGACGGAATAAAGCCAGATATTTTTGCTGTACAATCTGTGTTAATGCATTTGCTATATTATACTTTACTTCCGGCTGGTTATAATACGTATCCCAGTTTACATTGATGGTATAAGTATCATAATTGGCAGGCAGCGCGACATTGGTAGAGCCCGGACGGTAGAAATAAGCCGTAAATGACCCTGTGCCAGTAGGTATTTTATAGGAATCCATAGAGCTTTTGATACCCGCGATATAATAGGTTTCTACATCACCGGCAGCCCATCCGCGATAAATACCTTCAGCTATATTAAACATTAGTTCAGCGTAACCAATCTGAATACTTGGTTCACCGGTATAGGTTGAATAGTAACGTTTTCTGTTTAAGAATGAATATTTTTGCTGACCGGCACTGTTATACATGACACCCAGATCCTGACCTGCATCGGCACCGATGAAAGAAGAAAAATCAGTAGGGCTTTGCTTTAAGGTATCCACCTGATAACGGGAAGGCTCAGCAGTTACAAATACCCTTGGATCTTTAAGTTTAGTTAATAAACCAATATAGGTAGCCGAAGTGTTTTTCCTGGATCCGCTTTGTCCAAAATTATCAGGATTCTGCGGATAGTAGTTTGTAGGAGAAATATAAGTATACTGCATATTATCTGCAGCACTTTCCATAATCGGATATTTAGTTTTGTTGCCTACGATATCGGCGAATTGCTGTTTAATGTTCAGTTGTGCATCATCATCTGCTCTTTTGCTCAGCTGAATCAGCAGACGTATTCTGAAGGTATTAATCGTTTTTTGCCATTTCAGTAAATCACCGTTGAAAAATATATCTCCGGCAAGGATATTCTCTTTTGCCGCAATTAAGGTAGTCAGATCTGTATTCGCACTTTCAAGCAAAGCCAGTGACTGGGTCATTACATTTTTTTGCGTGTCATAAGCAGGAGTAAGGTTTGCCATTCCAGCCAATGCGTTTGTCATCGGAATATCGCCCATTTCCATACTCATTTTAGTGAAAAGGTAAGCCTTGAAAAACTTTCCTAAAGCACTGTACGAATTTACTGCAGAACCAGCTTTAAGTGCCTGCTTTTCCATCTCTACCACATTTTTCAGAATGGTATAGTAGTCATCACCATATTTAAAATCATAGCGGTTGTTTCCATAATAATCATAATTATTCAGGTAATACTGATTATTGGTTTCTTTAGAACCATCCGGTCCTTCGACCAAACCTTTACTGGTTAAAATACCATTTAAAAGCAGGGAGGCCTGAACTGCTGTTGGTTTATTATTATTTATCGTTTTCTCTTCGAAGTCTTTTTTGCAGCCCGAAATGGTAACTACCAGTAAAAGAGGTAAAAGAGAAGAAAGTTTGAATATCTTTTTCATATTGGAGAATTAAAAAGTCAGATTGATATTGAATCCATAGCTGCGTACTGTAGGTGACTGTAAGCCAGTTGCCGAAGTTTCGCCATTATACTGGTCTAAGTCAACGTCTTTAAATCTTTTGTCTTTGTAGAAGTACAATAAATTACGACCAACTAAAGAGAATGAAGCTTTTTGAATGAAAGTACTGCTCAGTAATTTTTTAGGAAGCTCAAAGCCAACAGTTACTTCACGCAGTTTTGCAAATGTTTTGCTCATCAGGTTGGCCTCATCAAAATTATAATACTTACTCACGTAATCCTGAACAAACACCTTGTTGGTATTTGGCGCGAAAGCCAGGTCACCATAATTCAGGATAGCACCGGTTTTAGAATCGTAGTTGATAGAAGCTCCATTGGAAATAACCACACCTTCACCTACATAAGTACCGGTATAGCCTTTTTTGCCGTAATTAGCCCAATCCTGGTAACGTGCATCACCCAAAGCACCCTGAGCTGTTTCTATATTAGAACCTCCGCGCATGGTCTTGTTGTGCATGTAGTCTGTAGTTTTTCCACCTACGCTACCATCAAACTGGAAACCTAAACTCCAGTTTTTATAATGGAATTTGTTGTAAATACTCCATGAATAATCTGAGTTCATATTTCCCAGGTATTGATTGGCTCCACCGTTGTTTAATGGTTTACCGGCCGCATCATTAATGATTTGTCCATCTTTTGTTCTGACAAAGGCAGTTCCGTATAACTTATCTGTACGGTCGCCTTCATGGAAGAAGGTGTTATAAGTATCCTGTCCCGGAGGCAGCTCTTTGTACACACGTTTAAAAGTTGACCAGTTAACCAGGACATCCCAGCCAAAGCCACCCATATCCTTAATTGGCGTACCGCTTAGAGAAACTTCATAACCTGTTTTCCTGGTTTTTAAAGCATTCAGGTATAATAAGGTATAACCTGTTGCTGTAGAAATCTGGTTAGGCAGAATCTTTGGTCCATCTATATACTGGAAAGCAGTTGCGCTTAAACCTAATCTGTTAGCTAAGAACTTAATATCAAAACCTTCTTCATAGTTGACACGGGTACTGGTTTTAATTCCATTCTGATACAGATAATCAGGGCCGTAACCAGCTGCCTGGTTATTATAAGGCTTATTGATATTAAAGGCCGTATTTAAAGAGTAATCAGGTCCGTTGTACGGAGACATATAAACGTTACCATAACCCAGAGGATTATTGGTCAGGTTAGCACCTGTCTGTCCGCCAAATGCGGTAATTGAGCTGAAAGGAGCAGGGCCGATAGTTGCACTGCTGGCATCTGTACGTACATTGGAAAATGATGCTCTCGCTTTCAGGAAAGAAATGAAGTCTGGCATTTTCACATAGTCAGAAACTACAGTAGCCAGTGATATACTTGGATAATAATAAGTTGTAGGCGTCTGGAAAGCTGATGATTTATCTATCCTGCCTGTTGTAGATAGTGTTGCATATTTACCAAAGGATGCATCCAATGAGAAATAACCACTAAATACCATCATGCTGGAATTAAAGCTGGTAGACTGTACCGGGTTTTTAGAGTTACTGAATGCATAAACTTCAGGTACATTCAGATAGTCAGTTGATGTCCAGCTTGAATTATAGGATAAGTTACGCAGATTCGTTCCTACCAAACCTGAAAGATTTACGAAGTTCTTGATGTTATAATTGAAGTTTAACAATAACTCATTGTTGTTTTCAAATAAATTACGTCTGTCTTCACGGTAATCTCCCTGATTTCCTTCACGTCCGTAAGGGTGAGCAGAGAATGGGAGTTTTTCTGTACGTAAAATACTGTAAGTATCGAATTGTGAACGTAATGTAGCATTCAGGTGATTGTCAATTTTGAAGTTTGCAGAAAGATAACCGTAAACATCATTTTTATGGTGTCCGCGCAACCACTTTTCTGTCATCAGATAAGGGTTGTGGTAACGCTGATATTCTGCAAATTGAGATTGTACACCTTCTTTTCCCGGTTGCCAGATCGCTTTAATGTCCGGAGCATTTACATCCCAGTCTGCACCAGTCCAGATAGCTGTACTGTAGATTAAACTTGAAGGTCCGTAATCTGCATCAGGAAAGTTATCTGTGTATTGTCTGTTAAAGTCAAGGTTACCTTCAATCTTAAGTCTCGGACTTGGATTAAATGCACCATACATATTGAAATTGACAATACCCAGTCCGCTATTTGGAATATAGCTTGATTGTTTTGATTGAGAAACTGAGAATCTGGTTGTATAAGTATCGCCTGTAGCACTCAATGAGACGTTATTATTAGTTTGATAACCTGTCTTCAGGAAGTTCTTTAAATTGTTTTTACCTCTTGCAGTGTATGGAGTTGCCTGTCTGACACCATTAATCACAGGGCTATCATACTGAGGGATCAGTTGTCCCGCGAAATAAGGACCCCAGATATCATAATCACCATCTACACCACCTGGTGCACCACCTTTACCATCTACAAACATATATTGGGTGTTTTCACCAGCACCATAAGAGTTTTGTAAACGTGGGAAAGTTAAAAATCCACTGTTAATTACCGTACTGCTGTTGACGTCAACAGTCAGGCCCTTTTTGTTTTTATCACCTTTTTTTGTGGTGATTAATATGGCACCATTTACTGCACGGCTACCGTACAGGGCTGCTGCTGCCGGGCCTTTTAATACCGTATAGGTTTCGATGTCATCCGGGCTGATATTCCAGGTATCTGTATTGATCGGGAATCCGTCTACAACATATAAGGTAAGTTTATCACCACGGATCATTACGTTAGGTTCTCTTAATACCTCTGGAGAAGGGCCAACTGATAAACCAGCAACTTTACCTACCAGACCACTGATCGGGTTAGGATCACGTGCTTTCAGGAGGTCGCCGCCATCAACTGTCTGTAAGGCATAGCCAACTCTTTTGGTGTCTTTCTTTACACCTAAGGCAGTAACTACTACCTCAGAAAGAGCTTTGCTGTCACTTTTTAAACTGACATTGATCAATGACTCATCACCAACGATAATTTGTGTTTTCTGATAGCCAAGATATTGGAAGGATACGGTTTGTCCTTTCTTAGCGCTTAAAAGAAAGTGGCCGTTCATGTCCGTTACTGTGCCAGTTTTAGTTCCATCAACCAAAACACTTACCCCAGGTAAGGATTGTTTGGTTTCATCAGTAACTGTACCTGAGATTTTAATTTGTGCCGCCAGTGAGATTGGGGCAAGCAAAAATAAGCATACAGTGATTACTTGTTTTAATTGCTTGTAAAGTTGTTTCATCTACCTTGTTTTTTTTGAAATAAATTTTGTTTCATTTTTTTTGGCTCGGAATTAATGGTGTTGAAGCTGTCATAAATTGTATGATGGTTTCAAGTAGCAATACTAAACTTTGTTTATTAAAACTAAACCAATTTAGTATTATGTATACTTAAACTTTTGGCAGATTTTCCTTATCAAAATGAGCTTTTAGCAACAGGTCTGTTACCTAATGTTAACAGTGTCTTAACAAGCAGCTAACACAGAGCTTTTATTGGGGTAGGGCAGTGTTTTTATTGAGCTGAAAATTATCAATTGATATGATCGGTTGAGGGTATATGGTTCATGTTTCTGGCCCTTAGCTGTACGATTAGTCATTTAAGGAGTATCAGCTATTAAGAAATTATGCTCACATTTGTCCTTTATTTATAGGCTTATGCACATATTGGTTATTGAAGATGAACAAAGAGTAGCTGAACTGATCAAAAAGGGACTGGAAGAACTCGGATTTCATATTACACTCGCCTTTGATGGAGAAATGGGTAAGAAACTGGCATTGACAAAGACTTATGACCTGATCCTGATGGATTTGATCCTGCCAAAGATTAATGGTATTGACCTTTGTAAAGAAGTGCGGATAGCCCGGCCTGATATTCCTATCATTATGCTGACTGCTTTAGGTACTACAGATGATAAAGTGGAGGGCTTTGATGCTGGTGCGGATGATTATCTGGTTAAACCATTTGATTTCAGAGAACTGCATGCAAGAATCCGGGCGTTAATTAAAAGAAACCAGACACAGAATAATACTTTTAATCAGGGTTTTGTTTTGCGTTTTGCAGATCTGGAAATGAACCTTGAAACCAAACTGGTCAAAAGAAATGATGTACCTATAGATCTTACACCCAAAGAGTTTCGGCTGCTTGAATATATGATGGGAAATTCTGAACGTGTTTTATCCAGAACAGAAATTGCCGAAAAGGTTTGGGATACTTTTGATTCAGGTACAAACTTTATTGATGTTTATATCAATTACCTGAGAAAAAAGATAGATAAGAACTACGATGTGAAGCTGATTCATACTAAACCGGGTATGGGTTTTATATTTAAAGAAGGATGAAGATAAGAGCAAAACTTTTGTTATTGTTTCTGACACTTTTTGGCGCTTTGCTTTTGGCATTCGCGGTGTTTATTTATGTATCTACTGCGCAAAACAGAAAAGATCAGTATTATAAACATTTAAAGAGAGAAGCAGTTACAAAAGCAAATCTGCTTTTTGATGCTAAAGTACCTCCGGCAGTATTACAGTTGATTTATAAGAACTCTGTCAATTCTTTATTTGAAGAAGAAGTAGCGGTATATGATACTTCTTTTAAACTGCTTTATCACGATGCTGTACAGATAGACAAGGTTAAAGAGACAAAAAAAATGATTGATCAGATTATCCGGCAAAAGGAAATTACCTTTGAACAGGGGTCTTTGCAGGTTGTGGGGCTTTTATATCTGCATAAGGGTAAAACTTATGTGATTACTGCAGCTGCAAATGATAAGTATGGTTTGAACCGTCTGGAAGAGTTTAAGTATACTTTGATAATTTCATTCATCATTATTATAAGTCTGACTATTGCTGCAGGATATTATTTTGTAGGGAAGGCATTGAATCCTGTAGCTGAGATAGTCGATAAGGTGGAAGAAATTACAGCCACCAATCTGTATAAAAGAGTTCAGGTTAAAAACGAAAAGGACGAGATAGGTGAGCTTGCGATTACCTTTAATAATATGCTCGACAGGCTGGAACAATCTTTTGATGGGCAGAAAAGTTTTGTCAGTAATATTTCTCATGAACTGAGAACCCCACTGGCAACAATAGTAGGGGAGCTACAGCTGGCCCTGATCCGTGAACGAAGTGTTGAAGAATATAAAGAGATAATCCATTTATCCCTGAGCGATGCACAGCGGCTGGTCAGATTATCAAATGGTCTGCTTGATCTGGCAAAAGCCAGCTATGATCAGACTACAGTCAGTATGAAAGAGTTAAGATTTGATGAATTACTGATGGATGCCAGAGAAGCCGTAATGAAAACCAGTGAAGACTATAAAGTTGATATCGTCTTTGACAGGGAAATTGATGACGACGATGATATTTCTGTTAAAGGCAACGAGTATTTATTGAAGGTGGCTTTTATCAATCTGATGGAAAATGCCTGCAAGTTTTCTGCTGATCATCATTGTATGGTAAGTATAGATTTTGACCATGATCAGGTTAAGCTGCGTTTTAAAGATTCAGGCATAGGTATCCCGAAAGAAGAAATGGACCATATTTTTTCTGCCTTTTACAGAGGAAAAAATAAGGATTTTAGTCCTGGAAATGGTATTGGTTTGTCGTTAACCCAGAAAATTATCTCCATGCATAATGGTGTTATCGGGGTAGATTCTATTGTAGATACAGGCAGTGTGTTTACAATTGAAATACCTCATGTATAATGTTCTTATCTGCTGCTACACCAACCGATCTTTTAGACACTAAAGACACAAGGCGGACTAAATGTTAGGATTGATATTTAGTCCGCCAGGAACGTAGAATCTGGCTAAGGCTGCATTCTTGCTGCTATAACCTCTGCTGTTACAATCACAGCAGGATTTGGATTGATAAAGGGTACATTTGGGAACAGAGAGGCATCTACGACCCGTAATTTCTCCACACCATAAACTCTTCCCTGAGTATCTGTTACTGCCTGTGGATCATCCATGGTTCCCATAGGAGCTGTTGATGTAGGGTGCTGATATACATTGATATGCTGTCTTATACTCTCAGCTAATTCGGCGTCACTTTCCCGATGTAATCCAGGTGTTAATTCCTGGAGAGTATAATTTGAAAAAGGCATGGTATTTGCAATTTTACGTGCCAGACGAACACCTTCAATCATACGTATCATATCTTCCTCATCCGAGAGTAATTTTAAATCAATTAAGGGCTTTGAAGAAGGATTGAGATCCTGAAGGGTGAAATGACCCCGGCTACGAACACTAAGGAGTGCTACACTTAAAGTAAAACCAACACCCGTTGGGCTTTCCATTGGCAGAAAATGTTCTGGTACAAGGGCAATATCTAGTTCACCGGGTTCGGCGCGCGAGCTACTTGTCCAAAGTTGTGACCCTGCAATAGGATGGGCGCTGTTAAGCATACTGTTCTCTGGCGCAGCATAGGCAGAAAAGTAAAATGGATGTTCACGAAGATTCATTCCTACCGGAGCATCGTAAACTACTTCTACACCTAATCGTTTTAACTCTTTTTCCGGACCTATACCCGATCGTATCAGGATAGCTGCGGTGCCATAAGTACCAGCACAAAGCACAATTTCTCCACCACGTAAATGTGTTCCATCTGTAAGTATAATCCCTTTTGCCTGATTCCCTTCAAAAAATACCCGGTCAACTAATGTTTCAGATAAGATAGTTAAATTAGGACGTTTCCTTACCTCGTTATCTAAATACACTATTCCGGTATTCATGCGTACACCGTTAATTATATTCATGGCTAATGGCCCTGCTCCTTCATTTGCAGTAGGGTCATTAAAGTCTGTAACTTCCGGGTAGCCCAAAAATGTAGCCGCAGAAATAAAGGTATTTTGTAAGGGAGTGATATAGTCACGTGACATTAAATGAATTGGAAAGTCTCCTTCACGACCATGCCATTGATCACTGCCACCAACACAACGCTCCATACTCCGGTAATATGGGAGTACTTCTTCAAACGACCAGTCTTGTAGTCCGTTACGTGCCCATACCTCATAATTTTTCTTTGGCGGACGAATGGCAAGAGCAGCATTCACCGCAGAACTGCCACCTAATACTTTTCCGCGAGGCAAATCGATTATTGGGGTAATACCATATGGTAAACTCTGATACCCCCAATCGTATTGGGGAGCTCCGGGAGCCGCTATCAAATTAGCATTATAGAGTACCTCAGGATATGCATCTGGTAGTGGTGCAGTCCCGGCTTCTACCAGCAAAACCTGATAGTGGCCATTTTGACTAAGGCGTTTTGCCATTACTGCTCCAGCCGACCCAGCTCCGACAATAATGTAATCGTAAGGTACCGGGTTGGAATTGTCTTTAATTGTTGCTTCGTTTTTCATGATGTTTTCTGAACCATATTGAGCATTAACAACTGTATTTTATTTAAATATTACCATACAACTGCATCACCTGGATTTGTATTTCCTTGCGGGGCCATTCCATAAGCGTAAATAGAAAACTTCCATTTCCCTTCTTTATTCTTCTTCAGAATCCAGAGCTCTCTGAAAATTGGTAACTTGGCTTCACCTGTCTTGATTTCTGTTATGGAGCCATGAGTATTGTGAGATCTGACATATCCCAAATCTCCGGATATATAAGCGTCGATGATATTAATAATGCTATCATCATTAAATCGGATAAGTTTTATAAGGTCCTGGTAGACACTCTCTATCTCTTTGAGTCCACTAATCGGCTTTAAGTTTTCTGGAATTAATACGGAGTCTTCCGTGTAAGAATTCATAATGCTTGATACAGATCCCTGCTTCAGGGAACTATTGTAATCTGCAATGGCCTGAATAATCTCTTTTACCTCATTTGTTAATTCAAAAGTCGCTTCTTTTAAAATTTTGTAATGCATGGTGTTGATTTTAAGTAAATAATAATTGGTACACTATTTGGAATAATTACCATCTGTTAATATCCTTTCTTAATCTGATCTGATAGGTATTCTGCAGCCATAATAACTGTAGCGTTGGTTGCCACAGATGGGACATCAGGGAAAATTGAAGCATCTATAACACGTAAGCTATTTATACCATGAACTCTTCCGTTTTCATTGAGTACTGCATTAGGACTGTCAACAGCTCCCATAGGCGCTGATGAAGTAATGTGTAAACATGATTCCACATTTTTATAAATCAGTTTTTTAAGTTTTTTATGGTCTGCTGGAAATGAACTGCCGTCTTTAAACAGTATAGAAACCACTTGATCTTTGAGAGGCTCCTGTTTTAATATCCGAATAATTAATTCTATACTTTCGATTAAAATATCTAATTCTCTTTTATCAGAAAGCAAGTTCAGACTAACTCTTGGGGCACCTAGTATATTTTTAGGGTCGAGTTGCAGACTTCCCCTTGATACAGGCCGGCAACCACAGGAAATAAGACCAAAGGCCATGCCAGTTGGAGATAATGATAAATCTGCAAAATGATTGAATCCAAGATAATGATCAAGTTCGTTATCTTTTGCTAAAGAAGATTGTTGCCAGACTTTCCCACCAACAGGAGGTAAGGTTGCATCGTCGCCATTAATATTAATTTGCAGGTATATCTGAGGTTGATCCATTACCGATTCACCTACAGGTAAATTGGCTATTACAGGGATTCCAAGTGCTTCCAACTGCTCTTTTGGCCCAATACCAGAGCGAAGTAAAATAGCTCCGGTACCAATTGTTCCGGCTGATAAGATTACCTCATGCCCGCTAATAATTTTTCCTCCCGTTAAACGGACGCCGTTGCAATTACCTTCTGTAATCAATACCTTGTCTACTGTGGTATTTCCCAGAATATGTAAATTGTGCCGCTCCCGCACTGCTTCAGATAAATACGTAATTCCGGTGTTCATACGAATTCCATCCTTGACATTTAGGGAATAAATACCCACACCTTTAGGAAAGGGTATATTAAGGTCAGGTATAAAGGGGATGCCTTCATTGATAGCTGCATTAATAAACCCCTGCGCACTTTTAGTAAGTTCACTTTTGCTGAGCTGATGTACCGGAACAGGGCCTTTTCTACCATGCCATTGATCTTCACCA
Organism: Pedobacter lusitanus; assembly: GCF_040026395.1. Lineage (NCBI taxonomy): Bacteria > Pseudomonadati > Bacteroidota > Sphingobacteriia > Sphingobacteriales > Sphingobacteriaceae > Pedobacter > Pedobacter lusitanus. The sequence goes on from NZ_CP157278.1 coordinate 6,007,142, forward strand.
AAATCTGCCGCTTCGGCCTTTTTATAATAAGGCAGGACTTGTGCAAATTCCCATCCTGTTAATCCATCGGCAGTCCACCGATCAAAATCTGATTCCGGAGCATGCACAAAAGCTCCGGCGTTTATTGTTGAGCCACCGCCCAATACCTTCGCCCGAAATAGACCTTTAGTAGGAACCGCATACTTTATTTCTTTTGTAAGCTCCCAGACTGATGTACTGTCACCACCAACGTTTTTTGCCAATGCCAGTTGCTCCGGAAACGCATTTGGGGGATAAGTTTCACCTGCTTCAATAAGTAACACTGATTTTTCTTTGTCCTCACTTAACCGGTTTGCTATTACTGCTCCGGCAGAACCGCCACCTACTATAATAATATCGTAGTTTGATTGAATCTGATCTTTCATATTTATTATCTGTTTTATCAGTATTGTGATTAAGAAATAATCACAAGTCAAAGATAGATGGGATGGTCTTTGAATCTAAAGACCCAAAAGGATGTTTTGATTATCAATTTGTCCGGATTTAAGCCTCTGTAATTCTAATAAATTTCTAATGAATTTCTGTTTGTCCTCTAACGGCCCTTTTTAAAGGGGTGACTTATATTTGCAGCACATTAAAAAAAACAAAATATGGACTCAGGCCCCCATTTAAAGACACTGTTAAAAGTGCCACTAATTAATTATTTAACCGCCCGCTAGCCTCATAACTTATGTTATGCCGATAGCAGGCATAAAACAGAGTTATGTTCAATTTTTCAAAAACACAGAAAAAATATACCCGCTATATCATAGATTATGAATATCCGGTGGGTATGGATACCAGACCAACGACACTGGGAGTTGCTGACAATATCTTCGGCAGACAAAACTATTATCGGACGCTTTCCATCAGACAGTTCTTTTCGGGATTATTCATTTATATGATTAATGCTGCAAGAAGATTTTTCCAGCGATTTAAAGTATGGAGGGGCCGGCTATGACATTATTTGAGTTTACATTAAGACTTGCAGTAGCTTTTGCTTTGGGAGCGGCTATTGGTACCGAACGCCAGTGGAGACAGCGGATGGCCGGTTTAAGAACAAATATGCTGGTTTGTTTAGGCGCCTGTATGTTCGTCTCCTTAGGAGTCAAAGTTGGCGGGGATGCTTCAGGCAGAGTAATTTCTTATGTAGTCAGCGGGATAGGTTTTCTTGGAGCAGGTGTAATCATGAAAGATGGCCTGAATGTGAGAGGGTTAAATACTGCAGCTACATTATGGTGTTCTGCTGCTGTAGGTGCCGCCTGCGGACTTGGATTTCTTCCTGAAGCAGGTATTGTTACTGCCTTTGTAATTCTGACACATGTACTGATGCGCCCGGTTGGAGTAAAGCTGAGCCGTTTGCCTTTAAAAAGTACAAAGATTCCGGTGGCTTATCTGCTGATTATCAAATGCAGACAGGATGTGGAAAATCATTTGAGAGTTCTGTTACTACAGTTTACCGGTAATGACGATAAGTTATTACTGCGGTCTTTGAAAAGCACTGATGATGGTGATCCGAGTAAAGCTGTAATTACTGCTGAAATACTGGCTAACAGTAATGAAGATGCGGTAATGGAACGCATTGCCGGGAGATTAACCATTGAACATGAGGTTTCTGAGGTGAGCTGGAATAAAGCCGGAGATGAAAATGACTTGTAGCGGATTGAGCTGTATTAGCCAGGAAATAAAACAATTATAAATAATCATAAACAATGACCTTTCTATTTTTAAAATGTGGCATTATACAATATGCGATCTTATTTATTGCAATTGGAATTACTGCCGACAATCTGATGATTGCAAAACTGAGCGGCAAAACGGTATCTGTTATCAGCCGCTCAAATTGGATACTCATTTTGCTGTTGCTGTTTATTACACAGAATCAAATGCTGTTATGGGGAAGGTGGATTACCGGCTGGGCACCTTCTCTGACAGTAAATCAAAAGGATTGGCTTGCTCTGGGCTTACTGGTTTCTATCGGTGTAAAGATGTACAGAGATCATTTTCAAAGTAAGAAGAATATAACGACAATTAATTACACGGCAAATAATTTACTGCTATTAGCCTTTGGATCGGCTATCTATCTTTTTGTTTTTGGAATAGCCGTTCAGTGGCTTAACAGAACAGAAGGTAAGCTGAATATCATGTTTCCGGTTTTTATCCTGATGTTTTTAGCACTGGGGGTATGGCTGGGTAAGGCGCATCATCATAAACTGATTGACAGATTACGCACGCTATGTACCTGCCTGATGATGGTTGGGGTAGTGGTGCTCCTGTTCCAGCTGATATAAATAACAATTCCCGCTTATCAATATATATAATATCATGACTATCGTAAAAGAGAGCTTTAAAAAAAGAGCTATACCAGACAGGAGAAAAATCATGTCTAATGGTAATGAAGAGGCTGCTGCAACCAAACTGCAGAATGTTTCCCGGTCAGATCAGAATTTTTATTTCGCCATGCTGGATAGTGGTATGGAAGGACTATCAGCTATGCAGACCAAAGAACGGTTAAACAGGTTTGGCTTAAATGAAGTTCATCATGAGAAAGCTCCGGCCTGGATCAGGCAATTATTGCAGGCTTTTGTTAATCCGTTTATTGGGATACTGCTGATTATTGCGGTCATCTCTTTTATACTGGATGTTTGGCTTGCTGGTCCCGGTGAGGCAGATTATAAGACCGTTACTATGGTCGGTGTGATGGTGATGGTCAGCTCCTTAATCCGGTTTTTTCAGGAGTACCGGAGTAACCGGGCTGCTGAACAACTTAAAAGCATGGTGAAAACCACAGCGACGGTGATCAGAAAAATTACCGGTAAGAAAGAACTGGATATCAAAAAACTGGTTCCAGGTGATATAATTATACTTTCTGCAGGGGATATGATTCCTGCGGACTGCCGGATTGTTCAGTCAAAAGATCTTTTTGTAAGTCAATCGATGCTGACCGGTGAATCATTACCGGTAGAAAAAAGGAGCCTTGCGGTTCGTGATGCAGAAGATAAACCACTGGTAGAACTGGATAATATCTGCTTTATGGGAACCAATGTAGTTAGTGGTTATGCAACTGCAGTTGTAGTAAATACTGGTAATCAAACCTATTTTGGTTCACTCAGTAAAGAAATAGTAGGTAAACGTGCAGAGACAAATTTTGATAAGGGTGTAAATAAAGTAAGCTATCTGCTGATCAGTTTTATGGTAGTCATGGTGCCGCTGATCTTTTTGATAAATGGCTTTGTGAAAGGAAACTGGTGGGATGCCCTGCTCTTTGCTATCGCTGTAGCTGTTGGTTTAACGCCTGAAATGCTGCCTATGATCGTTACAGCAAATCTGGCCAAAGGAGCTGTTAATATGAGTAAACATAAGGTGATTATCAAACGCCTTAACGCCATACAGAATATTGGAGCTATGGATGTGCTTTGTACCGATAAAACAGGTACACTGACGATGGATAAAATAGTACTGGAAAGACACCTGAATATTTTCGGAGAGGAAGACGAGGAGGTTCTGAAATGGGCATATCTCAATAGTTTTCATCAGACAGGACTGAAAAATCTGCTGGATGTAGCTGTTCTGGAGCATGTGGAATTGCATGATTATCTGAAAGTTGAAGAACACTTTTTAAAGGTGGATGAAATTCCTTTTGATTTTCACAGGCGCAGAATGTCTGTTGTACTAAAACAGCGTAATGGAAAACATTTACTGATCTGTAAAGGAGCGGTAGAGGAGATGCTGGATCTGTGCAGTCATGCTTTTGATCCGGGAGATGATAAGGAACTGCATATAGAGTCGGATAAAGTAATCCGCATGGATGAGACCATGCGAAATATGATTCTTCAGACTTCTAAAAAACTCAATTCAGAAGGACTCAGGGTCTTGCTTGTGGCTATCCGTGAATTTGATGACCGTGCCTTGAATTACGCGGTTGAAGATGAAAAAGATATGATTCTTACCGGGTTCATTGGTTTTCTGGATCCGGCCAAACCTTCGGCAAAAATCGCTATTGAATCATTGCAAAAGCTGGGTGTCAGTATTAAAGTCCTTACCGGTGATAATGAGATTGTGACTAAAAAAATCTGCCGTGATGTGGGGATACCTTTTGATAGAATCTTACTGGGTACTGAAGTCGAAAAAATGACTGATGCAGAATTGCAGGAGCTGGTTGGAGAGGTTTCTATTCTGGCCAAACTAAGCCCGGTTCAAAAATCACGCGTGGTTAAAATGCTGCAGGTCAATGGACATACGGTTGGTTTTATGGGTGACGGAATAAATGATGCCGTAGCTTTAAGAGATGCGGATGTAGGAATCAGTGTAGATACTGCTGTGGATATTGCCAAAGAAAGTGCTGATATCATTTTACTGGAAAAAGACCTGATGGTTTTGAGAAAAGGGGTGATTTATGGCAGAAGAACCTTTGGTAATATTATCAAATATATCAAGATGACTGCCAGCAGCAATTTTGGTAATATGTTCAGCATGTTAGGGGCAAGTGCCTTTTTGCCATTCCTGCCTATGCTGCCGGTACAAATTCTGGTGCAGAATCTGTTATATGATGTTTCACAGGTGTCTATTCCCTGGGACAGGATGGATGAAGACTTCATCGAAAAACCTAAAAAATGGGATGCTTCCGGGATTAAGCGATTTATGCTTTATATAGGCCCGATCAGTTCAATTTTCGACTATGCTACTTTCGCTGTTATGTTTTTTGTTTTTAAAGCCAACAGTCCCGCACACCAGAGCTTATTTCAGAGCGGATGGTTTATTGAAGGATTACTTTCCCAGACACTGATTGTACATATGATCCGTACCCGTAAAATTCCATTTATCCAGAGCTGGGCAACAGCGCCTGTAGTTGCACTGACTTCACTGATTATGGTTATTGGCATATTTATTCCGTTTTCGCCTTTTGCAGGGGCATTAAAAATGGAGCAATTACCACTCAGCTATTTCCCCTGGTTAATAGCTATTCTGACCAGTTACTGCCTGCTCACACAACTAATTAAAAGATGGTATATCAAAAGATTTAATCAATGGCTATGATCCGATCAAATAAGCAATGGATGCTGGCAATTCTGTTAATTATACTGGTAGTCATATTAGCAGAATGGCTGGAATACCATTTTCATACACTCTCAAACTTCTCAAACAAAGACAATAAACAATATGAAATTAAGAAATACTAGTCGGCCTTGCCTGGCTGCCATAGCGATGGTCATTATAGGATTGGCTTCTTCATGTAAGCAACAGCCTGCCAAAGAAATACCAGCTGATTTAACGCTCAAAGGAGATGTGGTTACAGTACCTGAAAATTCAGTTTTGAAAGGGAAGTTAAAATATATGACCATTGAAGATGAACCTTATAGGATGCAGATGCTGACCGCCGGAACAGTAAAAGCTATACCTACTCAATTTGCAGAGATTGCGCCACCTTTTCAGGGGAGAGTGACAAAATCGTATATCAGATTAGGAATGAAAACAACGCCTGAAACTCCTTTATTTGAAATCAGTTCACCGGACTTTATTGCTGCACAAAAGATATTTTTTCAGGAAAAGTCACAAATGCAGCAGGCAGAAAGGACTTTGAAACGTCAAAAGGATCTGATGGCTCATGGCGTAGGCACACAGAAAGATCTGGAAGAAGCGCAGACAGGCTATGATGTAGAGAAAAAAGAGTTTGAGAATGCCGTTATCGGAATCAAAATATTTAAGGCAAACCCGGATAAACTTTCCTTAGGGCAGGCGCTTGTTGTACATGCACCAATTTCTGGTGAGGTCATCGCAAACAAGGTGGTTTTGGGTCAGTTTATCAAAGATGATGCTGCCAGTGTTGCCACAGTTGCCAATCTGAATAAAGTATGGGTTGCCGGTCAGGTGAAAGAAAAGGATATCCGCTATATCAATGAAAAAGATGAATGTGAAATAGAAGTTGCTGCCTTACCCGGAAAAAAACTGAAGGGAATCGTTTACCATGTCAATGAAATTGTTGACGAAGATACCCGTAGCGTACAGGTTTTAATCGAAGCTAATAATAGCGACCATAGTCTTAAACCGGGCATGTATGTTTCTGTGAATTTTATAGATGCACCAACTACTGCTATTCTGGTGCCGCTAAAAGCAATCCTGCAGATGAATGATGCGAATTTTGTTTTCGTAGTTAACGAAGCCGGTAAATACATCAAAAGGAAAGTAGAAACAGGTGGTACGGAAAAAGACCGCGTAGTCATTAAATCAGGTCTGACCAAAGGAGAGAAGATCGTGTCAGAAGGGGGCTTCTATTTATTGGAAGCCAAGTAAAACTTGCTGCCAGCCAAATATTTATGAACCTGATGTGATTAAAAATAATAGATAAATCGATGAAACAATTAATTTTTACTGCAATTAAAAAACGCTGGCTCTTTGCTGCACTATTTATACTTCTGGCCTTTTTTGGCTTTTACTCCTGGAAACAATTATCAATTGAAGCTTATCCGGATATTGCTGATGTGACTTCACAGGTGGTTACACAAGTACCTGGTCTGGCTGCTGAAGAGGTGGAACAGCAGATTTCAATCCCTATTGAGCGTGCATTGAATGGCCTGCCGGGTATGCATGTTATGCGGAGCCGGAGCTTATTCGGTTTATCATTAATCACTATGGTTTTTGAAGATGGGGTAGATGATTACTGGGCAAGACAAAGAATTCAGGAAAGGTTAACTGATGTGAAACTCCCTTTCGGAGCGGTTCCGGGGCTTGATCCGCTGACTTCTCCGACCGGAGAGATTTACCGGTATATTATAGAAAGTAAAAACCATGATTTAAGACAGCTCACTGATTTACAGAACTGGAAAATTATTCCAAGAATCAAACAGGTACAGGGAGTTGCTGATGTGACGAATTTTGGAGGGATCACCACGCAATATCAGGTAGAAATAGATCCGGCTAAATTAGAACAGTATCATATTGCACTGGCTGATGTACAAACGGCAATTAATAATAATAACACGAATGCCGGAGGAAGTATTCTGAACCGGGGAGAACAGGGATATGTAGTTCGTGGGATCGGTTTGGTTAAAGATCTGGCCGCATTGGGGGATGTTGTTGTCAAGTCTGTCAATGGAGTCCCTGTATTTGTAAAGGATCTGGGAGAGCTAAAATATGGAACTCTTGAACGTAAAGGTGTACTGGGGTATACTGATCGTCAGGTAAATTATTCTGATGGAATTGAAGGAATTGTTGTGATGCTGAAAGGGCAGAATCCTTCAGTAGTACTTGATGGAATTCATAAAGCTGTTGATGAGCTGAATAAAAGCATTTTGCCGGAAGGTGTAACAGTAAGAGCCTATCTGGACCGGACTAACCTGGTCAATACTACACTTGATACTGTTTCTCATACGCTTTTAGAAGGTATGGCTCTGGTTATTGTTGTACTTATTGTTTTTCTGGGAAGCTGGAGAGGGGCCCTGATTGTGGCCGTTACAATTCCTGTTTCTCTGCTTGTGGCATTTATCTTAATGCATTTCACAAAAATCCCTGCAAACCTGCTTTCACTGGGCGCTATAGATTTCGGGATCATAGTTGATGGGGCCATTGTTATGCTGGAAACGATTCTGAAAAAAAGAGAAGCCAATCCGGACGAGGAATTGGAAGAGGTTTCAATTGGTAAAAGGGCTCTGAGTGTAGCCAAGCCGATTCTGTTCTCTACCATTATCATTATTACTGCTTATCTGCCTTTGTTTTCTTTTGAAAGAGTAGAGAAAAAACTCTTTACACCAATGGCATTTACTGTAGGGTATGCTCTTTTAGGTGCCCTGGCTGTTGCGTTATTATTAATACCAGGCTTAGCTTACGCAGTTTATAAAAAACCGGGAAAAATTTACCATAATACCTGGCTGGAGAAACTCACCAAATGGTATGAAGGCCGTCTTCAAAAGATAATGGACAGACCGAAGAAAGTTTTTGTACCCCTGATTTTAGTATTAATAAGTGCGGTTATCTTATCAGTTACCGTTGGAAAAGACTTTTTACCTCCGTTGGATGAAGGCTCTATCTGGCTGCAGGTATCATTGCCTCCTGGTGTTACTTTAGAGAAGTCAAAGGAAATGAGTGATTCATTGAGAGCAGTAACGATGAAACACCCTGAAATCACTTATGTGAACGTTCAGGCAGGTCGTAATGATGATGGTACGGATTATTTTACACCTTCGCATTTTGAAGTTTCTGTAGGACTTAAACCTTATAAGGAATGGGCCGGTGGCAGAACCAAGGCTGATCTGATAGAGGATTTGTCTAAGGAATATAAAATGATGCCAGGTTATACTGTTGCTTTTACGCAACCCATGATCGATGGGGTAATGGATAAAATTGCTGGCGCACACAGTGAATTAGTGGTCAAAGTGTATGGCAATGACTTCAAAGAAACCCGGCGGATCACTGAAAATGTAGTGACAACTTTACGTCAGGTTAAAGGGGCAGTAGATATTGCAATAGATCAGGAGCCGCCTTTACCTCAGCTACAGATCCGGGTAAACAGGGATGCCGTAGCCAAATACGGGCTCAATATGAGTGATGTATCAGAATTGGTTGAGGTAGCAATCGGAGGCAAGGCTGTCTCACAGATCTTTGCGGGCGATAAAGTCTATGATGTAATTTGCCGTTATAAAGATGACAGTCGCAATACTCCGGAAAAGATAGCGAATTTAATGCTGACCTCTTCATCGGGTGCCAAAATCCCATTATCGCAGATTGCCGAAGTAAAAACAGACCTGGGTGAAAGTTCAATTTCCAGAGAGATGAACCGCAGACAGCTTACTGTAAGGCTAAATTTAAGAGGAGCAGATCTGAGCTCATTTTTAAAAGAAGCACAGGCAAAAATAGATCAGCAGGTTAAGTTTGACGCTGAAAAATATAAAATAGAGTGGGGCGGACAGTTTGAAAATCAAAACAGAGCATACGCTAAATTAGTGGTTGTAGTGCCTATAGCTTTAGCTATTATGTTTTTATTGCTTTATGGCGCTTTTGGGAAATTCAGACAGGCTGGCCTGATCTTAAGTATTGTTCCTTTGGCTTTGTTTGGAGGGATGTTAGCTCTTAATGTCCGTGGAATGACCTTAAATGTATCTTCGGCAGTAGGTTTTATCGCCTTGTTTGGTGTGGCAATCCAAAACGGAGTCATCCTGATTTCTCATATCAATGAGCTTCGCAAAAAAGGATATGATCTGTTAAAGGCAGTTATGGATGGAGCTAAACATCGTTTCAGACCTGTTCTGATGACTGCAACTGTTGCTGCATTAGGTCTGTTACCAGCTTCTTTAGCTACGGGAATAGGTTCTGATGTACAAAGACCCCTGGCAACAGTAATTGTGTATGGCTTATTTGCTGCAACAGCTATTACTTTATTCGTTTTACCGGCACTTTATTATTTGCTGGAAAATAAATGGGGTAAGAATGATTTTCAACCTGATGAATCGGCAACTGTCTGATGAATTTCAATAAATCATACTTAAGCTGAATATTAAAATTATATAAATGATCGAAAACGACGATAAAAATTTCGATAAAAACAAACATATTCTGATGAAATTTACTAAATATCTCTCTTTACTGGCATTCCTGACAGCAATGAGCTTTAACGGGCAGGCACAGGTTGATACCCTGTCTTTGAAACATAAAATATCTGTAGAACAGTATCTAAGCCGGGTTGGTAAAGAGAATCTTGGTTATGCTGCAGAACAGTACAATGTGAATATTGCAGAAGCAGGAATAGAAACGGCGAAAATCTTTCCCGATCCTGAATTTTCAGCTGGGGCATTTGATAACCAGCAGGCAAAGCTAAAGCTGGGGCAGGGATTAACTTTTGGATTAGGTACAACGCTTGAACTTGGAGGCAAAAGAAAAGCCCGGATCAGTTTGGCCAAAAGTGAAACTGAATTGAGCAAAGCATTATTGCTGGATTATCTGAGAAACTTAAGAGCTGATGCTGCATTAGCCTATTACAGTGCAATTCAACAACGCGAATTAATGAAAGTACAGCAGTATGCCTTTCAAATGATGAAGCAACTTGCTGATGCTGATTCTGTTCGATACAAATTAGGTGCGATTACAGAGACAGATGCGAGACAGTCAAAACTGGAGGCTGGTAATTTACAGAACTCTGTTTATCAGAACGAAGCAGACTGGAAAAATTCTTTGATTAAGCTCAGCGCTTTTCTGGGTAAAAAGAGTGTAGATTCTTTAGTGATCCCTGAAGGTAATTTTGAAAACCTGGAACGGGATATTAACTATCAGACTCTGATCAGCAATGCACAAAATATCCGGGCTGATGCTGTAGCTGCGTTAAATAGTAAAACAGTAGCCGAAAAAAGTCTGGCACTGGTAAAGGCGAACAGAAGAATAGATTTGGGGATCAACGCAGGATTACAGTATAATGGAGTTTCTACAAACGAGGTGGCGCCTACACCTTATCATCGCACCTTTAATGCTGGTTTTAGTGTACCCTTGAAATTTTCCAATCACTATAAAGGAGATCTGAAAGCTGCTCAGTTTACGATTAAACAGGCAGGAGTGCAATACGATCAGGTCTTACAGCAAATTCAGGTAGAAGTAACCCAGGCCTATTTTAATTATACTGCTGCAGGTAAACAGGTTCGGCAATATAAAAATGGTTTACTCACAGAAGGCAAAAAAATTCTGACTGCCAAGGTGTATAGTTATAAGCGTGGTGAGACATCACTACTGGAAGTTTTAAATGCACAAAGAACCTATAATGAAGTACAGCAGGGATTTTATGAATCACAATCAAATTATGCTGCTGCATTAATAGAACTGGAACGTGCTGCGGGTATCTGGGATCTTAAATAGGCTATAAAAAACTTGGTTAGGTGGCAATAAATCCGCTGGCTGAATCCTGTTTCGGGGATTGGGTCAGCGGTTTGCTGTTTTTATTATAGAAATATTTAAATTACTTTAATTTTGAATTGTTGAGTAATCATTTTTTAATTCTCTAATATTTTTATTTTATGGGGAACATAAATAATTTAAAACCAGGAAAGAAATATCAGGTCATAAAGGAATTTGTTGATTATGATTATATCAGACATCCCATAGGTGAGATATGGACTTTTGAAAAGACAAATTTCCTGCCTTATGAAGATGGATTAACTCTTCATGTATTTCATAATGGGCGAAGCCAGACCTACAGGTTTCAATGGAGGGAAGGAGAGCAGGCTGCAATTTTGACGGATTTTGAAACTTATGTATTGGAAATCAATGATTAAAGAGTAGATTGGATATATAAAATCCATCTTTTATGAATCTACCTTTTAAAGAGGCTAGGAAAAAGATCCTGGCCGGAGACTTCTCCGGCTTATTTAAGCCCAATCACCAAAGCGGGTATATTCATCCTTCGGAGGTAGCGCAATTATTCGTTTCGATACCAGCTGATAAGGCAATTGATGCCTATAATTCTTTCAGTGCAGAACAGCAGGTTAATGTTTTGCCTTATCTGGATATACAACTCCAAAAAAAGATCATCAAAAGTATAGCTAAAGACAGAGCTTCTTTTATCCTTAATCAGCTGAAGTCGGACGATAGAACTATCTTCTACTCTTCTTCCAGGGGGATTGAGCTTTCGCGCTTTATGGAATACCTGAATGATGAAAACAGAGATGCTGTGGCTAATCTGTTAGGTTATTCTCCTAAAAGTGTCGCTCGTATTATCAATACTGATTTTGCAACAGTAGACAGAACAATGACCATTGCTGAAGCTTCAGAACATTTAAGGCTGAATCATCAGGATACTGAAGCCGCAAATGTAATCTATGTGGTAGACAGTGAAGGGAGGCTAATTGATGATGTACCGGTCAGGAGACTGGTTTTAAATGAGCGTTCAAAAAAGATTATGGACATTGTAGATGGGTTCTGTATCAGTTTGAAGATTACAGATACCAAAGAGGATGCTGTTCAGAAATTTAAAGAATATGACAGGGTCGTTTTACCTGTGATTAATGATGATCATGTCTTACTGGGAGTCGTGACCATTGATGATGTAATGGATGTTGCCGAACAAAAAGCGACCGCCGAGATTCAGAAATTCGGAGGTATTGAAGAACTGGACTTTCCTTATGTAAAAACTCCCTTCTTTTCTTTACTTAAAAAAAGGGCAGGGTGGTTAATTGTCTTGTTTTTAGGTGAAATGCTTACAGCTACTGCTATGGGATATTTTGATGGAGAAATCTCAAAAGCTGTGATATTGGCATTGTTTGTTCCGTTAATAATCTCCAGTGGAGGGAATAGTGGTTCGCAGGCTGCTACTCTGATCATAAGAGCTATGGCGCTGAAAGAGCTGAGTCTGAAAGACTGGTGGTATGTCATGCGCAGGGAAATCTTATCGGGTTTAGTATTGGGAATAATACTGGGGGCGATAGGTTTTATCCGGATCGCGATATGGCAGAATCTGCACTGGTATAATTATGGAATTCACTGGCTGCTACTGGCAATTACGATCTTTTTCTCCTTAATCGGGATTGTAATGTGGGGTACATTAAGTGGTTCTATGGTTCCAATGGTACTGAAGAAACTTAAAATAGATCCGGCCACCTCTTCAGCACCCTTTGTGGCCACATTAGTTGATGTAACCGGATTGGTAATTTATTTTAGCATTGCGGCAATCTTTTTGAAGGGAACTTTGTTATAGTATAATAATTAACACTACCATAACCCAATAAAAATGAAAACAACAAAACTATTAATGAGTGCAGGAGTTGTTGCAACCCTGTTTTTCGCAGCATGTTCGCCAAAAGATGGGGACATTCAAACAGCTGTAAAGGCGAAGGAAGCCAGTGAAATTAGTGTGGCTGTCACCAAAGGTGAAGTTACACTGACAGGTGAAGTTGCTGATGAAGCTGAAAAAGCTAAAGCAGAAGTAATTGCTAAAGCTGAAAAAGGGGTGAAGTCAGTAGTTAATAATTTGACTATCAAGTCATCATTAAGCTCACTGGTGCCTGTAGTAATCGCAGAAGATGCAGCCCTGATCAAAAGTGTAGCTGATGCTGCAAAAGATTTTCCAACAGTTCAAACTACGGTTAAAGATGGTGTAGTTACTTTAAAAGGAGAGATCAACAAATCTTCTTTAGTAAAATTAATGCAGCAGTTGTCTGTTTTAAAACCTAAAAAAATTGATAACCAATTAACTGTAAAATAATCTGAATTATGGCATTACAAGATAAATATAAGGCATTAACTGATGCTGCAGCTGCAGCAGGAATTTCTGATTTAGCAGTGCGCGAACAGGATGGAATATTATATGTAGATGGAACAGCTGCTGACGGGGCAACAAAAGATCATTTGTGGGATGTATATAACCAGATTGATCCTAATTTTGCTTCCGGTGATTTAGTTTTGAATGTTAACGTAGCTGTAGATGCAGCCGTAACACACGCTAAAGTAATTACAGAAAGTAGTAACCTGAATATCCGTAAGGGACCAGGTACAGATCAGCCAATCGTTGGAAAGGCAGCTCATGGAGAGGTTATTACACTCGTTAACAGAAGTAATGATTTATGGTGGCTGGTACGTACCAATGATGGTGAAGAAGGCTATTGTTATGCAAAGTATCTGGAACCTCAGGCATAATCGGAGTTTCAGAATGATCAATAAAAAAAGACCGTCTCCTCAAGAGACGGTCTTTTTTTATTGATTATCACAATTTATCCATCAATTTTAAGCAGATAGTTTTGCAGGTGAAATAATGATGGATTAGGGTTTTCTTTCCTGTTTAGCATAATCAGCGGTACTGTTTCCTCAGCGTCTTCCAGAGGAATAAACTTTAAATTTAATGCATATCCCTGTTCGACCTGCGCAGGTAAAAGTGAAATTCCAAAGCCACTTTCCACTAGTCTTAACACAGAGTTTAGCTGAGAGGCATGATGTGAAATCTGCGGTGTAAATCCTGCATTTGAGCACATCACTAAAAAACTGTCAAATATGGTCGGGCCACATTCGCGTGTGAAAGTGATAAATTTCTCATTGACCAATTCTTTAATTGAAATGTTTTTCTTTTTTGATAATGAATGATTTATTGGTAGTATGGCAACGAATGGCTCTGACAGAATTAATTTTTCTTCCAGTTTTTCAGGATGCAGCCAGGTTCTGACAAAAGCAACATCCAGTGTACTGTTATTTAATTCATGGACTAAATTATGATTTGGTAATTCTTCAAAATGTAAACTGATATGGGGATATTTTTCTCTGAAGCCCGCTAAAAGTTCAGGGAGTCTGCTATGCATAACTGCACCCACATAGCCAATTCTTAAGGTGCCAGTTTCACCCTGCCCATATATTGCAAGCCTTTTTTTGACAGTTTGCATTTGTAAAATCATTTGCTTGGCATCCTGCAAAAAGTCAAATCCGGCAGGAGTAAGGGTTACACTTCTTTTAGTTCGTTCAAATAGTAATACGCCCAGCTCATCCTCTATTTGCCTGATCATTCTGCTTAGCGGAGGCTGAGAAATATGCAGTCGGCTGGCCGCCCGGCCAAAATGTAATTCTTCTGCTAAAATCAGGAAGTAATTTAAGTGTCTTAAGTCCATGTAATACTATTTGGGTATTAGTGTGTGACAAAAATAGTATTTTAGGTATTAAAAGCTAAGAGTAATTTTGTATGAATTCATTCAGAAACATGAAAACAATATTATCTGTCTTTTTATTTATCTATTCCTTTCATATGATGGCACAGACCAAAGAAAACCAAATTAATACACTGCCTTTTAGTAAAGTGAAACCAGCTGCTGATTTCCTTTTTATATCCGGGCAGGTTGGTTCCGATAGCTTAACCGGAAAATTAGTAACCAGTAGTTTTGAGGCTGAATCACATCAGGTTATGAAAAATATTGGACATTTACTCAAAGCACAGGGGCTGGAGTTTAGTGATTTGGTCAATGTAACTATTTACCTGAAAAATATGGATAATTATCAAATGGCTAATCAAGTATACAGAACCTATTTTAAAGATGATTTTCCGGCGAGAGTCTGTATTGCGGTTCTTGATCTTCCGGCAAAAGCAAACATTGAAATTGCTGCTACAGCATTGAAACGCCTAAATACTACCACAGTGAATAAACAAATTATAAAGAGCTTTTTAGAAGAGATCCGCTCGGGTAAAAATCCGGATAATGCATATTCATATATGGCTGATAAGATATTGGCACATCAGATGAATGCAGAAGAAGAGACAACAGTTCAAAGAACACCTCAGAATTATACAGAACACATCAGAGAATTCTTGTCTTTATATGGCAGGTTCAAATTAGAAGTCACAGAAATAATTGCAGAAGATGATAGAGTTTATGTGCGATGGAAGCAGACTGGAAAACATCTGGGAACGATTGACGGGCATCAGGCTACGGGGAAACAATTAGTAGAAATTGCCAGTGCAGTTTACAGATTGGAAAAAGGAAAAATTACGGAGTACTGGATTCAGATAGACCGTCTGGGATTGGAAAAGCAACTCAAATAAAGACTGTAACTATTACAGCATTAAAAAACTAATAAAGGGAACCTTCTTTGGATTCCCTTTATTAGTCTTACTGATTAAAGTAATTATAGTTTCTGATCAGACCATCGTAATCACGATCCAGGTCATCAATGTCGGTTTTGGTTAGTTTGCCACTGGTTCCGGCATCCCGCAGTGTCTTCTTAGTGCGCAGTAAAAGATCGTGGAAACTCTCATAAAACCGCTTATATTGACCATCTTTATTTGCTTTTTTGGCATTTTCAATATTCAGTGCAGCATTTTTTGTCTGTGAATTTTCCAGTTCTCTATATCCAGCCTGAGCTTTATCTTTGATCTTTGCATAATTACTACCATTATCAGCCAGCAGATCAATAAAATTACGGAAGGTTTTCATATCAGTCTTCATTGCGATGATATAGTCTTTAAGCGGGCTGTCTTTCAGTACTACAATTTCCGCAGCATCTGCTACTTCATTAACTTTTTTCATCAGTACCAGTTTTCCTGTATATAGTTTTTGTACTGTGTTTCTGATTGTATCAATCATGAGATAACCTTTGGTTCCGTTATCATCTTTGTAGTCCTGAGCTTTAAGATAATCATCCAATTGCTTGTAGTTATTCTGAAGCTTTTCAAATATGGTATTATATTGAGTAATCTGTGTTTTGAAATAAGCCTGATTTTCTTTTCCAAGTTCATCTACCGGTTTTTCTATCGTTACCCCATTCATGTTGCGAAGGCCAGCCTGAATGAGATGCGGGGTAATCACTCCGGTAAATGCAAATAGATTTTTTGGATTTCTTAATCCTTTTTCTATCTGCTCTGTATTACTGAGTATGTTTTTTAAATATGAATTATGGCTGTTTGCCATATCAACGACAAGGTTGGTGTATTCAATAATACGACTGGCTTTATCCGCTGATCCAGTTTCAGCAGAAGCGGATGACTCATTTTGAGTGTTGTTATCCTTCTTATTATTGGTGCATGATATTACTGCCAATAGCAACAGTATACAGCATAATGTAGAGGTGATGGTTTTTTTCATAATGTAAATGGTTGATTATTGGCAAGATAAAGATATTCTTTAATAACAGAAAATGTATCGTGCAGTGAACGTTCTACCATACTTATGTATCATTATTATGATGATTTAATACAATTTATATTATTATAATAATGATAGTGTTATGCCGAGATTTGTGTGGTCAAATAAATAATATAAAATAATGGAACGTAAAAAATTCATACAGACAGCCACTTTGGGAGCAGCAGGATTACTTGCGGGTAGTGCTGTTTCTTTGTCTGCAAAAAATAAAAATATGGAAACTATAGCTCAAAAAAATAAAGGTTTTAGCCGTGTGAACCACGTTGGGATTGTTGTTGCAGATCTCGATAAATCTATAGCTTTTTATGAAGCGCTGACAGGCCTTAAAGTAAGTAATGTTGATCAGATTGGCGGAGATCGTATGGCTCAGGTTTTAGGCTTGAAAAAAACACTCATCCGTTATGCAAATCTTCATCTTGAAAATATCAATATGGATCTGCTGGAATATGAGCAGCCTGAACCGGTAAAAGCACATTACGATAATAATCAGATTAGTGCGATGCATTTATGTTTTGAAGTTGATAATATTCAGGATGCTGTTAAACGATTGAAAGATGCCGGGATTAAGTTATCAGGTGAGCCTATCATTTTTGAAGCAGCAGATGGATTGAAATCAGGTTTTGGTACAGCAGTAGCTTATTTTGATGATCCTGATGGAACACATCTGGAAATTATTGAACCACAAGGTCCATTTAAAAGAGAACGTAAATAAAATTTTATCATGAGCTTATTTGAATCTTATTCAGGCAAAGGACTTGAACTAAAAAACAGAGTTGTAATGGCTCCTATGACCCGCGCACGTAATCCCGATGGGATTCCTAACGCTTTGAATGCTCTGTATTATGAACAAAGAACAGGAGCCGGGTTAATTATCACAGAAGGGACTGCTATTTCTCCAACTTCGATGGGAGTGCTTCATGTACCGGGGTTATTCACTAAAGAACAGGTAAATGGCTGGAAATTAGTGACTGATGCTGTTCATGAACAAGGGTCTAAAATCTTTACCCAGTTATGGCATGTAGGCAGAGTCTCTCATATTTCAAATCAGCCCGATCGGCAGGCTCCGGTAGGTGCTTCAACTATACAGGCTGCTGAATCAAATGCATGGGGATATGATGAAAATGGCAAAGAGAGTTTTGTTATTGCTTCCAAACCTAAAGCGTTGACTACAGCAGAGGTTAAGCAGGTAGTCAATGATTTTGCCAATGCATCGGCCAATGCCATAGAAGCAGGTTTTGATGGAGTGGAGCTTCATGGTGCAAATGGGTATCTGATGGAACAATTTCTCAATCCATATACCAATGACAGAACGGATCAGTATGGCGGTTCAGTAGAAAACCGCAGCAGGTTTCTGTTAGAAGCGATAGACGCCAGTATTGCTAAGATCGGTGCCGAAAAGGTTGCTATTCGTTTAACACCATATGGTGGATTGCATGAATTACCACATTATCAGGAGATAGAACAAACTTATGCTTATCTCGCATCAGAGTTAGGAAAACGCGGGATTGTATATATCCATCTCATGGATCAGAAATCACGTGGTAGTTTTGCTATACCAGATGGTTTTCTGGAACGGTTCAGAGCAAATTTTGAAGGGATTATTATTCTGGCAGGAGGGATGAATAAGGAAATTTCAGAAAAATATCTGGAGAAAGGACTCATTGATCTGGCAGCTATCGGAGAAGCATTTATTGCCAATCCTGATTTAGCAGACAGATTGAAATATGATTATGAACTTGCTTTACCTAATCGTGATTTGCATTATGGCGGAGGAGCACTTGGTTATACCGATTATCCGGTCTGCGAAGCATAGTTTTAAAGGCCGGTTCTTGTAATGAAAAAGCCGTTTCTGAATTAACAGAAACGGCTTTTGTATAAAAAACAAACATTAATCTTTCAGCACGCCAAATTTACCGCTGTTGAAGTCTTCGATAGCCTGATCAATTTCTTCATTTGTATTCATTACAAAAGGGCCGTAACTTACAATCGGTTCATGAATAGGTTCCCCGCTTAATAATAACACCACGCTATTTCTATTGGCTTTGATCTGAATTTCTTCCCCTTTATTCTCAAACAAAACAAAACTATGTTCAGCTGCTATTTCACCATTTACTTCGATACTGCCATTTACCACTAATAAAGCAGTGTTATGTCCTGCACTTACCGATGTTGTGATTTCTGCACCTTCGTTCAGCTTAATATCTATTAAATTTACCGGGCTATAGGTTTCCGCAGGTCCGGTAACTCCATTAAAGCTTCCGGCGATGACATTCACCACACCTCCGTTATCCGGCAATTCAATTTTACCCATACCCGCAGCAGTTAACTCCTGATAATGCGGAGTTACAGATTTATCTTTTTTAGGAAGATTTACCCATAACTGAACCATTTCAAACGGACCTCCTTTTTTAGAAAAGGCTTCTTCATGATATTCTTTATGTAATATCCCTTTACCAGCAGTCATCCATTGAACGTCACCAGAGTTGATGATTCCGTGGCTGCCTGTGCTGTCATGATGTGCAACACTGCCTTTGTAAGCAATTGTTACCGTTTCAAAACCTTTATGTGGATGCACTCCAACACCTCTAAGATGATTTGAAGGTCCAAAATCGTATTCCGGGTTAAAGTCCAATAGTAAAAAAGGACTTATTCTCTCCTGAGGAATGCCTGCACCTGGTATATAATTAAATACCCTGAACCCGTCACCAACCATATGAGGTTTGCCAGAATTTGTCACTATTTTTTCAATTAACTTTTTCATTATATATCTCCTTTTTATAACAATATCAAGCATTGTATACAAATATACCTATACGAGAAGGGCTATTCGTTGATGTAGGATAAGAAGCGATTTACTCCGCTTTATCATAAGAAAACTGAATACCCGCAGTTCCGCCGGTTTCAATGAATAACTTCATAAAACCTGGAACAGTTTCTGATCTTCCCCAGTCCCTTTGCAGTTCACAGAATAATTGTGCTACACTTACCGGTTGTGCACCTGCCTGCTCCATTCTCCTTAAAGCTGCATCATGAGCTGCCAGTGAAGTTCCGCCAACTGCATCAACAACAGGATATACTTCATAACCCTCTTTCAGTGCATCCAGAGTAGGAAACGACAGACATGCTTCAGTCCAAAGCGCAGTCATGATTAATTTCTTTCTTCCTGTTGCTTTAACTGCTTCGAGGAATTCAGCATCTTCCCATGCATTGATTGTTGTACGGTCATAAGAAGGCAGACCAGTCATTTCTTTACGTAGCTGCGGAATGGTTTCAAAATTTAAACCAGTCTTGACGTTTACCGTAGAAAGAATAATTGGCAGATTATACAATTTTGCCATCTTTACTACACCAGTAATATTGTTAACCAACAGCTGCCGGTCCATAGAGGCAATGGAATTCACCTGAACAGGTTGATAGTCTATGAGGATTAATGCCGCATTCTCCGGCGTTAATAATTGATCATTTTTTTGATCTCTGATAGGTAAGCTACTCATCTTATTTGTTTTTAAAATTAAAAAATCAGTATTACAGAAAGTTAAAATTCAAGAGTGCCGAACGCACCGTTTTTATATTCGGCAATTGCCTGATTTGTTTCCTCTTCCGTATTCATCACGAAATTGTCTTTAGCTGCTAAAGGCTCTTCTATTGGCAGAGCACTGAGAAACAGGATCTTTGAATCTTCTGCAGCATCTAAAATGACCTGGTCGTTATCTTTTTCCAGCACTGCCAGATGATGAAAACTGACTGGTTCATCATTGATATTAACCGATCCGCTGATCACATATATTAATGTCCAGTAACCCGGAACAGCCCGGATGTCTACCCGTTTTCCTTGCTGAATCTCACCGATAATGGTTGTGACAGGAGTGAAGCTTTTCATTGGCCCGGTCTGTTCTTCATATTCCCCGCTTACCAGTCGCAGATGAACACCTTCCTGCTTTAATACTTCCGGTTGCATAGTTTTAGTGGCAGACTGATAGCATGGCTCATCCCATTTATGAGCTTGAGGTACATTTACCCAAAGCTGAATCAGCTCTTGTGTTCCACCATTTTTCAGCAGCTCTTTTGTTGGTCCTTCACTATGTAAAATTCCTTTGCCGGCAAACATCCACTGCACATCACCAGCTTTGATGATTTCATCATTGCCGGCATTATCCTTATGATAACCTTCGCCCTGGAGCTGGAAAGTTACCGGTGAAAAACCCCGGTGAGGATGCGGGTGAATTCTTAATTCCTGTCCCGGAACGATATTTTCCGGGCCCATATGGTGTAGTACTATAAAGGGATTTGCAAACCTGAAATCTTTGTGTGGCAGAGGCTGCAAAACCGTTTCATCCTTAGTAATCTGTTTTTCTCTTCCTAAAAGGATATGTGCTATCTTTTTTCTCATAATAAATATGTCTTTTATGATTAAACAAATTTATCAGCAAAGCAGATAAGGAAAAATGACGTTGATTAAGAAAAAAACTTAATACAGGTTAAGATTTTGAAAGACTTTCTGCTTTGAGCATTTTACTTAAAAACTCTGGTGTAACACCAATATAGGAGGCCACCTGTTTCTGAGCTATAATATCAATTAAGGTAGGGTAGCGCTGACAGAATTTTTCATATCTGTCTTTGGCGCTCAGACGGGCATTATCCATTGCACGGGTCTGATAAGTGACCAGTGAATTTTCTGATAATATCCTGAAGTAGTAATTGAGTTTTGGAATTTCCAGGTAAAGTTTTTCCAGGGTGACTTTTGAAATCAGAATAATTTCGCTGTCAAATACGGCATCTATGTATAGATGACCAGCATTTTGTGTAATAAAGCTGTACATATCTGCTATCCACCAACCTTCAGGAGCAAACTGCTGAATATATTGAAAACCATTTTCATCCAGATGATAACTTCTCAGACAGCCAGATGTGACAAACATCGCAAAACGATTGATATCTCCTTCAAGTAACAGATGTTGTTTTTTTTTAACCTTTTTTACCTGCAGACTGGATAATAACAATTGTTTCTCTGCTTCATTAAGAACAATATGCTTAGAGATGCTATTTAGAAGGAGGTCTGCATTCATAGTATGGCTGTTGAAAGAACGAAGATAGCCATATTATATAAAACAGTAAGCTCTGTATGCATGAATACTGCCTTATTCAACATACAGAGCTCCTGTTTTAAAGCAGGATTTTACACTTCTTTGCCTGCACTTATTGCTTTTTGATAACTTTCAATTAGTGACTGATAAGGAGGCATTACTTTCGTATAAGCCGATGCATATTGCAAAGCATCCTCACGGTGCCATGTTTTTTGTATTTCGCCTAATACAGCAACAGTACTGACTGGTACTACCCCGGCCAGTGTCAGGCGTGCGATAGTGGTTTGCGAAGATAAAGTACTCATATCACCAGAAGCATCAATGACAGCAAATACTTCGAATCCTTCGGACTTTGCTGACAGCGAAGGAAAAGCCACGCAAACGCTTGTTAATACGCCTGCAATAATCAACTTCTTTTTTCCTGATTTTCTAACTGCTTCTGCAAATGCAGGGGTATCCCATGCATTAATTTCTCCGTTTCGCGGGATATATACCGCATGTGGTGCCAGTGCATGAATTTCAGGCATTAACGGCCCATTAGGCCCATTAGGTTCTGACGCTGTTGTAAATAACGGAATATTCTCTAGAGCTGCAACCTGAGCTAATGCAGCTACGTTATTACGTAAAGCTGTGACATCAATGTCTTTTACAGTCTGGAATAAACCGCTTTGGTGATCGATCAAAAGAATTGCTACATCATCTGTATTGATCCTTGTTTGTACTGCCATAGTATTTGATTTTTAATTGGTTATAAGGGATTTTTATGACTGCTTATTGTAATAATCCTGAAACATTAAAACTTTTGAGCAGCCAGAAATTGATCTCTTTTTCATGAGGGTAAAATTAAAAAGTCATTAAAAGGCCACCAATGGGGTAGATTAAGCCAAATCGTTAATATAGATTAAGATTCCGTGGGGTCTTTTGTTTAATTTTTTGCGTGAAAGTGTATACGGAATATGCTTTGTTTTTTGGGATTAAATGAGAATATTTAATCAATAACCAAAATTTAAAGGACAGGCGCATGATAAAAGGATACTTGAATTTGTTTAAGGATGCTCCGGTTGCAATAGCAATGCTGGATGCCAAAACTTTAAGACTCGATTCTGCAAATTCAGCTATGCTGCAGCTGTTGAGAAGGGAAAAATCAGTATTGGGCAGCAGACTTCTGGAGTTTCTTCCTGAAATCGCTGAACAGCCTTACCCGGAGCAGATCTATGATGTAATCCGTACCGGAAGGCCATATAGTGAAACAGGAGCCAGGTTCTATTCAAATAATAAGGGAAAGATGGAAACTGTATTTGTAGACTATAGTTATACCCCGATCTTAGGAAAAAACAGTAAGGTGATAGCTGTTCTGGTAATAGCTACAGATGTAGGAGAAAGAGAAATAAGCAGACTTTATATGGAAGAATCTGACCGGAATTTAAGAGCGATGGTGATGTCTGCACCGGTAGCAATGGCCGTATTCAGCGGATTTGATTTTCAGATACAATCAGTAAACGACAGAATGTTGAATTTATGGAATAACAATGGGAAATTGGGTTTGAGCGCATTGGAACATGTTTATCATAACGGAGTTTCTTTTACTACCGAAATCAACCGGGTATGTTACAGTTATACCCCCTTAAGAGATGTAAGCGGAAATACCACCGGTGTAATCATGGTTGGGAACAAAAAGGATTAAGTTACTTAAAAACTTGCGGCCATAAGTGTTCTTTTAAAAGGATAAAATACCGGCGATTCTTTAAATTCATTGTTTAATCTGCCTTTGTATTCCCTGATAAAATCCTGTTTGATGTCTTCAGGTAATTTCTCCACGTATGGGATCATAGCAGTACCCGATACCCAGTCAAATAATGCATCCGCATCTTTTAAGATATGAGGATATATCTTTTCATAGACGGTAATTTCAGTACCTCCGTGCTGAAAAAATATCTTTCCATAATCCTGAATATCAAGTACAGGAGAAACACGGGTGAACCCATTTAAAGCTTTTGCAAATGGCGGGGTAGAAGCAATATCTATTAATGCGGTATGTGTGAAATGCCGATGATTAGAAGGAACTTGTATAACAAGCTGTCCTCCAGGTTTCAGGCAAGAAATGATTTTAGGGTATAAAGTCTGATGATCTCCAATCCATTGTACAGCTGCATTAGAAAAGATCAGATCCCATTTTTCTCCCGATTCCAGTTGTTCTTCTATCGTTCTTTTTTTAAAGTCAAGCTGTCCGTTTTGAAATGCAGCCGCTTCATTCAGCATTTCCTGTGAGGAATCTACGCCCAGAACAGCTGATCCTGGTAAAGCATCGGCAAGTTTTCTGGTCAGTTCACCGGTACCGCATCCTAAATCTACTACCGTTAAATCGGGTCTGATTTTTATTAATTCAAGTAAATCGTAAAAAGGGCCAAAGCGTTCTTTTTTGAATTTGTTATAAACATCCGGATTCCATGCCATAATAATTTGTTAAGAGTTTATGATATGATAACGTAATTTATCAGAAACAATTTTATATGCTGAATTTAAATATGTTCTGAAATTTGACATTACCTTAATGGTTTTAAAAAGCAGTAAATAAATTCTTTTATTACCTTGGAAGACCGTCAAGGTAATTACAATTATAAATCCTGAAAAATAATATATCATGAAATTTTTTATAAATGAATCTGATCAGATTGTAAATGAAGCTATAAATGGATTATTAACTAACCCTAAATTAGCCAGACTGGATTCTTTTCCTGAGGTACGTGTAGTAATTCGCAAAGACTGGGATAAATCAAAAGTAGCGGTTATTTCAGGTGGAGGTTCTGGTCATGAGCCTGCGCATGCCGGATTTGTTGGAAAAGGAATGCTTACTGCTGCGGTATGTGGAGATATTTTCGCTTCTCCTACGGTAGATGCAGTGTTATCAGCTATTTTAGCGGTAACCGGTCCAAAAGGTTGTTTACTGGTTATTAAAAACTATACCGGAGACCGTCTTAATTTTGGATTGGCAGCAGAACAGGCACGTGCGCTGGGGTATGACGTAACAACGGTAACTGTTGATGATGATATTGCACTTGGACAGGATGTGAAAAAACGTGGTTTAGCCGGTACCTTATTTGTCCATAAAATTGCCGGGCAGCTGGCAGAAGAAGGAAAATCGTTAGCTGAAATCGCCATAGCTGCACAAAAAGTTATCAATCATACTGCTTCTATAGGACTTTCATTAACAGAATGTCAGCATCTGGGACAGGAGACCACTTCCCGTTTAACAGACCAGGAAGTCGAATTAGGACTGGGCATTCATGGTGAACCAGGTATAGAAGTCATTCCTTATGCACCGGCAGATCAGCTGATGGCACTGGCTGTAGAAAAACTGGAAGCCAGTCTGACTGTGACAAATGGCAGGTATGCGATGATATTTAATAATATGGGTAGTGTAAGTCCAATTGAAATGAGTTTACTCGTTAATTCATTCAGCAGAACAAACCTTGCAGCTCAGATCGATTATATGATTGGTCCGGCTGCTTTAATGTCTTCTATAAACATGAGTGGTTTTTCTGTTTCTGTGATTTTACTGGACAAAGAAATTGAAGACGCTTTACTGGCTGACGCCGAACCTCACGCATGGCAGGTACAATCTTTTAAAAAGCCAGCAGAAGTGGCCAGTCCTCAGCTTCCCGAAACTATTCCTTATGAGCCTTCTGCTAATCTTAAGGTTAAGCAGCTGATAGAGGAGACAGGTAATCTGCTGGTTTCCATAGAAAAAGAAATTAATAGTCTGGACGCTAAAGTAGGAGATGGAGATGCAGGGTCGACATTTGCGCTTGCAGGTAAACGTCTGTTGCTGGTTGCAGATAAACTTCCACTGGATGATACCGGTAAACTATTGCTGACCATTGGCCGGATCTTAGCCAGAGAAGCGGGTGGGTCAAGCGGCGTTTTATTGTCAATTTTATTTACTGCTGCGGGTAATGCCTATTCAAAAGCTCCTGATCTGGGGAAATCCCTTTTGGAAGGTTTACAGAAAGTAAAGGATTATGGAGGTGCAAAAGCAGGTGACAGAACAATGATTGATGCCCTGGAGCCTGCTTTTGAAGCATTGGCAAAGAAAGAACCTGCTGCCACCGTTGCTAAACAGGCACGTCTGGGTGCTGAGCATACGAAAACAATTACCCAAACTAAATTTGGCAGATCTTCCTATCTTTCTGAAACCGTTTTGAAAGATATTCCGGATCCTGGTGCAGAAGTAATTGCAAGGATTTTTGAAAAAATAGCCTTATTGAAATAAGTTAGGCTGATAGTCAAAAAGGCATCATCCATTACAGATGATGCCTTTTTTTATAAATTACTTTTTGTTATAATCAAAATTGATCATCCATTGAACACCAAACTTATCGTTGAACATACCAAAGAATGCACCCCAGAAAGATTTTTCCAGAGGCATAACCACCTGACCACCTGCCGAAAGACCATTGAATAATTTTGTAGCTTCAGCTTCGCTATCTGCCTGAATAGAAACATAAAAATTATCTCCCTTTGTAATTGCGCCATAAGACTCAGGTCTGTCACTGCCCATCAAAACACTGCCACCACCAATTGGTAAAGAAACATGCATGATTTTGGCACTCTGACTTTTGTCTGTTTGATATTCTTCAGGCATCTCACCAAATCTGGCTAATACTTCAAATTCGCCACCAAATACTGATTTGTAGAAATTAAATACTTCTTCGGTATTACCGCCAAAGTTTAAATAAGGGTTTACTGCTGCCATTGTTTTGTTTTTAGATTATGATTCTTGGTTTGTTTATTGTTGTATAACAAATGTATATTCATTTTTGTGATTTTATAGGGTATAAATTAGCCAATCTTAGTGGTTGTTTGCGACTTGGAAACTAATTATATTGTAGTTGAATTAATTACCTGATCATTATGGAACTGACTCGTTTTTTGGAAAAATATCAGCCTGGAGATACGGAAGTTGTTAGTGAAGAGTTAGTTGATAAATATGCGCATATCCTTCCGGCCAGTATAATTACCTTATGGAGAACAAAAGGATTGGGGAAATATAACGACGGACTGATAGAAGTTATTAATCCTGATGATTTCCAGGATACTCTGGAACGGACTCTGGGAAGAAAAGCTTTAAATTATGTTCCTATAGCTATCAGTGGTTTCGGTGACCTGTTCTATTATCGAAAGTTAACAGTCACAGACGAGGATGTTTGTCTGTTTGATCCGCATTACAACCAGGTTGAAACCTGTGTCTGGAGCCTGGTTGACTTCTTTAACGGATATTTATGTGATGATGATATCATTGCAGAAGTTTTAAGAAAGGACTTGTTCAATGCTTCACTAAAGAAAGCGGGTGGATTGAAAAAAAATGAGATCTACTTTTTTGTTCCTGCACTGGCACTTGGTGGAAGTGAAAATATTGAGCATGTCCAGAAAGGCAATTGCCAGACTCATCTGAGTATACTCTTTCAATCCTGGTCGGCAAAAAGCTGAATTATTTGCGTCTGCAGATAAACTCTCCATTACCAATAGGAACAATCAGACAATCAAACCGGTTATCATCAGTAGCGGTATTAATCATCGGTTTTACACCTTCGTACTGATCTATTGCATTATCGGCGACAATAAGTCCGTTAACGACTATTTTATGCGCTATTTCCGTGAAACAACGTTCGTAGATTTCTTTTTCTGCATCTAAAAAACAAAAAGCAATCTGACCCAGTTGTGCACTATAATCGAAGAAATCTCCATGAATCAGTTCGATATAGTCTTCAAGACCCGCAATCCTGAAAGTTTCCTTAGCCAGCAAAACCTTATCCGGATCAATTTCAAATGTCTTTATCTTTCTGCCGGTCTCCCGGGCAGCAAACGCCAGCCATAAAGTCGAATAACCTGCGCTGGTTCCAATCTCAATGATTTCTCCTTCTGGCAGATTAACTGATAGCAGAGAGAGAAATTTACCCGTATCCGCACTGATTTGTCTTAGCCGTTTATTCCTGGGCGTGCCATCAGTCCGGTCAGCCAGGTCGATCTTCTCCAGATACTCCATTCTTTCTTTGAGAATGACTGATATTTCATTAAACATAAATACAAATTACGCTAATATTATATATTTTTATATAAACGCTGTTGATATGAGAAAAATCATTGCAATAATATTAAGTATAGGCTGTATGACTTTTGTAGCCTACAGTCAGACCGGGGGTGCTACCGATGAATTTGAACAGTCCTATAAAATTGCAAATCAGTTGATTAATGAGTCTTTGGCCAAAAAAGATTATAAGATGGCAGAAATACAGACCATCGGCTTTATCAATCAGTTTAAGAAGATGTCTGCCCGGACCCAGACAAAATATGCAGTCCTCATTCCCAATCATTATTATAACCTGTCTTGTATGGCAGCTTTGGGTGGCAATAAAAGTAAAGCAATTCTATATCTGGACAGTGCTTTTCAACATGGTTATTATAATTACAGACATACTTTAGCAGACGATGATCTGAATAGTTTGCGCGGGGAACAACAATTTAAAGTAGTCTTACAAAAGATCAGAGAAAAAGGTGACCTTGTTTATGTACTTCAGCAATCAGGTAACTATAACAATAAAGATAGCAGAACAAGCGTCGCTTTCACTTATCAGTCTGCAAAGGCTCCTGAACTTGTTAAATTCAGAAAACAATATAAGCTGGACTCTGTGAGTGGAAACGGAGATGAGATATCAAAAATTAAAAACCTGCTTTTGTGGGCTCATCATGCAGTCCGGCATGATGGGAGTTCTGATAATCCGGTAAAGAGAAACGCTGCCGATTTAATTGAAATCTGTAAAAAAGAAAATCGTGGTGTGAACTGCAGGATGATGGCCACAGTTTTAAGAGATGCCTGTCAGGCAATGGGTTTCAAGGCAAGAGTAGTTACCTGTATGCCAAAAGATACGGCAGATTTAGATTGTCATGTCATCAATGTAGTCTGGTCAGAGAAACTGAATAAATGGTTATGGATGGACCCGACATTTAATGCTTATGTAAGTGATGATAAAGGTACATTACTCAATATCGAAGAAGTTAGAAATAAGCTGGTCAGAGGAGAAGCATTAGTATTAAATGATGATGCAAACTGGAATGATAAAGAGAAAAAGACCAAAGAAGATTATCTCGATTATTATATGTCCAAAAATCTGTACTGGCTAAATTGCTATGCCAGGAGCGAATGGAATATAGAAACTGCTGGAGACGGAAAACCGTTGGCTGAAGTTGTTAATTTATACCCTGGAAAATTTACCACAATAACCGGTGACAAAGAGAAAGGAAAAACCAGACTGAGTTATGCAACAAATAATGCAGCGTATTTCTGGGCAAAACCTGGTCAGTAAACAGATGAGATTTGTTAAGTAAGCTATGTTTGATATTTGCTATTATCTGTTTGATTTTAGCAATCAGCAAGGCGTATTTCATCCTAATTTTATGTTTTTCCTGCCCTATAAATCAGCAGGTCTACCATAAAATATGAATAAGATGGATTTAACAAATTACAGAACACTGGGCAGATCAGGTCTAAAGATAAGTCCGCTAACCCTTGGAGCTATGACTTTTGGTGAGGACTGGGGCTGGGGTTCAACTCCGGCAGAAGCCGAAGCTATTATGTCAGCGTATATAGAACAGGGTGGAAATATTATTGATACTGCAAATGTTTACACGAAAGGACACTCAGAAAAAATAATAGGCGATTATTTAACAAAAACTGATCTGCGAAGAGATCAGCTTGTGCTTTCCACTAAATTTTTCTGCAACCTCTATCCTGGTGATCCAAATGCAGGTGGTTCCAGCAGAAAAGCTATAATCAGCTCTTTAGAAAATTCATTAAGAAGATTACAGACTGATTATGTGGATGTTTACTGGATGCATGCTTTTGACCCCTTTACCCCAATTGAAGAAACCATGTCTGCGTTGCATGACCTGATCACTTCCGGTAAGGTTCGTTATATTGCTGTTTCTGATACACCGGCATGGAAGATCGCCCAGTCACAGCTGATTGCTAATTTTAGGGGATGGTCTGCCTTTGCAGGGCTCCAGATAGAATATTCTCTGCTCGAGAGAACAGTCGAGGGCGAACTTATTCCGATGGCGCAGGATCTGGGATTAGGCATTATGCCATGGTCGCCTTTAAAGGGAGGAATTTTAAGCGGTAAATATACCAGAGCCAATAAAGGAGAAATACAAAGTGGCAGAAATAGTCTGGAAGGAGGGACTGAATTTGCTGAAGCTACCTATCAGCTAATAGATTGTTTAGCCCGCATTGCAAAAGAAAAAGAAACTACTCCGGCCAGTGTCGCATTAGCCTGGGTTATCAGCAGACCGGGAGTAACTTCTACATTAATTGGTGCCCGTACAATGGATCAGTTAAATCAGAATCTTAACGCTTTAGCTGTGCAGTTAACAGCAGATGAGATAGCTTCATTAGACAAACTTTCAGAACCTGTATTGGGTTTCCCTATTCCTTTTTTACGTAACAGGGCTGCACATATGGGGCAGGCAGGTGCAAATGTTAACGGTATTACTTCCTTTGCACCCCCTTTACTGCCACAAAATATCAGTGAGATATATTAATTATCAATTCTTTACTGCAGCTATCAAAAGAAAAATCGGACGGCGTGTCTCGTCCTTCATTTCAGGATATTCTTCCAGGACTTCTTTTGAGGGCTGTGGTTCTGATATTTTTGTAATGCGGAATCCTGCGTCAATTATAGTATTGATATGAGTTTCCAGCGTTCTGTGATACTTGATAACATCATTATCGAGAAACCTTGCTACCCGTTGACCTTCATTCTGATAGCCATCCACAGGCCAGTGTAATCTATTGCCGTTTTCGTCATAATACCAGTCCTGTGAAGCCAGCGAGGTAAAAACCGGGTGTTCTGCAGAAAATACAAATGAACCACCAGGTTTAAGTGCATGATTAACTTTTTTGCAGACTGCAGCAAAGTCTTCCACATAATGAAAAGCAAGGGAGCTGATCACCACATCAAACTGTTCGGCGGCGAAATCAATATCCTCTATAGCAAGCTGAAGATATTCAATTGCAGCATCATCAGAACTTTCTTTTGCGCGTTTTAACATGTTTTCAGAAAGATCGACGCCAATTACAGATTGTGCGTGCTGCTCACGTGCATACCGGCAGTGCCAGCCAAATCCACAACCTAAATCAAGGATTTTTTTATCTTTCAACTCAGGAAGAAGTGCCTTAAAGACCTGCCATTCTCCGGCAGCATTCAGACCTCCGGTAGAACGGGGCATCTGGCTGTAATTATCAAAAAAATCCGGGTCGTCGTATTTGTTTTGTTTCATAAGCAGACAAATTTACGTTTTTAGACCGGGAAAATTATTCCAAAAAACCCGGCCGTTTGGGGCCAGGCATTTCATAAGCAGAGGTTTATAAAATTTAGCTGGTCTGTTTCAGAGATAATTCAAGGACAATTCCCCCGGGAAAGTTATTAGCCCATACCGGATCTTTAGTTAGTTCTTTAATCTCATAATTCAGCAGGTTGGCAAGAAAAGATATCTCTTCGGCGCTGTATATATGATCTATTACCACATATTCCATGGTATAAAAGATATCATGAAGTTCTATAAATACCTTGCCTTTATTACTTAGTAATGGTCTGATATTCTGCAGCAACTCATAAACGGCCTGCATTGGTAAAGTACTTAGTCCACTATATAAACAGGCTACACAGTCAAATTTAACCGGATGTGCTGCAATTGATCCCGGGAGATCCCCGACTATGTACTGCTCCGGGTTTAGAAAACCTTCTGCCACAGCCAACTGCTTCATTTCTAAACTTGAATCTACAGCCCAGACATCCATAGTTCCCTTTTGAATAGCCGCTATACTATGATAAGACTGTCCGGCAAACAGTTCGATAAATGATTGGCACGGTTGCTCAGGCTGATAAGTATTTAATAAAAGTTCCAGCTGTGCTTTAAAATCTCTGTTGTTGGTTACTGCAGCATATGAGCTGGCAAATTCTTTATATAATTTATTTCTCATTGCTATCAGTCATTTAAGTTTTTGTCTCCGACAGATAATTCCAGTATGATGGCGTTACTGAAAAGGGCTTTCCATGCCGAAATATCGGTAAGTATCCTGGCCTGGAAGCCATGCAGGCTGGCAAGAAAGATGATGTGCTCAGCGCAATAGATATGGTCGTATGATGTAAATTCAATAGTGTCAGTTCTTTGTGATGATTTAATCAGAAATTGTACAGGTACCTCTGCTCTGTAGTTATAAGGGTTCCATTTGATTTTGCCGCTTGGCCATGCATATTCAATGTGTTCACCTCTTGAGTTTTTAAGTTCAGTATAATGAATTTTTGGATCTGAAAGATATTCTGTCATCAGGAAAATATCATGCATTTCGACAAACAATTTGCCGTTGTCATTTAATTTTTGTCTGCAATTTTTAAGCAGGTGATATACACCTTCCATATTGAGAATACTAAGACCGTTGTATAAGCAGGTAATACAATCGAATTTGGTTAAGCCCGCAGTATCCAGAATGGCCTCCGGAAGATCATTTACTATATATTGAGCAGGATTTTGGAAACCTTCAGCTATGGCCAGCTGTTTCATTTCAGCGCTTGAATCTATTGCCCATACGTCAATATCATTTTTTTTTAAGGCCTCTATGCTATGTAATGATTGACCGGCAAAAAGCTCGAGAAAAGACCTGCAGGGATTATTTGAATCGTAAGTGTCAAGAATAAGTTCTAACTGTGCTTTGAAATCTCTATCATTTGTTACATCTGCATAATAGCTTGCAAATTCTTTATATAGTTTATTTTTCATATAGTTTATTGATTTTGATACTTCTCCCGGCTAATTCTTATTAGAATGGCAATTTAATCCGGATTCGCTCATTTTTTTAGGGTCATATGTCCCTAAATCCGGAGAGGAGAACAGCAATTATTCTATAATACCAAAAATGCAACAGCAGGTTAAGCAAGAGTTGACTGTACATTATGATTAGATTAATTTGTAAAATACAGTATACAAATACTAAACGTTTGTATACTTTTATTGAAGCAATAAAGCTATCTTAATCTATCTTTAATTAAAACATTCCTCTTATGAAGAAATCGAACCAAATTCAAATTTCATTATTGTTGATTTTCTGTACTCTGGCTACATGGTATGGTTGTAAAGCTATAGGTGCCGAAGGAGCAGGCCCCGGCAATACTACAACACAATCGGGAAAAACCAAAAAGGTGCTCTTTATCGGTATCGACGGATTAGTCTGGAGAACTATCACAACTGTAAATGCGCCGGTTTTAAAGGGTCTGATGGATAATTCCTGGACAAGTACCAATGCACTGGCAGAGATTCCAACCTGGAGTTCCAATGGCTGGTCGGCTTTACTGACAGGTACAGGAGTAGCAAAACACAAAGCATCAGATAATTCGTTCAGTAATGCAGACTTTAAAAACTACCCGTCCTTTTTTCATGTAATTAAAGCAGGATTGCCAGACGCCAGGACAGGTTCTTTTGTCACCTGGGCACCTATAAATGATAAGATTATAGCTCAGGAAGATGCAACGTTCCGTAATTCTACAGGAAGTGATGATGCAACAGAAAAAGGATTGATCAAAGAGATCAGTACCAATAACCCTGATGTCTTATTTGTCCAGTTTGATGATGTGGATCATGCCGGACACGCAGAAAACTTTAAGCCAACAACACCAAGCTATGTTGCGGCTGTGAAAATTGTAGATCAGCGTGTAAGCAGGGTGCTGGAAGCTGTTAAGGCAAGACCTGCCTATAAAGACGAAGACTGGCTTATTGTTGTTGCTGCGGATCATGGCGGGGATAATTCACATGGCGGCCCCAGTTATCTGGAGCAGAACTCATTTATCATATTGAATAACGCTGCGATTGCGCCAAAACTTGTAGAAGGAGAACCAGTTTCAGTAGTAGAAACCAAACCAAATACTGTGACAGCAGTGAACCTGCAAAAGGATGTATACGGAGAATTTCCAGCTTTACCTGCTCTGGATCTGAGTAGTACAGGTAGCTTTACTCTGGAATTCAGTGTCAGAGCATTATCTGCTGTCAGTGATCCGGTGATCATTGGTAATAAAAACTGGAATAGCGGATATAATAAGGGGATTATTATATCCAGCAATAAAGGAAAAATCAGAGCTAATTTTGGTGAAGGCACTTCGAACAGACTTGATGTTGACGGGATTGACCTTACTGATCAGAACTGGCATCATGTAGCTGTGGTCGTTAACCGGACCACCAAAAAGGTGATTCTATACGATGGTGGAATACAGATGGCAGAAGGAGATATTTCTAAAGTTGGAGACCTGCAAAGTGGTTTAACATTTAAAATGGGGCAGGATGGTACCGGAAAATACAGCGCTGCATTTACTGGTAATATTGCAGATCTGAGAATTTTTAAAGCTGCCTTGCCTGCAAATACAATCAGTACTTATGCATTTGCGGATATTGATAATCATCATCCTAATCAGAACGATCTGGTATTGAATACTAAAGGTAATGACGGCAGCGGTTCGATTTACGCCGGTAATGGTACCCCGGATGTCAGTATTAAAAGCAATAATGGCGTTACTGTAAGCTGGAGTAATATTACAGCAGCTGTTTTTGTGAAAAAGACTACGGATTATAAAAATGCGCCGCATTTATATGCAGTTGCTCCAACTATACTCAAATTTCTGGGACTTACTGCACCTGCCAGCTATGACGGTCAGAGTCTGATTAATTTCTAAACTTATACGATCAGTACAGCCTGCAGATTCAGCGAGTAAATCTGCAGGCTGTGCTGCTTATTTCTTCAGTTCATTTTTATAAACAGTTCCTCCCTTCATGACAAACGGAATTTGTTCCAGTAAAGTAATATCTGTCAGAGGATCATCTTTCAATGCCACCAGATCGGCATATTTACCTGCACTTAATGAACCCACTTTATTTTTCCATCCTAATAAATCGGCTGCATTAATTGTGGCAGCCTGTATGGCCTGCATAGGAGTCAGGCCAAATTTTACCATATATTTAAACTGTTTACCGTTCCAGCCGTGGGGATAGACACCCGCATCTGTACCAAATGCTATTTTAACGCCGGCTTTGACTGCCCGCTGAAAACTCAGCCGCTGTGCTTTACCTACCAGTTTTTCTTTATTGATGATCTTTTCAGGCGTTCCGTGTTTGGCATAATCACTTAAAATATAATCATCATTATAAATGTCAGCTACCAGATAAGTGCCATGAGTTTTCATCAGACTAATAGCCTCATCATCCAGAAAGCTGCCATGTTCTATAGAAGCAACCCCCGCTTTGACTGCCATTTTTATAGCGACAGTACCATGTGCATGTGCACAGGTTTTTAGTCCCCAGAGATTTGCTTCCTGGACAATAGCATTCATTTCTTCCTGCGAGAATTGTGGTGCACCAACACTGGTCTCTTCGGTGAGTACGCCGGCACTTGCACCAAATTTTATAACTTCTGCACCATATTTTATATTATAGCGTACCTGGGCCCTTACACCTTCCACACCATTGGCTACACCAGTCATTTGTTTTGGCGTAATCCAGTCCAGATAAGGAGAAAAACCATTAAGATCCCCATGACTACCTGTACTGCCAATAAATAAAGTAGCAACCAGCATTCGCGGACCGGGTATATCACCCCGGTTAATTGCATTTCTTAAGGATACATCAATGAACGCTGAGGCACCTACGTCCCGGCAGGCTGTGAAACCTGCTTCCAGCGTTCGTTTTGCATATAAAGGTGCAACTATAGCCAGGTCCACAGGTGTTTTGCGGAAAATGTCATCATAATAATTCTCGCCAGGCTGAAATGTCAGGTGGGTATGGCAATCAATCAGTCCGGGCAGTACTGTAGCATTGCTCAAATCGATGATTGTGGCATTAGCCGGTATGGCAATATTGGAGCCTATGCTTTTTATCGTATCATGATCAATCAAAATCAGTTGATTATACAGGACTTTTCCTTGTTCCACATCAATCAGTCTGCCGGCTTTAATCAGTTTTACTGAATCGTTTTGTTGTTGTGCAGCGCAGGTTATGGGTAAGCCGAGCAGGCATAGGGTAATGAATTTTAAGCAGAAATTTTTCATTTTAAGGGCGTGTTTAATTGATCAGCTTAATATAAGCAATTCCCTGATTTGTAATCTGATGGTCAGAGAAATTCATTATAATCGCCCTTAATTGTGCTGAAAGTGCTTTTTATTAAAATTGAACCATTCATGTCATTAGCTGCTTTTATCCTTTCAATGTTATTATTTAAAAAATTGTGAATAATAATTGCCCAGCAGTGATATATTGATTATCTCTATGTACTGGTTGATCAGATCACTCCGGTTTATCGTCCCGAGGATGCCTACCTGGCGGTGCTTGTCTCTTCATTAAACCAAATTGATGCTGGTGTTACTACAGTAGTGGATACTTTGCAGGTAGCACATTTTATGGAACATGTTGATGCATTGATCAGAGGGTTAAAAGATGGAGGAAGACGTGCTATGCTGTCCTTTTCGGGTGGCGCAGGACCGAATATCCCGTTTCCTGATGATATTTACCGGGTCAGTAAGACCTATTTTTCTTCTAAAGATCAGTTGCTGACTTTGGCCATGGGAGCTGAACTATTCAATAAGGATTTCAGAACACACTGGGCAATGGCCAGAAAATTGGGAATCTCTATTGTTTCGCATATGCCTGTAAACAATGTGACAGGCACAGTGGTAACCTTAATGGAGCGGATGAATGTGGATACGGTAATTATTGCAGGAAAAATTAAAAAATACAGAGGTAAGCTGCTGGAGGTGAATACAGCAGATCTGAACAGCAAAATAATTAAATCAAGAGATTACCTGTTTGAAAAATCCGGTCTGAAGAAAGCTTTGTTTTAAGAAGTTACATAGAATAATTAATATCACTATGAACAGGATATATCCTGTTCATAGTGATTGCTGGCTGC
Organism: Pedobacter lusitanus; assembly: GCF_040026395.1. Classification (NCBI taxonomy): domain Bacteria; kingdom Pseudomonadati; phylum Bacteroidota; class Sphingobacteriia; order Sphingobacteriales; family Sphingobacteriaceae; genus Pedobacter; species Pedobacter lusitanus. The sequence goes on from NZ_CP157278.1 coordinate 6,043,828, forward strand.
AGACAGCCGCCTTTTTATTTTATTAACCAGTAAACGGGGAGCGATCACTTTAACAGCCTCTCCGAAACCCAGAATTTCACGTTCCAGCTCAAAATTCAACACCACATCAATACGAAAAACAGTGCTTTTTTCATTTTTACTGATTACTGTCTGAGACTGATGAATAGGTTTTGTAATTACATAGGGAGAATGTGTATTCTCAAATTCCAGAATAACCTTTTGAGCCCGGTCATTTTCACTTTTGGTAACTCCGAGCAGATCATCAAAATAACGGTCAAAATCAATACCCTGATAAGCAATGAATTCTTCATTCGGTAACTCCTGGAATTCTATAATCCTGTCCAGTGCTAAAGTCATCAGTCCGTTTTTTTTCTTTGCTTTGACTATCAGAAACCAGCGGTTCCGGTATTCTTTCAGTAAATAAGGGTAGTAAATTCCCTGTTGAGACAGCTGTGCTTTAAAGGATTTGTATTCGATCAGTAATGACCGCTTATTTAAAATAGCCTGATATAAAGCCGGAATACAGGATAATCCTTTAACCAGTTTGTTACTTTCCAGCTGAATATGATTTCCGCTCTGTCTGGTCGATTTGTTCAGATTGTTTTCCAGACGTGCAATCATATCACTCATGTCGTCGAAATAGTTAAAAGCGGTGAACTGTTTTAAAACACCAACAATTTCTTTCATTTTATCTACATCAGTATTGTTGATCGGAACCTTTGTAATACTATAGGTTGTATCCTCATAAAGATAAAAACGTCTGTCTTTGACAACAATCGGTGCATTATAACCCAGCTTATCACTTCTCATTAACTGAATATCGGCCTGTATGGTACGTTTGCTTACACCGGTAGTGATCCCTTCGAGTTCATAAAGGGCGCTGGAAACTTTTTCAATCAGGTCTTCCAATGTCCATTTGCGGAAGCGGTTTTTTAAACAATCGTCAATTGTTTTATAGCGGATTAATGCGAGTTTATGAATAGCCATAAGGAGCAGATTTCAAAAATGGAAGATAATTCCTGCTGTAAATATAGAGATTAGAATTTTATCTGCGCAGTGTAATTGCGTAGTTGTCTTGTTTTAAACCCTGTTATAGAATTATTTTAATTTTATATTTCTGATTATTAGTTGATTATGTTTTTTTTGTTGTTGAATGATTTTTACTGCGCAGATATACTGCGTATAAGCACCTGCATATTTGTAATGTCGCTCAGCGATATGGTTCTTTGATAAATTTTATAACAATATAAAGATATTCCCGAAAGGGGATGGCAGCCTCATGATTTCCTGTCCATAGTTGAGGGTTTCTGTATAGCCCCATAGTATTAATGCAATTGCAATTAATATACTGACATGGATTTTATGATCAGCTGTTGTTTAATGCTGCGTGTCGTGGGTTCGAATCCCACTCCTGGAAACAGGATAGATCAGTGGTAGATCATCAGCTTAACCTGCAGGTTCGAATCCTGTTTCCAATTTGATTGGAATCGCATAACTGGTATTGCAAAGCCGGACGAAAGTCCACTAAAAAGACGACAAATTTCAAATGTCTTAAACCTGGCGCTGCAAATCGCATTTGGCTGAAAGGGATTTATAATACCCTGAAGCAATTTGAATTTTGCTTTGCAGGTGAAAAGGAAGAAGAAGGAATTTGAAAATCAAATTGCTTAAAAACAGAAAGACAATAGCTGTAAAGGATATTGGTCTGCCTGTCTAAAGTATATTTCATCCTTAAAGACGTTGTTTTTCCATTTACCTCCGCAAAAGAGAATGAGTGTCTTTTGCAGCGCTTTATGATCAATTAATTAAATCATGTCAGTTGAAGCTGACAAAAAAAAAGATAATATGAAAAGAGTTACGATAGGTACCAACTATGTTGGACTGGTATTTAAAAATGGAAAATTAAAAAGAGTATTGACTGAAGGGAATTACTGGATAGTTTTTGGTGAGACTATCGAAATACATAATATGGCTTTAGCTTATAACGCTAAAACAGATCTGGATGTATTGTTGCAAAACAGTGATTTTGCGGGCTTATTGAATGTAATAGAGGTTGATGATAATGAACTGGTACTGGTTTATTCGCATAAAAATTTCAAGAATGTACTGGCTGCAGGCAGACACGCTATCTGGAAAGGTTTATCAGATTATACTTTTATCAGAGTAAATACCAGCCAGATAGAAATTGATGCTGCTATTGATAAAAACCTGCTGGAGAAAGCGCCGTTGTTGAATTATATCCGTGCCTATAAGGTTGATTCCTTTGAAAAAGCGCTATTATTTATAGATGGAAAATTTGAAAGAATAATGGAACCGGGGAACTATGCTTACTGGAAAAACAGTACGGCTGTTCAGGTCTTTAAATCAGATATGAGACAGCTGAATATGGAGATCACCGGACAGGAGATTCTGACTAAGGATAAAGCCCAGCTGAGAGTGAACTTCAATGTTCAGTATAAGGTGACCGATATTATCAAAGCACTAATGGAGAATAAGGAATTTGATAAACAGCTCTATGTGCTTGTTCAGCTTGCCCTGAGAGAATGTATCGGAATGATGACCTTTGATGAGTTAATGGAAAGCAAAGAAAAGATTGTCGGTCAGCTGATGACGATAACAGCCGGAAAGTTTGATGTCTTAGGGGTTAAAATAGTCAGCTGTGGTCTTAAGGATATTATTTTACCAGGTGATATCAGAGAGATTATGAACCAGGTTCTGGTGGCAGAGAAAAGGGCGCAGGCCAATCTGATAACCAGGAGGGAAGAAACCGCTTCAACCAGAAGTTTGCTGAACACAGCTAAACTGATGGAAGATAACAGTATGTTATATAAACTGAAGGAAATGGAGTATGTAGAGAAGATTGCTGAAAAAATCAATAATATCAGTTTATCAGGAAGCGGGCAACTGGTAGATCAGTTAAAACAAATCTTCGTTAAATAATTAGTAAAAACGTCCTGGTCAGCTGAATGATGGCGGCCAGGAAATAACAGGGTATAAAATGAGAAATATAAATAAAAGTGCTGAGTTAACAGAAGAAACTATAGCACTGAATGAACATGGTATAGATTACTCCGTTTATGGAGCAGAACATATAGAAGAAGGAGCCAGAAAACAAATGGATGTGGCTATGAAATTACCGGTGAGTGTAGCCGGAGCTTTAATGCCGGATGCGCATCAGGGATACGGATTGCCAATAGGCGGGGTGCTGGCCACACGAAATGCCATTATTCCTTATGGAGTGGGGGTAGATATCGGGTGCAGAATGGCACTGAGTATTTTTGATATTCCTGGTGATAACTATTTTGGAAACGATGCAAAATATAAGCGGGAGTTAATAGCCCATACCAAATTTGGCGCAGGTCAAAGTTTTAAAGGAAGTGAAAGAGCAGAACATGCTGTTCTTGACCGCGAAGAGTTTGGTTCCATCAGGTTTTTAAAAGGCCTGTTTGACAAAGCTTACGGACAATTAGGGACTTCCGGAGGTGGAAATCACTTTGCTGAATGGGGAATCATAGAATTTGCTGAGCGCGATGAAGTACTCAACATTGATAAAGGACGCTATGTCGCCCTATTGACGCATTCCGGTTCCAGAGGTTTTGGAGCAACTGTAGCCGATTATTATACCAAACTGGCGAAAAGCCTGTGTAAATTGCCTAAGGAAACTGAAAATCTGGCCTATCTCGATTTAAATAGTGAAGCCGGAATAGAATACTGGATAGCGATGAATTTAGCAGGTGACTATGCCTCTGCATGCCATGAGGTGATCCATAAACGATTAACTAAAGCTATTGGTGCAGAGGTGCTGGCTAAAGTTGAAAATCATCACAATTTTGCCTGGAAAGAAACATTGAATGGTGAAGAGCTGATTGTACACCGGAAAGGTGCTACACCAGCCGGTAAAGGAGTTCTGGGGATTATTCCGGGAAGTATGACTGCACCTGGGTTTCTGGTCAGAGGAAAAGGAGAGGTGAATTCAATTTATTCAGCTTCGCATGGAGCAGGAAGACAAATGAGCCGTAAAAAAGCACATGCAAATATTAGCCGGGAAGAAATGAAGGCTGTATTGAAAGCCCATGATGTCATGCTGATTGGTGCCGGACTGGATGAGGCGCCAATGGCCTACAAGGATATTAACAAAGTAATGGCCGCTCAAACCGAACTGGTTGATGTGTTAGCCAGATTTGAACCTAAAATGGTACGTATGGCAGATGACGGGAGTCGTGAGGATTAAACTTAAGATTCAGTTTAAACGACAAAGGCGTTATTTAGCACCTTTGTCGTTTTTTGAGTTATTGTCTGAAAAAATCTTTGCCATTTACCTCTCTTCTTTTTCCGGAAGGGTCCTGTACTTCCAGTTTGAGCGTATAACCGCCACCACCTTCTAAAAACAGGAGTTCAAAAGCATGATAACCTTTCTTTAATGCAATCTGAGCAGATTTCTCAATTGCAAAATGCATCCCGTCATTATCTACAAGTGTACTGCCGTTTATTTTCAGGACACTGCCATCATCAGATCTCAGGAAAAAAGTATATACCCCTGTCTGGTCTGCATAAAAATAACCTTTATGTTTTGTTGCAAACTGATCAGCAGTTTTGGCCACTGGTATTTCAACTGCCGAAGTTACCTGTTTAATTTCCAGATCTTTCTCACTGATCTCACTGACTACACGGTAACCATGAGGATAATAAGAGAAATTGAGTCCTTTTTGCAGCTCAGTGATTTTAGTAGCCTCAGCATAAGGCTGCTTTTTATAATTGATAGTGTAAACTTCTCCGCGTTTGCCCGATGTATTAAATGCAGCCAGTTTGAATTGTACAGGCTGGTTAACTAAAACAGATCCGTTAAATATCTTTGAGGACAGGGTAGGCAGAGAACCATCAGTGGTATAGTGAATTTTAAATTCAGGAACAGGGTTAGTGATGCGAAGTGAAGCGGTATCAGTAAAAACGCTGTTTACACTAAAACCCTTCAGATCCTGAAATCTGTAATTGATATTCATCGCGTCGAGCATAGGTAACTGGTTGATGACTCTTTTTTCAAAACCCTTCCAGTCTGAAGGTGAATTATTCCATGCTACTTCGGACATAGCCATCATCCTTGGAAAAATCATATATTCAAGACGCTGTTCACTTGGTATAGTTTCTGTCCATGTACAGGACTGAACACCTTTGATATATTGCTGATCTGCCGTGCTGAGCTGAAAACCAAGCGGATCAAATGTGTAAACTTTTTGCAGTGAATTGACGTCCTGTTGTGCATCAAAATAGCAATATTCACCTGGAGCCATAATGATGTCGTTTCCTTTTTCTGCCGCATGTTTAGGTGCGCCTTTAACCCAGGTACGCCAGTACATCATGGTAGCTGTTTTGGATATTCCACCATCCAGAATCTCATCCCAGCCAATCATTTTTTTGTTTTTGCTAATCAAAAAACGCTCCATCCTATGGACAAAATAACTTTGCAGTTCATTGATATCTTTCAGCCCTTCTTTTTTCATCAGCTCTTCACATTCCGGAACATTTTTCCAGCTGCTTTTTTCCACTTCATCAGCTCCCAGATGGATGTATTTACTTGGGAAAAGAGCAGCAATTTCGGTAAGTACATGTTCTGCAAATTCAAAAGTGGTTTCCCTGCATGGACATAATGGCTCTGAAAAATCCTTTGCCTGTCCGCCTTTTCCATTAGCGGCAAGCCAAGGCATTAAAGCTGTTGCGGCCATCATATGTCCAGGCATATCAATTTCCGGTATAATCTCAATTGATCTGGCCTGTGCATAACTGATCAGTCCTTTCATTTCTTCCTGGGTATAAAAACCTCCATACTTCCTTTTTCCATCAATAATTTTGAAATGTTTTTCAGGAAGGGCATAAT